>JBIJCC010000134.1:0-26650 GCA_044344875.1 Nannocystaceae bacterium
GAACGGCGTGGACACGGCGGACGATTTCTGCTTTTCTCAACTTCACCGGAAGTTCGTTCCTGTACGTTCGAGAGGCTGGTCGGGAAACCGCTTCTGAGACCGTCCCAGGCGGCGTTCTTCCGGCTTTTCACGTTCTAGATCCGCGTGTGGCTACGCAACTCGGGGGTTCACCGGAAGTTCGTTCCTGTACGTTCGAGAGGCTGGTCGGGAAACCGCTTCTCAGACCGTCCCAGGCGGCGTTCTTCCGGCTTTTCACGTTCTAGATCCGCGTGTGGCTACGCAACTCGGGGGTACACACACCCTCGCCTCCGCACGCGCCCCACTCGCCCCAGCCGCACGACCCACCGCACGTCCGCGAGCGTGTGCCGCAGTTTCCACAGGCCTGCATCTCGATTTCGCCCGGTGTGCACACGCCTTCGTCGCTGCACGCGCCCCAGCCACCCCAGGCACACGACGCACTGCACTGCCTCGTTTGCATGCCGCAATCGCCACACGCCATGCCCTCGACCGCGCCGGGCGAACACGTGCCCTCGCCGCTGCAACCGCTCCACGCGCCCCACACGCACGTCTCTCCGCAGCTGCGCGAACGCATCCCGCACATTCCGCACGCTTCCATCTCCGTGCCGCCCGCCGCACACGCCGCAGGGTCGCCGCACGCGTCACCGGTGCACTGCGATGTATCGAACGTGCAATCCCCCGCGCAGCTCAGCGGCCCGCCGTCGAATCCGAGGCCCTCGCAGCTGCTGTCGCCGAGATCGAGCTGGTCGCACACCTCGTCACCGCTGCGCGCCCCATCACCGCACGTGCTACAGCCGCCGAGGTCGAGCGTGCAATCTCCTCGGCACGCGATGGTGCCCGCGTCGAACCCTTCGCCGGCGCAGGTGCGCCCTGCCAGATCGACACCATCGCACACCTCGTCGCCGCTGGCGGTGCCGTCGCCGCACGTCGAGCATCCGCTCGTTTCGAACACGCAGTCCGCGGTACACCCCAGCGCGCCGGTGTCGTATCCGAGCGACGTGCAGGTCTGTTCGCCGAGATCCGTCGTATCGCAGGCCTCGACACCCTCGCGTACACCGTTGCCGCACGCCGAGCAACTCGACACGTCGTAGAAGCACCCGGACAAACACGCCAGCGTGCCGTCCTCGAAGCCCAAGCTCGCGCACGTCGCCGCCCCGAGCACAGCGCCGTCACACTCCTCGGGTGGCGTAATCGCAGCATCACCACATGCCGCGCACGCCGAGTACTCGATGCGACAGTCCGGCGTACAGCCGAGCGCCTCGTCGGCGCCGCCGAGCCCGACGTCGGCGCACGTCGACTCCGCCCCGAGATCGACGCCGTCACATGCCTCGTCATCGTCTCGCACCCCGTCACCACAGCGATCGCAGCGGCTCGTATCCAGCGTGCAATCGGAGGCGCACACCAGAACACCGCCGACGAAGCCCTCGGTCGCGCACATGCGTCCGCCCAGGTCCGCGCCGTCGCACGCCTCTTCGGGGTCCTGCACGCCATCTCCGCATCGTGCATCGTCACCGCCGTCGCTCTCGCTCTCGCTGCCGCCACCGCCGAACGTCGCCGCTCCGTCGGGCGGCACGCATCGCCCCGCGAGTTCCGCCGGCGCGAGATCGCCGTAGCGCTGCCCCGTCGCACACTCGCCATCGGGAAAGCTGCAGTAGCCGGTGCTCTGGCACACGCCGGCGACCGAGCCGTCGAGGCACTGCGAGTCCTTCGAGCATGCGAAGTCACGCGCCGAAGTACAGCCGGACAGCGCGAGGAGCATCAGGCACGCCGCCGACCACGTGCGAGGCGAGGGACTCATGCCGACGAGGATGCCACGGTGCTGCGATCCGACCAAGCCGACGGTGTACGCGCTGCGACCACGAACGGATCACGGCGCCGCGCGGTGCGGAACGCCCACCGTGAGCGGCGCCGACCGAGACGCTCGATCGATCGCCGTCGCCGTCGCCGTCGCCGTCGTGTCGTCCGCGTTCGGGGCAGCGCGACGCAAGCGCGACCCAGCTGATGCGTGTCAGATTGCGCGGCGCGTCGGCGCCGAGACCGCGGACGCGTGCACACCTCCTGCCCGCGAGCGTCGAGGAGGTTCGGGCATGCAGGCGGACTGAGCCAACGCCGCAGCGATCGCGCCGCCCCCCGCGGGTGTGGCTGGTCGCGCGGTCCTGTGCGCGATGCACCGTCCCGGTGCGTGGTTGCAGCGCGCGCGCGGCCACTGGCACGTCGAGGAGCGCGGGATCCGGGTCGTCGCGTGACTGCGCGAGACGGTTCCCTCCTGCCAATGCGGCCATTCCTTGGCAGACTCCGGGCATGCGTCGACCCCGTTCGATCTCCTGGATCGCTCCCGTGGCGCTGGCCATGGGCGCCTGCGTGACCAAGGCCAAGCACGAGCAGACCGTGAAGGCCCTCGACGCCCAGCTGGCGGACGCCCAGCGGCAGGTGGCGACGGCGAACGACACGATCGCAACCCGCGATGGCGAGGTGAAGCAGCTCGAGCAGGCGCTCGCGGACGAGCAGGCCAAGGTCGCGGCGCTCGACGCGGAGAAGGCCGCGGTCCAGGCGGAGCTCGCGGCCGCGACCGCGCGGCTGGCCCAGCTCGACGAGGAGCTGGCGGCAACGCAGCGCAACCTCGCCGAGGTGCTCAAGAAGCGCGCCGGGCCCAAGGCCGACCTCGATCGCATGGCCGCCGCGATGGCGCAGATGACCGCGCGTCAGGTCGTGGCCGAGCTGCGGGTCGCCGAGTACAGGAGCATGCTCGCGAAGTTCAAGGCGCTGATCGACGCCGGCACGCTCGACGTACAGATCGTCGAGGGGCGGATGGTGCTCATCCTGCCGGTCGACATCCTGTTCCCGTCGGGGTCGACCAAGCTCGCGCCCGGCGGGATCGAGGCGCTGGCCAAGGTCGGCGCGGTGTTGGCCACGATCGCCGGCAAGGAATTCCAGGTCGAGGGACACACCGACAACGTGCCGATCCGCAACGACCGCTTCGCGTCGAACTGGGAGCTCGCGGCCGGGCGCGCGCTCGTGGTGCTCCGCGCCCTGCTCGACGCCGGTGTGCCACCGACGCAGCTGAGCGCCGCCAGCCACTCCGAATACGATCCCCGCGAGAGCAACACCGATGCCGCGGGCCGGGCGAAGAACCGCCGCATCGAGATCGTCGTCGTGCCCGATCTGACCGGGCTCCCGGGCCATGACGAGCTGACCCGCGCCGCGGGTGGTTGAACGCGTCTGCTCGGGTCGGTCGAGCTCGGCCCGTCAGTCCACCGTGAAGTGCCCGGGGTCGTCGACCCCGAGCCGCTTCGCGCCCTCGCGCCATGCCGCCGCGAACGCGGCGATCCACGCCGGCGTCGTCGTCTTGTGCGGCGCGACACCGTGCTGCGCGATGTTGGCGATCATCCGCGTGGTACCGGCGTGCACCACGGCGCCGTCGCCGAACGGGTAGAGCAGCAGGTTCGCGACCACGAGCCCGGTCGTCGCGTCGAGCACATCGATGTACTCGAGCGCCTTGATCGGGTAGTCCTCCTCGCTGGTCGCGGCGTCGAAGAAGTCATCGACGCTCATCCCCTCCGAGTCCATGTCGCTGTCGATGAGCGCCTGCAGCTGATCGCGCTGCGCGCTCGTCAGCTCGGTAGGCTCGCCGAGGAACGGCTTGCGGTAGTGGTCGAGGCGCAGCGTTTGGGTCTCGCTCGTCATCGAATCGTCCTCCCGGCGCGGCAGAGACAGCGTGCCGGCCGATGTGACGGCGCGGGATCGCCCCGCCTCACCGCAGCGCGTGGTGCCACACCCCGAGCGCCACGTTCGCGAGGTTGCACGCGACCATCGATGCGCCGACCCGGGCGAAGCGCCGTCGCAGCCCGGCCAGCTCGGCGGGCGCCGCGAGCACGCGCGCCGGCCACATGCGCCACGACAGCACGGCGAACAGGATCGTCGTCACGAGCAACAGCGCGAGCTTGGCGAGGATCATCGCGTCGAGGTCCAACCCCCGCAGCCGCAGCAGCTCGAACCCCGCACCGCCGAGCGCCACGATCCCCGCGACCACCCACCACCGCATCCCCGACACCACGGTGAACACGAAGTCCTCGAAGCGCCCGGGCTCGGCGAAGAACCGCTCGGCGCGGGGGTGCAGCACGAACACATTGAAGCCGACCGCGCCGATCCACACGCCGCCGCCGACGGCGTGCACGAACGTCACCAGCGCGTGCCAGTGGGGCGTCACCCACCGCGCACGTTAGCACGGGCCGGGCGCACGGCGGGCACCGACACCACGCGATCGTCCGGGTCGATCGGGGCGAGCAGCGCGGCGATCTCGTCGGTGCCCAGCGCGAGCCCCAGGTTCGCACGCCGCTCGGCGCTCTCGTGGACGCCGCGGACCAGCGCGGACTTCCTCGCCTGCAGCGCGAGCATGCGCTCCTCGACGGTGCCGTCGCAGATCAACCGGTACACCGTGACCGGCTGGCTCTGACCGATGCGGTGGGCGCGATCCGTGGCCTGGGCCTCGACCGCGGGGTTCCACCACGGATCGTAGTGGATCACCGTGTCGGCCGCGGTGAGGTTGAGGCCCGTGCCGCCGGCCTTGAGCGACACCAGCAGGATCGGCACCGCGCCGGTCTGGAACCGATCGACGATCGACTGTCGATCGTTCGTCTTGCCGGTGATCGACAGCCACGGGATCCGCCGCGCGTCGAGCTCGCGCTCGATCCGCGACAGCATCGTGGTGAACTGGCTGAACACCAGCGCCCGTCGCCCCTCGGCGACGAGCTCGTCGACGAGCTCGAGGAGCAGCGCCAGCTTCGCGCTGTCCGGCGCCCGACCGCGCAGCCCACCGCGGCCGGGCCCTTCGGACGCGTAGATCAGCTCGGGATCGCAGCAGACCTGCCGCAGCTTGAGCAGCGCGTCGAGCACGACGATGCGGCTGCGCGCCAGGCCGCGCCGCGCCAGCTCCTCGCGCACGCGCTTCTCCATGCTCATCCGCACCGACTCGTAGAGATCGCGCTGTGGCCCCTCGAGCGTCGCGTGCAGGACGATCTCCGTCTTGGGCGGCAGCTCGGCGAGCACCTGGGCCTTGGTCCGGCGCAGCAGGAACGGGGCGATCCGCTGGGTCAGCGCGTCGAACCGACCGACCTCGCCGTGCTTCTCGATCGGCGTGCGATACCAGCTCGTGAACTGCCGCGACGTGCCGAGCAGCCCCGGGTTCGCGAACGCCATCAGCGACCACAGATCGCGCAGGTTGTTCTCGACCGGCGTGCCGGTCATGCAGATCCGCTGATCGGCGTGCAGCGCCCGGGCCGCGACCGCGACCTTGGCGGTCGGGTTCTTCATCATCTGCGCCTCGTCGAGGATCGCGACGTGCCACCGCGCCTTGCCCAGCGCCGCGTCGCGCTGCAGCAGCGCGTAGGTGGTCACGACGACGTCCCACTGATCGAGCGCGTCCAAGACTCCGCCCCGCTCGGCGCCGTGGTACGCGGTCGCGCGCAAGCCGGGCGTGAACCGCTCGGCCTCGCGCAACCAGTTGCCGAGCACGCTGCGCGGCGCGACCACCAACGCGGGCCGCGTCAGTCGTCCGGCCTCCTTCTCGATCAGCAGGTGCGCGAGGGCCTGGATCGTCTTGCCGAGGCCCATGTCGTCGGCGAGGATCCCCCCGAGCCCACCGTCGCGCAGCCACTGCAACCACGCCATGCCGTGCAGCTGGTACTCGCGCAACGTCGCGACCAGGCCCGCCGGTGGCGGCAGCGCATCGGGCCCGCGCGCGAGCCGATCGGCGAAGGCCTGCAGCTTCGGATCCAGCGTCCAGCTGAAGTCACCGAGAGACTGCAGGCGCGGCGCATCGAGCCGCGCGAGCACGAGCTTGCCGTCGTGCATGCGGCGCTCGTCGTTCAGCTCGACGAGCACGTCGACGATCGCCTGCAGTCGCGCGGCGTCGATCTCGACCCGACGCCCATCCGGCAGCGCGACGACCAGGGGCTGACCACCCAGGCGCAGCCGCTCGGGCGAGAGCTGCCCGCTGCGGATCGCCGCGACCACGGCCGGCAGGATGTTGACCCGCTCGCCGTCGACGACGACGCCGAGCTCGAGGAACCACGCGCCGCTGCCATCGGGGCCCTCACCCTCGGCGCCGTCGCGACCCTCGGCGTACCAGGCATCCACCGCGGTGGTGTTCCACTCGAAGTCCGGTGCGATCTCGACGCGCCAGCCCTCGTGCCGCAGCTGCGGCGCGCCGCCGCGGGCGAACGCGAACCACTTCGAGCCGTCGAGCATCCCGAGCGCGTCGGGATCGCCGACGAGCCCCTCGCCCGCGAGGCGCTCCTGGGCCCAGCGCTCGGCCTCGTGATCCCGCGTGAGTCGATCGACGCGATCACCCTCGATGCGCACGACCGTCGGCCGCGTGTCGGCCAGACCGATCTCGGCGCCCTCGTAGTCGAACGACAGCGACGCGCTCGGCTCGCGCTGCGTGCCGCGGAGCCGCGCGAACAGGCGCAGCACCGGCACCGGCTGACCGCGGCGCGCCCGACCGATCGCCAGCGCGCGCGGCAGTGGCACGCCGCCCTCGAGCAGCGTGGTCCGCAGCGTCCGCGACAGCGCGCCCGACCAGGTCGGATCGACGCCGGGCACGTCGAGCAAACGGATCTGCTCGACCGCGGGGATCTCGAGCACGACCGGTCCGCACGCGCCGGTGTCGGCGTCGACGTAGTGCAGCGGCGCCATCGGCAGGATCCGCCACGGCGGCGCCGTGTCGTCCTGCGGCTCGACCACGAGCTGCTGGTGCGCATCGGCATCGAGGCGCCAGCGCAGTCGAGCCGGCCGCGGATCGCCGGGGTGCAGCGGCGGCCCATCGGCGTCGCCCTCCCGCGCGACGCCCAGCGCGAGCACCTCGGCGAGCAGGTGCGCGCCGTGGGCGTCGTGGGGCAGCAGCCGCTGGCCGAGCGCCGAGCGCCGGCGCTCGCAGGTCTGCAGGCGCACCCACATCGCGAGGTCGACGTCGCGCAGCCACGGTGACCGGGCCTCGGGCCGCGTCGCGAGGGCGGCGTCGAGATCGTACGGCGACGTGCTCGTCCGACCGCCGATCGTCGTCACGTGGTGGGTCTCGATCGCCACGCGTCGCTGCCCCGCGGCGTCGCGCACCGGCCGGACGACGAACACGAGCACCACCGGATGGATCGCCGCAGGCGCCTCGATCGGCTCGAGCGTCGTGGGCGTCGTCGCGGCGCTCGCCAGCTCCTGGGCCCACTGCGTGAACGCGCGGCGCGAGGCGGCCGGGGCCGGTCGCGTCGGCGGTTTGTCTGCATCCGGGCGACGGGGCGTGCGGTGCTGCACCGCCATCGCCAGCGCGGCGATGTGCTTGCACGGCTTGGGCGCCTGACAGCTGCAATCCCCGTCGAGCTCGCGTCGCGCCGCGCCCTGGGCCGCGGGCTCGAAGTACACCCAGACGCGATAGGGATCGGGCGCGGAGCCGTGCACCAGCGCGCTCCAGACCTCCTGCTCGGGGTCGTACTGGGGCGTGCCGACCGCCCCGCGGGCGAACACCTCGAGCCCACGTCGCCACACGGCAGGCGGGAACTGCCACGCGATCGCAGCGCTCGGGTCGGAGCCCGAGCCGGTCGTCGACCGCGGACCAGAGCCAGCGCCGGAGCCAGACCCGGAGCCAGACCCGGAGCTAGACCCGGAGCTAGGCCCGGAGCCAGACCCGGAGCTATACCCGAACGAACGTCGCCAGGATCGCAAGGGCGCAAGCGTGACGGGTTTGCGCCCGCCGCTCAACCGGGGGCTCGACCGCCACCGCACGGCCGGCGGATGCGGGTATTCTCGGCGACCATGCAACGCCTCGGTGTCACACTCGCGTTCGCCCTCGGCCTCGGCCTCTCCGCCTGCGAGAAACACCACGCGACCGAGTTCTGCCTGGGCCCCGACGGCACGAGTCAGGATTGCGGCATCGGTTGCACGATCGAGAAGGACGAGAAGGCCTGTGCAAAGTGGGCCGAGAAGACCAAGGAGATCTGCGGCAAGGTGACCAAGGAGGAGTGCCAGGAGATCTGCGACAAGGACAAGAACCCGACCGCCTGCGAGCTCGTGAAGAACTGGAAGACGCCGTGAGCCGCGGCGCGGGCACGCACAGAAGCCGCGGTGCCCGGCCACTGACTCCGCGATGGCCCGATTCCGGCTCCCCGATCGATCCCGCTCGCGCGTCCTCACCGCAGCCGCGGCCTTGACGCTCACCGCCTGCGGCGAGCCGGACGCCGATGACAACAGCCCCGCGGACACCGGCGCGGCGACCGACGCACCGACGACCGACGGAGGCAGCGCGCTCACGGAGGCGTCGAGCGACGCGGGGGCCGGCAGTGCGGGCGACGATAGCACCGCGGACGGTGCGCCGGGGACCGACGGCACCGCCGACGACACCGCCGGCGATTCCGGGGGACCCGACGATCCGCCGCCCGGTGGCGAGGAACCGCTGCCGCCGGGCGTCGGCACCGGCCCGACGATCTACGCCGCGGTCGACGGCGACGATGCGAACGACGGGCTCACCCCCGACACGGCCGTGCGCACGCTGCAGCACGCGGTCGATCTCGCCGAGCCCGGATCGATCATCGAAGTCGACGCCGGCGACTACGACGGGTTCGTCGTCTCCGACGGCGATTTCGGCACCGCGGAGCAGTGGATCCTGATGCGACCGCGCGACGGCGCCGCGGTGACGATCCGCGGCAGCGGCGACGGGCCGACGGTCTACTTCTATGCCGACTCGTGCGACGAAGAGAACGAGCTGGTGAGCGGCGACTGCAGCCGCGCCTACGTGCGCCTCGAGGGCCTGCACCTCCAGGGGAGCCCGGACGGCGGCGGCGACGGCAACGTGATCAAGATCGACACGCCGCAGGTACAGCTGGTGCGAAACCGGCTGTGTTGCTCGGTCGCGGACGTGATCAAGAACGTGCGCACCGCCGACGACACCGTGATCGTCGGCAACGAGATCTGGCAGGACCCGACGATCGTGACCCCGAGCAGCAACGCCCAGGGCATCGACATCACCGGCGCCGATCGGCTGCGAGTCGTCGGCAACCACCTGCACGATCTCGGCGATGTCGCCGCCTACGCCGAGGGCAACGCGCGCGAGACCCTGTTCGAGGGCAACCTCGTGGTCGACACCGGACTGTCGGGCGAGGGCAACGCGATCATGTGCGGGCAGTCGACCGACGCCGACCGCCTCGTCGACGGCGACTACGAGAGCTACGACTGCACCGTCCGCAACAACGTCATCGCCCACGTCTCGGGGGCCTGCGTCGCGGTCGGGTCGAGCCAGGGCGCGCGCGTGTACAACAACACCTGCGTCGATACGGCGACGTCGATCCACGCGGCGCTGTTCCTCACCAATGAGTCCGAGGTCGGGCAGGCCAGCACCGACGTCGAGTTCCGCGGCAACATCGTCGCGCAGGGCACGAGCCCGCGGGTGTTCACCGACACCGACGAGCTCGGCATGACGGATTGGTCGACGCTGGTGGTCGAGGACAACCTCTACTTCGTCGATGGCGGCGCGCCGGTGTTCACGCTGAAGGCGACGGAGATCGACGACGGCGGCGACTTCGACGCTTGGAATGCCGCGTTCGCGGGCTTGACCGGGCACACGGACGACAGCGCGATCGCCGATCCCCTGTTCGTCGACCTCGCGCGGTTCGAGCCCACTGCGGCGAGCCCTGCGGTCGACGCGATGCCGTGCCTGGTCGCCTGGGACTTCGACGCCGAGCCGCGACCCGCCGACGGTGACGTCTGCGACATCGGGGCGTTCGAGCTCGAGTAGCGACCGCTGCTACAGCGCGCGGATCTCGAGGTCGTCGAAGTACACGCTGTCGACACCACCGTTGTTGTAGACGTCCACCGCGAAGCTGCCGAGGACATCCTGCAGCTCCGGGGTGTCGTCGAGGACTTCGGTCGTCCACGCGGCAGGCTCGACGTCGGTGGCCAGCCACACCTTGCCGCGCAGCGCCGTCAGGGCGCCCTGCTGCACGACCTGGTAGCGCATGCGGTACGCGGTGCCCGGCAGCACACCGCCGGGCACCGGGTCGAATCCGGCGGCCACCAGGGTCTCGACGCCCACGATCTCGCGCCAGAAACCGAGCGAGACCAGGTAGAAGCCCTCGAGGAACAGCGCGTAGCCCTGACCGGGTGGATCGGTCTGGTTCAGCGAGCCGCCGTTCTGTCGCGCGTACAGCCCGATGCCCTGGCGCGTCCAGTCGGTGAACTCGATGGTCGCGATCATCTCGACGTCGCGCTCCGCGAACCCCGGCAACACCACGCGCGCCGTGCCGCCGGTGATCCCCGCGAGCTGCCCGCGCCCGCCCTGGATGGTCGCCGACAGCACGTTGTCGCCGACGACGATCCACGGCGAGGGCCATGGATCACCGTCGGCGCCGTCGAACGTCTCGGAGAAGAGGAGGTTGTCGGGGGCGCCACCGGTGTCCGTGCTGCCACCGTCCGTCGTCGCGTCGCCGCTGGTGACCGGATCGGTCGTGCCTCCGGTGTCCGTCGTGCCTCCGGTGTCCGTCGTGCCTCCGGTGTCCGTCGTGCCTCCGATGTCCGTCGTGCCTCCGATGTCCGTCGTGCTCCCGACGTCCGTCGTGCTCCCGACGTCCGTCGTGCTCCCGATGTCCGTCGTGCTCCCGACGTCCGTCGTGCTCCCGACGTCCGTCGTGCTCCCGACGTCCGTCGTGCTCCCGACGTCCGTCGTGCCTCCGGTGTCCGTCGTGCCTCCGGCGCCCGTCGTGCTCCCGACGTCCGTCGTGCTCCCGACGTCCGTCGTGCTCCCGACGTCCGTCGTGCTCCCCTCGCCCGCCGTCGACCCTTCGGTGCTGCCCGTGCCCGAGCTCCCGTCGCTGCCCGCGGATCCGGTCGACCCGTCGCCGGTCGGCTCGTCCCCCGTGGACGGACCGCTCCCGGTGCTGCCCCTCCCATCGGCGCCGCTGCCCGAGCTCGACGCAGTCGACGATCCCGGCGGATCGACAGAACCCCCCTCGGTCGAGGCGCCGGTCGAACCCCCGAGCTCCGCACCGGCCTCGACCACGTCGCCGGCGCACGCACTCGACGGAACGAGCGGCGGGACGAGCAGGACCGCAACCCTGCCCATGACCCATCGCGTGATGCCCGGTGCGGCTCGGCGCCTCCTCGCGCTCCTCATCGATGCGATCGTATCACGGCAACTCCGAGGGATCGCGTCCGGCTCCACGGCACCATGGTACGCGGCCCTCCCACCCCACGCAGGCCGCGGTGCGATGACGGGAGCGCCCGATCACCGGGCGCTTCCGTCACAGCTGCCGAGGCTGCGACCGGACTCAGTAGGTCGTGCTGCCGTAGGTCGGGTCGACGGTTCCCACGTCGTAGCCGCTGCCCGTCGACTCGTCGGTGCACTTGCACACCGCGGTCACGTTGTACGGGTCGGGCTGCCCCGGCACTGGGACGCTGCCGCAGTGGCCCCCATCGTGCCCTTTTCCCACGCACCATGATCGGCAGTCGACGGGATACGAGTAGAGGGGGCCACAGCTCCCAATTACCGTCGTGCTGCCATTCGCGACGTAGTACTCCTCCAACGTATTGTCGTCCAAGCAGCGTTCCGACCCGGTTCCAAATCCCGGATCGGCACAGGTATCATCGTGGAACCACACCTTGATGGCGCTCGCCGCCGTGCCGGGGGACATGCCGTCGGGTTCGATGGCCCATCTTCCGTGATCCTGGGGGGTCTCGCTGCAATTGCAGACCGCCGAAGTGACCGTCTGGCCACCACAGGCGATCTCGACCTCCGTGCAGGTGCCCGAGTTGTGGTTGCTGGTCATGCAGAAGCTCTTGCAATTGTAGTCTTTCCTCCCGTAGTCACCACAATCGGAATCGGTGTGATACTCGGTGAGCGAAGGCCCCGTGAACCCGTCATAGCAGCTTTCTCCGACAGGAGTGGGCGTACCATTGCAAGAGGAATCGTCATACTTCAGCCAGCACCCCGCCGTGAACGGGTCGTCGCCGTCATTGTCCCGGTACTTCGGACCTCCGCCCCCTGTGGTGCTGTCGCCCGAAGCATCCTCGGTGGTCGCGTCGCCGTCGCCGGTCGTCGTGGGCAATGCACCGCTCGAGGGCATGCCCACCCGGAGCGACACGGCGGAGGACTCGGACTCACCATCGCACGCGACGGAGAACAGAGCCAGGCAAGAGAAGGCAAGAACGAACGTGGGGCGACTGGCCATCGGATCTACGACTCTCCTGACTTGCAGGGTACACCAAGTCCCAGGGCGTTCGAAGCGAGGTGAGCCGCTCTGGTCGAGATGGACCGCGCCGCGCACCTGGCGTCGACGACGTCGATGACCTCTGGGAGCAGCCGCAACCGGCCTTGGCAGGCCACGCAGGCGCGAACGTCATCCGCGTCGTGGGTCGTGACCCGCGACGCACAGGCCGAGCGCCGCGTATGGCTGGGCAACAAGACGGCACCCGGAGTTCGGTCTGCGGCTCGACGGAACTTCGGGCGAATGCCGGCCGCGCAGCGGACGTATGATGACGTGGGGCGCTCGTCGGCGGCCCCTCGGCGGGGGTGTCGTGGGCGATCCATATCAACTCGGTTCTGGTCAGATTCGCTTCGAGGTCGCGGGCGGGATGGTGCTGCATCGCGACGCCGACGCAACGCTGGTGACCACGGCCCGAACGCATGCCCGGATCGACGTGGCCAACGATCGCGTCAGCCTCAGCTTCGCGCCGGCGTTGCGCTTCGTCGTCCACTCCGGCTCCATCGGCTGGCTGGTCGAAGATGTCCTCTGGCACTCGGCGACCTATCGCTTCGGTGGTCGAGTGGACATCCGGACCGAGCGCGTGCCGGCATGGTTCGCGTTCGACTTCGCGACCTCGAAGGTGCACGACACCCTCGTGAAGATGATCGCCGACATGTTCGCAGGCTCGGTGTTCTCCAACGCCAGCTATGATCCGTTCCGCGACAACGAGCTGGCGGCCCACGTCCAAGCGCTGCAGGCCAAGCTCAGCGGTGCTTCGGCGAGCAGCGCATCGTTGCCCGCGCCGATCCTCCGCGGTGCGGGGATCACCGTGACGTTACCGAACGCGCAGCAGCACCAGCAGGGCGACGCCGTGATTCGCGTCCACCGTGGCACGCGCGCGACCATCGACGCCGAGCTCGCGGGCGGGCCAACCGAAGGCAGTCTCGTCAGTGTGCGGCGCGCCCACGTGCGTCTCGAGCCGCCGGTCGAGATCGAGTCCGGCGGAAACACGCTGGTGCTGCGCAGCTTCTCGGTCGGCCTCGAGGCATGCCGACCGGTGGTCAGGATCACCCCCGACGATCTCACCGTCACCAAGCCGTCCGGCGGAGCGGCCGTGGCGATGCTGCTGTTCGGGGCCCTCGGCGCGCTCGACGGATATTCCCGGGGCGGTGGGGCCGAGGGCAGCCTCCAGGGCCTGGGCGCGGGGTTCCGGGCGGTCGACAGCCTGGCCGCAGGCATGGTCGCCGATCGCTTCACCGCGGCCGCGGTGCTGGCCCTCCAGCAGATGCGGCCAGAGCTCAAGCGCAGCGTGCCGCTCGTCGACTGGGACTCGATGTTGTGCGACGCCGCGGGCCGGCCCGCGCTCGCCCGGCCGGTGGGTCGGCCGTAGGGTGAAGCCCGGCATCGAGCAGCGCCTCGAGCAGCGGGCCGTCGTCGCGGCCGGGGATGCCGCAGCGCACGGCGAGCGCGATCACCAAGGAGCGCGACCCGCCCGGCATGCGCGCCCGGAGGTCGGCGCCGCGACCGATCAGGGCACGCATACCCCGTCTGCGGCGACCACCGACGACGACGCCGAGGCGGGCCATCCCGGGTCGCTCGCTCACTCGATGCGCATGTGACCGAAGGCGTCGCTGCGGGCGATCTCGGCGATGACCGCCCGGAGGTCGCCGTCGCCGTCGACGAACGTCGCGCGCAGCGCCTCGAGGAAGCATACGTCGGCGTCCCCGACCCAGCGGCCCAGCGCGAACCCGGCCCACTTCTGGGGCACACAGGCGGCGACCTGCGCGTCGTCGACCAGCAGGTCGAGCAGGGCCTGACGATCGGCGAACCCGGAGAAGCCGTCCGGCTGGCCGCTCGGATCGACCGGCGCACCCATCACGACGTCGGTCCAGGCCCCGACGGCGTCGTAGTTGTCGAAGGCGAACGAGAACGGATCCATCACATCGTGACACCCCGCGCACTCGGAGGCGCCGACGATCGCGTCGCGGAAGGCCTTGGCGCCGCCGTCGGTGGGCACGTCGGCGGGGAGCGTGGGATCGACGTCGGGCGGCGGCGGCGGAATCGGTGCGCACAGCAGCTGCTCGCGGATCCACTTGCCGCGCTCGGTGAACCCCACGAGACTGCGGTGCGCATGGGCGGTGAGCCACGCCGGCTGCGTGAGCACGCCGCCACGGCGCGCGGGATCCAGCTCGACCCGCTCGAAGGCCGCGGAGTCGGGCGCGGGCCCCTCGATCGCGTCGCCGTAGATCGCGGCGAGCTGCGCGTCGATGAACGTGTGCGGCGCCGTGAGCAGCGTGGCCAGGCGCGCGTCGTCGTGGAGGATCACGTCGACCGCGAACAGCCCGCTCTCGCGGCGCATCGCCGTCCACAGCTCGGGCGTGAACTCCGGGAAGATCTCGGCGTCCTTGTCGACCGCCGTGCGATCGATGTCCAACCACTGGGTGTGGAAGTCGGCGATCATCCGCTCGGCGCGGGGGCTGGCGAGCATGCGGTCGATCTGCGCGTCGAGGATCGCGGGATCCGAGAGGCCGCCCTCGGCCGCGACGCCCTGCAGCTCGTCGTCGGGCAGCGCTTGCCACAGGAACAATGCCAGGCGCAGCGCCAGGGCCTCGCCGTCGAGGGCGATCGCGCCGGAACCATCGGGCGTGCCGGTGGGCGTGATCCGCCACAGGTTCTCGGAGCCGAGAACCGCCGCGATCGCGAGGCGCACGCGCTCGGCGAACGTCCCCGGACCCGCCGCGATCGCGTCGAGCTCGGCGAGCTCCGCGGCGCTCGGATCCCGTCGCCACGCGCGGGTCGCCAGGTCCGGGACGAACCCGTCCCAGCACGCCTGCTCACCGTCGACCGGGACCGTGTCGGCATCGCACGGCAGCAACGCGGAGAGATCGGCGAGGCCCGCCGCCTGCGTGGCCCAGCCCCCGACATCGTCCGCGGCCGACGACGCGATGCCGAGATCGAAGTGCCCCACCGTGTCGACCGCGTGCGCACGCCGGGCGAGATCCGCGTCGACCCCGACGAGGTCCGCGACGACACCGTCCCACTGCGCCGGCGTCATGCTCGGCGCCGCTTGGGCACCCCACGTGTCGGGGTTCGGGCACTCGACCACGTCGGGCCCGCCGGTCGACGCGTCGCCCGTGCTCGACCCGTCGGTCCCTTGGTTGCCGCTCATCGAGGAACCGACACCGGCCGAGCTGCTGCCCTCGCCCTCGCCGTCCCCCGCCCCCTCGTCGACGGCCCCGAGGATCCCGGGCTCGCTCACGCAGGCGAGGAGCAGGGCGGGGACGAGTGCCGCGGCCGCGGACAGGGACGTAGTGCGTGGGCGTTGGATCATCACGGCTGCTTCCCGTCGACCGCGCGCGATCCGTCACCGAACGCGATCGCACCCCGCACGAATCATGCGGTCGTGGTGAGAGCTTGGGTATCGCGAGGAAAACGTCGTGCGCATGGTTGCAGAATGGGCGTCACCGCGCCGGCAGGCGAGGACGATCGCATAGGCGAGGCGCTCCTCGACGAAGGTGCCGTCCGGGAACTCGGTCGCGTGTCGAGCGATCGCGGCCGTCGCCGCGCCGTCCTCTCCGGCGTCGATGGCCGCACGGATCTCGCCGACGAGCCGCGTCTCGGCCTCCAGCGCCGCATCGTCGTTCACCATGCTGACCGACTCCGGATCGGGGACCGCGATCGGCCGCGGGGATGACGGCCGATCCGAGCGCCGGGCCCCGGTCGCGACCGGTTGCGTCGCGCTTGGCCTCGACGCCGGTGGCAACGATGCGGGCTCGGGACCCGGACGCGGGATGGCGAGGGGCGCGGAGCCGACGGCCCGGTCGACCGCCTGATCCGCACGCGGGCGAGCGTCAGCGCCGACGCGCGTGCGCGGCACGATCGTCAGCGCGAGCAGTAGCACCGCCGCGGCGGCCCCGAACGCCGCCGCTCCGATCCACCACCACGACCAGCGCGAGGACCCGCGCGACTGGGCGAGTCGCGCGGCGAGGGCCGCCTCGTTGCGCCGACGACGGTGCGGACCCGGTCGAGCATCGCGGTACTGTCGGAGGGCCGCCTGGGCGCGCGGGGACATCGGTGTCATCGGGTCCATGGCGCCTCCGCGGGATCACTGCGCTCGAGCACGCGTTCGAAGCGCGCCCGCGCCAGTCGCAGTCGCGAGTACACGGTGTTGAGCTTCACGCTGAGCATGTCGGCGATCTCCGGTGCAGTGTGTCCCTCGATCTCCGCCAGCACGAACACCGCGCGCTGATCCTCGTCGAGCTCGCCGAGGAACCGCTCGACGGTGGCGATGGTGTCACGCTGGGCGATCGGGTCGTCGATGCGTCGCGCATCGTTGCCCTCCGCCGCGCGGACACGGGCACGAGCGCTGCGCTCGCGGTGCTTGAGCGCGATGTTGCGGGTGATGCCATACAACCAGTGACGCAGCGGCGCACGGCCGTCGTAGTTGTGCCCGCGACGATGGGCGATCACGAAGACGTCCTGGACCGCGTCGTCGATCGCATCGTCGTGGACCCCGAGACGGGCGAGCGAGCGCCACACGAAATCGTGGTGGGTGCGGAACGCCGCGGTGAGATCGAAGGGGGTCAAGGTCGGTCGCGGGGCAGAACGGGCCCTGCGGGGACTTCCCTGCGGGTCCCCCGAATCCGTCACGGCAGCCTCAGCTGCACGCCGATGCGCGAACGCACGGCGGCGAGGGGCGCCACGTACAGGTCCCCGAGGCCCTCGACCGCGAAGCGGGGTCGGTGCACGACGAGCGCCCCCTCGACGCCGATGACGATCCCGAAGCGCGGGGTCGGCTGCCAGCGGAGCTCGGGCCCGAGCGTCACCGCGACGTGGGGGATCGCCCGGCGGGCCGCCGCGAGGACCTCGCGGCCGCGCCCGAGCATCGCCCCGGCCTCGAGACCCCCGCAGGCCGCGGCGACCAGGGTGCCGCGCCGCAGGCCCGCGCACCCCTGGATGCCCGCGGTCACGAGCTGGATCTCGGCGTACTGGCCGGTCGCGCGCGGGGTGGTGTCGCGCCGTGGCCACCACGCCGCGGTCGCGGCGATCGACCACACGCGCGCCTCGACGCCCAGGGCGATCCCGACGCCGCCGCTGGGTGCCGGCACCTGACCGGCACCGACGAGCCCGTCGATGCGAAGCGCGGCGCGGCGCCGAGGGGTCGGGCGATCGAGGGGTGGCGGTGGCTCGGGCTCGCTCGGTCGCGCGAGGGCTGCGGGCGCCGACTCGGACGGCGGTTCGGTCGGCGCCATCGGTGGCGGTGCGACCGGCGGCGCGACCTCGGGTTCGGGCAGTGCGATCGTCTCGACGACCGCGACCGGATCGAGGGCGATCGCCACCAAGAGTGCGATCGCGCCGACGATGCTCTCGCAGCGCGACGCGACCGCCTCGCGGTGGCTCGTCCCCCACGGCGTGACCGCATCGATGCTCGCCGCGAGTGCGCCGTCCGGCCGCGTGGCGACGCGGATGTCGACCACGACGCCCTCGGACACGGTCGCATCCCGTCGCAACCGCGCGAGGGCGGGCTCGAGCCCGTCGGTCGCACAGGCGTCGCCGCTCCACCGCACCTCGACGCCGGGCGCGGCCCGCAGGCCCCGCGGGGCTGCGACGCCGAGGATCGCCGCAACGACCGCGACGAGGGGCATCGCCACGCGCGCGAGGGGGGAACAGGATCGACGCACGCGGTTGGCCGCGGATCCTCGCGCCGCCGAGACGCGGGTGCAACTGCACCACGGGTTCGGGGCCACGTCCTGATTCGATCGATCGCGCCGCAGGTGTCATGGCGCCGCGCCTCCCGAGCCATGGACCGTGACACCACGGTCGCGGGTACCGCCCCCTGGCCGGCGTGGTAGCAGTGGATTCTCGCTGGCACACCGCGTGCTACTGCAGCCGTTCGTTGGGTTGGAGGTTGGTGGGCATGCGATACACGAGCGTGAGCGTGGTTTGGGTGTTGGGCTTGGGCTTGGGCGGATGCGTGGAGCCCCGCGTGAACCAGGATGCGACCGTGCTCGAGCGCGACGATCTGGCGGCGGGCCAGAGCCACGAGGGCGATCCGTGCGACGAGTACTTCGCCGAGACGCCGTGCGGACCGAAGGGCGAGGCCGCCCAGTTCTGCACGGTCCTCCCGGAGTCGGCCGGCGAGGTCCTGCAGTGGGGCGCGTGCGTCGTGGACCCCGAGTGCTCGCCTGGCGAGTCCGAGGGTTGCGGCGAGAACGCCGAGCGAAACTGCGGGGTCGATGACCGCGGCGTTCCGATGTGGAGCGAGTGCGAGGAGTTCGTCGAGGGCGAAGGATCCACCCCACTCATCGTGCAGCTCGAGGGCGAGCGGCTCGAGTTCGAGGTCGCCTCGACCGCGAGCTTCGACCTCGGCGCGGACTGTCTCGCGAGCGACTGGCCGCAGGCGAACACGCCGTGGCTCGCGATCGACCTCGACGGATCGGGCTCGATCGACGGTGGCCACGAGCTGTTCGGCTCGGCCACGCGCCTGCCCGACGGCAGCCGTGCGCCCAACGGATTCGTCGCACTCGCGGCCCTCGATCACGACCGCGACGGCGCGATCACCCCGGCCGACCCCGCCTACACGTCGATCGTGCTGTGGACGGATCACGACCGCGATCGCCGATCGACGCACTGGGAGCACACCTCGCTGTCGAGCGCGGGCATCTCCGCGCTCCCGGTCGCCTACGAGACCCGCACGGAATGTGACAGTCGCGGCAACTGCGGCCGAGAGCGGGCACCGATGTTCGCGGCGGGCGCCGAAGGCACCCGAATGGGCGAGCTGGTCGACGTCCACCTCGCCTGCCAGTGACGGCTGCGCTCTCGGCCCGGCTCACCGGACCGAGAGCCCATCCCCCGCTACTTCGCCGTCGGGCCGACCGTCACCCGGATCACCTGATCCGCCTCCGGCCACACCCACACGAGATCATCGTCCGCGAAGCGCACCAGCCCGCTGCCCTCGGCGACACCATCTCCATCCTCTGCCTGGCGCGGCGCCTGATCGCGACCGATCGCCCCGGCCTGGTTCGCCTCGGTGCCGGACTCCCAGGCCCCGAGCGCCGCCGCGACCGCGTCGGCGAGCGCCTCGTCCGACAGCGGATCGCCGGCGTCGTCGAGCAGCGCGATGCCGGCACCGCCGAGCGCGAGGAACGTGTCGTTCGACGGGACCACCATCGCCGCGAGGCTGAGCCGCGGCGTGGTCCCGTCGGCGATCACGGTGAACTCGTACGTCGCCCCGGGCCCCAGCGGCGACGGCGAGATCGCGGCGTCCGACACACCGGGCGCACCGTCGACGTCGCCGAACAGCGAGGACGCGTCGCCGTCCTCGGCGAGCACCTCGAGCGACGGCGACGCGGGCATGCCGTCCTCGAACAACGTCACGCTATCGTCGTGCACCGCGTACAACACCCGCGACAGTGCGCCGGGGAAGACGGTGCCGCCCGAGGTGTTCTCGATCGTCACGTCGAACTCGCCGGGATTCACGCCGTTGACGATCGTCACGGTCGCGAAGCCACCGACGTCCGCGCCCGCCAGATCGTTGGTCGCATCCGAGTACGGGCGGATCGCCGGATCGGGGTCGCTCGCCCCGCTGTCGGCCAGGACCTGCTCGCTCTGGATGTTCGCGCCGGCGCCGGGGACCTCGTTGGCCTCGGTGCCCGCGTCCCAGACCACCAACATTCGCCGGAAGTCGTCCTCGATCTCCGTGTTCGATCGCGCCGATCCATCGGCCTCGAGCAGCGCGACGCCGCCGGGCAAAGGCGCGATGAAGGCGTCGTTGCTGGCGGTGATCGACGTCGCGAACGACACGAACCGGTTGTCCTGGTCCGGGGTGATGACGATGGTGAACGCCTCACCCGGCGCCGCGGCGGTGTCGATCGTCGCGGCCGTGCCGACGCCGGGGCTGCCGTCGATCGCGGTGAACCACTCCGACGGATCGCCGTCCTCGGCGAGCGCCTCGAGCCCGGGGACGTCGGCGCCCAGGGCGTCGGCGGCAAACAGCGAGGCGGTCTCCTCGTGCAGCGCCCACACCATCGGCGACAGCGGCGAGAACACCGTGCCGCGGCCGAGATCGCCGGTGTTGGTGATCGTCAGGGTGATCGCGCCGGTGTCCGCATCGATCGCCGACTGCACGTCGAGGATCGCCGCGGCCTGCGGCAGCGCGCGGGTCGACGCCACGAACGGCTGCACGTGGCCCGACTCGTCCATGCCGACGCCGGCCGCCGCCTGCGTCGCGAGCTGCTGCGCCCCCTGCCCGGGCGCCTCGTTGGCCTCGCTGCCGACCTCGTACAGACGCAGGAACTGGGTGATGTCGCGCTCGTCCTCGGGCTGGCCCTGGCTGGTGAACAGGCCGATGCCGACCGGCCCGGTCGCGACGAAGCCATCGTTCGCGCCGCCGATGCCGGTCGCCAGCGACAGGCGATTGCCGTTCTGCGCGGTGAAGGTGAACTCGACCATCTCGCCCGGCGCGATCGGATCGGCCCACGTGCCGGTCTGCACCACGTCGGCTGCGCCATCGAGGCCGGCGGCGAGCGGCGCCGGATCGCCGTCCTCGGCGAGCGCAACGAGACCATCGCCCGCGTCGACGGCGTCGATCGTGAACAGCGGCGTGGAGCCGGTGGTCTGCTCGAGCCACATGCCGGGCGAGAACGTCGTCGGCAGCACGCTGCTCCCCGAGAGGTTCTCGATGCGGACGAAGAACTCCGCCGGCGGGCCGACCGGCTCGTCGCCCGAGCTGCTCGACTCCGTCGGCGAGCCCGAGGTGTCGGGGTCGGGGTCGGTCGAGCTCGACGCGCCCGAGGACGACGACGTATCGGGATCCGCGGTGGTCGTCGGGTCGACGCCCGTGCTCGGATCGGCGCCACCCGACGAATCGGTGCCCGTCGACGACGTGCCAGGGCTCGTCCCCGCGTCGTCGCTGCACGCCGCGGAGCAGACCCCGAGCACGAGCGTCACGCGAACCAAACGATGCGATGTGATCTTCATGATGCGAACCTCCAGCGTCAGCGGTCCGGCCGACGGAGACGCCATGCTCTCGCGTCGCGGGGCGCCCTGCAAACTGTCCGGGTCGATTCCACAACCGAACAGCGCTCGGGCACACTGCCGTGACGGAGATCGTCGCCATGCGTGCGCCCCAGCTCGTCCTCGTGCTCCCGCTCGCTGGGGTCCTCGCCTGCGGCTCGGACGAGGGCGCTGATCCAGCGGCCACCTCCTCGGGCACGTCCACGGGCGATCCGACCACCGCATCCTCGACGGGCCCGACCGATCCGACGACGACCGGCGACGACGATGCCTCGAGCACCGCGCCGGCCGACACCAGCGGCGCCGATTCCTCGGGCACGACCGGAGATCCGGGGGTCCCCCAGGTCCTGCTCCCGCGTACGTCCATCGTCGCCGCCGAGCTCGGCGTGCTGGTGAACGACGCCGATCCGCAATCAGTCGCGGTCGCCGAGGCCTACGTCGCGGCGCGCGGGATCCCGGCCGCCAACGTCGTGCACCTCGCCCTGCCGCTCGGACCGGTGCTGCCGCAGGGCGACTTCGCCGCCGCGAAGGCCCTCGTCGACGCGGCGCTCGGCGACGACATCCAGGCCCTCGCGATCACGTGGACGCAGCCCTACCGCGTCGACTGCATGTCGGTCACCGCCGCGTTCACCCTCGGCTTCGACCTGCAGTACTGCTCGACGCCGTGCAACGAGACCGCGCCGTCACCGTACTACGATTCGCCGAGCCTCGCGCCGTGGACCGATCACGGGATCCGCCCGACGATGATGCTCGCGGGCACCGGCACCGAGCCCGTGCTCGCGCTCATCGACCGCGGCGTCGCGGCCGATGGCACGCGCCCGTTCGGCGATGGCTATCTCATCCGCACCACCGACGCCGATCGCAGCACCCGATCGCCGCTGTTCGAGCAGACCGTCGAGCTGTTCGATCACGACGGCGGACTGATGCTGACGTACCTCGACAACGCCGACGGAGCCGGCCTCGACTACCTCGAGGGCACCATCGACGTGCTGTTCTACTTCACCGGCCTCGCGAACGTGCCGCAGATCGCGACCAACACCTACTTGCCCGGCGCGATGGCCGATCACCTCACGTCGTACGGCGGCGAGGTGCCCACCAGCAGCCAGATGAGCGCGGTCGCGTGGCTCGAGGCCGGCGCGACCGGTAGCTACGGCACCGTCGTCGAGCCGTGCAACTACCCGGCGAAGTTCCCCAACCCGGTCATCGCCACCGCGCACTACTTCCGCGGCCAGACCCTCGTGGAGGCCTACTGGAAGTCCGTCGCGATGCCCGGCGAGGGCCTCTTCGTCGGCGAGCCCCTCGCGCGCCCGTGGGACGGCGCGACCGTCGACTTCGACGGCGACACCCTCACCATCGAGACCACCCTGCTCGCCCCCGACGTCGACTACGACGTGCAGGCCGGCGCGACGATCGATGGCCCGTGGGAGACCGTGTTCACGGGCAGCGTGCCGTACCCGGTGTCCCTGCCGATCGCGATCGCGGACGCGACGGCGCCGTACTATCGCATCGTGCCGAGCGCGGGGTGATCAGCGCACGGGCAGGCAGCCGTCGATCACGGTCGCGGGCGACCACGGGTTCGGCGTCACGGTGAAGCGATCGCGCTGCTGCGGCGCGCGGGTGCGGAGCACGAGCTCCGCGAGCCCGTGCTCGTGGTAGGGCTCGCCATCGAGCCGCCACGCCCAACACGCCGGCGCGCCCACGGGGATCTCGAGCTGCGGATCGTCGCCGAGGCAGGTGGGGATCTCGCGTTCGGGCTCCCCGACCGACTGCTGTCGCACGCGCAGCGCTGGGATCGCGCACGCGGGCACGTACAGGTTCGGCGAGGCTTGTCCCGCGGCGCCGGCGAGCGCGAAGTCGTAGTCCGGCTCGCAGATCGAGTGCTGCTCGCCGTACGGGATCTCCTGCAGCCGCAGCGCTGGCGCGGCGGTGATGAGGCCATCGCGGCAGCCGGGTCCGATCCCGTGGGTCGCGATGTACTCGGGATCGCCCTCGGTCGTGTAGATCGGCGGATCCGACAGCGGCAGGCCCGCGATGACGTGGAGCTCCGCGAGCCCGAGCGCGAGCCACTCGAACGCAGACATCGGGATCAACACGCTGGGCGACCCCGGCATCGGCGCCTCGCCCTGCGCGTCGCGATCGACAGGTTCGCAATCGTCGTAGACCGGCCCGACCCCGGTGCACGCGACACCAGCCGCCCAGCACACCGCCTCGGTCGCGACCTCGGCGTCGGGGTCGGGCCACAGCGCGCGGTCCCCCGCCGGGTCGAACGCGGCCACGCCCGTGTCGCTGACCGAGCAATCCATGCCGTCGGTGACGACGACGATCTGCGCCTGCAAAGTGTCCGCGAAGGCGCCGAACTCCGGCTCGTCCTCGCGGGCAGCACGGAGCATCGCGAGCCACGCTGCGTGCAGCGGCGAGCCGCGCGAGCAGCCCGACGTGCCCTGCGGGACCACGCACGCGAGCACCGCGGCGGCCTCGGCTGGATCGGCGAAGGCATCGAGATCGATCCACGGCCGCTCGGGATCGATCGGCAGCTCGTCCGTGGTCAGGCTGCAGTTGGTCCAGCACACCCAGCTGTCGTTGGCGCCATCGTCCGCGACGAAGTCGTCGAGGCGATCGAGGCAGCTCGTGGACGCGAACCGACCGCTGCGCGCGAAGGCCCGACTGTCGCAGCCCGGTCGGGCGACGCTCGCCGAGGTCGCCGCGACGCGCAGCCGCGTGCCGCGTCGCGAGGCGCCGTCGACGAGCGCCGGCAGGGCCGCGATCAGCCGATCCTGCGCGTGGGCGCTGCCTGGACCGTCGTCGACGACGAAGAGCACGGGGGCGACGGGCGGCCCGGTGAACACCTCGAGCGGCGGAGGATCGTCGTAGCCCGGCGCCGCGATGCACTCGCCGACGCCGCGATCGGGCGACCACAGGCAGCGCTCGTCCGGCGTGCAGTCGGCCCGCGTGCTGCAGCGCGCCTCGGGTCCGTCGCAGGCGGGGATCGACGCGGCCACCGCGAGCCCGAGCACTCGCGCGCGACCGATCATGGCCGCACCTGCAGCGCCAGCACGAAGCCGTCGCGACAACCGTGCTCGCCGACGACGAGGAAACCGTCGTCGTCGAGCCGGAGCACCGTCCGGACCGCGCTGCCGCCCTCGGGCCCGGTCGAGACGTCGCCGCCGTCGGGACAGGCCTCGCGCGCGAGCGCATCGCCGGGGGCATCGACGAACCGGCGGCGCAGGCGGAGATCGATGCGGCCCTCGGACGTCAGGTGGCGCAGCGAGATCTCGCGCTGCGAGGTCTCGTCGACGCGCGGCGATCGATGTGTGCCGACCAACCAGTGCCCGCGCGTGGACGCGACCACGAACGGCCCCGCATCGGACGGCGCGCCGAGGTTGCGCGGCGTCGACCAACGCCGGTGACCATCGCGGTCGAAGCCCGCGATGCGACAGTCCTGCGAGGGTCCTTCGAACGTGCAGTCGCGGACGACGATCGCATCGGCCGAGACGTCGAAGTCGAGCAGCTGATCGATCGCGTCGTCGAGGACGATCGATCGACACGCCCCATCCGCGGGGTCGCAGCGCACGATCGTGACGCCCCCCTCGTCGGGGTCCTGCGCGCACCACAGCGCCTGATCGCGCCACTTCAGAGCGCCGCAGCCGGACGGGAGGGTCGAGCGCCACAGCAGCGAACCGCCCCGCGACACGGCGGTGAGCTCGACCTCACCGCGCACCACGAGGCGATCGCCGGCGAACAACGGCTGCGCCGCACATTCGACGGCGCCGTCGTCGTCGAGGGGCCACGGTCGTTCCCACCGCGTCGCGTCGTCGGCGTCGACCGCCATGAGCCGGCACCGCGGCGCGGGCCCCTCGCGACCGACGTCCGGCACGAGCGCGTAGGCCGCGCCGTCGGCGTCGATCGCCACCGCCCCCGCGCCGGCCAGCGCCGCACGCCCGTGCAGCCCCCCCTGGTCGTCGAGCACGAACACCCCGCGGCGCAGGGTGGCCGGCGGCGCCCCGGGCCCGACGGCGTCCGCAGTCGACTCGACCACGACCGCGACGGAGGCCCCGTCGGGTGCGGCTTGCGCCGCTTGGATCGCGCCGAACGTGAACCATCGCGCCCACCTCGCGTCGACCCCGGGCGCCCCCGGACCGCAACCCGCGAGCCCGCCGACGAGCAGCGCACGCAGGACGTGGCGGTTCATGTCGATGCCGTGGTGCAAGGTCGGCTCCACGCCAAGTCGATGGAACCACGCGCTCGCCGAACCTGCACGTGCCAACCGAGTTGGAATCGGCGCCACCGCGGTTATGCTCCGCCCATGAATTGGGTCCCCCGCGCGTGCGCGTCGCTCGTTTTTCTCGCCCCTGCCTGTGGTTCTTCGGACGGCGAGGGGGGTGGCACCGACGGGGGGGCCTCGACATCGGTCACGGCCGCCGACACGACCGATTCCTCGGCGATGACCTCGTCCTCGATGACCTCCTCCTCGATGACCTCGTCCTCGATGACCTCGTCTTCGATGACCTCCTCCTCGATGACCACGACGACCGACCCGAGCACCTCGGGCGAGTCGGACACGGCCCCCGCCGACACCAGCAGCGGCGAGACGGGGATCGACCCCTCCGCGCTCGACGACGACTTCGACGATCCCGCGCTGCCGGGCTGGACCACCTTCCGTCCCGACGCCGCGGCGGTGAGTGTCGACGGCGGCGTGCTGCACCTCGATCCCGGGGTGAACACGGTGTGGCTCGACGCGGCGACCTCGATCCTGCTGTGGAAGGAGGTCGAGGGCGACTTCATGGTCACCGCCGCGGTGCGCAGTCACCAGGCCGGCAACGTCGACGTGCCGCCGCCCTCGGGCTTCCGGTTCGGGGGGCTCATGGCACGGGACGGCGGCGGCGGGCCGGAGAACTACGTCTTCATCGTCCTGGGCACCGACACCGATCCCTCGGTGGAGACCAAGAGCACCGTCGACTCGGGCTCGACGTACCAGGGCCCCGCGTGGCCGACGGCGCGCGGTGAAGTCCGACTGTGCCGCATCGGCGCCCGCTTCGAGATGTACGTCCGCGAGAGCGACGGCGCGTGGCAGCTCTCGAACGCGTTCGACCGGCCCGACCTTCCGGCAGCGTTGCAGGTGGGACCGATCGCGTACAACAACGCGCCGGAGGCCCAGCTGCGTGTCAGCTTCGATTTCGTCGACTTCGAGCCGCTCGAGGATTTCGCGGCCTGCTTGCAGTGAGTGCGGGCGGGCGCGGGCGCGGGCGCGGGCACGGGCACGGAGCGGGGTGTTCGGAAGAACGCTTTGCGTTCTTCCGCACCCCGCTAGTCACCCGGATCAGGGTTTTCTACCAAAAAGATCACGCGTCCCCGTGCACCGCGAGGGTGCGGTCGCCGAACTCGCGGAGCTTGTCGAGGAT
>JBIJCC010000005.1:0-190919 GCA_044344875.1 Nannocystaceae bacterium
GCGTCGATTCCCTCGAGCAGCATCGCGAGCTCACCCGCGCCGATCTCGACGTGATCGCGACCGTCGTCGGCGACGACACGCCGGAACGTGCCGACATCGAGCCGCTTCATCAAGATGCAGTACCCGTCGCGATCCCAGAAGAGCATGCGGATCTGGTTTCCGCGACGATTGATGAACACGAAGATGTCTCCGTCGCGAACCTGTCGGCCGTACTGGCCTTCGACCAGCGCTGCGAGTCCGTCATAACTGCGCCGCAGATCGGTCGGCGATGTCGCGATGAACAAGCGTGAACCACGCGGCAGCGTCAGCATCGCGTCACCACACCGAGCACCGCCGCGAGGTGCTCGAGGTTCGCGCCGGCTCGAACACGCACGATCACTTCACCGACAACGATCTCGATCGGCGGTCGCTCCGCCTCGTCGGCGACGCCGCGAACGCGGACCTCGGCGAACTCCGCCGGCTTCGTGTCGGCGCGCCGCTCCGCGCTCGACCACGCGTGGAGCTGCGATGCCGTGCAGCCGTGACCGGCCGCGAACGCTCGCGCCGTCGCACCGCTCCGTCGCCACTTCGCTACCAGTCTCGATCGCCGCTTCCGCTCACGCACGTCCATGCGCGCGATCTACAGGGCCACCGACCGCACCGAAACAGCCCCGCCCGAGGCGCTTCGTAAGGGGCTTACGCGCAATCGATCGCCGTCGACCGGCAGATGCGGCGGCACGGCGTGCCCCGGCTCGCGTTCATCAACAAGATGGACCGCGTCGGAGCCCGTCCGGACGCGGTGGTCCGCGACATCCGTGACCAGCTCGGCGTGCTCGCCGTGCCGGTGCAGATCCCGATCGGGATCGAAGCCGACTTCACGGGCGTCGTCGATCTCCTCGAGCTGCGTGCGATCCGCTTCGGCGGCGAGCACGGCGAGGAACTCGAGTCGATCGAACTCCCGGATCACCTCGTCGCGGCCGCCCAGGCGGCGCGCGAGCAGCTCGTCGACGTGGTTTCGCGCCACGACGATGCGCTGCTCGAGGCGGCGCTCTCGGGCGCGCCGGTGTCGGCGAGCACGCTGCGGGCTGCGATCCGTCGGGCGACCATCGCCCTTTCGATCGTCCCGGTGCTGTTCGGCTCGGCGTTTCGCAACAAGGGCGTGCAGCCCCTCCTGGACGCCGTGGTGGACTATCTGCCCGATCCGTCCCAGGTGCGAAACGTCGCGACCACCCTCGGCCCCGACGGGACCGAGACTCCCGTCGAGCTCCACACGAAGGACGACCTGCCGGTCTGTGCCTTCGTGTTCAAGCTCGACGAGGGGCGGTTCGGATCGCTCGGCTACGTGCGTGTCTATCAGGGCACGCTCGAGCGCGGCGCGACGCTCTGGTGCCCGCGCACCGGACGTCGTCTCCGCGTCGGTCGACTGCTGCGACTGCACCCCGACGATCCCACACCGATCGACGCCGCGCACGCGGGGGAGATCGTGGGCTTGTTCGGGGGCGCGTGCGAATCCGGCGACACCCTGTGTGGGTTCGACGAGCGCACGGGCGAGCCGCTGTCGCTGTCGGTCGCCGGCTTCGAGATCCCCGAGCCGGTGGTGTCGCGGACGATCGAGCCCAAGCGCGACGCCGATCTGGATGCCTTGGCCAAGGCCTTGGCGCGGTTCACCCGCGAAGACCCCTCGCTGCGCGTGGGTCGCGACGCGGAAAGCGGACAGACGCTGATCTCGGGCACGGGTGTGTTGCAGCTCGAGATCTACGCCGAGCGTCTCGCCGACGAGCACGAGCTCGAGGTCCGTCTGGGCGCGCCCCAGGTGGCCTATCGAGAGACGGTCACCGCCCCGGTCGAGTTCGACCACCTCCATCGCAAGCAGAGCGGTGGCGGCACGGGGCAGTACGCCGGCGTGCGTGGGTGGCTGCGACCCACCGGCGAGCTCGAGACGGCGCTGCGGTTCACCGAGACGATCCGCAGCGGCACGATTCCCCGCGCGTACCTCCAGGCCTGTGAGCAGGGGGCACGCGAGGCGCTGGAGGCCGGCCCGCTCGTGGGAGCACCGGTCGTCGGCGTCGGGGTCGAGCTCGTCGAGGGCAAGACGCACCCGGTCGACTCGAGTGATCTCGCGTTCCACCTGGCGACGCGAGATGCCGTGCGCGAGGCCGTGAAGGCGGCGCAGCCTCGGTTGCTCGAGCCCATCATGCGCGTCGAGGTCGACGTGCCCTCGGCGTTCGGGGGCATCGGCGGGAGTCTGTTGCGGCGACGCGGGAGCATCCTCGGATCGGAGTCCCACGGCGAGCGCATCACCGTCGTCGCCCTCGTGCCGCTGTCCGAGATGTTCGACTACGCGACCGACCTGGCCAGCCTCACCGGCGGCAGGGGTGCGCACAGCATGACCATGCACGGGTACGCCGAGGTGCCCGCGCAGGCTGCGGCCGCGATCATCGAGCGCATGCGTGCGTGAGCGACGGCCAACCGACGGGCGGCTCCTTGCAAGGGGGGCCGCCCGTTTTTCTCGGGTCACTCCGGTTCGGGCTGCGCGTCGTCGGGCCGTCGGACCTCGTCGTGCGCCCGGGCGACCGCGTCGAGGATCCGCCGCGCGTGCACGAGCAGTCGCTCACCGGCGGGGAGCAGTCGCATGCCGCGGGCCGAGCGCTCGAACAATGGGACCCCGAGCTCGTCCTCGAGGCTGCGGATGCGGCGGGTCAACGGCGGCTGGCTCACGCGCAGGCGCGCCGCGGCGCGTCCGACGTGCGCGGTCTCGGCCACGGCGACGAACGACTCGAGCTGCACGAGCGACATGACCCGAGGATAGCCGGGGCGCCGGCGCGGCGGCGATACCGAAACGGTATTGGCGATCCGCCGCGGCCGCACGCAGGCTCGTGCGCGTGTCGATCGAGATCCTCGGACCCCCGGCGATCGCACGCATGCGGGCCGCGGGCGCGTGTGCGGCCGCCACGCTGGCCCACGTCGGCGGCCGCATCGCCGCCGGCATCACCACTGCGCAGATCGACGCGTGGGTGCGCGAGGACACGGCCGCGCGCGGCGCCAAGCCCAGCCAGCTCGGCTACCACGGCTTCCCGGCGGCGGTCTGCACGAGCGTCAACGAGGTCGTGTGCCACGGCGTCCCCTCGCGCACGCGGACGCTCCGCGACGGCGACATGGTGAACGTCGACGTCACCTCCGAGCTGAACGGCTGGCACGGCGATACTTCGGCGACGTTCGTCGTCGGTGAGATCGACGCTGAGCGTCGCGTGCTCGTCGAGACCACCAAGCGTGCAATGCACGCCGGCATCGCGGTGGTGCGCCCGGGCGCGCGCCTCGGCGACATCGCGGCTGCGATCATGGAGGTCGCGCGTCGCGAGGGCCTCGGCGTCGTGCGCGAGTACTGCGGCCACGGCATCGGCCGACAGATGCACCTCCCGCCGCAGGTCTGCCACGTCGGTCGCGCCGGCACCGGCCTGCGGCTGCGCGCCGGCATGGCCTTCACGATCGAGCCGATGCTGACGATCGGAGATCCACCGCTGCGCGTCCTCGATGATGGCTGGACGGTGGTCACCACCGACGGCAGTCCATCTGCGCAGTTCGAGCACACGGTCCTGGTCACGGCGGACGGGTGCGAGGTGTTGACGGCCCGGTAGGGCCCGCCTGGTCGGCGCGCGCGTGCTACCGTAGCCGGGCGATGACCGACGCGGCCCGCACGCTCGCCCGGGCGTCCGACCTCCTCGCCCTCCCCGAAGGCGGTCGTGCCGAAGTGATCGGCGGCGTCGTCGTCGACAAGGCCGCGCCGAGCTTCGAACACGGCGACGCGCAGGCGGGGATCGCCGAGTGGACGCGGTCCTCGTTCCGCGGCCGTGGTGGCGACGGCCGACCCGGCGGGTGGTGGATCGCGACCGAGGTCGAGGTCGAGCTCGAGCCCCACGAGGTCCACCGGCCCGACGTCGTGGGGTGGCGGCGCGATCGCGTCCCCGAGCGCCCGCGCGGTCGACCGATCGCGATCCGTCCGGATTGGGTCGGCGAGGTGCTCTCGCCGTCGCACCGCCGCCGCGACCTCGTCGAGAAGTTCCGCGTGTTGCAACGGGTCGGCGTGCCGCACTACTGGATCGTCGATCCCGAGGCCGAGAGCCTGGTCGTGCACCGCTGGCAACCCGACGGTTACCTCGTCGTGCTGGCGGCGTTACGCCACGAGGTCGTGCGCGCCGAGCCATTCGACGCGGTCGAGCTGCCCGTCGGCGTGCTGTTCGGCGACGACGTGCGCTAGTCCGCTCGAGCCCGCCCCAGACCATCCATGGCCGTCGATGCATTCGCGCTGGTGCTGGTGATGCTCGCCGTCGGCAAGCTCGCCGGCCGCCTCGCGCGGTTCCCCGATGGTGCCGCCGAGACGCTCAACCTGTTCGTGCTCTACGTGTGCCTGCCGGCATCCGTGCTGCGCTACGCGGCGAAGCTCGAGCTCGGCGTCGAGGTCGTCGGAATCGCGCTGGTGCCGTGGGCGATCCTCGGGGCGAGCATCGCTGCGGTCATGCTCGCGGCGCGCGTGTTCGCGATGGACGACGGGCGCCGTGCGGTGCTGCTGCTGTGCGTGCCGCTCGGCAACACGTCGTTCCTCGGCTACCCGCTCACCCGGGCGCTGCTCGGCGAGGACGCGGTGCCGTCGGCGGTGATCTACGATCAGTTCGGATCGTTCCTCGTGCTGTCCACGTGGGGGCTCTGGGTGCTGGCGCGCTACGGCGGCACCGAGCGCCCGACGCTCGCGAACATCGGCCGCAAGCTGATCCGATTCCCGCCACTGCTCGCGTTGATCGTCGCGCTCACCGTGATGCCCGCCGAGCCACCGCCGGTGGTCGCCAGCGCGCTGGCGCGGGTCTCCGACGCGCTGCTGCCGGTGGCCGGGTTCGCCGTCGGCCTCACGCTGCAGCTGCGACTACCCAGGCACGAGCTCGCGCCGCTCGCCGTCGGTCTGCTGCTCAAGCTCGTCCTGCTCCCGGCGCTCGCGTTCGGGCTCGTCGTCGCGCTACGCCTACCCGCGCTGGCGGCCGACGCGGTCGTGCTCGAGTGCGCGATGCCACCGATGATCACCGCCGGCGCGCTGGCGATCTCCGCACGGCTGGCCCCGCCACTCGCGGCGGCGCTGGTCGGCTACGGCACGATCCTCTCGCTCGCGAGCGTGCCGGCTTGGGCGTGGCTGCTGGGGTAGGACGCGGCGTGGCCTGGCCCGGATGCCTCGCTCGTGTACACTGGGATGTACATGACGAAGTCCTACTCGCTCGCCTCCGCCCGGAGCCACCTCGCCGAGGTCATCGATCAGCTCGAGACCTCCGGCGAGATCGAGCTGACGCGTCGAGGCAGGCGCGTCGCGGTGTTGGTGTCCGCGGATCGGTACGCGCGGCTGCGCGGGGAGACGTCCAGCTTCACGGACGCCCTGGCCCGCTTCCGCCACCGGTTCGACCTCGCCGAGGTCGGCTTGGACCCCTCGTGGGCGACAGCGCTTCGGGATCGTCGCAGCGCCCGCAAGGTCGAACTGTGAGCCGCTTCCTGCTGGACACGAGCATCGTGTCGGCGCCGATGTGGAAGGCGCCGAATCCACGCGTGCTCGGCCATCTCGAGGCGCACGCCGCTTCCTCGGCGATCGCGTCGCCGGTCTGGCACGAGCTGCTCTTCGGCTGCCGCCGACTTCCCCGGGGCAAGCGCCGCAGCGCCCTCGAGGCGTACCTCGAGGAGGTGGTGCGAGCCACCCTCCCGATCCTCCCGTACGACGAGCCGGCCGCCGCGTGGCATGCGGCGGAGCGCGCTCGTCTGGAAGCCGCAGGGAAGGCCGCGCCCTTCGTCGATGGTCAGATCGCAGCGATCGCGGCGACACGAGAGCTCACCCTCGCCACAGCGAACGTCGCCGACTTTCGTAGCTTCCGCGGGCTGACGGTCGTCGACTGGTCGCGCGCGTGAGGTTCACTCAGGCGCTGCGCAGCGCTCGGATCGCCGCCGCGATTGCGGCGATCGCCGGCTCGGGATCCGGAATCCCCACCGCGGTCACGCGCCGCGTGTCGCCGTCCCGCCAGGTGATCCGCAGCGCGGCTCCGCGGTAGCCGGGCATGCTGATGATCGGCTCGCCGGAGAACCCCCGTTCCCGCGAGATGACCTCCGCGCGCTCGATCGCCGCGATCGGGATCTCGGCGGTGACGGTGGCGTACTGCACGAGCACGCGGTGCTCGCAGACGCTGACCCGCAGCACCGAGAACAACGTCCATGCGGCGAAGCCCGCGGGCAGCAGCAGCAGCGCGACGGGCCACGCCGGCGTGATGGCGAGGCCGAGCCCCAGCAACACCGCGCCGCCGGTGAGTCGTCGCTGCCACGTCGGCGCCGCCCGCTTGGTCCGGAACAGCGCAGCGCCATGATCGGACATGTAGCGCCGCTCGTACGCATCGGGCTCGCGCACGGCGGGTTTGGCGATGGCCTGCAGTGGATCGACCGACGGCACGGCCTCACGTCGGGGGCATGATGATCTCGGGCGGTCGGCTGAACGCGGGCGAGCGCACCGTCATCGGCTTGCCGTCGATCTCGAACATCACCTCGAGCTCGAGCTCGCGCCCACGAGACGTGGCGCCGCCGAGCTTCGACTCCACCATCGACCACTCGGGCGGTGTGAGTCGGTAGCTGGCGTGGAACTCGGTGCCCGCGGCGAGGCGCTCGTCCCACGGCGTGTAGGCGCCCGAGTCGCTGAACGCCGCGGGCAGGCGTGCGGCCACGGGCAGGAGGACGGACTTGCTCTGCACGTCGTGGAGCTGGATCGACGCGATGCGTACGCTGGCCGCCGCCTTGCCGGTGTTCGTGAAGCGCACCTGCAGCGTCGAGGGCTGACACGCGCGACGGACCGCCACGGCCGAGGGCGCCTCGCCGGGCCGCGGCGGCATCGGGGCGGCGCGCTTGGCCGGCGGCGACGGTGGAACGTCTGTTGCCGGTGATGGCGACGTCGACGTCGACGGCGGCGGGCTCGCCGGCGGCTCGGGATCAGGGCAGTTCTGGTCGAGCGTCACCGAGGCGATCGCGATCTTCACCGCGCTCGCGACGGGCTCTGGCGGCTTCTGCTCGGGGTCGACCTTGGCGTCGGACTTGGCCTCGGTGTTGCCCGCTGCGAGCGGCTTGCTCGGCTCACGCGCGTCGATGGACGTGCAAGCCGCGAGGGCGAGTGCGATGAGAGAGGGCATCGTGGTCGGTCGCATGGCGGTCTCCTCGAGGTGTGATCATCAGAGCGTACGCAGCCACGCGACGAGTGCGTCGCGATCGTGCGCGGGGAGCTTCGTGCCGAAGGTGTGGCCGGGCACCGGGCCAGGGCCGTGGACGCCGCGCGCGAACCCGGGCTGCAGGCGCGCGCGGTCGAAGAGATCGTCGAGCGTCGCGACACTGCCGTCGTGCAGATACGGCGCGGCCGCGGCGACGCCGACGAGCGGCGCGGGGCGGTACAACCCGGTGCCGCGCGACGTCCCGTTGGCGAGCGCGGGATCGGTGCCGACGCGCCGCACCGACACGGGCGCACCGCTGCGGGAGTCGTCACCGTGGCAATCGAGGCAGTGGGCCTCGAACACCGCGCGGCCCTGCTCGAGCCGGGCGTCGTCACCACGGTCCTCGGCGATCGCGGGCGCGTCGAGCGAGTACAGGAACATCGCCAGGGCCCACGCGAGCTCGCGGGGCGGCCGCGTACGCTCGCCATTGGCATGGATGTACTGGGTCTCCTGGCGGATCGCGAGCACCAGCGGCGTCGCGCTGCCGTCGCGACGGTCGTGGACGATCGTCGCGGCCTGGGTCAGGGCGCGCAGCGATCGCAGTCGCCAGAGATCGGGGATCGCGACCGGATCGGCGTCGTCGTCCTCGGTGATGTCGGCGCGGCCGGGGCCCCAGCTCGCGAGCCGATCGGCCAGCCGCGGATCGATCGCGTCGCCGAGGTCGCGGTGCCACGCCAGGCGCATCGCGCCATAGTCGAGGTCGCGCCGCGCCCGACCGACGACGAGCGCGCCGTCCTCGACCGCGCTGTGGCACAGGGCGCAGGTGATCCCGACCTTGGTATCGCCGTCGACGTCGGCGAACGCGACCAGACCCGGGACCACGCCGCCGTCGCCGGCCTCGGGATCGCGGCGCAGCCCGATCGCGTCGGCCCGATCGACGACGAGCGCGTGCTCGGCCGCGGCCTCGGGCCGCAGCGGGTACGTGAAGAAGACGCGGCGACCCAGCGCGACCCACTGCGCCATGGTCTCGGGTGTTTCGCCGTCCCACAGCGGCGCGGCGTCCCCCGGCATACGCACGGAGCCGCCATCGCGCAGCGACGCGAGGTCGTCGTCGTGCAGGACGACCGCGCGCGGGTTCCACGTCGGCAGCGCGTCCCAGCCGGTGTCGACGCGGCCGTACGCGGCGACGCGCAGCTTGCCGTACAGGTTGTCGGGGTTGCGCAGCGACTGGAGCACCGCGGCCCGGCGCGCCTCGGCGTCGTGCAGGTATGCGTCGGTGAACGACAGCAGCCAGGCGTCGCTCCACGTTGGAGATGTGACCCGCGTCGTCGGCTCCGTGGGCGTCGCGGTCCCCTCGGCCTCGCCGCCGCCCGCGGACATCGAGGCGGCCGCGGCGAAGAGGACCGTGAGGGCGAGGCGGAGTCGCATGGGTGCTCGGCGTTCGCGGGGCCCGCGTCGGGACCACGATGGTCGCACGAACGCGCGAGGCCAGCGCTGGGTCTCGCGGCGGTCCTCCGGGGCCGCTGGCGCCCCGGCGAAATCGCGTTAGCCTCGCCCCGCATGTTGCCGCTCTCCGAGGTCGCCGCGCGTCTGGGCCTGGGCCCCGACGATCTGATCCCCTTTGGTCGCGACAAGGCGAAGATCGATCGCCCGGTCCTGTTGCGTGGGCGCACGCGCCCCGGCAAGGCCAAGCTCATCCTCGTCTCCGCGATCACCCCGACGCCTGCGGGCGAGGGCAAGACCACGACGTCGATCGGCCTGTCCGACGCGCTCGCGCACCTCGGACACAACGTGGCGGTCGTGCTGCGCGAGCCGTCGCTCGGGCCCTGCTTCGGGGTCAAGGGCGGTGGCACGGGCGGCGGTCGCAGCCGGCTGCAGCCGACCGACGACATCAACCTGCACTTCAACGGGGACTTCCACGCGATCACGAGCGCGCACAACCTGCTCGCGGCCGCGATCGACAATCACCTGCACTTCCACAGCGATCTGGATCTCGAGTCCCGCAAGGTGTCGTGGCGCCGCGTGCTCGACATGAACGATCGCAGCCTGCGTGCCGCGGCGATCGGCCTGGGCGGCGAGACCGGCGGGGTGCCGCGCGAGACCGGCTTCGACATCACCGCGGCCTCCGAGCTGATGGCGATGCTGTGCCTGGCCGACGACGCCGACGACCTGCGGCGACGCATCGATCGCACGCTCGTCGGGTTCACCCGCGCCGGCGCGCCGGTGCACGCGGGCAAGATCGGCGTGACCGGGGCCATGCTCGCCTTGCTGCGCGACGCGCTGATGCCGAACCTCGTGCAGACGGAGCACGGCACGCCGGCGATCGTGCACGGCGGGCCGTTCGCCAACATCGCCCACGGCTGCAACAGCGTCATCGCCACGCGCGCGGGCCTGCAGCTGGCCGACTGGGCGGTCACCGAGGCCGGCTTCGGCTTCGATCTGGGCGCCGAGAAGTTCTTCGACATCAAGTGCCGATCGGCCGGCCTCGACCCCGACGCCGTCGTGCTCGTCGCGACCCTGCGCGCGCTCAAGATGCACGGCGGGCGCCCCCTCGACCGCGTCTCCGAGCCCGATCCGGCCGGCGTGGCGGCGGGCCTGCCCAACCTCGAGAAGCACCTCGAGAGCATTGCGACCTTCGGCAAGACGGCGGTGGTCGCCATCAACCGCTTCACCAGCGACACGCCCGAGGAGATCGCGGTGGTCGAGGAGGCGTGCCGTCGCCGCGGCGTGGCCGTGGCGCTGTGCGAGCACTTCGGCAAGGGGGCCGAGGGCGCCATCGATCTGGCGCGCAAGGTCGTCGAGGCGACCGCGACGCCGAGTCGACCGTTCACCCCGCTGTACGAGCTCGGCGCCAGCGTGCCCGACAAGTTGGCCGCGATCGCGACCAAGATGTACGGCGCCGACGGCGTCAACTTCACCGGGCCGGCGCTGAAGGACCTGCGGGAGATCGAGAAGCTCGGCTACGGCGAGCTGCCGATCTGCGTGGCCAAGACCCAGAACTCGCTGTCGGACGACGCCAAGCTCCGCGGTCGACCGAAGGACTTCAAGATCACCGTGCGTGGCCTGCAGATCAGCGCGGGCGCGGGGTTCTTGGTCGCGCTGACCGGCGACATCATGCGCATGCCGGGCCTGCCCCGCGTGCCGCAGGCGGGCAAGATCGATCTGGTCGACGGCAAGATCACCGGGCTGACGTAGGAGGCGCCGGCACGGCCTGGTCGGCGAGCGCGAGCGCTCGGACCGCCTCCTCGTGGATCGCGGGATCGACCGTGGGCACGGCCAGGGCCTGCTCGGCGAGGATGCGTGCCGTCGCGGACTCGCCCTTTCGGGCGAGCCACAACGCGAACCTCACCCTGAGTGCTGCGAGCGGCTCCGGTTCGTCACGCTTGATCCGAATCGACAGCGCACGCTCGTAGTACGAGCGGACCTCGTCGTCGTTGCCGTCCTCGGCGATGAGTTTCGCGAAGTTCGAGTAGGCGAGCGCGAGGTCGGGGTGATCGGGGGCGAGCAAGCGCTCCTTGATCGCGATGGCGCTGCGCTGCGCCGCAACCGCATCCGCGTGCCGGCCGACGCGCTGCAACGCCACCGAGTAGTTGTTGTACACGAGCGCGACCTGGGGGGAGTCGCCGATCGTCGGGATGAGGTTCGCCAGTGCCCGCTCGCCGAGCTGGACAGAGGCCGCGAGGTCGCTGCGGCGAGCCGCGTTCCCTGCGAGGCTCGCGAGGGTCTCGCCGATGCCGGGATGAGGCTCGTCGAACGCGCCCTCGAGGATCGCGAGCGCCTCCTCGATCTTGCGCCGCCCCCCCTCGAAGTCGCCGGTGGCCATGGCGATGACCCCGAGATCGGAGATCAGCCGCGCGGTCATCGGGTGCCCGGGCTCGAACAGCTTCCCGAGGCGCTCGAGCGCCGTGCGCTTGTGCTTCAGCGCCTCGTCGTACTGCCGCAGGGAGAAGTGGTAGCCGCCGATGTTGGAGACGAGGTCGACCGCATCCTTCGACTCGACATACCCGAGGCGCTCGAACTCGGCGAGGGCCCGTTCGCCCGTCGCGATCGCGCCGGCGAAGTCGCCTCGATGGGAGAGGGCCTGCGCCGACTTGCCGTCGAGGATCGCGAGCGTACGCTCGTCGCCCAGGGCCCGCGCCTCGACGCGCGCCCGGGCGATCCATCGGTCGGCCTCGTCGGGGTCTCGACGATCGATCGCGATCGCCAAGGACTCCTGCGCCACCGCGAGCATCCAGCGGTGATCGCCGGTCTCGCGGGCCGCGAGATCGGCCGCTTCGAGATGGGCGCCCGCCGACTCGAGCTCACCGAGCGCTCGAGCGGCCGCGGCTGCGAGCACGCCGAGCTCCGCGCGCGCCGCTGGGTCCTCCGCGAACTCGGCGAGCGCCTCGGTCAGCCGGGCCTTGGCGACGGCGGGCTTGGCCGCCAGGAGCAGCGCTTCGGCGGTCGCGGCGACCCGACGCGCCCGCTCGTGCGCGGCGCCGTCCACAGCCGGTGAGGCCCCCGGCCCACGTTCGCAGTCGCGCGGGGCCGGCAGCGCCGCGATCAGCAGCGGTGCGCGCTCGATGACGTCGGCGTCGGCGATGCCCAGCACGTCGAGCGCACCCTCGAAGGATCGCAGCTGGCCGTGGAGGCAGACCCGCTGCCGATCGGCCCGCTCGATCTCCTCCTGATCACCGTCGCGCGCCGCCTCGCACGCCTCGCGATAGGCCGAGCTCCAGTCCTGGGCGCGGCGATCGAGCGCCGAGGACAGCCCCGGCCAGCTGTCGCGCCCCAGCGGCGTCGTCGCCCCCTCGTAGAGTTCGGTGAGCGTGGCGCGGGTCTCGGTGTTCCACAACGCATCGACGGGCGCCGCCGCATCGTCGCACGTCGGTGCGGTCGCGAACCGCAGCGCGACGACTCCCGATGCGGCGAGCCCGGCCGCGATCGCCCACCCTCGCCGACGGCCTCGACGCCCCCTCGCGAGCCCCGATTCGAGCTCGGCGATGAGGGCGGCGAGGTCGGGCCAGCGGTCACTCGGCGCCGTCGCGAGCCCGCGCCGCACCGCGAGGTCGAGCCACCGCGGGATCTTCCGAGGTTCCGCCGGCTCCGCGAGCTCCCCGCGCGTCACCGCGGCCGCGAGCGCCGCGATCGTCTCGCCGACGAAGGGCCGACGACCGTGCAGCGCCTCGAACAACGCGACGCAGAGCGCGAACTGATCGCTGAGTGCGTCGGGCGGCGCGCCGGCGTACTGCTCGGGGGCCATGTACGCGGGCGAGCCGACGACCGAAGCCTCGGCGTCGCCATCGTTCGCGGTGGCCGCGAGCCCGAAGTCGAGCACCTGGACCCGACCGCTGCGATCGATCATCGCGTTGTCGGGCTTGAAGTCGCGGTGCACCACCGCGTTGTCGTGGGCCGCGGCGAGTCCCCGGGCCGCCTGCACGAACACCGCGACGATCTCTTCGACCGCCTGTGTCCTTCCCATCCATCCCCGAAGCGCCTCGCCGTCGACGAGCTCCATCGCGATGAAGATCTCGTCGTCGAGCTGGCCGACGTCGTAGACGGCCACGACGTTGGGGTGGCGGATCTTCGCCATCGCCTGGGCCTCGCGGAGCAGTCGGGCTCGACGATCGCCGCGCGCTCGGTCCTCGACGCGGACGCGCTTGAGCGCGACCTTTCGGTCGAGCTCGGGATCATAGGCGGTGAACACCTCGCCCATCCCGCCGCGGCCGAGTCGGCCGATGACGAGGTAGCGACCGAACATCGCGCGAGCCGGGGCTGCGGGTCGATCTCCGCCGCCGGTCATCGTCACTGCGAACGCGTCGCTCTGCGGCGGCGGAAGCGTCTCCTCCGGGGTGTTCATCGCGGCCCTCCCAGCATCGACGATTCTCGGCTCGCCCGCGAGTTCGGTCACGTCGCGAAACCGCGACCGCACGCGGTGGGTCGGGAGCGAGCGCGGCTCGAGCCCGCGCCGAAAACCCCCGTGCTAAGGTCCGCGTCCATGTCCCGCCTCGCCGTTTCGTCGCTGCTCTCGATCGCGCTCGTTGCGTGCCCGGCCCCCGAGCGAGCTGCTGTCGATACCGCGCCGCCGGCGGGCCAGGGCGCTGCCATGTCGAACTCCGACGATACGACCACCATCCCCGCCACCCGCATCGTCGACGCGTTCGACCAGCTCCACGGCCGCAAGGTCCCCGATCCGTACCGGTGGCTCGAGGACGTGAAGGACCCCGAGGTCGCGCAGTGGATGAGGGCGCAGGACGACTTCGCACGGCGTCAGCTCGAGGCGATGCCGCTGCGCGACGAGCTCGCCAAGCGGCTCGCCGAGCTGTCGTACCTCGACTCGGTGTCCGCGCCGAGCCACCGCGGCAGCCGCTACTTCTACACGCGGAGCCACCGCGACAAGGAGAAGGCGGTCTACTACGTGCGCAAGGGCGAGTCGGGCCCCGAGGAGGTCCTCCTCGATCCCAACACGCTGTCGACCGACGGCAGCGTCTCGGTGCACGGCATGATGCCGAGCCACTCGGGCCGGTACCTCGCCTACAAGTTGTCGCGCAACAACGCCGACGCGGCGACGCTGTACGTCCGCGACCTCGACTCGGGCAAGGAACTCACGATCGACACGATCGAGGGCGCTCGCTATGCGACCGCCGAGTGGACACCGGACGAGCGCGGCTTCTACTACGTGTGGCTGCCGACCGATGCGACGATCCCGGTCGCGGAGATGCCGGGACGCGCCGAGGTCCGCTTCCACGCGCTCGGCACCGATCCCGCGACCGATCCGGTGATCTTCGCCGCCTCGGGCAACCCCAAGGAGTTCGTCAACGTCGATCTGTCGCGCGATGGCCGGTGGCTGTTCGTCGGCCACCAGCGCGGCTGGTCCGCCTCCGACATCCACGTCGCCGATCTCGGCGCGACACCAGCGGCGCAGAAGAAGGCCACGCCGAAGTTCACGCCGTTCGTCGTCGGCAAGGACGCCATCTACGCGGTCCAGGCGTGGCGCGGCAAGTTCTACGTGTTCACGAACGAGGACGCGCCGCGCTACCGTGTGATGCTCGTCGATCCGGCCAAGCTCGATCGCAAGCACTGGCGCGAGCTGGTGCCGCAGACCGATGCGGTGCTCGAGGGCATGCAGATCATCGGCGAGCGGCTGGTGCTGTCGTACCTCCGCGACGCCCACTCGACGATGGAGCTGCGCACGCTGGCGGGCGAGCCGATCCGCGAGATCGAGCTGCCGGGCCTCGGCAGCGCGTCCGGCATGGTCGGCAATCCCGACGAGGACGACGCGTACTACTACTTCAGCTCGTTCACCGAGACCCCGCAGATCTACCGCACGTCGATCGCCAAGGGCACCACGTCGCTGTGGGAGAAGGTAAAAATCCCCGTCGACACCTCGGCCTTCGTCACCGAGCAGGTCTGGTACCCGTCGAAGGACGGCACCAAGGTGTCGATGTTCGTCACGCGTCGAAAGGACGTCGCGCTCGACGGTGACAACCCGACGCTGCTCACCGGCTATGGCGGCTTCAACGTCAGCCTGCAGCCGAGCTTCAGCAGCCGCGCGGTGCTGTGGGTCGAGCGGGGCGGCGTCTGGGCGGTGCCGAATCTCCGCGGCGGCGGCGAGTACGGCGAGCAGTGGCACCAAGACGGCATGCGCGCGAAGAAGCAGAACGTCTTCGACGACTTCCACGCCGCGGCCGAGTTCTTGATCGCGAACAAGTACACGCGCAGCGACAAGCTCGCGATCATGGGCGGCAGCAACGGCGGGTTGCTCGTCGGCGCGGCGATGGTCCAGCGCCCCGACCTCTACGGCGCGGTGGTCTGTGCGGTGCCGCTGCTCGACATGGTGCGTTACCACCTGTTCGGCGCCGGCAAGACGTGGATCGAGGAGTACGGCTCGTCCGATGACCCGGCGCAGTTCGAGACGCTCGTCGCGTACTCGCCGTACCACCACGTGCGGCCCGACGTCGCCTATCCGCCGATGCTCATGCTGTCGGCCGACAGCGACGATCGCGTCGACCCGATGCACGCGCGCAAGTTCACCGCGGCGATCCAGTCGGCGAACAAGGGTGGCAAGGCGGCGCTCCTGCGCATCGAGACCAACGCGGGCCACGGCGGCGCGGATCTGATCAAGAAGCAGATCGAGCAGTCGGTCGACACCTTCGCGTTCGTCCTGGACGCGCTCGGGGTCAGCGGCGCGAAGGGCTGAGCGGCGGGTCGGACTCGGGGCTCGGGGCTCGGGGTTTGGGCTAAAGGATCGTCATGGATCGGACGATGGGGCCCATGTGGGCGCCGGTCGTCCTGTCCGGCGATCCGTCAGCGCGCCGACGTTCCGTCACTGGACCGGCGGTGCATGGGGCGTGCGTCGATCCGATATGCCCCGCAGGATCGCGACGTTTTCCGGGAACCCGACCCCGGCTGCGCCCGTGTCTCCGGATGGTACGGCGCCTGCAAACAAGGGCGCAGTGTCAGCGAGAGCCCGCAGCTTCGTTGGGTTCGACAGGACATCGGAGAGTCACCTCACCATGCAAGCTCCCAACCTCCGCTTCTTCTCGTTCGTGTCCAAGTTCGTCGACGCCGTGACGACCAGCGCCCTGGACGACGCCTTCAATCGCGCCGTGGCCGTGCGCCGGATGGCGATGCGCACCAAGCGGGAGACCCTCGCGATCGCAGCGCCTGCCGCCCGCGCCGCCTGAGCCCACCGTGGCGCCGGCGCACACCCGATGGGGGTGGGCGGCGCAGTGTCACGATCGGTGGATGTCGTCGACCTCGACCGTCGACGAACGTGCAGTCACGTGGGTGTCGGGCGGTGACGCGCCGGCATTGCCAGCGCGTCACCGAGCGCGCGGCTCACTTCGCGAGCGCACGGATCTGGTCGATGAGCGCCTGCGAGAGCACGACCTCGCCGCTCTGCGCTCCGGTGCTGCCGTAGGACTGGGCGAACACCACGTCGCCGAGATCGTTGCCGACGAGCGGCAGCTCGGCCTTCGCCTCGGGCGGGACGATGTCGCTGATCCACGACATCATGCCCTTCACGTTGACGGCGAAGATCGCCGAGGCGCCGGGGTTGCGATCGAGCAGACGCGTCAGGCCGGGATCGCCGACCAACGCGTTGGTGCCACCGAGCGCGTCCACGACGAGCTGCGAGTACTTGTCGTCGGAGCCGGGCGCGAGGACCCAGGCCACTCGACCCTTGGTCTCGATGCGGTTGACGCTGAGCTTCAGGCCGCCCAGCTTGGTCTCCCACTCCGCGAGCTTGGGGCCGCCGTCGGCGCGCAGCTTGGTCTTCTCGGCGTCGGTCGGCTCGATGACGAAGCGATCGATCGCGACGTCGCCGGCCTTGGCGGCGTCGAACTGGAACGCCCAGGTGACCTTCTTGGCGGCCTCGGCCCCGATGATCGCCTCGGGGGTGAAGCCGGTCGCCCAGGTCTTCCACGCCTCGCGGGCCACGACGCCCTCCTTGACGCCGCTGATCACCGCGATGGCGCCGAGCGTGCCGGGCTCGTGCATGATCGCGAACGCGGAGTGGCCGGTGTAGGTCGCCTTCGACTCCTGCATGAAGGTGTCGACCGCGGCCTCGGTCGCGGCCTTGTCCTTGCCGAGGGCCTGCGCGTAGGCGTCGATGAAGACGTTGCGCAGCTCCTTGGTCATGGGCGCGTCCATCGCCTCGGCGAAGTTCGCGTTGAACGCCGCGGCCAGCCACGAGGTCTTGGGCAGGTTGCGGGCGAAGTCGATGTCGAGCGGGCCGGCCGCGGAGAGCTTGGCCTGGGCCTCGAGATCCGAACCCGGCGCGGGGAACATCGCGAAGCGGGCGACGAAGCCGGACGGCTCGAGCCCGAACGCCACGGTGAGCTGGTCCATGCCGCGGATGGTCTCGATGTTGCGCGCGTTGGCCTTCACGCCGTACGCCGCGATCGCGTCGGCGAACGCTCCGCCGCCGCTCGGCGGCGGGACCTTGCCCATCATGTCGAAGATCGGCGCGAGCTCCTTCTCGTAGCGCTTCGATAGCGCCGCCGGGAACGCGACGAACTCGATGTCGCTGGCGAGCGAGCCTCCGCGGCCGATGAGGTTGGCCTCGAGGTAGGTCTTGCCCTTCGCGAACGCGTCGGCGTGGTTGCTCACCACGACGTCGCCGCCGGCATCGTCGACGTAGATCTCCTGGCCCTCGACGACGTACTTCGCGACATGGCCGGCCGCGTCGGCCTGCTTGCCCTCGGCGCCGAGATCGGCGACGAGCGCCGCGGAGCCGCCGGTGTAGCCGATCACGCACACCACCGGCGCCGTCGCGCCGGCGACGTCGACGAGGGCACACCCCGTGGGCTTCGCGAGATCGAGGTTGGTCGCGAGCTTGCTCCGGCTCCCGAGCACACCGCCCGCGGCGGTGCGCAGGAACGCCTCGTCGACGAAGGCAGCCTGGGCTTCGGGGGCGACTTGCGTCTTGATCTCGCGCAGGAACGTCGTCGGGTTGGAGAACAGCACGTGACCGAGGACGTCGCCGCGCTGGAGCGCCGACGCGGGCGGCTGCAGGGCATCGGCCGGCGCCATCGGTACGCCGGGCTTCGCCGGCTCGACCTTCGGGCCGCCCTCGTTGACCGGTGCGTCCTTCTTCGCCTCGACGGTCTTGCCGTCCTTGCCGTCCGCGGTTTGGGTCTTCGCGGTCTCGACCTTGGGTTCGTCCTTCTTGCACGCGGTGGCGCTCGCGCCGGTGAAGGCGAGGGCGACCAGGCCGAGGGCGAGTCGCGACGCGCTGCGGTGCGCCGCAGGCCGAGGCTCGTGTGCGCCGATGGAACTTTGGTCCTGCTGGGGCATCGTGTTGGGCATGGGGGTGCTTTGACCTCGCGCGGAGGATACGCCACGATTCCTGGCGTGAAGGGCCGGATCGCGCTGGGGAGTTTTGCGCTCGGGGTCGCCAGCACGCTCGGCGTGCTCGGGCTGACGGGCTCGGTCCCCGCCGAGGCGAGCGCCACCGCCCAACTCGACCGAACGGCGTTCAACCAGGCCGTGGACGCGGTGATGAACCGCTACTACGAGCCGGTCGACGAGGCGGCCCTGCTGTCGGCGGGCCTCCGCGCGATGCTCGCGCAGCTCGATCCCCACAGCCACTTCCTCGCGGCGGACGAGCGCAAGGCCCTGCGCAAGCGGGCCGGCGTCACCGGCCTCTCCGTCGCGCTGCGCCGCGACGACCAGGGGCCCCACCTCGAGATCCTCGCGGTCGCTCCCGACTCGCCCGCCCATCGCCAGGGACTGCGGCCCGGCGATCGCCTGGTGCGGATCGGGGAGCGCGAGGCGACCGCCCTGGGCACGCAGGCCGAGGTCGAGATGCTGCTCGCCGGTGCGATCGGCGACGAGGTCGCGCTGCTCGTGCAGTCGCCCGATCGACCGGAGCCCCGCACGCTCGAGCTGGTGCTCGACAAGCCGCGCGCCAAGATGGTCGAGAGCGCGATCGTGGAGGATGCCGCGGGTCGCAAGTTCATCCACCTCGTCGTGCGGCGCTTCGGACCGGAGAGCGGCGATGCGGTCCACCGCGCGCTGGCCTCGAAGCAGCGCGCCCTCGGGGACGCGCTCGCCGGCGTGATCCTCGACCTGCGCGGCAACCCGGGCGGCGAAGTCGACGAGGCCCTCGTGGTCGCCGATCGATTCGTCGCCAAGGGCGTGCTGACGCGGACGCGCGGGCGTGGCGGTCGGATCCTGCGCGAAGAGTCGGCGCACGCCGGCAACACCGACACCACGACGCCGCTCGTCGTCCTGCAGGATCGCCACAGCGCCTCGGCGTCGGAGCTGCTCGCCGTGGCGTTGCAGGATCACCACCGCGCGTTGGTGGTCGGCGAGCGCAGCTACGGCAAGGGCACGGTGCAGGAGGTGCTCGGCCTGCCCGATGGCTCCGCGGCGACCTTCACCATCGCGCGCTACTACTCCCCGGGCGATCGGCCGATCGACGGCGAAGGGGTGGTGCCCGACGTGCCGGTGCTGCTGTCGCCCACGACGCCCGCCGCCGGTGTGGTCGACGACGGGCTGCAGGCGGCGATCGACGCGTTCTCGCTGGCGCGCTGACGCGTCGCTGGCGCGCTGACGCGTCGCGGTCACGCCGCGCGAGGCTCACGCGAGGATGCGCTGCGTCGCGGCGATGCTGCCGGCGAGCTCGCGGCGACGATCGCTGTAGCCGCCGCCGAGGGCTGCGACGTAGAAGCGCTCGCCGCCGAGCTCGATCGGCTCGACGCTCAGATCGAGTGGTCGACCCTCGCGCTTGATCCGGGGCACGGCCTGTCCGCGGCCGACGATCGGCGTGACCGCGGCGAGCATCGAGAGATCGATCGGGCACCGGCTGCGGGCCACGAGCAGGCCGTCGTCGTCGACGACGAGCACGGCCTCGAGCCCGCCGCGGAAGGCGGCGCTGGTGAGGGCGAGCTCGATCGCGAGGGCGGCCGAGGCGGACCGTCGCTTGCGTCGATCGCCGTGGACGCCGTCCGGCCGGGGCAGGGGGCGGACGCGAAATCGCGGGTTTTCGGGCGTCATGGCCGAAGCCTACATCTGCACACACGGGCCCCAAAGTTTCGCGCGGAAACCCCAATCGCTCGCCTCGGGCCCCTCGGCCTCCGCCGATGGATCGATGCCCCGGGGGCGGCGCGCGCGATCACTGGCCCGGCCCGGGTCGGCCATTCGACCCACGGGCGTCAAGAGTCGGCGGTGCCGCAGCGATGAGCGAAGACATGGACGCGATGAGCCGGCGGCTGCGACTGGTCGAGGAAGAGCACACGGCGAGCGTCGCCGGCGAGGCGAGTCACGACGAGGTGCGCGCGACCCGGCGCAGCGTCGCGCGATTCCTCCGGGCGTTGCACGTCAGCGGCCACGCGATCGCATCGTGGCCACCCGCGTTGGTCTCCCGACTCGCCCACGTCGACGCCGTCACGGCCCGCTTCCTCTCGCAGCCCGAGCGCGTCGATCTCGACGATGTCCGCGGCGCTTGCGAGTCGCTGCAGGCCGTGGTCAAGGCGATGGCCGCGGGCCTCAACCACCACGAGCGCGCCCGACTGCGCTCGTACGAGCTGGCGATCCGCGTGGGCCTCGACGAGCTCGACGCGCCGCTCGTCCAGCTGCATCGCGCGCCCGAGGACGAGGCCCCCGCGGCGTGCGAGCACGAGAGCCTGCGTCCGACCTCGCTGCGGTGCGGGCTCGCCGAGCTCGACGACGCCGAGCTCGCCGGGATTGCACGGCGGCTCGGGCTGTCGCGCCGCCTGCGGCCGGTCGTCGGTGATGCCGCAGCGGCCCGCGAGCGACTTGAGCAGCAGATCGCCGAGGTCCTGCGCGACGATCACCTGATCGGGATCCTCATCGCGACGCTCCCGCGCGAGGCGCTCGAGCTCCTCGCGGGTCTCGTGCGCGACGAGCTCGACGACGAGGGCATCGCGGAGGCCCTGGCCGAGACCGAGGTCGCCGCCGCCGTCGGCGAGGGCCCGCGGCCCACGCCGCCGGTCGAGGCGCTCTCGCAGTGCGGCCTGGCGTTCCGCCGCGGCGTCGCCACGCGTAGCCTGTGGGTGCCGATCGAGCTGTGCCACCGCCTCGACGGGGTCCTGCGCGTCCTCGGGGTTTAGGCGATACACTCCGCGCGCCCATGGGCCGCCCCGTCGACATCGCGCACTCCCTCGGCAACAACGCGCTCGTCATCACGTGGGACGACGGCCTGTCCAGTGAGCTGCCGATCCCGTACCTGCGCGCGTGGTGCCCGTGCGCCGGCTGCCAGGGCCACGGCAACGAGATCCACCATCGCCCGGTCGGCGACGACATCCGCGCGGAGGGGCTCTACGAGATGGGCGCGTACGCGCTGGCGATCCGCTTCTCGGATGGCCACGACTCGGGGATCTTCTCGTGGACCTGGCTGCGCCAGCTGTCGCCGCAGACCGAGCCGGTCGGACTCAAGCGGGGCAGCTTCCGCGCCGGGACGTTCATCGCGCCCGCGCCGTAGCCCCTCGCACGGCCCCGGCCGCGGCCCACGACCCGTCCTGCGGGCGGCCCGCGCGATGTCGCCCGACATCCGTGAGAAGTGTCGCTTGGCCGTGGCCATCCGGCTACACTGCGCCCCATGGCTGTCGACGCCGGGGATGCCGAGCTCGTCTCGAAGATGCTCAAGCGCTGGGCGGGTTGGGATCGCGTTCCCGATGACGTACTGGGTCAACTCAACCAGATCGCCGAGCTGCTCGACGTCAAGCGCAAGCGCTCGCTGTTCCGCCGCGGCGAGCCGGGGCCCGGGTTGTTCCTGGTCAAGTCCGGCGAGTTCAAGCTGAGCCTGATCTCGAGCGAGGGTCGCGAGCAGATCCTCTACCTCGCCGAGCCCGGCAAGATGATCGGTGAGGGCTTCCTCCCGAAGGACGTGCAGTGCGCGGCGTCGGCGTTCGCGATGGCCGACTCCGAGGTCTACCGCTTCGAGACCGACGCGGTGGTCAAGCTCACCGCGCGCTCCGAGGCGCTCGCCTTCGCGTTGATGCGGCACATGGCCTTCCGCGCCAACCGCCTCATCGATCTGGTCCTCGATCTCTCGCTGCGCTCGGTCGAGCGCCGGCTCGCATCGTTCCTGTTCACGCTCGCGGTCCGCAACGGCGCCGAGCCGGGCAAGCAGACGGTCATCCCGCGGCAGCTCGACATGAACACCGTCGCGGCGCGCCTCGGCACCGTGCGCGAGGAGATCTCGCGGGCGCTCAACCGCATGCAGCGCAACGGCATCCTCAACTTGAGTCGGCAGGAGATCATCGTGCTCGATCTCGCCGCGCTCGAACGCGTCACCTACGAGTGATCGCGGACTCGCGGTCGGTCATGCGCTCGGCTCAGGGCATCGCGAGGCTCCCGTGGCGAGCGGCCGCGGCCTGGGCCCTTGCGGCTGCCGCTTGTGCGAGCCCGTCGCCGCCGGAGCCGGCGCCTTCGGCCGCGACGCCGACGCTGGCCCCTGCCGCAGCCGTGCCCGGTCCCGTCGCGTGCCAGGACTTCGGCAGCCTCGATCCCGCGACGTTGCCGGCTCTCCCGCCCAGTCGCCACGCGGCGCTGCTGCAGGAGGTCTGGGTGCGCGTGCTCCAGAAGCACTACGATCCGAAGCTCGGCTGCAAGGACTGGCCCGCGATCCGCCTGCGCTACGCCGCGGAGCTCGTCGGTGTCGAGGAGGCCGAGGCCGCGTACGCGATCGTGAATCGCATGCTCGACGAGCTCGGGCAGAGCCACTTCCGCCTCTTCCCGCCCGACGGCGGGGACGGTGACGACCACGCCGGTCCGGCGAAGCCCGACCTGTCGGTGCGCTGGATCGACGACCGACTCGTCGTCGTCGAGAGCCACGCCGACGGTCGCCTCGGTCCGGTGCGCGCCGGCTCCACGCTGCTCGCGGTCGACGATCGCCCGCTCGACGAGCTCGTCGCCGACGCCAAGGCCCACACCACGCGGCCCTCCGAGTTCGCCTTCGAGGTCGCCCGCCGCACCGAGGCCCGGCTGTCGTGCGATCGCGCCGGGCAGTCGAAGAAGGTCCGCGTCACCGATCCCGCCGATGCCGAGCGAGAGGTCATCCGGATGCTGACGTGCGAGGAGCCCCGGGGCGAGCGCATCTCGCTGGGCAACCTCGAGAACATCCCGACCCAGGTCGACGCGCGCATGGTCGAGGGCACCACGGTCGGCGTGCTCGCGTTCAACGTGTGGATGCTGCCGATGGTCAAACGCGTCGAGGATGCGATGACCGATCTCCGCCGCAAGGGCATGACCGCGCTGGTGCTCGATCTGCGCGGCAACCCCGGCGGCGTCGGTGCGATGTCCGTGCCCGTCGCGCGCCTGCTGTTGTCCGAGCCCGGCAGCCTCGGTCGGCTGCAGTTCCGCGACTTCACCCAGGACTTCAACGTCGAGGCCGGCTCCAACCCGTTCAAGGGCCCGGTCGTGATCCTCGTCGACGAGGGCACCGCGAGCACCTCCGAGATCTTCGCGGCGGGTCTGCGCGACCTCGGCCGCGCGAAGGTCGTCGGCGGCCGCGCCTCGGCCGGCGCCGCGCTGCCGTCGGTGATCGACGAGCTCCCCGGCGGCGCGATCCTCCAATACGTCGTCGGCGACTACCGCACGCCCAAGGGCACCCTCGTCGAGGGCGTCGGCGTGGTGCCCGACATCAACGTCGTCGAGACCCGGGCCGACTTCGCCGCCGGCCGCGATCCGGTGCTCGACGCGGCCGTGGAGTTCCTGAAGCAACCCGTGTGATGCGATGACCCGTCAGGCCCTGTCAGGCCCCGTCAGGAGTGAGTCCGTGCGCCTACGAAGCGATGTCCGACGAATCGGTGTGTTCCTCGCAGTTGTGATCCACGCAGTGTCCATGGCCGGTGGCTGCGATCGCGCGGCGTCGACCACGGCCGCCGGCGGTGATGCGCCAGCCGACGCCAAGCCCAACCCCACGGCGGTGGCGGGCGCCAAGGAGGACCCCAAGGCCGCCGCGGCGCCGAAGGCCGGGCTACCCAGCGCGACCGAACTCCTCGACAAGGCCGTCGAGGCCCAGGGGGGCCGCGCCAAGCTCGACGATCTCGACAGCTTCTACCTCGAGGGCGAGCTCGTGGTGCAGGGCCAGAACATCACGGGCGCGATGAAGCTGTGGTGGAAGGCCGGCGACTTCTACACCGAGCAGAACATGGTCGGCATCGGCACCGTGCGCGCCGGCAAGCAGGGCGATGTCATCTGGTCCGAGGATCCGATCAGCGGCCTACGGCGCCTCACCGGGGCCGAGGCCGCGCAGCAGGCGTGGGCATCGAGCCCCTCGCTCGCGGCGCACTGGCAGCGCTACTTCGAGAAGGCCGAGACGATCGGCGAGCGCGAGGTCGGGGGCAAGAAGGCCTACGACGTCCAGCTCGTGGCCAAGGACGGCGCCACGGTGACGCTGACGTTCGACGCCGAGAGCGGCCTGCAGCTGGCGCAGTCGTTCGACCAGGTGACGCCGATGGGCAAGATGCCGATCTCCGTCGAGCTGAAGGACTACCGCGAGGTCGGTGGCCTCAAGCTGCCGTACCTGCAGGTGACCGATGCCAAGCTGGCCAAGGCGACCCAGACCCTGACGAAGATCGAGCTCGGCGCCGTGGTGGACACCGCGAAGTTCGCGATGCCCACCGGCGGCGCCGCCGTGGTGAAGGCCGAGGGCGCCGCCGACGGGGGCGCTGCCGCGGCCGCGGTGCCCTGACGTCGCGGATCGCGTGCGCGAGTTGTTGGGCGAATGATTGAGCAGTTCGCCCAGCCACGCGCCGCGTCGTCACCGCGGCGTGGTGCGTTCGCTCGATCTCTCGCCGCGTGATCCGGGGCACGGTCGTTGCACTGCCCTCGCGCATGGGGCAGTCGACGCGGAATCTCCTTCGAACCATGTTCGCAGCCAGTGCGCTGGCGATCGGCTGCACGAGCAGCTCGCCCTCGGACGAGCTGTGCCCCGCCGGGGATTGCTTCCCGGGCGAGATGCCGGACGACGCGGGTGGCGTCACCTGGGATCCCGCGGACGGCAGCAGCTCGGGCGAGGGCGACGGCACGGTCGGCGAGGCGACGGGGGACGAGCCGCCGGACCCACCGTCGTCGGGATTGCCGTGCGAGGTCGCCGATGCGCTCGCGGCCGCGTGCGGCGAGTGCCACGGCGCCGCGCCGGCCTTCGGCGCCCCGATGCCCCTGGTCACCTACGCCGATCTGCAGGTGCCCGCGCCGACCGATCCGACCCGCAAGGTCTACGAGGTCGTCGCCGATCGCCTCGTGACCGACGTGAAGCCGATGCCCCCCGATGGCGCGATGAGCGACGAGCACCGGCAAGTGGTGCTCGACTGGATCACCGCCGGGGCCGTCGAGGATCCCGACGCCGACTGCCAGCCGGGCGATGGCCCCGATGTCGATCCCGTCGGTCCCGACGCGCTGCCGTGCGAGCCGAGCTTCGAAGTCCGCGCCCACGCGCCGGGCGATCCGGACGCGCCGTTCCTCGTGCCGGCGCAGGGCGCCGAAGATCTGTACCAGTGCTTTGCGTTCAAGGCCCCCTTCACCGAGCCGAGCCAGGCGATCGCGTGGGCGCCGATCATCGACGACGAGCGCGTCCTCCACCACTGGATCCTCTATCGCACGCAGCAGCCCCAGGAGGAGGGCGCGGTGTTCCCGTGCGATCTGTCGCTGCAGCTGCAGGCCGACTTCATCGCCGGTTGGGCGCCCGGTGGTGAGAACGTGATGATGCCGCCGGGCGTCGGGCTCGAGCTCGGCGGCCCCGACGACTGGTACGTGATGCAGGTGCACTACCACAACGCCGCGCAGTACGATGATGCGGCCGATCGCAGCGGTGTCGCGTTCTGCGTGCCCGAGACGCCCGAGCCGCAGACCGCCGGCGTGCTCACCCTCGGCACGACGAGCTTGAACATCCCCGCGGGCGCCGAGAACCACACCGAGGTCGGCAACTGCGGCAGCCTGCTCACGCTGTTCTGGCCCGAGCTGCACATCATCGGCGCCTCGCCGCACATGCACGAACTCGGTCGCGCGATGAAGACCGTGCTGACGCGGGGGGGTGGAGTCACCGAGACGGTGATCGACAAGCCGTTCAACTTCGAGAGCCAGGGCATGTACTTCAACGATCAGGAGATCGTGGTCCACCCCGGCGAGAGCCTGCAGACGACGTGCACGTACGACAACCCGGGCTCGGCGCCGGTCGGCTTCGGCGAGGGCACCGGCGACGAGATGTGCTTCAACTTCGTGCTGGCGTATCCGATCGACCAGCTCGCGAACCGCAACTGCGGGATCGTGTTCTGATCGTCGACGGTGGGCCCGCGGGCCGCTTCACGTCACCATCACGTGGGGCGGCTCGTGCTGGAACTCCGGCGAGCGCAGCGTGATCGTGCGCCCGTCGAAGCGGACGTCCAGCTCGAGCACGGCTCGCCCCAGCACGCGCTCGCCGGCCGCGGCGAGCTTGTAGCTGGCCATGATCCCGGGGCCGGCGGGGAGCAGCTCGTCCCATGCGACGTACGTGCTGCTCGTCGCGTCCCAGCGCGTCGGGCCGCGCACGGGGATCGCGCCCAGCGGTGCGTTCGTGTCCGCGTCGACCAGGCGCGCGGCCTGGATCACGATGCGCTGGGCGACGTCGCCGTCGTGCGCGAGCGTGAGCTGCACCGTCGATTGACGACACGGTGGCGGCCACATCCCACGCTCGGTGTCGCCCGCGGGCTGATCCCGCAATGCCGTGATCGGGGCCGCGGGCGCGACGGCCGACGGCGCAGGGCTCGTCGGCAGGGACTCCGGTGTGGTGTCCGGGCAATCCTCGACGAGGGAGACCGACGAGATGGTGCCGATGAGCTGGAGGACCTTCGGCGGCGGTTCGGGCTTGGGCTCGGGCTTCAGCTCGGGCTTGGGCTCCGCCTTGGGCTCCGCCCTGGGCTCGGGCGTGGTGTCTGCCAACGGCGGTGCCTCGCGGGCCGGTGGCTCGTGGGACGTGCACGCGACCGCGACGAGCACGGCGCACAGGGGGATCGTGATGGACGGTCGCATGCGTCGTTCGACAGGGTAGCGAATCGCGGGCCTTGGAGCTGCCAACGCGCGAGGGGCCGCGAACGCTCTACCGCGCCCTGGTCTAGAACCGACCCACGATGACCGAGGTGCCGTTGTCGCGGGTCACCGAGTCGGTGTGGATCGTCAGCATCGCGGTGCCCGGGGGCAAGCCGAGCATCCCCGAGAGGTCGATCTGCGGCAGCGAGATGGCGCCGAATCCGGTGGTGCCGAGCTGGCCGAGCAGTCCGTTGACGAGCTGGGCCTCGAGGAGGTCGACGAACGACGCCTCCATCGCGATGTTGGACTCGTCGGCGGTGAGCTCGGTCTCGACGCGCTCGACCTCGGCGAGGTCGAGGACGATCCCGTTCTCGGAGGCCTGGATGTCGACGCGCACGACCAACGTCGTGAAGGCGTCGAACTGCACGGGGTTGCCGTTGATGGTGAACGTCGCCGCGATCGCGATGTCGCCGATCGTCGCCATGAGCGTGCCCGTGGGTCCGCAGTCGGAGACGGTCGGCGCGAGCATGCCGCTGACCTGCACGTCGAGGTCCTCGATGAGGCCGCCGCCGTTGATGCCGCCGAGCGGGAACTCGAGCAGGCCACCGCGCCAGCCGGCGTAGAGCAGCTCATTGAGCGTGTCGTCCGCCAACGCGATCTCGAGCGGGGCCTGGCGCGGGATGCTGAGGGTCTGCGGCGCGAGGCCACAGCCGGCGCGCTCGGGCACGCCGAGGTTGTCATACGCGGTGACCTCGAGCGTGGGGTAGCCACCGGCGCGCAGCACCACGGCGCCGCCCTGCGGCGGTGAGTCGGCCGGCGGCGCGACGCCGTCGTGGAAGTCGGTCGCGGTGAAGTCGGCGGCGAGATCGACCGGGATCGACTTGCGCGCGTTGCCGAGGTTGGGGAACTCGAACGTGGTCGCGAGGGTGAGCGCGGCCAGCCCGTTGGCGAGCGCGGGCCCGAGCTGCGCCTGCACCTGGTCCTCGAGCGCGCCCTCGAGGCTCGCGACCAGCGAGTCGTGGATGAAGATCTCCACGACCGACAGCAGGATGTCCGTCCACGCGTTGTTCGACCAGATGTTCACGTCATCGGGGTCGACCACCGCGTCGACGTCGACCAGCGTCGCCGACAACTGATGGTCGGGCGACGCGGTGAGCAGCAGCGTGCCGGTGACCTGCACCGCCTCGATCGACAGGCCGCCGGTCCCGTCGCCGCCCGCGAGCTGACAGCCAAAGTTGGTGCAGTCGAACTCGAGGTCGCCCACGATGTCGCGCAGGCTCGCGTCGAGGCGGATGCCGCCGTCGGCCCCCGCGAGGGCGACGCTCGCCGAGCCGAGCTCGAGGCTGGTGAGGTAGACGTCGTAGCCGACCTGCGATGCGATCGGCGAGTCGGCGCTGGCGAACGCGCTGGTGTCGAAGGTGCCGAGCGCCAGCTCGAGCGCGGTCGCGAGGTCGTCGACCGGCAGGCTGTGATCGCCGTCGTCGAGCGACTCCTGGGCCAGCCAGAAGCCGAGGCCCTCGGGGATGACACCGTCGGGCGGCGTCGTCGGCTTGCGGAAACCGGTCGACCACAGGAACGACTGCACGCGGCGGCGCTTGTTGCCGGCGTCGTCCTCGGTCTCGAAGACCAGCACGTTGCCGCCGACGTCGACCGCGACGTCGTGGGCGAAGCTGCCGTCGGCGGCCACCGTGACGGGCTCGCCGTTGAGCGACAGCGCCGTGATCGTGCCCAGGCCGCTGGCGACCGTGCCCGTGACGGTGACGGAGGGCGTGTTCGCGGCGCCGGTGATCGTCGCGGCGCGCGGTGGGAACGTGACGTCGATGGTCGGCCGACACGCGTTGGTCAGCTCGGGCTCGTGCGTGCACGTGCCGCCGTCACAGGTGTCGATCGTGCACGGGTCCGCGTCGTCGCAGGCACAGGCGTCGTCGGCACCGCTGGTCGGGCTGTCGGTGGTGGGGCCGGCCGTGGTGTCGCCGGACTCGGCGCCGGCCGTGCCCCCCGCGTCGCCGTCGGCGGAGGAGGAGTCGTCACCACAGGCGAGCGCGGTGCTGCCGAACAGGAGCAGGGCGAGGCCGCGCGCGCGTGCAAGCATGAACGGGCAGTGTAGCGGCCGGGGTGTCGGTCGGCCAGTTCACCGCGGATTGTCGTGGCGCGCGTACGTCGATCCTACGGGGATTGCCCCGTGCGTCGCGGCGGATGGCGCAGTCCTGTACAGTCGAATCGGGGGTGAGTGGATGCTACACCGGTTGAATCGCGCGATCTCGTTGGGGTTCGGGCTCGCGGGCTGCAGCGCGCGCGCCGTCGATGGCGGAAGTGACGGCGGCGACGGTGACGGCGCGGGCGAGGAGACGTCGGCGAGCGCGACGGCGTCGACCGCCACGGCGAGCTCGGCGAGCGCGACGGTCTCGTCGTCGACGTCGACGCCGGGGGAATCGTCGGCGGGCGATGTCGACGACGGCAGCGACGACACGCCGTACTTCGACCTCCCGCCGCAGCCGGACGTCGGCGGGCCGCAGCCGCCCGACTGCGACAACCCCGAGCTTCCCGCGCAGTTGCAGGGCCTCGCCTGCGAGCGCGACGAGCAGTTCGGCGGATGGGTCGCGATCTGTCAGCCCGCGCCCCCCGACGGGATCTGCAGTGCGATCGGCGAGGCCGAGCGTGAGGCGCTCGAGGTCTGCGCGGCCGACTTCCTCTCCGAGTGCGGTGGCTTCTACGACCAGTGCGGGCCCACGCCCCTGGAGAACGGCGCGTGCTGCTACTGGGGGACCCTCGGGCAGCTGTGTCCGGGTCGACCGTTCGTGGTGGCGGGCCAGGCTCGCCTCGCGCCGCTGTGCGAGGGTGACGCGTGGTGCGACGCGACGCTCTGCGCGTCGATCGAGCCCGAGGCCTCACCCGCGTTCGCCGAGTTGCTCGCCGCGGCGTGGCTGTTCGACGCGCAACACGAGCACGCCGCGATCGCCTCGTTCTCGCGCTTCGCCCTGCAGCTGCTGGCGATGGCCGCGCCGCCGCGGTTCGTCGACGGCGCGCTGCGTGCCGCGCTCGACGAACGCGAGCACGCGGGCCTGTTCTTCGCGCTCGCGCGGACCCACGGCCGCAGTGCGTGGGCCCCCGGTCCGCTGTCGGTGACGGGCGCGCTCGTCGGCGCCGACGATCCGATCCACGTCGTGGTCGCGACGATCCGCGAGGGCTGCGTCGCGGAGACGATCTCGGCGCTACAGCTTCAGGCAGCCCGCGACGCGGCGGAAGACCCGGCGCTTCGCAACGCGCTGTCCCGGGTGCTCGAGCAGGAGCTCGCCCACGTCGACCTGGCGTGGACGTTCGTCGCGTGGGCGCTGTCCCGGGGCGACGCAGCGCTGCGTGCGGCGGTGGCCGCAGCGTTCTCCGATCCGGCGCGGTGGATCCCCAGCGGCCCGGCGGCCGAGCCCGCAGCGACCGAAGCGGACCGATGGCGACGACACGGGCGGCTCACCGCGGGTGATCGCCACGCGATCGCTACGCGAGCGATCGACTCGGTGATCCTGCCCGCGGCCCAGCGAATGCTCGGCCATGCGCCGCGGCGCGCCGCCGCTCAGTTGCACGCGACGCCGTTGGCCGCCCCCGGCGTGCCGAACTCGCCCATCACGTTGCCGTCGACCAGTGGCGTGTTCGAGTAGCACCAGCTGCCGAGCAGATCGTTGGATGCCGCGTCGATGAGCGTGGGGTCGAGCCGCCACGCCCGGCCCGATACCGCGCCGCCGCCCCAGGCGGCCGTCGCGTCGAGGGTGTCGGTGGCGTTGAGCAGGAACACCGTATCGCCGGCGTTGCCGAGCGCGGGTTGGTTGCCGAAGAAGGCGTCCGCGGTGAAGGCATACGGCCAGCCCGCGAGGTCGTGCGAGGCGATGACGACGTAGTCGTTGGCGGGCACGACCAGGCTCGAGGTCACCGTGCCCTCGTTCATGCCGTCGTCCTGGATCCGCAGACCCTGGAGATCGATCTCCACATCGGTGGCGTTGTAGACCTCGATCCACTCGCAGCTGTCCTGGGCGCAGGTCGGGTTGATCATCACCTCGGTGACGACGAGCTCGCCCGGCAGGAGGTCGTCGACGCCGAACTCCGCGGTCGGCGGGGCCACGTAGTCCTCGAAGTCGGCGGCGTCGCGCGGCGCGACCTTGAACGCACCGCCGAAGTAGTTCACCGGGCCCGAGATCGCGCTGAACGTGGCCTCGACGCCGAAGCTCGGGAAGTTCACCGCGTCGTCGAACGGACTGAAGAGGAAGTCGTCGATGCGCACGACGCTGCCGCCCACGGCGACGTCGAACTCGTCGCCGCTGGGCAGGGCGACCACGCCGACGGGATCGCCCTGGACGCGGACCAGTACCGATTCCCACGGCTCGCCGAGATCCGCAGCGTCGATGACTTCGGGCACGAGATCGAGGCCGGTGTTGCCCGTGGCGGTGATGGAGCCGCCGGTCACGTCGATTTCGGTGAGCCCGTTGAACTCGACCGTGAGCCCGACGAGGTCGACCTCGTCGCCGATCTCGACCGTGGGCGCCGCCATCAGGAACACGAACACGCCGCTGTACTCGCCGCCGCCGGGCTCCTGGACGAAGATGGCGTTGCCGGCCACGCCGGTGACGACGACGCCCTGCACGTCGACCACGACGCCCGCGCCGATCGTGCCGTCCTGGATCTCGTAGATGCTGTCGTCGTCGGCCGCGACGCCGGTGGTGGTGGTCTCGGCGACGGACGTCTCGGTGCTGCCCTCGGTCGCGGGCCCAGTTGTCGTGGTCGTCGTCGACTCGGTCGTCGCCGCCTCGGTCGTCGACGGATCGACCGTCTCGCCCGACGACGCGTCGAGGCTCGTCGCGGTGGGATCGGTCGAGCTGGAGCCCGCGTTGCCCGAGGTGGTCTCGCCCGCGTCGGTGCCGGAGCTCGGACCACCGCTGGTGTCGGCGCTGGCAATCGAGGTGTTGACGGTGTCGGCACGCGCGTCGGCGCCGTTCGAGCAGCCCGCGGGGGTGAGCGCGAGCGAGGCGAGGACGACGTGGATGGGCGCGCGGCGACGGGTCATGGGTGGGGATCTAGCCGCGTGGGGAAACATCGCGGACTCGCGAGCGTGGCGCTGCGGCAACGCTGGTGCGGACCGCCGTGCGTGAGCGCGCGCCTCGAGGACGCGGCGGCTATCCTCGGGAGATTGGGCATCTTCGACAGATTGTTCCGTGCCAGGGCGGCCCGGCCGCCATCGACGACCCCGGAGGCCGCCGCCCCACCCTGGGTGATCGGCGTCGCGCCGTGGGGCGCCGTCGCCATCGAAGTCGGCCCCGGGCGCCTGGCGCTGGTGCTGCTCCCGATAGAGGATGCCGCCGACTTCGCGGCGATCCCCGAGTCGATGCATGGCGGGGTCGAGGCGATCATCGTGCTCAACCAGGACGATCGAGGCCATCTCGCGGCGACTCGAGTCGCCCGCGCTGCAGCGTTGGGGGTCGTGTTCGCGTCGGTCGCCGACGCGCCGGTCGATCGACCCGCGACGCTCGCCGAGGGGATCGTGACGCAACCGTTCGAGTGGATCGCCTTGTCCGACGTGACACTCGTGCGTCGTGGCAACGCCGTGCTCGCACGGCGCGACGATGGTCGGACGGCGTTGGTGGGTTGCCATCTGCGGATGCCCGAGATCGTGGAGGCGCGGCCCGACTACGTCGTTGGCACCATCGACATCCGTCCGGGAGATGGCGATGCCGGAGTCGAGCTCGCGTCGAACCACCTCGAGGGCAAACCCCAGGAGATCCACCTGGTCGGCAATGGATCGATGAGCGATGCGCTCGCCGATGCGCAGTTCCTCGCGCAGCTCGGAATCCGGTGCTCGGTCGCCGGGGCGCGAGGGTGACGATCGTGGTCTGCACGGCGTTCGTCGTCACGACGTCGAAGGAGCGATCTCCTGCAGATCCCGGCGAGATCTCCCGATCTTCGCGAGATCTCCCGGTGCCGCCGAGATCTGATCCGGGATCTGCCCGCGTCGCGAAATTTCGCCGTCGCGTCAGATCGGCGATGCGCTGCAGATCTTCGCGGATCCGTGCGGATCGCGACGATGGTTCCGAGGATGCGCGCGCGATACTCCAAGTGTCGATGCGACTGACGACACTCGTGGAAATCCTGGAGCGTGAGATCGGTGTCTCGCCGTCCGCACGTTCGAAGCTCGCCCTCCTCGTCGCCGAGCGCGGTCAGAAAGAGTCGGCCGCACAGGCGCGGCCCGGGGCCGCCGAGGGACATCCGCACGGCAGCATGCGCGATCGCAGCGCTGGTCGGGCGGGGTGATCCGCGATGGACGGGCGCTGGCACGATCGTCCGCAGGGTTGATCGTGCCAGTGTCCCGCGGTGCGGGGCACCGCCCGACGGAAGAACGCGAACGCGAACGCGAAAATTGTGCAAGTTGCCAACTGGCGGCCCCTGCATCCACGGTGCTACGTTGATCGTCGAGCGCGACCGCGATGTGCGGTCGTCGGTTGGATGACTCGGGTGGATGGCCAGCGTGATGGCCAGATGGATGGTGGAGATGGGCGCGATGGCATCGCAGTGGTGGAGGTTCGGGCTCCTGTGTGCGTGGGCGACCGGCTGTGGCGATGACGCGGCGCAGGTCGGCGGCGAGGACACCAGCCTGCCCGGCAGCAGCGGAGGCGCCGATGGGAGCAGCTCCTCGGGCGCGGGCACAGAGAGCACCGGGAGCACGGCCCCTTCGGACTCCAGCGAGAGCAGCAGTTCGAGCTCCGAGTCGTCCGGGGGCGGCAGTACGGGCGCGGCGGATTCGTCGGACGCGTCGAGCACGGGGGCGGTCGATGCCTGCGCGCCCCCGACGTTGGTGGACACTGCGCTCCTCGACTGCGAGCCGACGGCGGTCTATCGGTCCGATGCGCCCGGCGTGCCGACGGTCCACATGGTGTCGCTGTACGAGCCGCTCTACTTCGGTCACGACGCGCCGGTGCACTTCGACCTGCCGGGCACCAACACGCTCGTGCTCGAGAGCTACTCGTCGGTGCAGTGGGCCGTCGAGCTCGGGCCCCAGGGGGAGTTGGACCAGGTCTGGTACTTCGGGGGCGAGGCAGCCGATGGGGGCAGCTCGGTCAGCGCGCCCGAGGGCGTGGAGGTCTTCTACGGCGGAGCCGAGCCGGATACCTCGGCGTGCGGCAGCGACGAGTCGTGCGTCCTCGACACGCTGCGTGCGGCTTATGCAGGCGTGCTCGGCATCCCGATCGACGAGGCTGATCGGTGCTACGCGGGGCAGCACTTCGAGTACGAACCCAGTCGAGCGTGCGGTGGCACGCCCGGCGAATCGCTCCCCGACTGCGCACCGCAGGCCGGCCCCAGCGGCATACAGCAGGACGAGTGCGCCGCGATCGTCGCCGAGGGCGTGCACTGTGCGACCTACGACGGTCAGAGCGTGGTGCTGGTCGGCGTGGAGTCCGGCAACAGCTGCGTGCTGACGACCACCAGCGGCGAGGTGACGCCCAACGATGGCGGATTGGCATGGATCGGCGATGCGATGTACGTGTGCGCCGGCACGCTCTGGGAGGTCTCGACGATCGACGGCACGGCCACCGACAGCGGGACCCCCTGCGCGATGGTGGCCGACTACGAGGGCCAGATCCTCGTGCAACCCGGCTTCGGCGGCGCCTACGGGTTCCAGGACGTGGTGGTGTACGCGGACTTCGCAGCCGCGCAGAGCGACAGCCCCAGCCTCGTCCAGACGCTCGACGGCCTGTTCGGTCTGAAGATGGCGACCGACGGCGATTCGGTGTTCGCCGCATGGTTCGCCGACAACAAGGTTCTGCGATGGGACATCGGCACGGGTGAGCGACAGCCCGACGCGCCCCTGCTGTGCTGGGAGGGCTTCATCCACGGCGTCGACGTCCTCGACGGGACCGCGTACGTGTTCTCGTCCTTCGACCAGTTGATCAAGCGCTTCGACGCGTCGACGGGCCAGTTCCTGAGCCAGGTCGGCACCTCCGGCGTGCCCGGAATCGGCTTGGCCTGCCGACCCGGCGGGTGATCAGCAACCGCGGGCGCGGAGCCCCCGGCGGCCCCGCGCGTGCGCCGATGGAGGCTCGGGGACCTGCACGCGCGCCGCGGCGACCCGCTCGTCGCCGTCGAGAAGGACGATCGTCCACTCCCCGCGATCGAAGCCCTCGAGCGCGAAGTGCACGCGTTGCTCGACCGCGCACCGCGATCGCGTCTGTCGTGATCGCAGTCGGATCTCGACCTGCCGCGCGGCGACGCGGTGCGCGCTGACCCGTAGCCTGGCCGCCGACGCGAGCAGCGTGACGAAGTCGACCTCCAGTCCACCCGGGCGGGCGACGACGAAGGTGTCGTCCGGCGGCGGCGAGCCGTCGTCGATCGGGGTCATCCGCAGGCGCCCGGGCGCGCATCCGCCCACCGCGATCGCGAGCAAGGCCAGGGAGGTTCGGATGGTCGGCCGCATGACCACGCTCGAATCGCAGAGTTGCCCCGGTCCGGCACCGGTTCACGTCTTCGCCGGCCTCGCCTTGCAACTGGGCTGCGCGGCGTCCGTCGTGGACGCATGACCCTGCGACCCCTCCTGCCCGTGTGCCTCGTACTGGCCTGTGCCAAGGGCGGTGATTCCGACGATGGCGCCGCCGACACCGACGGCGATCCAACCCCGGGTTCGGCCACCGATCCCAGCGCCGACAGCAGCGTGGACGCCGGTGACGGCGTGGACACGACCGACGGCGCGGACACGACCGACACCGCGGACACGGGCGACAGCGCGGACACCGGGGATCCACCGACCTGCGAGGCGACGCACACCTCGCCCGACGCCCAGCTGTGGACGTTGCCGACGCCGATCGCCGACCTCGACGGCGAGCCGTATCGGCTCTTGGGGGGCGCCAACGTCTGCGCGGTCGATGGCACGGTGGACTTCAACTACGCGAGCATCGATCTCACCGGTGATGGTCGGCTCGATCTCGTCGTGACCTCGGCCTGCGACGACGGTGACGTCGGCACCGACTTCTGGCTGGTGTATGCGGGCGGTGCGGACGGCTTCGCCGACGAGGCGACGCTGTGGAGCTTGCCCGCGCCCACCGCAAACCTCGACGGCGAGCCGTTCCGGCTCCTGGGCGGCGCCGATGTCTGCGCCGCGGACGGCACCGTCGACTTCAACTACTCGATCGCCGATCTCACCGCCGACGGCACGCCCGATCTCGTGGTGACCTCGGCCTGCGACGCGGGTGACGTCGGCTCGGACTTCTGGCTCGTCCATGCCGGCGGCGAGGGTGGCTTCGCCGACGACGCGAGCCTGTGGTCCTTGCCCACGCCCACCGCCGCCCTCGACGGTGAGCCGTTCCGGACGTTCGGCGGCGCCGATGTCTGCGCGGCGGATGGCACGGTCGACTTCGACTACGCGGTCACGGATCTCACCGCCGACGGCGTCGTCGATCTCGTGGTGACGTCGGCCTGCGACGACGGCGACGTCGGCACCGACCTCTGGCTGGTGTACGCCGGCGGCACGGAGGGCTTCGCCGACGAGGCCACGGTGTGGAGCCTGCCCACGCCCACCGCGGACCTCGACGGCGAGCCGTTCCGGCAGCTGGGCGGCGCCGATGTCTGCGCCGCGGACGGCACCGTCGACTTCGACTATGCCGTCGTCGATCTCACCGCGGACGGAACGCCTGAATCTCGTGGTGACCTCGGCCTGCGACGACGGCGACGTGGGCTCGGACTTCTGGCTGGTCCATCCCGGCGGCGCGGGTGGCTTCGCCGACGACGCGAGCCTGTGGTCCCTGCCCACGCCCACCGCGACACTCGACGGCGAGCCGTTCCGGCAGCTGGGTGGCGCCGATGTCTGCGCTGCCGATGGCACCGTCGACTTCGACTACACGAGCACCGACCTCACCGCGGACGGCATCCTCGATCTCGTGGTGACGTCGGCCTGCGACGACGGCGACGTCGGCTCGGACTTCTGGCTGGTCTACGCCGGCGGTGCCGAGGGCTTCGCCGACGACGGCGCGCTGTGGGGCCTGCCCACGCCCACCGCGATGCTCGACGGCGAGCCGTTCCGGCAGCTCGGCGGCGCCAACGTCTGCGCCGCCGACGGGACGGTCGACTTCGACTACGGCAGCGTCGATCTCACCGCGGACGGCATCCTCGATCTCGTGGTGACGTCGGCCTGCGACGACGGCGACGTCGGTTCGGAGTTCTGGCTCGTGTACCCCGGCGCGTGCGAGTAGCCACGAGGGCGCCGCGACCCGGCGGCTACGCTTCGCAGAAGTTGCCCGTCACCACGGTCGTGCCCGGATCGCAGTTGCACGGGTCGTGCGGCGCGAGGATCTCGCCCACCGTGCACGCAGCGCAGTGGTAGTTGGTGCCGGCGAAGTCGTCCGCGGTGCAGTAGAACCGCCACGGCTCGCCGACGCCGCCGCAGTTGCAGCCCGTGCACGACGGGTCGGCGTAGCCCACGACGCCGCCGTCTTGCACCACGCAGTTGGGGAAGTCGTTCATGCACGCCGCCACGGCAGCCCCGACCGGGTCGATGTCACAGGGCGACGCGGGCTGACAGGTGGCGGGGTCGCAGTCGCCACCGCCGTCGCACGCCTCGCCTGCGCTGCCGTTGACCACGCCGTCGCCACACTGGGCGACGGTGCAATCGACGTCGCACGCCGCGGACTCGCCCGCATCGTCGCACGCCTCGCCCGCGGCCATGTTTTGCACACCGTCGCCGCAGTCGCTCGGGGTGCAGTCGTCGTCGCAGGCCGCGGACTCGTCCCCGTCGTCGCACTGCTCGCCGGCCGCCGCGTTGACCAGGGCGTCGCCGCACTCGACCGCGGTGCAGTCGTCGTCGCAGGTCACCGACGCGCCCGCATCGTCACAGGTTTCGCCAGCGGTCGCGTTGACGACACCGTCGCCACACAGTGCGCTGGTGCAGTCGTCGTTGCACGTCCCGGAGCGGCCCATGTCGTCGCACTGCTCGTCGCCCTCGACGGTCCCGTTGCCGCAGACCGGCCCGCCCGAGTCGGCCGATGAACTCGAGGTGTCCGTGACGCTCGACGAGGTGCTCGGGTCGGGACCTGGGCTCGACGGCGATGCATCCGCGGTGGATGACCCGTCGTCGTCGGTGTCCGAGGATCCCGTCGTCGCGTTCGTCGCGGTCGGGGTCGCGCTGGTGCCCGTCACGACGCCGCCCGTCGACGGCTGGCGCACCTGCCCCTCGGCGCACGCGGACGTGACGACGACGAGGGCGAGGGCGTAAGGCGTCAGGTGGGGCGTTCGAGGGGAGGCCACGACGAACCAACGCTATCACGGGCGCGTGCCGGCCTTCGAGTCGCGCAGCACCCGGCGCGACTTCGAGCGATCGCCCACAGCTACTGCCAGCGGAAGAACTTCAACGCGATCGCGAACGACAGCACCCCCCACACCCCCAGCGCCGTCATCTCGAACGCCACGTCCGCCAACCCCAACCCCTCGTTCATCACCTTGCGCAGCGCGTCGTTCAACGCGGTCAACGGCAAGCTCCGGATCACCGGCAGCGCCGCCTCCGGGAACCGCTCGTAGCTGAAGAACGACCCGCCCAGCAGCCACATCGGCAGCATGAAGAGGTTCGCGAAGCCCGACGCGACTTCGGTGCTGCGCGGCCGCGCGGCGAGCAGCATCGCGATCCCCGTCAGCGTCAGCGCGCCCCACGTCGCGACCACCGAGAGCGCCACGATCGACCCGCGGACCGGCACGTCGAACACCAGCCACCCGAACCCCACGAGCGCGATGACCTCGCCGGCGAGGAACACCAGGCGCGAGAGCATGAACGACAGCAGGAAATGGGCGCGCGACATCGGGGTCGCGGCCAGGCGCTTCAGCAGCTTGCGGCGGCGCGCGTCGACGACGGCGAAGCCGATGCCCCAGATCGCGCTGCCCATGATGTTGAGGCCGATGAGGCCGGGCACCAGGAAGTCGATGTAGCGCGCGCCGGGCTCGGTGCGGATGTCGTCCTGGCTCGCGACCACGTCGGTGCGGCCGGCCCGGCGCTGCACGGCGGCGTCGACGGCGATGCGGGCCATCTGCGACTCGGGGCGCACGGCGTCGTAGCGGTACGTCCAGGCCGCGTCGCCGACCCCGGGCACGACGAACAGATCGATCTTGCCGGTCGCCAGGGCGCGGGCGGCCGCGGCGTCGTCCATCGTGCGCGCCGACAGGGTCGGGTCGGCGTCGAGATCGACGGCGAGCGCCTCGGCCCCGATCGCGGCCGCGTCGACGGCGACGTGGGACTCGGCCGGCGGCGCCTCGCGGAACGCGATGCCGAGCGCGACCGCCAGCACGATCGGGAAACCAAACGTCCAGAACACCGCGCCCGGATCGCGGATGAACTCGCGCAGCCGGGACAGCGTGAGTTCGTACAGCGGTGATCGTGGCTCACTCATCGCGCAGGGCCCTCCCGGTGCGGTGCACGAACACGTCCTCGAGCGTGGGCTCGTGGGTGGTCATCGTGACCAGGCGGACCTTCGCGGCGTCGAGCGCGGCGAGCAGCGCCGGCAACGTGTCGGCGAGCTCGCGCACCGTGAGCACGTGCGTCGCGCCCTTGCGGTGGTGGCCCGCGGTGCCCGGCAGCTCGGCGAGCCGCGCGACGTCGATCTCGCCCTCGAGCTCGAACTCGACGATGCGATCGGCCCCGAGCGAGGCGATGAGCGCGGCCGGGGTGCCGAGCGCGATGATCTTGCCGTGGTCGATGATCGCCACGCGGTCGCAGAGCTTCGCCGCCTCTTCCATGTAGTGCGTCGTCAGGATCGTCGTGCCGCCGCCCCTGCGGAACGTCTCGACGACCTCCCAGATCGCCAGGCGCGCCTGGGGATCGAGGCCGGTGGTCGGCTCGTCGAGGAACAGCAGGTCCGGCGCGCCGACCAGCGCGCACGCCAGCGCGAGGCGCTGGCGTTGGCCACCGGAGAGCGTGCCGACGCGGGCGCGGCGTTTCTCACCCAGCGCCATCATCGCGATGGCCTCGTCCGTCGTGCGACCGCGCGGGTAGAAGCTGCGGAAGAGCCGGACGGTCTCCTCGACGGTGAGGTACTCGGAGAGCTGCGTCTCCTGCAGCTGCACGCCGAGTCGATCGCGGATCGCCGCGTCGTTGCCCGCGCCCCACCGCGCGCCGAGCACCTCGACGTCGCCGGAGGTCGGCGCCGTCAGCCCCTCCAGGATCTCGACGGTGGTGGTCTTGCCGGCGCCGTTGGGCCCGAGCAGCCCGAAACACTCGCCGCGCGGGATCTCGAGGTCGATGCCGTCGACGGCGCGGACGTCGTCGAAGTGCTTGACCAGCGCCTTGCATCGCACGGCAGTGTCGGTCCGCTCGGCGGTGGCGCCCACGGCTGGGGGTAGTACACTGCCGATGCCCATGGAACAACCCCATGTCGATCCGCGACTGGATCTCGAGGCCGAGATCGCCCGGCTCAAGCGCGAGCGCAACGCGGTGATCCTCGCCCACTACTACCAGGAGTCCGACATCCAGGACCTCGCGGACTTCCTCGGCGACTCGCTGCAGCTCGCCCAGGCCGCGCGCGACACCACCGCGGACGTCATCGTGTTCTGCGGTGTGCACTTCATGGCCGAGACGGCGAAGATCCTCAACCCCACGCGTACGGTGCTGCTGCCGGATCTCGACGCGGGCTGTTCGCTGGCCAGCGGGTGCCCGGGCGATCGGTTCCGGGCCTGGCGCGCGCGTCACCCCGACGCGGTCGCGATCAGCTACATCAACTGCTCGGCCGAGGTGAAGGCCGCCAGCGACATCATCTGCACCTCGTCGAACGCGGTGAAGATCGTGCGCTCGGTGCCCGAGGGCACGCCGATCCTGTTCGCGCCCGATCGCAACCTCGGCCGCTACCTCATCGATCAGACCGGCCGCGACATGATCCTGTGGCCGGGCGGGTGCATCGTCCACGAGACGTTCAGCGCGCGGAAGCTCGCGGGCCTGCGGGTCGAGCACCCGACGGCGAAGGTCATCGCGCACCCCGAGTGCGAGCCCCACGTGCTGGCGATGGCGGACTTCATCGGCTCGACCACGCGGCTGCTCGAGTACGCGGTCAACTCCGAGCACCAGTCGTTCATCGTGGTGACGGAGTCCGGCATCTTGACGCAGATGCAGAAGCAGGCCCCGCACAAGACCTTCATACCGGCGCCGCCCGAGGCCGCGTGCGCGTGCAACGAGTGCCCGTTCATGCGCCTCAACACGCTGGAGAAGCTCTACGTGTGCCTGCGCGACATGACGCCCGAGCTCGACATGCCGGTCGCGCTGCGGGAGGCCGCGCGCAAGCCGATCGATCGGATGTTGGCGCTGTCGTGATCGCGGCGGCGTCGCCCGGCCCGCGAAAGCCGGCGGGCCGCCGCGCGTTGGGCTAGGGTAGTCGAGAACCCGATGTCGGCCCTGTGGACGCTCTGGTTGGCCGTGGCCGCGCCCGATCTGACGTGGTCGGCCGACCCGGCGTGCCCGGGGCAGCAGGACGTGATCGCGTTGACCGCTGGCCTGCTCGCCGACGGTGCGGACACGTCGGGCGTCACCGCGGTGGCGACGGTCGAGCGGCGCGCCGACGCGTTCGCGCTGAGCCTCGAGATCCGCAGTCCGGATGCGTCGCCCCAGGTGCGGACGTTGGTCGCGCCGCGGTGCGAGGCGCTCGCGAAGGCGACGGCCCTGCTGGTGGCGATGGCGATCGATCCGCTGCCCGTCGCCGCGCGGATCGAGGCGCTGCCGAGCTCTCCGCAGGTGCCCGAGCCGGTGCTCGATCCCACCCCGCCGCCCTCCAGTCCGGTGGCTGCGGTCGCGCCGATCCCCACGGCCGACGCATCGCCGCCGCGACGACGGCGCACGCGTGGGTCCGTCGGTCTCTTCGCGGGTCCCGGCGTCGGCGTGCAGCCGCGGCTCACGGGTGTCTTCGGGGCGCGCGCGGGCCTCTCGCGGGGACGGCTGCGCGTCGAACTCGGGTGGCGGCAGACGCTGCCGACCGTCGGTGTCTACGGCGATCGACCGGGACTCGGGGCGCGGATCTACGGGTGGGCCGCCTCGGCGCGGGCCTGCTACGCACCGTCGATGGGGCCGGTGGCGCTGCCGCTGTGCGCCGGTGCCCTCGCCGGCCGCACCCGCGCGAACGGCCAGGGCACCGACGCCGATCGCGTCGTCCACACGCCGCGCCTCGCCGCGGTCGCCTCGGCGGGCCTGCGCTGGCGGTTCGCCGATCGCTTCGTGCTCACGGGCACCGTCGACATCGAGCTGCCGGTCGTTCGCTCCGCCTACCACATCGAGGAGTTCCGCGACCCGATCCGCGACGTGTACGTGGAGACGGCGGTCGCGGTCATCCCCAGCCTCGGCCTCGAGGTGGAGTTTCCGTGACAATCCCCGCCGTGTCCGGGCATCCACCCCCGATGGGCGCGCTCCTGCTCGAGGGTCCCGGCTCCACCGCCGATTTCGCGGCGGTCTATCGCCGCGAATTCGACTACGTCTGGTCGTGCCTGCGGGCCCTCGGCGTCCGCGAGGCCGAGCTCGAGGACGGGGCGCAGGCGGTGTTCCTCGTGGTGCACCGGCGCCTCGCCGCGTTCGACGGCCGGGCCCAGCTGCGGACGTGGCTGTTCGCGATCGCGGCGCGCGTCGCCGCGCGGGGCCGCCGCGATCACGCCCGCGCGCAGCGACGTAGGCTTGCGCTTGCGGACGCCATGCCACGCGCGACGCCGGCCGAGGAGCTCGACGAGGGGATCGCGGCGCGCGAGGTGCTCGCGCTGATGGAGCGCTTCGCCGAGGGGCTCGATCCGGCGATGCACGACGTGTTCTCGGCGTGGTTCTTCGACGGGCGCACGCCGCAGGAGATCGCCGATGCCCTCGGCCTGTCGCGCAACACGGTGTTCTCGCGACTGCGCCTCATCCGGGCCCGGCTGCAGCGGGTCTGCGAGCGCATCGCGGCGCACGACGACGCCACGCTCGACGCCGACACGCGGCGACGCGCGCAGACCCGCGTGCAGGCGATCGTGCTGGGACTCGGCGGCCGCGCGCCCTGGGGCGCGATCGGACTGGCGGCCGCAGGGGCGCTCGGCGTCGTCGCGATCGCGGTCGGTGTCGCGTGGTCGTGGCCGGCGGCTCGGCCGAGCGAGGCGCCCGCGCGCGAGCCGGTCGAGGTCGCGACGGGGACGGTGGGCGCGGCGGTGTTGCCGAGCCCGTCGAGCACGACCGCGCTGGTCGACACGACGCCCGAGCCCACGCCGGCACCGACGCCGGCACCGGCGCGCGCGCGTCCAAGGGCCCCCGCTGCAGCACCGGCGCCGTCGGTCGATCCCGCGGCCGACCTCGCGGCGTCGGTGGCGCTCGTTGCCGAGATCCGATCCGCGATCCAGGCGGGTCGCGACGACGACGCGAAGGCGTCGATCCAGCGCCACCGCGATCGGTTCCCCGAGGGGCCGTTGACGGGCGAGCGCGAGGGCTTCGCGGCGATCGTCGCGTGCCGCAGCGCGCACGATCCGGCGCCGGGCCGCGCCTACGTCGCGGCGCACCCCGGCACCGCGATGGCGCGCCGCGTGGAATCGATCTGCGTCACTTCGAGTGACGACGCGCCGCGCTGAGGGACACCAAGCACCCGTGATGCAACCAAACGCCACGACCCTGTGCATGTACTCCGCCGCGATCGCGATGCTCGCGGCGTGCGATCTGTCCAGCCGCGAGATCGGGACCAAGCGAGAACGCTGGACGGTGCTCGAGCCGATCGACCATGGCAGCAGCTACGAGGCGCTCGTCGCCACGCCGGACGACGGGGTCCTGCTCGTGGCGCAGCACTGGGACGGGTACAACGGCGATTCAGAGCTGAGGCGCTACGCGGCCGACGGCAGCATTCGGTGGACGGTGCCGCTCGGCGAGCACCTCTCTGTCGGCACGCAGCAGACCGCCATCGCGGTCGCCGCGGACGGTACGATCTTCGCAGCCGCGAAGGTGTTGGACCCGGCCGACGAGACGCGTGAGCAAGGTACGCTGTTCAGCCTCGACCCAGAGGGCGCGTTGCTGTGGACGCTCGCCGTCGAAGGAACGAGGGAGCTGTCTGCCGTCGCGGTGCTGCCCGATGGTCGACTGGCCTACGGTGGCGGCACGCAGGGGGCTGTCGGCGTGCAAATCGGGATCGTCTCGGCGACCGGCGTGCCGGGGCCCGTGACGCAGATCCTCGAGCCCACGCTCTACGACGACAGCTCTCCCGTCGAGGCGCTGGTGGCCCGGCCGACGGGCGAGCTCGTGGCGCTGTTGATGCACGAGGGGCCCAACATGGCCGAGCTGGTCAACCTCGACGCGCAGCTCGCTCCGACATGGACGCACGAGGGGCGCGTCGGCGGGTACATGGCCGGGATCGCGTTGGCCCCGGACGACTCGATCCTGCTGCTCACGCACTCGCGGGAGCATCACCACAACGCGGACGAGACCGAGTACTGGACCGTGAGCGACAATCGGATCACCGTGCTCGACGCCGACGGCAACGTCGAGCGCGAACTCGAGGGCGCCGAGCCGGACCTCCAGGCGTCGCTCATCGCCCTCGAGCCGGATGGTACGATCGTGCTCGGCGGCGCCGACTCGCGCGAGGCCGCGGATCTCCTCCTCGGTCTCGCCGAGATCGACCCCGCCTCGGGCGAGACGCTCTGGCGAGACTCCGCGGGCAAGACCTTCGACGAGCACTTCGCCGAGAACGGCCTGTCGGGTCTCGCCGTCACCGTCTCGGGCGACATCGTCGCCGCCGGGGGATACGATGACCTCGGAAACAGCAAGAACCGTTGGCGCGGGTGGTTGCGGCGGTACGCGGCGCGACCGTCCGAGCAGCTGTGACACTCGACGAACACTCGACAACGGCCGCGCGGCGTGAGGGCCCGCGCGCGCCGATCGATCGGCGCGCGACGCGTCCGTGACCGACGTGGCGTAACCTCGCGGCCCGCCTTGTCGTTCCCCGCCGACGTGCCTGCGCCCGAGCGTTCTGTGTCCGCCGCGTCCGCGGCGGAGCCGGGCCTGTCCGCCGCGTTCGCGGCCGATCCGGTCGCGACGTATCGGCGCGTGCGTGCGGCGACGCTCGGCCTGGTCGAGGGCCTGTCGGCCGAGGATCTCGGCATCCAGTCGATGCCCGATGCGAGCCCCGCGAAGTGGCACCTCGCCCACACCGCGTGGTTCTTCGAGACGTTCGTGCTGCGGCGCCTCGTGCCGAGTTATCGCGCGCTCGACGATCGCTACCTGACCCTCTTCAATTCGTACTACGTGGGCGTCGGCGCAGCGCACCAACGCGGCGCCCGCGGTGTGCTCTCGCGCCCGTGCATCGCTGACATCCTGAGCTTTCGCGCCCACGTCGATCATGCGATCGGCAAGGCGCTCGAGGCCGCGTCGTCCGCTATGCTCGAGATCGTGGAACTCGGGCTGCACCACGAGCAGCAGCACCAGGAGCTGATCCTCACCGATCTCGCCCATGGGCTATCGTGCAACCCGCTCGCGCCGGTGTACCGCACGCCTGTGGCTTCGCCTGCGGCGTCGCCTGCACCGCTGCGGTGGATCGGCGACGACGGCGGCCTGGTCGAGATCGGCCACGACGGCAACGGCTTCGCGTTCGACAACGAGGGCCCGCGTCACACGGTCTTCCTACGACCGTTCGCGATCGCGTCGCGCCCGAGCGCGGCGCGTGAGCTGCTCGCGTTCGTCGACGACGGGGGCTACCAGCGCCCCGAGCTGTGGATGTCGCTCGGCTGGGACTGCGTGCGCGCTCGCGGTTGGGACGCGCCGGCGACGTGGTACTTCGACGGCGAGTCGTGGACGCAGTTCGGCCTCGGTGGCCGCGTGCCGCTGGATCTCGACGCACCCGCGGTGCACCTCAGCTGGTTCGAGGCCGACGCGTTCGCCCGCTGGTCCGACGCGCGCCTCCCCACCGAGGCCGAGTGGGAGCACGTCGCGCGCGACGTCTCGGTCGCGGGCAACTTCGTCGAGACCGGGGCCCTGGCGCCGCGGCCCGCACCGCCGAGCGACGGCGTCGTCCAGCTCTTCGGCGACGTGTGGGAGTGGACGGGCAGCGCCTATGCGCCATACCCCGGGTACCGGGCGCCCGAGGGTGCGCTCGGTGAGTACAACGGCAAGTTCATGTGCAACCAGTACGTCTTGCGCGGAGGGTCGTGTGCCTCGCCGGCCTCGCACCTGCGCGCGAGCTATCGCAACTTCTTTCCACCCGACGCGCGCTGGCAGTTCTCCGGCGTGCGGCTCGCGAGGGATCCATGACACCACCGCTCGCCCCCCAACTCGCCCGCGGCCCCGCCGTCGATCCGCAGTCCGAGGCCCGGGCCCACTTCGCGGCGGCGGTGCACGCCGGCCTGGCCAAGCCGCACAAGCGCCTGCCGACCGAGTACCTCTACGACGAGCGCGGCTCGGCGCTGTTCGACGCGATCTGCGATCTGCCGGAGTACTACCTCACGCGCACCGAGCTCGCGATCATGCGTGCGCACGTCGATGCGATGGCGGCGGTCCTCGGGCCCGATGCGACGATCATCGAGTACGGCAGCGGCAGCTCGATCAAGACCCGCCTGCTGCTCGACGCGCTCGAGCGGCCTGCGGCGTACGTGCCGGTCGACATCAGCGCCGAGCACCTCGCCGCCGAGTGTACCCGGCTCGCCCGCGAGTATCCGGAGCTGCGCATCGCCCCGGTCGCGGCCGACTTCACCCGGCCGTTCGACGTGCCAGTGCGTGGCGTCGGCCGCAGGGTCGTGTACTTCCCCGGCTCGACGATCGGGAACTTCGAGCCCGACGCCGCGACCGCGCTGCTGCGGCAGATGGCGCGCCTGGTCGGACCGGGCGGCTCGGTGCTGATCGGGGTCGACCTGCGCAAGCCGGTCGACATCCTCGAGCCGGCGTACGACGACGCCGCCGGCGTCACCGCGGAGTTCAACCTCAACCTGCTGCGCCGCATCGCCCGCGAGCTCGGCGGCGATCTCGATCCATCGCGCTTCCGCCACCGCGCGTTCTTCGACGACGAGCACGGCCGCATCGTGATGACGTTGGTGTCGAGGTGTACCCAGCTCGTCCACGTCGCCGGTCGTGGCTACCGGTTCGACGAGGGCGAGCCGGTCACCACCGAGTACTCGCACAAGTACACGCGCGAGGGCTTCGCTGCGCTCGCGGGGGCGGCAGGGCTCGACGTCGCGCAGGTGTGGACGGACCCCGCGCAGTGGTTCAGCGTGCAGCACCTCGTCGCGAGGTGAGGCCAGAGTTCGTCCCGATCAGCGCCCACCCACACGGCCCTCGAGCGCGTCCATCCGCGACTGCAGCGCATCGACCGTCTCGCGCAGCGCGGCGTTCTCGTCCTGCAGCGCGCCGACGCGGCGGTGCAGCGCCTGGATCGACGCGAGCGCGACGCCATCGGCGTCGACCTGGAAGATGAACTCTTCGCTGGCGCCGACACCGAAGGTGTCCTTGAAATCCTGGGCCATCGGTCCGAGGTGGCGGATCGACGCATCCTCGGCGCGGTAGCTCCACGTGGTGACCGGCACCGTCGCGAGGCGCTCGAGGATGTCGTCGGTGTCCACCGGGGCGAACTCCCGCTTGAGGTTGCGATCGCTCTTCGGGCAGACGCCTTCGAAGCAGATCGCCTGACCCTGGGGGATCGGCACGCCCTCGCAGCACTCCAGGCCGTCGCAGCAGGCGGCGTCGAGGCAGCTGCCCTGGGCCTCGACGCACGCGGCCCCGGTGTCGCTGCTCGAGCCGCTCGAGGAACTCCCCGCTGAGCCGCTCGAGTCCGCGGTGCCCTCGCTGCTCGCCTCCGAGGTGGCTGCGCTGCTCGATGCCGTCTCGGTCGCGGTCACGCCGCTCGACGAGCTGTCGGCGGTGGCCGACCCGGTGCCGGGGCCGCTGGACTCGGCCGTCGTCGTCGTCGTCGAGCCCGTCGCCGTGTCGGTCGTGGTCGTGGCGCTGCCGGAGCCCGTCGATGTGTCGTCGCCGCCGCAGCCGAGCCCCGTCGAACCCACCAGGACGATCGTCATCATGAGTGCACTGCGCATGGTCAACCTCCGACGTCGAGGATAGACGATGCCGCGCGCGACCCTGCGCGATGATCCTGCGCGCCGCGTCGGCGCACGATCGGACACCGGTACCGGATTCGCACGACCGGCGCCGATGCACTACCATGCGTTGGACATGCGCGCGGGGACGTGGGCCGCACTCGCGGTGACGACGGGGCTCGTCGGTTGGGCCTCGTGGGTGGTGCTGCGGCCGGGCCCGGCCGCCACGTCGATCGCCGACGTGCACAAGCCCCCGGAGGATGCGCCGGCCAAGTCGGCACCGCCGCCGGATCGGCGCCCGCCGCCGGTCGAGGCGTCGAAGCCGGTGCCCCCGGTGCCCGGGCTCGAGCAGCTGCCCCGCGAGATCCGACTGCCGGCCGGGCCCGACGGCGGCCCCGAGATCGTGCTGTCGCGATGCGATCGCGACGCCGACTGCAGCGCGTGGGAGCGCTGCAACGGCGGCTTCTGCGTCGACGGCGAGCACAACTGCGAGAAGGACGAGCAGTGCGGACCGTTCGCCCGCTGCGAGCAGTCGACGTGCCTGCCGGGCGCGCGCACCTGCGGCCAGGGCCTCGCGTGCGAGGACTCCGATCAGTTCTGCATGTTCGGCGCGTGCGTGGCCTCGGCCGGCGAGTGCCTGCTCGATCCCGATTGCGCCGAGGGTCGCCGCTGCGTCTTCGGTCGCTGCGTCGAGGGGGCGCGCGACTGCCTGCGCGACGCCGACTGCGCCAGCGGCAAGCGGTGCCTCTTCAACCGCTGCACCGAGGGCACGCGCGAGTGCATGGTCGATCGCGATTGCCGGGGCGAGAGCCGCTGCGAGTTCGGCCGCTGCGCCGCGGGCACGCGCGAGTGCACCGTCGACCGCGATTGCAAGGGCGACTCACGCTGCGAGATCGGCCGCTGCCTCTCGGGCAGCCGGCACTGCTGGAAGGACGGCGATTGCCCCGGAGGCTCGCGCTGCGAGGTCGGGGCGTGCCTCACGGGGGAGCGCGAGTGCACGGGGGACGCCGGGTGCACCGCGGGCCAGCGGTGCACGCTCGGCCGCTGCGCGAGCTGAAGTGCTGCGCGAGCTGAAGTGCTGCGCGAACTGAAGTGCTGCGCGAACTGAAGTGCTGCGCGAGCTGAAGTGCTGCGCGAACTGAAGTGCTGCGCACCTCACCCCGGCGGGATGAAATCCTCGCAGGCCTGGCCGATCGAGTCCACCGCCGACGCGAAGAACGGCGCGTAGTCCTCGGCGCAGACGCTGCCGATGTGCCCGCGCGGCCCCCACATGTCGACGAACTCGCGCAGGCGCGGCGCCGCCTCGGCCCCGGTCGCAAAGTCGTGCGACAGCGGCGTGCAGATGCCGTCGGGCCGGTCGTTGTCGCCGAACAGGCCGAGCACCACCACCGCATGGTCGTCGCCGTGCTTGGCGTCGGCGAGCGCCTGGAACCACCCCTGCGGCGATCCGGTCGAGTCGGTGGGATCGTCGTCCTCGTCGGTGATGAAGGTGACGACGAGGATCGCGTCGTCGCGGAGGAACCCGGCGTTGCACGCCGCGGCCGCGGGATCCTGCCCGAGCGCGCGGACCATCGCGTCCATCGGTTGCTCGGTGTCGGCCGACGAGCCGGTGCCGACCTTCGCGGCGCACGCGAAGGCGCCGGCGAGGTCGGGCTCGCCCGCGTCCATGTAGCGCGCGCCGGTGGCGAAGTCGCAGTCGGTCGCCGAGGCCCCGCGGCCACGCGGGTGCACGACGCCCGCGCCGAGCACGTCCTCGCACGACTCGGGCTGGGTCTGGTTGCACGCGAACGCCCCCTCTTCGCACAGATCCCGCAGGGCGCACGGGAATCCACACGCCTCGGTCACACCGCAGCTCGCGTTGGCGTCGCACACGGCCGCCTCGTCGCAGGCCTCGGGGCACTCGCCGAACACCCAGGCATCGACGTCGACGACCATCACCTGGAAGTCGTGCGAGGCGCCGATGCGATCGTCGATCGCGGTGATGAACTGGGGGAAGCTGTCGATGAGCGCCTGCTGCTCGTCGGCCATCGACCCGGAGTTGTCGACCACGAAGAGGAAGTCGACCTTGTCGCAGCCGCTGGCGGAATCGGGATCGACGCCGCCCATCGTGCCCTGGCCGACGTCGAGCACACCCGCGGTGTCGTCGGCCGGGGGCGTGCCGTCGTCGTCGGCGGGCGCGTCGGTGGTGGTCCCGCTGCCCGAGGCGAACGCGTCCGAGGGCCCGGCGTCGCCGCACGCGAGTAAGCCCGCGCAGAGGAGGAGCGAGGGGACGAGCGCGACGGAGCAACGTCGACGGGGCATGGCCCGCGCACAGTTGCCGCAGGGCCCGCGCGGGTTCCCTGGCGCGCTCGGTCGGCGGACTACGGCAGCATCAGCTCGGCCGCGACCTCGCGCACCGACACGGACGGGACCTCGCACCCCTGTGCTGCGAGCCAGACCAGCGCGGCATCGAGCTCGTCGAAGGCCTTGCTGGTGGACGCCGGCCGGGCGAGCAGGAGCGCGCCGTTCAAGAACATCCGCACCGCCGTGCCGGCGATGCCCCGCAGCAGGATGACGTGGGCGACGCCGTGGTCGCAGGTGACTTCGCGCATCAACGCGACGATCGCGGAGCGGGCGTCCTCGCTGAACGTCGGTCGGCCCGCGACGACGAGGTCGAGCAGGGCGATCTTGCCGTGCGCTGCGGCGGCGACCAACAGCGCCCCCCGCAGGTGCTCGGCGGCGGCCCGGCTCGGGGGCCCGTGCCAGGCGGCGACGACGAGCGGCCCGATCGTGGTGATCCGCACGACGTCGGCGCTGCTCTCGACCGAAGCCACATCGACATTCTAGGCGATGCAGTCGCGCATGCACGTGAGCCAGCGACTGTGGCACCCTCGGCCATTGCCATGACGCGCCTTGCCCTTCTGCTCCCCATCCCTTTGGCGGGGTTGGTCCCTGGATGCGGCGACGACGGGAGCGCCGATGGCGGCGGTGCGTCATCGTCCTCGTCGGCGTCCTCGAGTTCGACGGAACCGACGACCCTCGAGGCGACGAGCGTCGACACGACCCCGACCACGCTCGATCCGGACACCAGTGGAGGTTCGAGCGCGACGGACGCGAGCCGCGGGAGCACCACCGGCGAGCCGATCGCGGTCGAGGCCGAGGTCGTCACCTACGACGGTCAGCCGATGGTCGCCGATCTGACGCTCACGCTCTCGGCGCCCGGGACCGCAGTGGTCACCCACGCCAGCGACGCGGGGGTCGTGATCGCGCCGCAAGTGGGCGGCGACGAGACCCATCTGCGGTTCCGTGTGCGCGGTCTGGCGCCCGAGGCCACGCACACGCTGCAGTTCGAAGTCACCGGCGACGCGGGTGGAGCCGCGGACGGCAGCACGGAGTTCCAGACCCCCGTCGCGCTGCCCGCCTTCATCGGAGCGTTCGCGCTCGCCACCGCGGACGTCGATCCGGCGCCGCTCTACCGACTCTCGGACTGGAACCCGTTCCCGGTCGGCGACTTCGCCGGCGCGCTCATGGTGGACACGTCCGGCATCACCCGCTGGTACCTCTCCGCGCCCTCGGATCTCGCGGGGCCTCCGGCGGTCTGGGCCGGCGTGAAGCTGCGCGACGACGGGACGATCCTCTACCTCGTCGACGACACCTTCTTCATCCGCGACGAGCTCGGCACGATCCTCTCCGAGATCCCCGCGGTCGATCTCGGCCTACCGACGCTCCACCACGATGTCCACGAGCTGCCGAACGGCAACTTCATGGCGCTCTCGCAGAGCTTCGAGGAGGTCGACGACGTGGATCTCGGCACGATCCTCGTGGTCGGCGACGTGCTCGTCGAGTTCACGCCCGACGGTGAGGTCGTCTGGACGTGGGACTCCTTCGATCACCTCGACCCGCAGCGGCGTCGGGCCAACTTCGACGATCCGATCATCGACCCCACGACCGATGAGAGTGCGAGCGACTGGACCCACGCCAACGGCTTCATCTACGACGCCGATGCCGACACCGTCACGCTGTCGTTGCGCCACCAGGATTGGATCATCAACATCGATCGCGCGACCGGTGATGTGCTGTGGCGGTTGGGCGACGGCGGCGACTTCGAGCTCGCGGACGGCGATCGCTGGTTCTTCCACCAGCACTCCCCCGATTGGCAGCCCGACGGCTCGCTGCTGCTCTTCGACAACGGCAACGGCAACCCGGAGATCCCCGATCTCGAGGTCGACTCGCGCGCGGTCCGGTTCATGATCGACTTCGACCTGATGACGGCCGCCGTCGCGTGGCAGGACGACGAGCCGCTGCTGCAGGTCCCGTTCGCCGGGGACTCCGATGTCCTACCGGGTGGGCACCTCCTGGTCACCGATTCGTCGATCTTCGGACCGACGGGGTTGTACTCGCGCGTCCGCGAGATCGCGGTGGGCAACGACCCGGAGCGCATCTGGTCGATGAGCACGCCGGACAACCGCTGGATCTACCGCACGACGGCGCACTCCCGGCTCGTGGGGCAGCCGCTCGAGTGACGATGGACCGCTTCGATCTGGTCGTCGTCGGCGCAGGGCCGGCCGGCTGCGCGGCTGCGGTGGCCGCGGCGCGCACCGGCGCGCGCGTGCTCGTACTCGATCGGGCCAAGTTCCCCCGGCCCAAGACCTGCGGCGACGCGATCTCGAACCGCGCCGCCGAGATCGTCGCCGACCTCGTCCGCGACACCGAGCCGCTGCGCGGGGTCCCCCACGCGCGCGTCGACACCGGGGTCGCGATCTTCCCCGGCGGGGCGTCGATCGTCCGCGACTTCGGGGCCCACCCCGGCTTCATCGTGCCGCGTCTCGGCCTCGACGATCACCTGCGCCGCGCGATGCAGGAGCAGGGGCCCGAGCTACGCGAAGGCGTCGCGGTGCGCGGCCTCGTCGAGGAGCACGGCCGCATCGTCGGCGTGCAGACCGAGCACGCGGTGATCCGGGCGGGGGCGATCATCGCCGCCGATGGCCCGGGCTCGGTCGGTTGGACCGCGCTCGGCGTGCCGTACCACCGCGATCGCCGGCTCGCGGTGGCCCTGACCGCGTCGATGCAGGACGTCCGCCCCGGGCCGCATCGCGCGGCGAACGAGCACTTCTTCGAGCCGGGGCTGCGCGCGGGCTACGGCTGGATCTTCCCGCCGGTCGAGGGCCTCGCGAACGTCGGCGTGTACCAGCGCGCCGATCGCTTCCACGCCCACGGTCGCAGCCTTCGTCAGCTGTTCGATGCGTTCGTGACGGCGCACCCCGAGCGCTTCGACGGCGCGCGCGTCGTCGGCAAGACACGCGTGTGGGCGCTGCCGCTGGCGACGCTGCCGGGGCTGCCCGGCATGCCGGGGCTGTTGCTCGCGGGCGACGCGGGTCGCTACGTCGATCCGTTGGCCGGCGAGGGGATCTGGCAGGCGCTGCACTCGGGGCGGCTCGCGGGTCAGGCGGTCGCGTCGGCGCTCGCCGGCGCGGGCCTCGGGCGCGCGGCGGTCGACGCCTACCGTCGACGCTGCGCCCTCGACATCGGGCTGCCCTCGGTCGCCCGCATGGGCGTGCAGGATGCGATGGACGTGATCCTCGCGACCGGCCTGCATCGGCGCCCGTGGGTCCGCGCGGTGCTCGGGCGCGGCTACGGCAGCGAACGGCTCGAGGCGAGCAAGCGGCTGCGCTGACGTGCTACCGTCCGGACGCCTGGTGAGCGACCGAGCGAGCGACGCCTCGAGCGACCCAGCGATCGGCCAGGCGAGCGCTGTGCGCCGTCGTCCGTCGTGGCGCTTCGTCGCCGCGTTCGCGCTGGTGATCGCGGCGCAGCTCGGCGTGATGTTCTACTTCGGCGGCCGCGAGCTGTTCGAAGACCGCCCGGTCGCGGGCCTCGATTTCGACACGCACATCCACCAGGCTTGGCGCGTCGTCGAGGGCCTGCACGGCTGGGGCCGCAGCTGGGTGTGGGATCCGCGGCTGCTCGCAGGCTACCCCACCGGCACGATCTTCGAGGCCGACAACATCGGTTGGTCGGTGTGGACGTGGCTGCTGGTCGAGTGCGGCGTCGCCCAGGGCCTCGCCTTCAATCTCTTCGTCGTGATGGCCCACGTCGGGCTCGTGCCCGCGGTGTACATCTCGGCGCGCTGGCTCGAGCTGTCGCGCCCAGCGGCGCTCGGGGCCGCTGCCGCCGCGCTCGGGCTGTGGACGTTCGACTCGTGGCTGCACTGGTGCTGGTACGTCGGCATGGTCGCGTACGCGACCGCGAGCTGGTTCTGGCTGATGCCGATGGCGCTGTTCGTTCGGTGGTGGAGGCGGCGCACCACCGGCGCGGCGATCGGCTGCGCGCTGCTGATGGCGCTGTGCCACCTCGTGCACCCGTACTCGTTCTTCCTGTTGGTCACGCCGCTGGCGGTGATCTACCTCGGCGGCGCGCGCCAGCTCGATCGCCGCGGGCATCTCGTCGTCTGGGGGATCGCGGCGTTCACCGTGCTCGCCAACGTGTGGTGGCTGATCGTCGCCGCGCAATGGTGGTCGTGGATCCTCGACTCGTCGCTGTTCGGTCGGCGCAGCCTCATGGCGCTCGTCTACGATCTGTTCGGCCTGCTCGACGACCCCGCGGTCACTGGCATCGTCGCGACGCGGACCAACTTCCGCCTGCTGTACACGGCGGTCGGCCTCGCGGGCGTGGTGCTGTGGTGGCGCCGCGGCGATCCGCGGGCAGTTCCCATCGGCGTCACCATCGTCGTGCTCGGCCTGTTCGCATACCTCGGCGGGGCCACGCCGCTCTCGCACATCCAGCCGTACCGCCACACCGGACCGATGGCGCTGCTCGCCCTCGTGCCCGCCGCCGCGCTGATCGAGACCGCGTGGCGCGAGGGCTGGGTCCGCAGCTGGCCGGGCACCGCGAAGAAGACGTGCGCTGGGCTGCTCGTCGTCGTCGCGCTGTGGTTGGCACAGGACGTCCTGTACTTCACCGTGCGATCGCTGCCGGCGGTCAAGCCGCTGCCCCATGGCGAGAAGGTGTTCTTCTCGGCGATCGGACACCTCTCGCCGGTCGACTACAGCTACGCCAACTGGCACCGCGACGACGTCGCCGCGTACATGCGCGAGCACGACGACGGCCAGGGCCGCGTGCTCGTCGAGGGGTGGAGCTGGGGCGAGCAGCTGGCGTGGAAGACCGAGTCGCAGGTCCTCGGGGGCTTCATCTGGCGCAACATGCAGCACAGCTGGGCCAACATCCTGCGCCACCGGCCGCAGGGCATCATCTTGCCCGACGAGCTCGCCACCTACTTCAAGACGTACGGCGTGCGCTGGGTCGTGATCTCGACCGCGCGGGGCTACGCGCCGTGGTGGGACAAGGTCGATCAGATCGAGCTGGTCACGACGATGCATCCGTTCCGGATCTATCGGGTGAAGGCCAAGACCCACCTGCTCGATCCTCCGGTCGGCACCGTCGAGGTCGCCACCAATCGGATCGGCGTGCGTGGCACCGACCCGACCAAGGACGTGCTGGTGCGCTACCACTGGGCCGAGGTCCTGCGCTGCGAGCCCGAATGCCGGTTCGAGCGGGTGAAGGTCAAGGGCGACCCGGTCGGGTTCATGAAGGTCCTCGCGCCGCACCCCGCCGACTTCGACATCGTCAATCGCTACTGACGCCGCTTCGTGCGAGACTCGTCCCGGTGGCGGGCGTGATGACGGGCGACGGGACAGGATCGACGTTCCCCGCGTGGTGGGGTCGCAAGGTCGCGCGGCTGCCCGAGCGCGGCGTGTTGCTGGTCGCCACCGATCTTCAGGGCAACCTCGGCGACTTCCGGGCGCTCGCGGCCCTGCACCAGCGCGAGCGTGAGGCCGGCCGCGAGGCGTGGTTGCTGCTGTGCGGCGACCTCGTGCACGGGCCCCCCGAGTCGCTGACAGCCGAGCACTGGCCCGATCACCTCGGCAGCTTCTACGAGGATCGATCGGCCGAGCTCGTGCTCGAGTACATGCAGTACGTGCGCCGCTTCGACTCGGTGTGCCTGCTCGGCAACCACGAGCACGCGCACGTGGGCGGCCCGGTGGTGAGCAAGTTCCACATCGACGAGGCCTCGGTGCTCGAGGAGCGGCTCGGCACCGACGTCGAGCCCGTGCGCGCGTTCCTGTCCGGACTGCCGTTGGTCGCGGTCGCGCCGTGCGGAATCGTCTGCACGCACGGGGCTCCGCACGCGACCGAGGCCGACCTCGAGGCCTTCGAGCGGCTCGACTACGGCGGCCACGAAGACGTGCCGCTGTGGCGCATGCTCGAGTCCGGCACGGTCGGCGCGCTGCTGTGGGCGCGCGGCGCCTCCGAGGTGCAGGCGTCTGCGTTGCTCGAGGCGCTGCACGGCCGGCCCGACTTCGGCTTCGTCGCCCACGGCCACGACATCGTCCGCGAGGGCTACCTGCGCGAGGACGCGCGGCAGATCTGCGTGTCGACCTCGTTCGGCTGCTTCGACGCCGCGAAGACGTACCTGCGGCTCGAGCTCGATCAGCGCTACGACGACACCCACGCGCTGCGGCCGGGCCACGAGATCCTGCCGCTGTACCCGTCCGGGGGCACGTGGTGACCGGCTTCGCGACGGGGCTCGATCTCGTCGAGGTCGCGCGGTTCGATCGGCTGCTCGAGCGCACGCCGGACTTCGCCGAGCGTTACTTCACCGCGGCCGAGCGCGCGCGGTGTGCCGCGAGCCCGCGGCCGGCCCAGGAGTTCGCGCTCCGCTTCGCGGTCAAGGAGGCCCTGCTCAAGGCGCTCGGTGTCGGCGTGCTCGGGCCGGTCGGCCTGGCCGAGATCGAGGTCGAGCCTGCGCCGGCCGGTGCGTCGATCCGACTGTCGGGCCCCGCCGCGAGCGCGGTCGGACCGCGGCGCGCGTGGGCGTCGACCGCGTGTGACGGCGCGTTCGCGTGGGCGGTCGTGGTGCTGGACTGACGTCTTTCGTCCGCGTCTCCCCCGGGCACGTCGCACGATGCCGCGCAGCAGTGCCGGCTTTTTGCGCGTGCGCGAACTCTTGCGCCTCGGGGATGACGCCTCGGCCCGTCACGCGTCACACTCGGCTCGCCGTGATCTCCGACGTCATCCAACCGCTGAACCGCGATGAGCTGCGTCGTCACTTCGTGACGGCCGATCCGTTCCCGTTCGTGGTGATCGACAACTTCCTCGATCCCGCCTTCGCCCGCGAGGTCGCCGCGTCGTACCCGACCTTCGAGGGCGCCCGCGAGCGCGGGCTCTCGTTCGACTACGTCAACGAGCGCAACAAGGTCCAGATCACCGAGAGCGAGAAGTACCCCGACCCGGTCAAGCGCCTGCACAAGGCGATCTCGTCGCAGGAGTTCCTCGACGAGCTGTCGTTCGTCACCGGCATCCCGCGGCTGCTCGACGACCCGAAGATGGTCGGCGGCGGCATGCACGTCACCGGTCCCCAGGGTCGGCTCGACGTCCACGTCGACTTCAACGTGCTCGAGGATCGGCACTGGCACCGGCGCCTCAACATCCTCATCTACCTCAACCCCGAGTGGGACCCGAAGTGGGGTGGCAACATCGAGCTGTGGGATCGGCAGGTCAAGGACTGCAAGCAGTCGATGGCGCCCGCGCTCAACCGCTGCGTGATCTTCGAGACCAGCGACCGCAGCTTCCACGGCGTGTCCGCGGTGCAGTGCCCCCCCGGCATGGTCCGCAAGTCGTTCGCCGCCTACTACTACACGCGCGAGGCCCCCGCGGGCTGGGACGGCAAGGAGCACAGCACGGTCTTCCGCGCGCGGCCCGACGAGCGCCTGCGCGGGTACGTGCTGATGCCGGCGGAGAAGATCCAGCTGATGGTGCAGCGCGGCGCGAAGCGGGTGATCGGCGCGGTGCGGCGGAGGATCTTCCGGTAGGCGAGCGAGCGCGAGCATCCTCGGTGAGCCAGCCCGATGTTCGGGGCCATCCCTCCGAAGGGACGACCCGACTCCGGATTCCCGGAGGTTGCCACGTGACCCCGGGCGTCCCGCGAGGTTGCGACCTGATTCCGTATGTCCCGGTGCAGCCCTTCCCCGAGGTTGAAGCCTGACTTCGGATACCGGACATCCCCTTCCGCGGTTTCATCGTGATCGGCGATCTCCCGGAACGTTACTCGGCGCAGCCCACGCCGCGCCGATCGGCGGATCGAGAGCCGCGGCGGAACGCTGACTACCCGAGGTCGGCTCACCGCCGGGCTCGTCGTGTCATGGTCCCGGACGACAACGGGGGCCCCACCAAGTCGGGCGCGGCGTCGGGCGGGAGCTAGCACGTCCGATAGAGAGACTGAGCTTTCGGCCGAGGGTTCCCTCTCAACGACGCCGCTTCAACACTTGCCTTCGGAGGCCTCGGGTCCGGATGATGCGCCGAGAGTTGGCTACGCCCATCCATCCCGTGACCACCGCAACCGCCGTGCAGACGCTGGGAGGAACGCCGCTCGTTGGCGTCGAGGACATGCGCGCTCGGCGCACCGTTTGCACCGGTCAACGCCGCGCTTCGCGCCGCAGGCTTGCGCGCCCCACCCTCCACGTGCCAACGTGCGTCGTCGATGGATCCGAACGATCCTTCGGATCCCTTGCCGAGCGACCGCCAACGAGTTCCCTTCCTCAGGCCTCGGCTCGTCGGCGAGAGGTTCGCGGGCGCCAGCGTACCGGTCGAGGTGCTTGCTGACTTCGCGGCCTACCGCGAGCTAGTCATTGCGGTCGCAAAAGATGTCTTCCACAGACAACACCCTCACAGGCGGCGGGTACCCAAGGGCTTCGCCGCCGACTTCCAGCTGAGTGTCGGCTCGATCGCCGAAGGTTCGGCGATCCCCGTTATCACGCGCCTCGTCGTGGCGGGCGAACTTCTCGGGGCTCAGCCCGACGTGTTCGATGCTGCCCGCGACATTGTCGCCCAGACGATTGATTGTGTGGGGAAGGGGGGGGCAGTCCCTCCTACGTTCCCCATCGGCGCTCTTCGCTATTTCGCCACCTTCGGCGGCTCACTCAACCAAGGCGAGCGAATGGAGATTTCGGGTCCGACAGATAATACGATTGCCGTCTATGACCCGGAGGTGCGATCGCGGTTGCTGAAGTTGTCGAGCGAACCATACCTTGAGCACCGCGCGCTGACGGGACACATCACCGAAGTCGACTACCATACCAACACATTCAAGCTCAACGTCGATGATCCTGCGCGGCGCATTACGGGCAATTTCAGCGAGGAGTTCGAAGAGACGCTGAGGCGCCTCGGTGGCACCGACATCGTTGTCCATATCACCGGTATGGTCGAGATGAAGCCGGACGGTCGTGTCGATAGAGTCCAGTCGCTTGACGAAATCTATACAGACGTTGCGCATGGCATGCGTATTCGGATTGATCAACTCCTGACCTTGCAGCCGGGCTGGCTTGGCGACCAGCAAGGCGCTGCACTTGATCACCTCCACACTGAGCGAGTCCGAGATCTCCTCGAGACTATGGTGCCCTCGGATGCTGCGGTCCCGGCGATCTTCCCGACGCCGGACGGTGGATTGGAGGTGGAATGGACGCTGGGAGGATGGGAGGTAGCAGTTGCCTTCCCGATCTCTGGATGCGTGACCGTGAGTGCAGTTCGCCCAGCGACCGGCGAAGAGGCGGATCAAGAGTTCGAGTTGGAAGCACTCATCGAAACCGACGGGAGATTACTTAGCGCGTTCCTCGTGGCCCTGGAGATGCGCGCATGATACCCAGTCTTGAGGTCGGCGCCGTTCTGCTTGATGAACCGAGCGAACTCCTATATCGCCAGGTTAACCCATCTTGGATCCACGCGGGACGCGTGAGCAGCCAAGCGTTCGTTCCGACATCGAAAGACGGAGGGCTCCTCTCCGTTGACCGATCCTCGATCACCTCGGCGAAAGACTCCTGGCAGCGATTCGTGAACTCTGGCTACAGTTCCCAGGGAGTCTGGGGGGTAACAGTGGCGGAGGTCACCGCGGTCGGGCTTCACGCGCGCTCGGACCCTAACCCTGACGGTCAGACCAACCCCGCCCACGCTGTGGTCGACTTCAGGGACCTTGGTGGGAAGCCAACGAAGAAGGCCGCGCAAGCGCTCGCGGCCAATGCAAACTATCGAGGATGCCTCCATCCTCCGGGCTGAGCGGCTCGGACTAAAGTGGGCATCGATCCGTGGCGCTGGCGGACTCAGGGGGGCAGCCCCGCCGCGCGCGCCCGGTACGCCTGCGCCCGCGCGTCGTCCCCCGCCTGCGAGGCGATCGTCGCCAGCCCCTCAAGCGCGAGCCGCAGCCTCCGATCCTCGCGCGCGCCGAGCGCCTCGAACACCACGATCGCCCGCTCGAACATCTCGGTCGCCTCGGTCACGTGGCCCTGGGCCACCAGCGCCTCGCCGAGCAGGTCGAGGGTCTTGCCGACCATGTCGTGCTCGAGCCCGAAGCGCTCGGTCCGGATCTCGAGCGCGCGGCGGAGCCTCGGCACCGCGAGATCGGCCCGGCCCATGCGGGTCTCCACCGCCGCGAGGTTGGCGAGGCCGGTGGCGACGTTGTGGTGCTCGGGGCCGAGGGCCCGCTCGATGATGTCGAGCGCGTGGGCGTAGGCCTCAACCGCCTCGGCGTCGCGCCGCAGCTCGGACAGCGCTCGGCCGACGCCGTTCTCGACGACCGCGACCTCGACGTGATCGGGTCCGTGGGCGGCGACGAGGATCGATCGCGCGCGGGCGAGGGCGACGAGCGCCTCCTCGGGTCGATCCTGAGCGGTGCGCAGCGCCGCAGTCGCGCTCATCGCCAGAGCGATGTCGGGGTGGTCGGGGCCGAGCCGCGATTCGACCGCGGCCGTCATCGTCGCAAGGACCTGGTCGGCCTCGTCGAAGCGGCGGGCGGCGGTCAGCGCCCGGCCCATCGCGTTCAGCAGGTACGTGCTGGGATCGGCGTCGATGCCGGTGGTGCGCGCGAGCGCCATCGCCTCCGATAGCGCCGCGATCGCGCGATCGTGGCGGCCGCGCGTGGTCTCGATCTGACCGATGCTCGTGAGCAGGTTGATGTGCAGCTGGGGCTCGTCGCCGAGGCGGTGGAGCACCGCGAGGCCCTCGGCGGCGTAGACGTCGGCGACGTCGAAGCGATCGCGCAGGCCGCCCTCGACGAGCACGAGGGTGGCGAGCGCCTGCACGGCGATCGTGTCGTGGCCGGAGCGGGTGGCGAGCGCGAGCGCATCGACGAGGTGCGCGGAGGCGGGCTCGGCGAGGCCCCGGCGCCGCTCCCAGCGGCCGCGCAGCAGCAGGGCCTCCGCGAGGACGGGCTCGTACTCGCCGGTGCGGGCACGGGCCTCGAGCGCGGCGATGCGATCGTCGAGTTCGTCGTAGGCACCCGCACTCATCTGCGCATCGACCTGGTCGAGCTCGCGGCGCAGCGCGTCGATCTCGACGCGCGCCGTCGCGTCCGTGGGAAGCGATGGCTCCCGCAGCAGCCGTTCGGTGTCGGCGCAGCCCTCGATGCGCGGCAGATCGGCCGCCGCCTCCACCGCGTTCTCGATCGCGTCGGGCTGTCCGGCCGCGAGTGCGTCGGTGAGCCCGCCGAGGTAGTGCACCCGCCGATCGAGGCAGGCCATGCGGCGCTCGAGCAGCGCGTCGGATTGGGTGCCGTGCACGCGTGTGGCCAGACAGGCCTCGCGCCGCGCGTCGACGATGGCGCTGGCATACCCATCCAGGGTGCGCAGGGTGAGCTCGCGGCTGTCGTCGGCCCACGGCTTCGAGCTCGCTGCGAAGGCGGTCTCGACCGTGCCGCGGCGATCGGGATCCCACGCGCCCGCGAGGACGTCGTCGTCGGTGCACGGGGACGCCGGACGGATCATCGTCGCGCCGAGCCCGATCGCGCCCACGAAGGCGAGCCCGACGCCGACCTGCCGCAACCGTCGCTGCCGATCGCGGGAGAGATCGGCCAGCAACGCGCGCATGTCGGGGTAGCGCTGCGTCGGATCGACCGCCATGCCCCGCAGCAGCACGTCGCGCAGCCACGCCGGGGCGTTGGCTGGGGTCGCGGTACGCATGCGACCGGCGGCGACGTTGGCCGCGAGCTCGGGCAGGCTCGCGCCCGCGAAGGGGCGCGTGCCGTCGATCGCCTCCCACAGCGCGACGCACAGCGCATACACATCCGTGCGCGCGTCGACCTCCCGGCCGGCGTACTGCTCGGGCGCCATGTAGACCGGCGTGCCCATGATCTCGCCCGAAGCGGTGAGCGAGACGTCGACCCCGCGGAGATCCGTGTCCACGCGCCCGTCGCCCGAGGTGTCGGAGCGCTGGGCGTGGACGCCGGTCGACGCGGCGCGGGCCAACCCGAAGTCGAGGACGCGAACCCGACCATCGCGGCCGATCATCACGTTGTCCGGCTTGATGTCGCGGTGCACCAGACCGACGTCGTGGGCCGCGGCGATGCCCTGGCCCGCGGCGACGAACACCGCGAGGATCTCGTGCAGTGGTCGCGGCTGGGCACGCAGCCAGGTGCCGAGGACGTCTCCATCGATGTACTCCATCGCCACGTAGATCCCGTCGTCGACGCGGCCCACCTCGTGGATCGCGACGACGTTGGGGTGGGCCAGCTTCGCGAGCGCCTGGGCCTCGCGCAGCAGTCGTGCCGCGCTCGCCTCGTCGCCGGCGATCTCGGGGTGCACGAGCTTGAGCGCGACGCGGCGCTCGAGCTCGGGATCATAGGCGAGGACCACGACGCCCATGCCGCCGCGCCCGATCCGCTCGAGCAGGACGAAGCGCCCGAGGACCCGGCCGCGATCGAAGCTGGGATCCGACGACGGCGCGTCGATGCCGGGACGAAGCGTCGCGGCGTCGCTGGGGCTCGGCCGCGCCAGCGTGGCGCCCGCGCGCGTGCCGTGATCGACGCCCGTGGTGGTGGCCTGCGCGGGGGTGGACTCGGAGGTGGACACGGGCGACGACGCCGCGAGTGTACCCGCGGCCCTCGTCGCGGGGACCGCCGGCTATGGCGTCGGCCCGGTGTTCACCCGCTTGGGCTCGGGCTTCGGTTCTGGCTTCGCCACCCCGGGATCGTCCTGCGGTCCGGGGTTGATGTGACAGTTCGGCGGCTCGCAGCCGCCGGATGTCGGCGTGGGCTCGGGCGTCGGTTCGGGCGTGGGCTCGGGCGTCGAGGTCGGCTTGCCCAGCGTCGCGTCCTGCGGCCCGGGGTTGATGTGGCAGTCGGGGGGTTCGCAGCCGCCGTCGGGCTGTGGCTTGGCGCTCGAGGCACAGCCACCGAGTCCGAGCAGGAGCGTGCCGACGGTGACGCGCATGCGCGGCGATTTCATCGGATCATGGTCGTGCGCGGGGCGTCGCGCGTCAACCAACGGCCCCTTCCATCGGTCGCCGGCCCAGGTCGTCCCGGGCTCCGTCACAATCCGCCGTTCGCGATCTCCAAAGGACATGGGGTTCGACGTGACCATCACCTCCGGGATGATCGAGGGCTGCGTGGGGACGATCCAGGGGCCGGTGTCGGACCTGCGCGCGCAGTGGCGCACGCCGGTGCGATGGTTCGCGGGGGCCCTCGCGACGACGCTGCTCGTGACAGCGGCGGTGCTCTTGGCGCCCCGCGGGCTGTGGATCGTCGTCGGGCTGGTCGTGTGGTTGGTGGTGCTGCCGATCGCGATGGGTCGCATGATCCGCGGCCGCGTCCAGAGCGAGCTGTTGGTGTCCGGCGACCCGGGCATCGTCGTCGAGCTCGTCGAGACCGAGCCACCGCCGGAGGCGGGCATGGATGCGGCGCGGTGGAGCGCGTGGTCCCTGCAGGTCCGCGTGGGCGAGCGCGTCCTGCCGGCGATCGTCGCCCTGGGCCGCCGCCGCCGCCCGCCGGCGTCGCTGCTGGGCATGGCACTCGGCGTCGAGGTGGTGGTGCGTCGGCGCGACGGGTGATGGTGCGCGCGCGGACGCGTTCGACTGAGGTGCGATCGCGTCGGGATGCGGATCGAGATCGTCACGCGCTTGGAGCAGGGAACACTCGGTGAGGATCACCTCGCGGTCGTCAGGCGCGACGATGCCTGCGTGATCGTCGTTGCCGACGGCGCCGGCGGGACCGGCTCTGGAGGCGCGGCGGCGGCGTTCGTCTGCGGACGCGCGGAGGCGGCCGCACACAGCGAGACGCGGACGTCCGCGCGATGGGTGGAGCACCTCGTCGCCAGTGACCAGGCTCTGCGCGCGTCGGGGATCGGCGGTGAATCGACCGTCGTCGTCGTCGAGATCGGCGCGGACGGGACGATCCGTGGTGCGAGCGTCGGCGATTCTGGCGCGCTCGCGATCACCGTCGATTCGAGCGTCGAGCTGACGGGTGAGCAACACCGCAAGCCGCTGGTCGGATCCGGCCGTGCCGTGCCCGTCGGCTTCGGACCGGTGATTCTGCCGGGCCGGATCCTGATCGCGAGCGACGGTCTGCTCGCCTACACGGCGGCGAAGGACCTCGTCGCGCGCGCCCACGCCGGTACGCTCGAGGCCGTGGCCACCGCATTGGTCGATGGCGTACGGCTGCGATCCGGTCGGCTCCCCGACGACCTCGCGCTCGTGCTGTGCGAGCGGAACGTTCGTCCCGCCTCGGCGGGTGCCTGAGTCGGCAGTCCGTCCGACTCGCTGGCGCCGCGCTCGTCGTGGTCGAGCCGCGCGCGCGTGCGGGATCACGGGAACGACAGCGCGGACGCTGTGTGGCAGCGCGATCGGTCAGCGCGCGCACGACACGGACAGGCGATCGGCCGTATCGCACCACGGTCGAGCCGCACTAGGATCGTCGACGCGATGATGACGACGCCATCTCGGAGATCCGACGCAGGAGGGCCGCCCCTGCCGTCCACCGCGGAGATCGATGCGGGGTGGGGCGAGCTCCTCGAGGGGCTCGAGGCCGCGCCCTGCGGGCCGGTGGCCGACGACGCAGGCGTCGCGGACGCATCGCAGCGCCGCGCATCCGAGACGCTCGCCCGCATGGCGGCGATGATGGACGCCCGCGAGGGGACTGGGCCGGTCCTCGATCTGCGCCGCCGTCCGGGCCCCCGCAGTCGACCCGCCGCGGAGCCGGAGCTCGGGGCACCGATCGAGGAGGTGCACGAGGACGCTTCGCTCGACGTGAGCGAGGTCGACCTGCTCGACCTCGGCGCGCCGACGGAGATCCTCGACGACGCGCCTATCGTGGTGACCCCGCCGCTGCTTGTGGTCCGCGAGGCGCCCGCGGTGCCGGAGGTCGTGCGTCGGCCCGCGCGTGGTCGCCCGTGGGTGGCGATCGGCGCGGGCGCTGTCGCTGCCATCGCGCTCGGGTGGTGGAGCGTGCAGCCGCGGCGCGAGCCCGCGGCGCCGACGGAGATCCGCGCGGCTGCGATCGAGCCCGCAGGGGCGCGCGCGGAGGCTGAGCCCGAGGTCCTCGCCGACGCCCACGCAATCGCACCGCCAGAGCCGGTCGCAGTGGAGCCGGTCGCAGTGGAGCCGGTCGCCGCGGAGCCGGTCGCAGTGGAGCCCGACGCCGCGCCGAGTGTCGACGGTGCATCGGTGGCCGAGGCGCGCGCGGCCTTCGACGCGGGTCGATTCGCGGACGCCCACGCGATCGCGGATCGCCATTGGTCCGCGACCCGCGACAACGACGCCCTGCAGCTCATGGTCGCCGCCGCGTGTGCGCTCGAAGACGGCAAGCTCGCCCGCGCCGCGTTCCGCAGCCTGGCCGGACCGCAGACCCGCGCGGCGGTGTACGTGCAGTGCCGTCGCCGCGGCATCGACCTACGCGCCCGCACGCACGGCGACACCGCCGGCGAGCTCCTCGTGCGCGCGCGCAAGGCCGCCGCCGCCGGCGATCACGTCGAGGCGCGCCGGCTCGCCCGCGAGAGCCTCTCGCTGGGCCGCACCACGGAGGCGATGCTGCTGGTCGGCGTCTCGGCGTGTCGACTCGGCAAGTTGGCGGAGGCGCAGCGGCTGCTGTCGCACCTGCACCGCGACGAGCAGGTCGAGCTCCGCACGGGCTGTTCGGAGGCCGGCGTGACGCTGTAGGGGCACGCGTGGCCGAACGGCCGACGTCGACGCACGCGCGACGTCCCTCCGCCACCTCGATCCAGTCGAGCACGACGGCTACCCTCGCGTGGTGGTGACGCTCCCCGAGGATGTGCCTGGCTACACGCGCGACGGTGACTGGTTCGTGGCGCTCGAGGAGGGCGCGCTGACGGCGAAGATCCGTAGCACGGCGGCGCCGCGACCCTACGGGGCGCTCGACCAGCTGCGGGTCGACCTGCGAAGCCCCCGATCGCGGCCCGTCTATCTGATCGTCTTCGCGATGCTGGCCTATGGCGTTGCGACGGCGGATTGGCTCGCGGTCGGCGTCGCCGGGGCTGGAGTCCTCTTTTTCGGTCGCGCCTTCGTCGGCACCATCCGCTCGATCCGCCGCGGCGTCGTGACGGTCACTCGGATCGGGGAAGTCCAGCACGAGGTGTTGAAGAACCAGGGCGTCACCGAGCAGGTGATGGTCGATGGGCGGCCGATGAACGTCGGCTACCAACTCGACATCGTGCGCGCCCTGCTCGCCGTGGGCGCTGCCGCGGAGCTCCAGGTGGTCTACGACCCGATGAGTCCGCGCCCCACCGGCCACGCGCTGGCGTACCGGCGCCCGCGCAACGTCCCGCCCCCGGCCTGATCGCCCGACCTCCACCGTCGCCCGCGTCCGCGCTACGCTCTCGCGCCGGAGCCCTTCTTCGCATGGCGCGATTCTCGATTCTCGAGCCCGAGGCCCCCGGCGAGTGGGGCGACCGCACCGACGCGGATCTGGCCGCGCGTCCGCCCTCGATCGTCCGCGTGCACATCGAGCTCGAGCGCAGGATCACCGACGATCTCGTGCAGCTCTACCCGTGCTTCATGGTCAGCGCGCGGCTGGCCGACGAGCTCGGGCGGACACCGCTGTCGGGCTACCAGCTCGCGGAGCTCGAGGTCTCCGCCGCGCCTCGGTACCGCGCGGCGTATCCCGACGAGCCGCTGCCCGAGCTGGCCTGGTTCAAGGTGTTCGGGCGGGCCGGCTACGCCGACTTCGGGCTCTCGTACGACGGCCACCTGGTGGTGAGCAAGGCGGCGCTGCTCGTGCTGAAGAAGTTCTCGCTGGTGCGCGCCGGCAAGACGAAGTACGAGCGCGACGCCGGCGGCTGGGAGAGCTGATCCCCCGCGCACCGCGTGGACGTCAGTCCGCGACGCGGCGCACGGCCGTCCGCCGTCGTCGCGCGACGGCGACGAGGATCACCAGCCACGACCACGTCGCCGATCGCGGCCCGATCGCACAGCCCCCGGCATCGTCGTCCTGTCCCGCGTCCGCACCGCCGGTGTCGCCGACCCCTCCGTCGTCCGTGCCTGCGGGATCGGGGTCGACGGGGTCGACCTCGTCGATCGTCCCGTCGCAGTCGTCGTCGACGCCGTTGTCGAGCTCCGCGGCGCCGGGGTGCACCGCGGGATCGTCGGGCTTGCAGTCGCCCCGCTCGGGCGTGTAGCCCTCCACGTTGTTGCACGCGTACTCGGGCATCGCGAGGTCGCTGGCGTAGCCGTCACCGTCGGTATCCAGGTAGTAGATCCCCGGCTCCAGGCCCTCGTCACCGTCGCCGTCGCAGTCGTCGTCGATCGCGTTGCAGCGCTCGGTCGCGTTGGGGTTGACGAGCGCGTCGCCGTCGTCGCAATCGCCGGCCTGCAGGATCAAGCCGGCGATCGGCTCGCAGGACAGCTCGCCGTTGGCGATGTCGCCGAAGCCGTCGCCATCGGCATCGGGGTAGTAGTAGACCCCGGTGCAGCCGTGCGCGATGCTGGCGCCCTTGGTCGCGTGGTGATCGTCCGCGGAGTCGCCGTTGGTGTTGCCCGTGATCGACCAGATCGTGAAGTCCGTGACGCCGATCTCCGCCGGCGCGGTCCACTCGAACTGGAACTGCGCGCGGCCCTGCGCGTCGAGGTCACGGGGCATCGCGTGCAGGACGCCGGTGAGCACCCCGTCCATCGCGTAGCGCGTCGCCCCGGGCTCGAGCAGGCCGAACTCGCCGCGCTCGCTCGTCAGGTACACGCCGGTGCGCAACGCCTGGGCCCACACGGCCTCGAGCGCGATGGTGACGACGACGGTCTCGCCCGTCCCCGGCGCGGTGTTATCGAACGCCACCTCGATGTTCGGGCCGTCGCTGTTCTCGTAGTGGCAGTTCGCGCAGGCCTGCGGCTCGCCGGTCGGTCGGGCCGCGGCGCTCGAGCCCACGGTCGCGAGGAGCAGCGCGATGGGCAGGACGGCGAGGCGGCGCGGGGCGAGCGATGGCATCGCACGGGAGTCTTGGGGACCGGGCGGCGAATGTCCATCGGTTCATCGCGTTGCGTGGAGCACATTGTCGGTTGTGCCGCCGCGACGGCGGCTTCTGGGTCTTCGATTCGAGAATATCTTCCTTTCGATTCGAGAATGTCTCACGTCGTGCCCTCGGCGATCACGCGGGCGCGAACGCGATCGCGCGGCGTCTCGGCTCGGGCGCCACGAGCACCCGCGTCAGCAGGGCGCCCACGAAACGGGCCTGTCGCCGACCGAACACCCGGAGTACCATCGCCCGGTAACGTCGCCCCTCGACGCGCAGATCGAACGCACCGCGGCCGCCCCCGACGACGTAGGACGCGTACACGATCTGTTCGTCGTTCTGCGCTGCGAGCCGGCGGAGTACGACCGTGAGCGCCTCGCCGCGTCGCATGCCCTCGTCGCGCCGCACCGCCCCGAGCATGCGCGAGAACAGCGAGAAGTGTCGCGCCTCGTCGGCCGCGAGGCGCCGACACAGCTGGTGCAGCGACGGCTGGTCGACCGCCGCAGCCGCGAGCGCCTGGTAGTACGCCGCCGCCATCGCCTCGACGACGCAACGCGCGACGAGCTCGCCCTGGGTCGATCCGTACACGCCGTGGTGGCCGCGATCGGGCCCACGGGGGGACGCGTCGTGGTACGGCAGGGCGGCGTAGCGATCCATGCACGCGGCGAAGTCGAACTCCGGCTCGTGCTCGGCGAGCCACGCCCGCAGCGACTCGCCGTGGGTCGCCTCCTCGCGGCCCCACTGCTCCAGCGCCGCCGTCCACCCGCGTGGTCGCAAGACCTCGACGAGGTAGCCGGCGTAGCGATCGGCGCGCGACTCGAGCAGCGCGGCGGTGCGGACGAGGTGCGAGACATGGTGGGGAAGACCCATGCCTGCACGATGACGCGGCCGAGCGCGGGCGCGTAGCGGGGCCGCGGTGAGCGGTCGATGCCTCCGTGCGAGTGGTCGTGCCGACGGTCGCCGGCCGCGCCGTCACTCCACGCGCACGCGCGCGCACCCGTCGACGTCGTCCTGCTCGGGCCAGTCGCGGGCGTTGAGTACATCGCCCGCGATGCGGCACCGCGCGAGGCGGTCGAGGTCGATCTGCGCGTGCACCCACTGCGCTGCGTCGCGGGTGCCGATCGCGAGGACGCCGTCGTCGGGGAAGTCGAGATCGGGCGGTAGGTACACCGCGGCCGCGCCGACGTTGACGTCGACGGCCGGGGACCACGGCGCGAGCCCGACGGTCGGCGCGTGCACGACGGCGATCTGGTTCTCCAGCGCCCGGGCCTGCGCCCCGGTCCGCACCCGGAAGTAGCCGCGCGCGGTGTCGGTGCACGAGGGCACGAGCAGGACCTCGGCGCCGGCCACCGCGAGCCGCCGCGCGATCGCGGGGAACTCGGCGTCGTAGCAGATCGCGACGCCGAGGGTGCACAGCGGCGTGTCGAACAGGGTGAAGGCGTCGCCGCCGACGACACCCCAATGCTCGCGCTCGAAGCGGGTCATCACGCGCTTGTCCTGGTGGCCGCGTGTGCCGGCGGGGCCGAACAGCGTCGCGCGGTTGTGCAGCCGGCCGTCGACGCGCACCGGGGCGCTCGCGCCGAGGATCCACACGCCATGCCGTGCCGCGAGCTCCGCGAGCACGGCGTCGGCCCGCTCGGCGTGTTCGACGACCGCCTCGAGGTGCGCGGCGACGTCCTGCGAGGGCGACGACAACAGGAACGACGCGGTCTCCATCGACGCGTACTCGGGGAAGACCAGCAGCTGGGCGCCGGCGGACGCGGCCTCGTCGACCCACCGCGCGAGCTTCTCGGCCCACGCGGCCGCGGAGCCCAGCGACTCGATCGGATACTGCGCGGCGGCGACGTGGATCATGCGGCTCATGGCAGCGTGCGCCCCCAGAACTCCATCACCTTGGCCGAGCCCTCCGACTCGTCGAGGTCCTGCCACGTCATGCTCGCGCGGTGGCCCGGCAGCGGGGCGTAGCCGCGTCGCCGCCAGAAGTCGTCGAGGGCGACGTAGTCGGCGGGTCGTCGCGGGTGATCGTTGGGGCGGATCACCCGACAGAAGCAGGTGCGCGGGAAGCCGAGCGCGCGGGCGTGGGTCTCGCGCGCCGCGAAGAAGCCGACGCCGACACCCCGGCCGCGGTGCTCGGGCAGCAGGACCGACTCCCCGAAGTAGAACCACCCGTCGGTACCGTCGCCAAACGGCGCGGTGACCTCGTCCGGCTCGGCCGACAACGGCACGCCGGTCGAGGCGCCGACCAGGCGCTCGCCCGCGAAGGCGCCGACGAGCACCGCGCCCTCGGCCTCCGCGTAGCGCCGCAGATACTCCCGCTCGTAGGCGACGTCGCCGTCGTAGAGGTACGGGAACTCGCGGAACACCGCGATGCGCAGCTCGGCGAGCGCGGGCAGCAGCGCCGCGATCGCGTCCCGCGGCACGGTGCGGATCTCGAGCGCGGCGTCCATCAGCCGCCGACCTGCCGGATCCAGTCGGCGAGATTGTAGTAGTTGCTCACGCGGGCGATCTTGCCGTCGCCGCTGGCGGCGAGTGTGGCGACGACCGGCAGGCGGTAGCGCTGACCGGTGGCCGCGGGCAGGCCGGCGTCGTCGCGCAGGTACTCGCCCTCGATCGTGAACTCGGCCGCGGCGCGTGTGCCCGAGGGATCGACCATGATCACGAGATCGCGGACCTGCTCGCGGTAGCAATGATCCATGTGCGCGAGGAACTCGCGGAACGCCGCGCGGCCGATCTCGCGTCCGCCCTGGTTGATGTCGTGGGCGACGTCCTCGGTGAGCAGCGCGAGCATGCCCTCGCGATCGGAGCGGTTGAACGCGTCGTAGTACGCGGCGACGGTGGCGACGAACATGGGTCCGCGCATCTTGGCTGTGCCACCGCGGCCACGCAACCGTTCACTGTGCAGAGTGTCCGGCCGGCCGCAACAGCGGCGCGTTGGCGGTGACGAAGCGGGAGAGCGCCTCGTTGGCGGCGGCCAGATCGCCGCGCATCGTGACCTGTTGGATCGCCTGCAGCTCACCGCGCAACGCGTCGGTGACGCTCGGGCGCAGGCCGAGGTGCACGACGTGCTGATCCAGTCGGGCGATGGCGCCGAGGATCTCCTCCGCCAGGCGGGCGCCGGGGTCGTGGCTCGGCCGGGCCTCCGGGGCGTGTCGAGGATCCGCGCCGGCGACGGCCGAGGCGATCGCACGGCGCAGCTCCTCGGCTTGACCGAGCGCGACCTCGGCCGCGCGATGCTCCCGCTCGGCCGTCTGTCGCTCGCGCGCCGCCTCCATGCGCGCGCGCTCGGCCTGCAAGCGGTCGGCCTGGGCCTGCGGCGCGGTCGGATCCACCTCCGAGCGCGCGTTCGGATCGGCAGCGCCGAGCGCGAGCGTCACCCGCACGTGGTTGCCGTTGTCGCGCGTGACACCCGGCGGATTGCCGCCGACGCGCATGCCGATCGCACCGCCGTCGAGCATCGCGAGCTCGAAGTCGATGGTGACCTCGCCCCCGCGCACCGCGAGCCCGGGGTCCGCGGCGACCTGCAGCGCCGCCCGTGCGGCGGCGATGCCCCGCGTGATCTCGGCGAGGCCCTCGGCGATCGGGACGACGGGCTTGGCGTGGGGATCGATCGTCATCGTGCGACCATGGTGGAGCGGCTCGTGCACGCGCCGTAGCGCAGAGCCTGCGGCGCAGTACGGCGGGCCGCCGCAGCGGCGACGCGCGATCACGGCAGCTCGAACACCGCCGTCGCGATCGCGCACACCGGCCCGCAGCCCGGCCCGTTCGGAGTCGACAGCGCGTATGCCAGCTCCGGATCGCCCTCGACGAGCGCCTCGCCGTCGCGCGACAGCGTCACGCTCAGGGCCGTCGCGATCGGCAGGGGAACGACGATCTGCGGCGGCACGCCCGAGAGATCGTACAGCGCGTTGCAGGTGGTTTCGGTCACGCAGGGTGGCACCGCGCAGCCGGGGCCGTCGGACACGACGAACGTGCAGCTCGAGGCGTCGCCGTCGCGATCGATCGCCAGCGCGTAGGCGCCCGCCGCGAAGCCCGGGTCCGCGGCGACGAACTGCAGTGTGATGCCGTCGGTGCACCCGGCCTCGGTGCAGTGCTCGAGCGCCTCGCAGATGGAATTGCAACCCTCGCCGAGCGGCGGGTGCACGACGCACTGCCAGGTGCCGCCGCTGCACGACATGCCGTCGCCGATCTCGTTGCTGCACGTGGAGCCCACCTCGGCACAGGGCATGCCGCACAGCGCGGAAAACTCACCGGGGCAGAAGTCGCACGGGGGCAGCGTCGGACAGCCGTCGGTGGTCGAGCTGCCCTCGCTGCCGAGCCCGCCGCTGCTCGACGCCGAGCCACTCGACGACGGACTCGGGGACGCGCAGGCGGCGAGCGAGAGGCCGATCACGCCTACGAGCCGACGCATGCACCCGAGCCTACGCGATCCGCATGGTCGCGCCCGACACCGCGGGCGCGCAAAGAATGTCGTCCGCGCCGTGGGCTGGATGGCCGGCGGCAAAGCGGCTAGAACCGCCCCGATGTCCCCGTCCCAACGCCTTCGCCGCACCGGTGTCGCCCTCCTGCTCGCCCTCGGGGCCTGCCCGAGCTCCTCGGGTGAGGCGGGCAAGGCGGACGCGAAGAAGGCGGACGCGAAGAAGGCGGACGCGAAGACGGTCGACGCGAAGACGGTCGACGCGAAGACCCCGGACGCGAAGGCGCCCGATGCGAAGGTGCCGGACGCGGAGCCGACGCCTGAGCCGTCGCCTCAGCCGACGCCGGTGTCGCCCGAGGTCGAGCAGGCGGTCGCGACCGGGCTCAACGCCTTCGCGATCGATCTGCACCACGAGCTCGGCGCGGCGCCCGGCAACCTGTTCGTGTCCCCCGCGAGTATCGCGATCGCGTTCGCGATGACCCACGCCGGGGCCAAGGGCGCGACCGCCAGCGAGATGACCAAGGCGTTCCACTTCCCAGAGTCGGCGGATCTGCACCGCGGCCTCGCCGGCACCCTGGCGCGCTGGGACGCGGCGGCCGGTGGGCTCGAGCTCGACGTCGCCAACCGGCTCTTCGGCGAGAAGACGGTCGCGTTCGAGGCGCCGTACCTCGAGCTGACCAAGTCCGTGTTCGCGGCGCCGCTCGAGCTGCTCGACTTCAAGGGGGCGCCGGGGCCCGCGCGTGTGCACATCAACGACTGGGTCGCCGCGCAGACCAAGGACAAGATCCGCGATCTGTTGCCGCCCGCGGGCGTGAGCCCGGCGACGCGGCTCGTGCTGGTCAACGCGATCTACTTCAAGGCCCAGTGGGCGGAGGCCTTCGAGCCGAGCAGCACCCGTGACGCGCCGTTCGTGGGTGGCTCGGTCGCCAAGACCGCGAAGCTGATGCACCGCGTCGACTCGTATCGCCTCGGCGTCGACAAGGCCGCCAAGGTCCGCACGCTCGAGCTGCCGTACAACGGCGGCGAGTACTCGATGGTGATCGTGCTGCCCGATGACGCGAAGGGCCTGGCCGCGGTCGAGAAGGCGCTCACGGCCGAGTCGCTCGCGGGTTGGATCGCGGGTGCATCCCACGAGCGCGTCGACCTGCAGCTGCCGCGCTTCCGCATCGAGCCGGGCGATGCTCTCGGGCTGCGCGCGCCCCTCGAGAAGCTCGGCGTCGTCACGGCCTGGGACGCGGCCAAGTCGGACTTCACCGGCATGGCCCCCGCGAGCGAGAAGCTCGTGATCTCCGAGGCCTACCACAAGGCCTTCGTCGCGGTGGACGAGGCCGGCACCGAGGCCGCGGCCGCGACCGCCGTGTCGATGAAGGCCGGCAGCGCGGCGCCGACGGCCGAGCCGGTGCCGTTCGTCGTCGATCATCCGTTCCTGTTCCTCGTGCGCGACACGAAGACCGGCGCGATCCTGTTCCTGGGTCGGCTGGTGGATCCGTAGCGCGGCGGCGGCCTGCGACGCTCCCTCGCGCGTGCCGACGCCGGCCCGGCGGCCGTCGCCTACGTCTACGGCGCGGGCATCGACTGCTTCTGAACCCGGCGCGGTGCTACGCTCCAGCGCCATCGTGATCGCCACCGTCGCGCGTGTGGCCAGCATCGTGCTGGCGGTCGTCTACCCGCCCGTGGTCTACCTGGGCCTCACGCGCTTCTCGACGCGCGGCGTGTCGCTCGTCCTGCTCGCGATGGCGGTTCTGCTGGCGATCTCGCGGGCGCGCGGGCTGTCGTGGGCGCGACTGAAGGGCGCGCTGGTGCCGTTGGCGCCCACGATCGCCGCGGGCGTGCTCGCGGGCGCGACGGGGCACCGCTGGGCGCTGCTGGTCGCGCCGGTGCTGGTCAACGTCGGGCTGCTCGCCACGTTCGCGGCCACGCTGCGGCCGGGGCAGACGCCGATGATCGAGCGCTTCGCTCGGCTGCAGGACCCCGAGCTCACGCCCGCGAAGCAGGCCCACTGTCGGCAGGTGACGTGGACGTGGATCGCGTTCTTCGCCGCGAACACAGCGGTCTCGGCGGTCCTGGCCGTCGCGGCGCCGATCGAGTGGTGGGCGACGTGGTGCGGCGGCCTGGCGTACCTCTGCATCGGCGTGCTGATGGCGGGCGAGTGGGTCGTGCGGTGGTGGCGGTTCGGACGGGGGGCGCCGGCATGACGGGGGGATCGTTCGCGTTGCTGCCCCCGCGCTCGGCCCCCGTGCTGATCGAGGCGGATGGGACCGCGATCGATCGCGCGGCGATCCTGGCTGCGATCGAGCCGATTACCGTCGCGCTGCATGGCCACGCCGAGGTCGTGCTCGCGTGTGCCGATCGCGGCCACTTCGTCCGGGCGATCCTCGCGGCGTGGTCGGTGGGAGCGATCGTGACGCTGCCCTCCAATCTCCTGCCGGCCACGCTCGATCAGCACGCCGGCCCGCGGGTGCACGACGGCGGCCACGCGGGCGGCCTCGACGTCCGCACGCTCACCGCGACCGCGACGCCCGGTGACGGGCCCGTGGTCCCCGGCCCGCGCATGTGCGTGCGGCTGTTCACCTCGGGCACCACCGGCGTGCCCAAGGCGATCGACAAGACCTTCGCGCAGCTGCTCGGCGAGGCCGAGCAGCTGGTGCGCCGCTTCGACCTCGCGGGGGCCCGTGTGCTGTGCACCGTGCCGCTGCACCACATCTACGGGCTGTTGTTCGGTGCGCTGGCGCCGATGCTCGGCGACGCGACCATCGTCGCGGTCGGGCCACTGCACGCCGAGGCGGTGCTCGCCGCGATCGAGCGCTTCGACGCCGATGTCCTCGTCAGCACGCCGGCGCAGCTGCGGGCGTTCGACGTCCTGCCCGACCGCGCGCTCGCACGGCTGCGCGCCGTGTTCAGCTCTGGTGCGCCGCTGCGGTCGGACACCGCCGCCGCCCTGCGCGACCGACTCGGCGTCGCGCCGACCGAGGTGTTCGGCTCGAGCGAGACCGGCGGGATCGCGACCCGTACGCACGTCACCGCCGATCCGCCGTGGGTGCCGCTGCCGGGTGTGGACGTGACCGCCGACACCGAGGGCCGCATGCTGCTGCGCTCGCCATGGCTCGATCCGACACTGACGCAGCCCCACGCGACCGACGATCGGATCTCGGTGGGCGACGCGGGCTTCGTCCACCACGGCCGCATCGACGACGTGATCAAGATCGGCGGTCGACGCGTCGCGCTCGGCGACGTCGTCGCGAAGGCGCAGGCGATCGCCGGGGTGCACGACGCGGTGGCACTACCGCTGCCCGCCGTCGATGGTCGCGGCGCGTCGATCGGCCTGGTCGTCGTGACGGCCGTCCGCACGCCCGAGGAGATCCGCGCCGCGCTCGCGGCATGGTTCGATGCCGCCGTGCTCCCGCGACGCATCGTGTGCGCGCCGAGCCTGCCACGCACCGCCGCGGGGAAGCTCGCGCACGCCCACGCCCGGGCGCTGCTCGGCGACGCCGCGCCGCCGCGGACGCGGGTGCACGCCGACGACCGCACGGCGTGCTTCGACGTCGAGATCGAGCCCGACCTGCCCGCGTTCGACGGCCACTTCCCCGGCGATCCGATCCTGCCGGGCGCCGTGCTGCTCGAGGCGGTGGTCCTGCGGTCGATCGAGGACGCGTGGCCCGATCTCGGCGCGCCCATCGGGTTCCCCCGCGCCAAGTTCACCGAGCGGATCGGCCCGGGGGAGCGCGTGCGCGTGAGCCTCGAGCGACGCGAAGATCGGGTCGCCTTCACGGTGACGCGGGGCGAGATGCCATGCGCGACGGGTAGCGTCGCGTTCGCGCCGCGCGCCTCCGGGTAGGGCGTAGACTCCCGCCCATGGAGCTCGACGTCGCGATCCTCGGGGGTGGTCTCGCCGGCGCCACCCTTGCCCGGCAGCTGCGCCGGCGCCTGCCCGACCTCTCGATCGGCCTGTTCGAGCGCGACGACGACGGCGGCTTCAAGGTCGGTGAGTCGACCGTCGAGATCGCCAGCAACTACCTCGTGCGCCGGCTCGGCCTCGGCAGCTACCTCTACCAGAACCATCTGCCCAAGAATGGCCTGCGGTTCTTCTTCGACGACGAGGCGCGCTCGCAGCCGATCGAGCGCATGGGGGAGATCGGCACCGATGCGCTGCCGTTCCACGCGTCGTTCCAGGTGGATCGGCAGCGGCTCGATCGCGACCTGCGGACGATGAACGCGGATGCGGGCGTGCATGTGCACACGGGCGTCCGCGTCGTCGACGTGCAGCCGGGCGGCGATGGTGTGCCGCATCGCTTCGCGTTCGAGGACGGCGAGCGTCGCACCGACGTGCAGGCCCGATGGTTGGTCGACGCCTCGGGCCGCGCGCGACTGCTCGCGCGGGCCCTCGGCGAGTCGCGCACGGACACCGGCCACGGCTTGGCCGCCGCGTGGGGCCGATTCGAGCACGTCGTCGACATGGACGACACCGGCTCGGCATCGTGGCGCGGTCGCGTGCGCAACACCAGCCGGTTCCTGTCCACCAACCACTTCATGTACCCCGGCTATTGGATCTGGTTCATCCCGATCTCGCGCGGGGTGATGAGCGTCGGGGTCGTGTGCGACCGTGCGCTGTTCCGCGAGGAATGGCGCACGATCCCGGGGCTCACCGCCTTCGTCCGCGAGCACCGTGCGTGCCGCGATCTGCTCGAGGGTGCCTCGCCGCTCGACGCCATGGGCTACGCCAAGGTGCCCTACGGCGGCGGCGCGTTCTTCTCCGCCGATCGCTGGGCCCGCGTCGGCGAGGCCAACGCGTTCAGCGATCCGCTGTACAGCCCCGGCTCCGACTTCATCGCGCTCGAGAACGACTTCACCACCGAGCTCATCGCCTCCGAGATCGGCGGCGCGACCAAGGCCGAGCTCGCCGAGAAGGTCGCGCTGTTCGACGCGTTCGTGCACTTCCGCTTCGACGCGACGCTGCTGCTGTACCGCGGCCTCTACGGCACGCTCGGCTCGTACGCGCTGTACTCGCTGAAGTGGGACCTCGACATCCACGCCTACTACAACCTCTGGTACCAGGCGTACGCGCTGGATCAGCACCTCGACGTCGGGGAGCTGCGCGGGCAGCTCGCGCTGCGCGGCCCGGTGCTGACGCAGATGGCCAACTTCTCGCGGCTGTTCGCGACGGCGGCCACCCGGATGCGCGGGCGCGGCGACTACTTCACCGGCAACCTCGGCGTGTACTCGCACCCGCTGCGGGCGATCGACTTTGTCGCCGACGTGGGCCGGCCGCGGCCGCGCAAGCAGATCCTCCGCGCGCTGTCGGCGATATCGAACGTGACGCGGGCGCGCGTCATCGATCTGCTCGAGGGCAACACCGTCGAGCGCGAGCCGTGGCCCTTGGGCGCGTACATGCTCGAGCGCGACCTCCTGCAGGAGGCGGCCGGATGAGCGGGGCGACGGGCGTGGTCCTCGATCGCACGCCGGATCCATCACGCGTGTCGCTGGGCCTGGTCGGCGGCGCGCCAGCGGACGCCGACGGCGACTACCTGCGAGTCTCGGATCCCGCCACCGACGAGCCGGTGGGCTGGGTGCCCTACGGCGGCGCTGCGCAGGCCCGCGCGGCCGTCGACGCCGCGAGCGAGGCCGCGGGGCCGTGGCGCGCCGCCTCGCCGGACGTCCGCGCGAACCTGCTGCGCAAGCTGTCGGCCGCGATGCTGGGCCGCACCGACGCGCTGGCCCGCGTGCTCACGCGCGAGCAGGGCAAGCCGTTGGCCGAGGCCCGCGGTGAGATCGCCTACGCCGCGTCGTTCCTCGACTGGTCGGCCGAGGAGGGGCGCCGCGTCACGGGCGAGTACCTCGAGGCGTCCGGCGCGAACCGTCGCATCGTCGTGATGCGTCAGCCGCTCGGCGTCATCGCTGCGATCACACCGTGGAATTTCCCCGCCGCGATGATCACCCGCAAGCTCGCGCCGGCGCTCGCGGTCGGCAACACCGCGGTGCTCAAGCCCGCCGAGCAGGCCCCGCTCACCGCGATGGCGATCGCCGCGTTGGCCACCGAGGTCGGGTTCCCGCCCGGGGTCATCAATGTGATCGCCGGCGACGCGGACGCGATCGGTCGCGCCTGGCTCGGCGACGCGCGGGTGCGCAAGCTGAGCTTCACCGGATCGACCGAGGTCGGGCGCCTGCTCGTCGAGCGCGCGTCGACCCACCTCACGCGGCTGTCGCTGGAGCTCGGGGGCCACGCGCCGCTGCTGGTCTTCGACGACGCCGATCTCGACGTGGCCGTGCGCGCGACGCTCTCGGCGAAGTTCCGCAACGCGGGACAGACGTGCGTGTGTCCCAACCGCGTGTACGTCCACGCATCGATCCACGACGCGTTCCTGGATCGCGTACAGGCGGGGATCGACCGGCTCGTCGTCGGGTACGGCCTCGACGCCGGTGTGCACATCGGACCGCTCATCGACGACGCGGCGCTCGCCAAGGTCCAAGCCCACCTCGACGACGCGCGCGAGCACGGCGCGATCGTGCGGACCGGCGGCCAGCTCGGGGCGCCGCGCGCCGGCCTTTCGCAGCGGTTCTGCACGCCGACGCTGCTCGACGCCGTCACCGAGTCAATGCAGGTCGCGCGCGAAGAGACCTTCGGGCCCGTGCTCGCGGTGCAGACCTTCGAGACCGAGGCCGAGGCGATCACGCTCGCCAACTCGCTGCCCTACGGCCTGGCCGCCTACGCGTTCACCCGCGGGCTCGCGCGCGCCTTGCGGGTGTCCGAGGCCCTCGACTTCGGCATGGTCGGGATCAACGAGACCACCGTGTCGACGGCGCAGGCCGCGTTCGGCGGGACCAAGCTGTCGGGCTGGGGCCGCGAGGGCGGCAAGTGGGGCCTCGAGGAATTCCTCGAGGTGAAGAGCGTGACCTTCGGGGTGTGATCGGGGATCCTCCGCGCGTGGACGCCCCCGCCGAACGCCGACCGACGACCCGCCGCGTGCTGCTCGTGCTCGGCGGGATCGTGGCGGCGGTCTGCGTCGCCTTCGGCGTCGCGATCGTCCGGCAGCAGCGGGACTTCGCCGAGTACCGCGCCGCGACGCTCGAGTCGGGGCCGCTGCCGTGGGACAGCACGCCGATGACGCCGGATGCGTGCGTGGCCTTCGCGGTCGACTGGGCGATGGCGTGCCCCGGTCTCGGCACGTGGTGCGAGAGCGAGGCGCCGCGCGTCGTCGGCCGCTGCATGGCGGCGCAGGATCGTCAGGTGTTCTGCACCGAGGCCGCCGACACCGTCGCGAGCACGGGCTTCGGCGTGGCCGAGTGCGTCGCGATGCGTGAGCGCATCGAGGGGCAGTACGCCCAGCGCGGCCACAAGAAGTTCTGTGCAGCGGCCTATCGTGCGGTCGCCGAGCACTGCCGTCGGCGCTAGTCTCTAGCTTCCATGGCGCGCACCCCCTCGACCACCGCCGCGTCGGCGAGCGACGCCCTGGCCCAGGCGCGGCACGAGTTCGTGACGCAGTGGGGCGTGCTCGGCTCCGCGTGGGGGATCAACCGCACCATGGCGATGCTGCACGCATGGCTGCTCACGAGCGACGCGCCGCAGTCGACCGACGCCGCGATGGAGGCGCTGCAGGTCAGCCGCGGCAGCGCGAACACCAACCTGCGCGAGCTCGTGACGTGGGGTCTGTTGCGGCGCGTGGTCGAGCCCGGCGATCGCCGCGACTACTACGTCGCCGAGAAGGACGTCTGGCGGATCTTCTGCACGGTGGTCCGCGAGCGAAAGCGCCGCGAGGTCGATCCCGCGCTGGCGGTGCTGCGCGCGTGCGCGAGCCGGACCGCCGGGCTCACGACCCCCGAGGCGCGCGAGTTCCACGGGCTCATGACGACGATCGCGGAGTTCGTGGAGATCGCCGCCAAGCTCATGGACAAGGTGGCCGGATCCGAGCGCAGCCGCATCGTGCCGCGGGTCCTGAAGCTGTTCGGGTAGGGCGCGGAACCGGCCCCGAAGGGGGTCCCCTGGCCGCTCTTCGAGCTTTCAATATTTATTGAAACTTTCGACGGGCCCCGTGCGTCTCTCCAGCAGGAGCGGGCCATGGGCGAGCTGATGTTCTGTGTGCTGGCCGGGGTGGGGTACTTCGTGGCGATCCCGGCGGCGACGTTCCTGCGGTGCGAGCGGAATCACCGGCTGCGCTGGGTCCGGCAGACGCGGATGCTCCGCGCCGAGGGCAAACCCGGCGCGCCGTTCCGCACGGCGGCGGCGGGCGGACTCGAGAGGTGGCGCGGCTACATCACCGAGCGCCGCGGTGCGCCCGCGACGGTGAAGGTCGTCGCGACGACGTCACTCGTGCTCGGCCACATGTTCATCCCCGGCCTGTTGATGGGTCTGTTCGGCCTGCTCTACTGCGGTCTCGGTGTGATCGCGGTCCCGGGCCTGCTGCTCGCCGCGCGGATCTACCGCAACGCCTTCGGTCTGCTGCGCTGTGAACCCGAGGCGGCCCTGGAGGCGTGGAGCCTGCGGCGCTTCGCGATCCGCCTCAACGTCGTCGTGCTCGGCCTGGCCGCGGTGTGGGTCACGATGGTCGGGCTCGATCCCCTGGCGATCTTCACGACCGGCTACGCGCTCGTGTCGCTGCTGCACGCCCGCGGCCTCGGCCTCGCGGCGGCGCAGGTCGCCGCGGTCCACCGCGCGGTGTGATCGGGGCTAGGTCGCGGCCTGTACGAGGGCCCACGCCTCGGACAGGCCGAGCGCCTCGACCTGGCGCTGGACGTACTCGCGGTCGAGTCGTGCGGCGCCGAGCTCCGCGAGGGCGCGCACGTCCTCCAGCTGCCGCTCGCTGCCGCTGTCGTTCGCCCACTCGAGCTTCGCGATGATGACGTCCTCGAGGGAGGCCACCGCGAGCGGCCGCCCGAACACCGTCTGCGTCGAGCGGCGGGAGAACTCCTCACGCGAGAACGGCCGGGGCTTGCGGAGCATGAGGTCGATCTTCCAGCCGCTGCCGAGATCGAGCACGTTGAACTGCGAGTGGCGCCGTAGGGCGTCGAGCGCGGCCTCCATCGAGACGTAGTAGTCCGCCTCGGGCAGCCCGGTGACGAACGCTCGCAGTGATGCTGCGTCCGCGGAGATCACGATGTCGACGTCCATGGTCGCGCGGGCACGGCCATGCACGAGCGCCGCGATCGAGCCGACGATCATGTAGCCGATCCCGGCCGCCTCGAGTCGGTGGGCGATGTCCGCGATCGTTGCGCCGAGGTCGTCCGTCATCGTAGTCCCTGCAGTTCGGGCCGTTCACGGCTCGATGGTCAGCGCCTCGGGGATCGCCGCGCGGAGCAGTTCGACGTCCTCGATCATCAGGCGCCACATCGCGAGGTCGACGGTGCGATCGTCGTACTCGGGGTGGCGGGCGCGGATCCCCGCGCGCATCAGGGCGCGCGCGGACCGGCACAGCCGGGCCCCGATCTCGCAGCGCTCGGCCGGCGTCGCCCGGCGCATCCGGTCGAGCTGCATCGCGTGCACCTCGGGGCTGGTGTCGGCGGGTCGCAACGGCTCGACCGTAGCCCGCGACGTGGGGCGCCGCAACGGCGCTTCGCCGCGTGCGACACTCCCCGCCGCCATGACCCGCACGCTGCCGGCTCCGTTCGCGATCCGCGGTGCTCGTCTCGACGAGCTGCCGGGCCTGCAGCGGATCGAGCGCGAGGCCGGGGCGCTGTTCGTCGAGTTCGGGGTGATCGGCGAGGGCGACGTGCTGTCGATCGCGGCGATGGTCGAGGCCCACGCCGCGGCGCTGCTGTGGGTGGTCGCCGATGGCGACGACGCACCGGTCGCGTTCGCGGCGTGCTGGGCCCACCCCGACGCGCTGCACCTGCGCGAGATCGACGTCGACCCCCGGTACATGCGGCGCGGCCTGGGGCGGGCGCTCATCGACCATGCGCGCCGCGTCGCGTCGGCGCGCGGCCTGTCGCAGGTCACGCTGACGACGTTCCTGCACGTGCCCTGGAACGCGCCGCTCTACCGCCGCTACGGCTTCGCGGTGCTCGAGGACGCCACGCTGCCGGCGTGGCTCGCGGCGATCCGCGTCGCCGAGGCACCCACCGTCGGGGAGGCGGCGCTGCCGAGGGTCGCGATGTCGATCGCGTCGCTCCCGTAGTCCCCGGCCGAGGTCGCGGGTCCCGGTGCTACGCTGCCGCGCACCATGGACACGGACTTCGACGCCATCGTCATCGGTGCCGGCCAATCGGGCCCCTCGCTCGCGGTGCGGCTCGCCCACGCCGGGCACACGGTCGCGTTGGTCGAGCGCCGCGGCTTGGGCGGCACCTGCGTGAACGATGGCTGCATCCCGACCAAGACGCTGATCGCCAGCGCCCGGGTCGCGTGGCTCGCCCGCGAGGCGGCGCGCTTCGGTGTGGTGACGGGCCCGGTCGAGGTCGACATGGCGCGGGTCAAGGCGCGCAAGGACGCGGTGGTGCAGCAGTCGCGCGACAGCCTGCGCGACTGGATCGGCGGCACGAAGGGGCTCACCCTCGTCGAGGGCCACGCCCGATTCGAGGACGCGCACACGATCCGCGTCGGCGAGCGGGCGCTTCGGGCGAAGCGGTTCTTCGTCAACGTCGGTGGGCGCGCCATCGTGCCCGCGGCGCTGACCGAGGTGCCGTGCCTGACCAACCACTCGATGATGGATCTCGATCGGGTGCCCGAGCACCTCGTCATCATCGGTGGCAGCTACGCAGGACTCGAGTTCGCGCAGATGTACCGGCGCTTCGGCAGCCGGGTCACCGTGATCGAGCAGGGCCCGCGGATCATCGCGCGCGAGGACGAGGACGTCTCGGCCGAGGTGCGGAAGATCCTGGAGCTCGAGGGGCTGACGATCCACACGGGCACGACGGTTCGTGCGGCGCGATCCGTCGACGGAGGTGTCGAGATCACGACCGACGGCCCGACCGTGATCGGATCCCACGTGCTTGCCGCGATCGGGCGCCGGCCCAACACCGATGACCTCGGCCTCGACCGCGCCGGCGTGACCACCGACGCCCGCGGCTTCGTCAGCGTCGACGACACCCTGCGCACCAGCGTCGAGCACATCTGGGCGATCGGCGACGTGAACGGCCGCGGGGCGTTCACGCACACCTCGTACAACGATTACGAGATCGTCGCGGAGAACCTGCTCGACCGCGCGAATCGTCGCGTGACCGATCGCCTGCCGATCTACGCGCTGTACACCGATCCGCCGCTGGGCCGCGTCGGCATGAACAAGACCGAGGCGCGCGCCTCGGGCAAGCGCGTGCTCGTCGGTCACCTGCCGATGACGCGCGTGGGCCGGGCCCGCGAGCGCGGCGAGACCCACGGCTTCATCGAGATCCTCGTCGACGACACGCCGGGCGAGGGAGTCGGGCGCATCCTCGGCGCGACGATCCTCGGCGTCGAGGGCGACGAGGCGATCCACGGAATCGCCGACATCATGTATGCGCGCGCGCACTACTCGGTGCTGTCGCGGGCGGTGCACGCCCACCCGACGGTGAGCGAGCTGATCCCGACGACGCTGCAGAGTCTGGTGGTGCTGGAGTAGCGGGGGCGCCCGCGTGCGTCGGCGCCCGGATCGCGACCGTGCGCGCGATCCGGCGCGGGCCGCCCGTGCGTCAGGCGCCGTGACCCCGCTCCCGTCGACGCGCCCGCGTCAGTCGTGCTACAGAGCCCGCACCATGTGTGGGTTCGTCGGCCTCGTCGCAAACACCGAAGTCGCTCCCGAGATCCACATCGCGTTGCAGGCGCTGCAGCACCGCGGTCAGGACTGTGCCGGCATCGCGACGATGCGCGCGGACGGCAACGAGTTCTTCTCCCACCGCGGCCTCGGCCAGGTGCCGCAGGCGATCCCGGCCGAGCCGCTCGCGACGCTCGAGGGCCCGGTAGGCCTGGGCCACGTCCGCTACCCGACGATCGGGCGCGGGCTGCTGCGTGACGCCCAGCCGTTCTTCTTCCGCCAGCCCGGCGTGTTGATGGCGCACAACGGCAACGTCACCAACTACCGCGCGCTGCGGGACTCGCTGCGCGAGCGATCGATCCACCTGCTGTCGCAGTGCGACGTCGAGCCGGTGATGTGCGAGTTCGCCGACGCGCTGAACCTCGCGCGCCGCTCAGCCCACACCGTCGACGACGCGATGCACGCGCTGCGAGAGGTCCGCAAGCGCGTCCAGGGCAGCTACTCGATCGTGGCGGTGCTGATGCTCGACGGTCAGCCGACGCTGGTCGTGTTCCGCGACCCGAACGGCATCCGCCCCGCGGTGCTCGGTCGCCGCGGCAGCGGGGCGGACATCTCGTGGATCTGTGCCAGCGAGACCGTGGCCCTCGATGTCCTCGGTTTCGAGCGCGTCGAGGAGCCGAGCCCCGGCGAGGTGCTGTTCCTGCGCGCTGGCGCGGCGCCGATCCGCCGCGCGATCGACCAGGCCGTGCGGGCGCCCTGCGTGTTCGAGCACATCTACTTCGCGCGGCCCGATTCCATGATCGACGAGCGCGGCGTCTACCAGTCGCGCCTCGGCCTTGGCCGCGAGCTCGCCGATCGCGTCCGCGCGAAGGGCATCGTCGCGGACGTCGTCGTGCCGGTCCCCGACACCGCGCGACCCGCTGCCGCGGCGATCGCCGAGACCCTCGGCCTGCCGGTGCGCGAGGGCTTCATCAAGAACCGCTACAGCGGCCGCACGTTCATCATGCCGGACCTGTTGACGCGGATCTCGGCGCTGCGGCTCAAGCTCAACCCGCTGCGCTCGGAGATCGAGGGCCGCCGCGTGCTGCTCGTCGACGACTCGATCGTCCGCGGCACGACGCTGAAGCGGGTCAACGCGCTGCTGCGCGAGGCCGGCGCGGCCGAGGTGCACCTGGCGATCCACGCCCCGCCGGTGCTCCACTCCTGCTTCTACGGCATCGACATGTCGACCGAAGAGGAGCTCTTCGCCCGCCGCTTCTCCCGCGACCTCGACACCCTCGAGCGCGAGGCCGCCGCGGCGCTCGAGGTCGAGTCGCTGACGTACCTGCCGGTCGATGCGATGAATCGCGTGTTCTCGGGGCCGCGGTGCGCGGCGTGCTTCGACGGGAACTACCCGCAGCCCGTCGAAGGCGACCAGCGAGCGTCGATCGTCGAGGATCGCCGCCAGCGGGACTGACGAGCGGGCAGGCGCGGCCGCTACCCGCCGAACGCGTCGCACTCCGACAGGTACGCCGGCGTCGTCCCGCCCGCGCGCCGAACCGCCGCGCACGCCTGCTCCGCCAGGCCCTCGCCACGCGCCGAGCGCGGGTCCAGCAGGATCAGCGCCCGCGCGAGCACCACCCGCGCAGTCGCGAGATCCGCCGCCGGTGCGTCCCCCTGCTCGCGCAACGTCAGCGCTCGCTCGGCATACGCCACGGCCTCGTCTGCACGCCCGCGGTGGATCGCCGCGCGCGCGAGACCCACGAGCGCATACGAGAGATCGCGGTGCTGCGCGCCGAGGGTGCGCTCGAGGATCGGCAGCGCGCGTTCGAACATCGCCCACGCAGCATCGTGGTCGCCACGGCGCTGCAGCACGCTCGCGAGGTCGACGAGCGCCTCCAGCGTCTCCGGGTGATCGGGGCCTTGCGTCCTGGACTTGATCGCGAGCGCACGCTCGAACAATCGCTCGGCGTCGTGGTCGTGTCCCATCATGAAGTGCGCGAGGCCGAGGTTGACGAGGCTCACCGCGACATCCGGATGTTCCGAGCCGAGCGCGGCCTCGCGGCTCTCGAGCGCGCGTTCGTGCAGCTCGACCGCTGGCTCGTACTCGCCGAGGAGGTGCCGGACGACGCCCATGTTCGAGACGACGGTGGCGATCTTCGGGTGCGTGGGGCCGAACGCGGCGGTCTGCACGGCGAGCGCGCGCTCGAAGTGTGCGAGTGCCTCGGCGTACGCGGCGGTCCGGACCTCGACGAGCGCGAGGTTGTTGAGGCTCGGCACCACGTCGCGATGCTCTCGTCCCTTCGTCGCCTCGACGATCGCCAGCCCGCGCTGGAAATCCGTCTTGGCCCCGACGTAGTCGCCGCGGCGGAAGCGGGCCAGGCCGAGGTTGTCGAGCGCGGAGGCGACGTTCGGGTGTTCGGGGCCGAGCCCGTGTTCCAGCCGCTCGAGCGCGCCCTCGAACGCGATCCTCGCCTGCTCGTAGTCACCGCGGGCGAACTCGATGCGGCCGACGTTGGTGAGTCCCGACGCCGCTTCCAAGCCCAGCGGATCGGGGACCTCGGCGCGCAGCACCTCCGCGTGCTCCTCCCAGAGCAGGCCGTCGTCGGGCCGTGCGAGCGACGTCCCGACGAGACGCGAGAGCGCGTCAGCGGCCCACAACGCCTCGTCGACTTCGCCGGCGCGCATGGCCTCGAAGTACGCCGACTGCGTCATGGTCTCGGCCTCTGCGAAGGCGCCGGTATCCGCGAGCAACGACCCTACGCGCAGGCGCGCCGACGCGACGAGTCGCGGCCAACCGAGCTCCTCGGCGCGCACCAGGGTCGCCTGCGCGACGGCCAGACCTTCCGCGTGCGCACCGGTGGCCCACAGCGCGTCGGCACGCGCGAACTCGGCGTGGATGCCGGGGATCTGGTCGCGCGCGTCGGGAGGTGGCGGTGATCGGCGTCCCAACGTCGGCCCATCGAGGCACGGCTCGACCCGAGCGAGGCCAGCGGCCGCCTGCACGGCACGATTCGCGGCCTCGGTGTCTGCATCGGCGAGTCGCGTCACGAGCGCGTCCAGCTCGAGCCTGCGCTCGTCGAGACACCACGTCGCACGATCGAAGATCTCGGCGTCCCAGCGCTTCTCCAGCAATGTGGCCCGGCACGCGCCGGTGCGCGCGTCCTGCCACGCTCGTGCATGCGCGTCGAGCCACGGCGTGACCTTCTGTGCGGTCGTCTCGGCCGCCGATGCGCCGCTCTGCAACAGGCCGTCGCGCACGGCCACACGAGCATCGTCGTTCCACACCTCGGCGATCGTTGCACCGCTCCGCTCGCAGGTGGCCTCGGCCTCGGCGCGAACACGCTGGCGGTAGATCGCCCCGCCCGATCCGAGGGTCGCGATCGCGGTGAGACCGATCGCGGCGACGCGCAATCGCATGCGCCGCTGTCCGCCCTCCAGCGTCGCCACCAATGCACGCATGTCGACGAAGCGCCGGTTCGGCAGGTTCGCCATCCCGTGCTCGCACGCGCGATGCAGCCATCGTGGGACGCGAGCACCAACGGGTGGCGCCGCGCGGTCGCCGACGGTGATCGCTCGCACGAGCGCCGGCAGCCCGTCGCCGCGGAACGGCCGCTCGCCGTACAGCATCTCCCACAGCGCCACGCAGAACGCGAACTGATCGGCGGCCGGGCCCACGTCGCGGCCCGCGAGTTGCTCGGGCGCCATGTAGGCCGGCGTCCCCACGAAGGCGCCGACGCGCGTGAGCGGGCTGTCGAGTGCGCTCGGACTGCGCCGCAGGTCGACGGTCGCCTCGGGCAGCACATCGGCGTTCGCCCCGTCGATGACCGGACGCGCGAGCCCGAAATCCGGCACCTCTGGATTCGCCCCGTCGATGACCGGACGCGCGAGCCCGAAATCCATCACCCGCACGCGTTGATCACCATGCGTCTCCGACGACGTGATCATCACGTTGTCGGGCTTGAAGTCGCGATGGACCAGCCCGCGATCGTGCGCGGCGATCAATCCTCGGCCCGCGGCCACGAACACGTCGAGGACGTCGCGCCAGCTCCGCGCCGCGCCCTCGCGCCATGCACTGAGCGTGTCGCCCTCGACGAACTCCATCGCGAGCACGACGCGTCCGTCGTGCTCGAGCACGTCGTGCACGGCGACGACGTTCGGGTGACCGAGCCGCGCGAGCGCCTGCGCTTCGCGTTGCAGGCGTCGCCGCGCATCCTCCGAGTCGCCCCCCGGCGCGTCGGCGTGCAGCAGCTTCAGCGCGACCTTTCGGTCCAGCTCGGGGTCGTAAGCGGCGTAGACGACGCCCATGCCGCCCGCGCCGATGCGAGCGAGGATCGTATAGCGACCGATCGCAGCGCCGCGCTCGAGCACCGCGCGCGCCGACGGACGCTCGGCCCCCGCGGACTCGGCGGCGATCGTGTCGTCGGAGCCGGAGCGATCGCCCATTGCTCGTCGATGGTAGACGGACGGAGCGACCGCGTCTCCGATGGACTAACGTTCTCGTCGTGATGACCGACCCCGCGAAGCTCTCCTCGCCGCTGCTGCTCCTGGCAATCGCACTCACACTCGCCTGTGAAGGTGCCACGCCGGCTGCGCCCGTGGAGGCCGCCGCGACGCCAGCGGACAGCGGAGGCGCCACACCGGTGACGAACGGCGCCCCGAAGATCGCAGCAGACGAGCCCATCTTCGACTTCGGTGCGATCGGGGGCACCGCCCCGGTCGAGCACGTGTTCAAGATCCGCAACGTCGGAGACGCCGAGTTGAAGGTCGAGCGCGTGCAGAAGACTTGAGGCTGCACCGCGACCGTCATCTCCGATGACGTGGTTCCCCCGGGTGGGGAATGCGAGATCAAGGTCACTCTGAGCCCCAAGGCCGGGCAGACGAACATCGAGAAGCACATCGTCGTGGTCAGCAACGACCCGGCGCAGCCGATGCTCACCCTGACGATGAAGGGCAAGCTGCTGGTCGACGTCGAGGCGTCCCCGCCGTCGGTGCAGATCATGAACCTCGCCCCCCGCGAGCCGGGGGTCGCGACCGTGTCCGTGGAGCGGAGCCGCGACTCGGCCGCCACGGTGACGTCGGCGCGCATCGAGGACACGAAGCGCTTCTCGATCCGCCCGATCGAGACCAAGCCCGGAGCGCTGGCGACCTACGAGGTCCGCTTCGCCGGCGGCGAGGTCGGCACGGCCGCGACCAACGTGATCGTCGAGACGACCGGCGAACACACGCCCAAGCTCACGATCCCAGTGCGCGCGAGCGCGTCGTACAACCTGGTGTACCCGAAGCGCGTGAGGATCACGCGGAGCGCCGACGGGCGGTTCGAGCACGCCCTCCGGATCTCCACGCGCCGCGGGGATGCGCCGAAGATCGGGAAGGTCGAGGATCCTGACGGGCTGCTGGAGATCGAGGTGCTCGCGGCGAAGGGGACGTCGGTCGAGGTCCGGCTGGAGCTCCGGGAGGACGCGGCGGCGGCGATCGACGAGGGAGGACGGCACACGCTGTGGGTGCACACGAATGATCCGGACGAGCCGAAGTTGGAGCTCGAGTACACGGTGCAGACGAAGGTAGTGAAGGGGAGGACGAGCGGCGACGATCCTCGTCGCAGAGATGTCACAGCGCCGCCGGCCGAGTGAGCCCGGGTCGGATCACCGCCGTACGATTCCCCGCAGTCGTCGTTGTCCCTGGCGCGACGGCATCGCTGGTATGCTGCGACCATGGCACGCGTATCGGCCCTCCTGCTCCTGGTGACCGCGTGTGCTGGCTCGCCGGTGGAGGCCGATTCGCTCGGTGACGCCGGCTCGGGCACCGGCGGAGCGACGGGTGCAGGGCCCGGCGGAGCGTCGATCTCGTCGAGCTCACCCGGAGACGGCAGCGGCGACGAGGGGGCCGGTCCCAGTGGCGATCCCACGGGCGAGGCGAGCAGCGATCCGGGCGGCGAGTCCACGGATCCCACCACCGTCCCCGCCGACTCCTCCGAGGGCACCGTCGATGCCTCTGCGGGCACGTCGAGCACGGATACGGGCGGCGACGCCACCAGCAGCTCGTCGACCACAGGTGCCGCCGGCGGCTGCCTCGGCGATCCGCTCCCCGAGGTCGCGCCGGTCGAGTGCTCGGACTCTGACAACGAGGAGGTCGACCTGACGATCGACAACGGCTGCGACTTCGCCGTCGAGGTCTTCTGGGTCGCGTACGATTGCGACGAAGTCAGCTACCAAGTGATCTCCGGCGGCAACAGCTGGGGGATCCAGACCTTCGCGACCCATCCCTGGCGGATCCGCACCGCGCGGGGTGGCGAGCTCCTGCTGGAAGTCGCACCGCTGCAGGGCGACACGGAGGTCATGATCCAGTGATGGCAGGGTGAGTACGCCGGAGCCCCCAACGCTGGGGGCTGTCGTGCCCACTCACCCGTGACCTTGCACGCGGACACGTGCATGCGCCGATGCGAGCCTCGATCGCATGGGCATGACCGCGCGACGAACTACTCACGCACTCGGATCGCTCGAGCCGTCGATCTTCTCGATCGGCCTCGCGATGCTCGTCGCCTGCGGTGACAGCCCGGATCAAGACGATGGCTCCGCCGCGGCGACGTCCGTCACCGACTCCCAGACGGGCCCGGGAACCGACACCTCTGCGAGCACCGGCCTGTCTGCGACCTCCGCGGCCACCGAGATCTCGACGACCGCCACCGCGACGAGCGCCGCCGACACCACCGGCGACGTGAAGTTCGACGTCGGTGACGGCGACACCGAGACCGGTGGCTCCGTCGGCTGCGAGTGTGGCTCGCAGATCGGCTTCAGCTATGTGTGGCCTTCGAACAGCAACATCAGCCAGGTCTCGAAGATCAACGCCGCGACGATGGAGGAGGAGGGCCGCTACCTCACCAGCCCCGACGGCCTCGGGAGCCCGTCGCGCAGCTCGGTGAGCCTGTCCGGGCTGTCGGTCGCGGTGAACAACCGCTCGGGCGGCGTGATCAAGATCTGGTCGCGCACCGAGGACTGCGATCCGATGCAGAACGGCATGCCGGGCCTCCAGACCTCGACCGGTTCCGCCGACGTGCTGCCGTGGGGCATGGACGATTGCGTGCATTGGTACGTCGATCCCTACGGGTACACGACGCAGCGACCGATTGGCTGGATTCCCTCGCCGATCGATCCCGAGACGTGCCTGTACCCCGAGGAGAAGCTGTGGACCTCGGGCTGCGTGTCACCCGGAATGCCGTTCATCTTCGCCGATCGCGTCGACGGCGAGACCGGCATGGTGGAGGACCACGTCGAGGTGACGGGCTTTGCCTGCGACGGCTTCGGCGGCTACGGCGGCGCGGTCGACAGCGCCGGCAACTTCTGGATCAGCAGCCTCGGCACGACGCTCGCGCGCGTCGACCACGAGTCGCTCGAGGTCGAGCTGCATACGATCCCGATCTCGGTCTACGGCATCACCGTCGACACCTCGGGGCGACCCTGGATGTCGTCCAACATGGGGGCGGGCAGCACGTCGGCGGTGCGATTCGATCCGGTCAGCCTCACCTGGGACCTCGCGACCGGGTCGATCGCGTCGGCGCAGACCGGGATCCAAGAGGACGGGCAGGGCCGCATGTGGATGAACTACTGGAACTACGACGGCGGCGCGAACCCGGGCGCGACGTACATCGACGTCGACACGATGGCGGTCGGCCCACCCAAGGACCTGCCGACCTACGGCAAGGGCATCAGCATCGACCTCGACGGCAACGTCTGGACCATCGGCACGTTCACGAACAACGCCGCCCGCTACGACCCCGAGACCGACCAGGTCGATGTCTACTCGAACCTGGACTATCCCTACACGTACTCGGACATGACCGGCTGGGCGCTGCAGAACACGTCGTGCAATCCGGCGGGCTGAGGCGCCGTCATCGGGCCAGCGAGAGTTCGTCGAGGTTCGCGCCGCCCCACTCGACGACCGTGAAGCCCCTGCGCTCGCGCTGCGGAATCGCCGGCGCGCCGACTCGGACCGGGGACTCGCTGCGCGCGAAGATCATGAACAGGCGGATCACGGTCTCGGGCGCCGGCGTGACCTGAAGACGCGCGTACGCGGCGTAGCGCTGCTCGTCGACCAGCTCGATCACGTTGTGCGGATTGGCCTCGGGCTCCGGCAGCCAGTAGGTCACGAAGTCACCGCACTCGGCATCGGTGAGCGCGTGGCGATCGCAGACGGTCTCCAGGAATGCCGCGCTCTCGTTGCCGGGCACGGAGTGCGCGCGCGCGGGATCGATCGCGAAGTCGCTGCTGGTCGCTTCCCAGAACAGGTACCGGTGGCGACGGCCCGTCGCGACGTCGCGGAGCGTCCCGTCCGGCTGCGCGTCGACGGTCCAGCCCGCGTCGCCGTGCCGCGGATAGCTGACGTCGAGACCGCCCTCGACGTCGATGCGGACGTGGACCCGCGTCGGCGCCTCGGGGTCGAGGTAGACCACGGGCTTGCGCACCGCGATGGGGCGCGGGTCGGGCTTGCCGAAGTCGAGCAACGTGACGTCGCTGCAGATGCCGACGATGCCGGGCCGGCTCGCCTCGGCACTGAACGCGAAGGTGGTGGGCGTCGGATCCCGCTCGCCGGTGACGACGAGCAGCTCGCGGGCCTCGTCGAGGTCGTAGCCGGCGCGGGCGAGCTCGTCGAGTCGCGCGGCGTCGCGGATGCGTGCGCGCAGCGTGGTGCGCTCCCACGCCCCGGTCGCGAACGGGCCCCCCGCGAGCGTGATGATCTTGCCGCCGTTCTCGCTGTCGCGGGACTGGAACCCGCGGATGTCGCGGGCGGCGCGGCGCGGCGCGATGGTTGCGGGCGGGGATCGATCGTCAGCGACTGACGATCGGCGGAGAGCGAGAAGACGTACACGGACGCGATCGCCTCGGGGACGCGCTCGAGCGTCTCGGCGAGCGGACGCGCCGGGCCGTCGGGGCCGTCGGGGGCCGCAGCGGTCGGGCCGCTCGACGGCGGCGGGGCCGAGAAGGGCGTCGCTGGATCGGATCGACCGCACGCGGCCAGCAGGATCGGGACGAGCAGGAGCAGGCGGGGCATCGCGTCCACCAGCGTTGCGTGGAGGCGGGCCCGGGGCAAGCAGAAGAGTCAGAGCGGCGGGCCGTGGGCCTGGCTCACAACAGCCCGCACTTGCGGCGCCCCGCGTTCGGCCCGAACGCGTCGATCGGGTACACCAGCGCGAAGTTGAAGCACATCTCGTCGCCGGTGCCCTCGCCGACGGTGACCGCGGTGTCGCTGTCGTTGTCGTAGGTGCACGTCGTGCGCAGCACGTCGCCCGGATTCACGGGGACCGCGGGGCTGTGCGGGTGGTAGATCTGGTTGTTGAAGTTCCAGCCGTCGACGGCGACGAGCGGCTCCTTCGCAGCCTCGTCGCCGCCGCGGAGGATCTCGGTGGTGAGCGACTCGCCGAGCTCGTGCATGTGTGGCCAGCTCGACAGGATGTTGACCGGCTCGTCGAGGAAGCTCGTGTCGCAGTCGCCCGCGGTGGAGTACCCGGTGGTGTTCGGCGGAATGTCGATGCGCACGGTGCCGAGCCAGATCGACGCGGCGGCGTTCGCCCGCGCGGGCTCGGTGCACAGCGCGACGCCCGACGCGTCGGAGGCGTCGGTGTAGCCGGCGATGTTGTTGTAGTGGATCTGCAGCATCAGCACCTCGCCGGGGCCGGGCAGCTCGAGGCCGACGTCGTCGGGCAGGGTGAACGCCGGCGCGCCGGGGGCCCAGCCCATGAGCAGCGCGCCGTTGCCCCCGAACTGATCGCCGCAGGGCCCAGCCATGCCGGGCTCGGTGCCCTCGGGCGCGTGCAGCAGCAGCCAGTGGTGGATCACGCGCTCGTCGTCGATGATCGGCGCCCACGCGATGCCCTGCTCGTCGCCCGAGAACGGCGAGGCGAAGGTGAAGCATTGATAGATGTCGTCGACGAGCGGCACGTCGAAGCCGGTGCCCTCGGCGTCGCCGTGGGCGGTGAACGTCACGCTGGGCTCGCAGGGCAGCTCGTACGGTGGATCGTCGGGGCCGCCGGTCTCGTCGATCGGATCACAGGTCTCGGTGCCCGACGGCGTGCCGGCGGCGATCCAGTCGAGGACGATCGCGAGGTCGGCCGCGCTGACGTCGTGGGTCGGCGGCATCGGGCGCTGATCGTCGACCATGCGCTCGGCGACCAGCGCGCTGACGGGTCGCGTGGGATCGGTGACGGCGGGGACCTGCAGATCGGCGTAGTCGACCAGCGCCATCGGAGCGCCGAACGACGGCGCCGCGCCGTGGCAGCTGCCGCAGTGGGCGTCGAGGATCGCCGCCACATCGCAGGGCAGGGTGGAGGTGGCGTCGCCGGTCTCGTCCGCGGCGGAATCGCCCGCGTCCGCGGTTGATCCGGAGCCCACCTCGGAGCCCGACTCCGCGTCGGCGTCGGCGGTGGGATCGGCGGTGCAGGCGAGCGCGAGGGACAGCGGCAGGATCGCGGCGATGCGCATGGGTTGGGGCGGAGGGAGCAACGACCGTGCCGGGTGAATTGCCCGTCGATCCCGGCGCTGGCACGCCCACCCTCGACAACGGTCCAGGGCCCGCAGACCAGCGCGCGCGCGTTCCGTGGACGCGGCCCCGCCGCTCAGCACACCGTGTCGGTGTCGCAGCCGACGTCGATCGTGAAGTCGACCGGCACCGACTCGGGCGCGCAGGCATCGTTGGCACACATCGCGAAGTGCAGCTCGCCGGCGATGTGCTTGGCGCCCTTGTCCTGCATGCGGAAGGGCAGCACGAAGGCGAGGCCGTCGGCGTCGAAGCGCGCGGCCTGGTCGGCGCGCTGCTCCACGCGATCGAACTCGACGCCGGTCGTCGGGGTGACGGTGAGCTTGGGCGCGTAGTCGAGGTTCACGTGCCACGGGGCGCGCGGCGAGACCACGATGCGCGCCTCGCCGGAGCTGCCCTTGGTACCGTGCGCCGGGGCCTCGATCGCCACGTCGAAGCGCGGGCCCGCGGGCGCGGCCGCGGCGGTGCTCGGCGCCGGGGGCTGGGCCGCCGACGGACAGGCCGCGAGGGCGAGGGCGACCAGGGGGAGCGCGAGGATCCGGAGCATCACGGAGACGAGAATGGTACGAACGCCCCGGGGATATCGCGCGGGCGTGGGCCGCACGACGTGCGAACCGTCACCACGGCGCCGGCTGCGGCCGTTCAGCCGAGCGGCGCGCAACGAGCCCCTGACCCAACCGTCGACTCCGAGACACCACACGACCATGGATTTCAACGATCTAGAGACTCGCGCCCGCGCGGCGACCGAAGCCCAGGAGCGCCACACCATCTTCGCCGCGCTGTGTCAGGCGGTCGAGGCCGATCCGGAGTTGGTCGAACGCGTTCGGGAGGTGACCGCGCGATGGCCGGCATCGCACCGGCACGCGCCGGCGTACACGATCCACAGGTTGGTCGACGGTCGCCTCCCCAGCGCCGCCGCGAGCTTCCTGGGCGGGCTTCGCCTGTTCGACCTCGTGTTGGACGAGTCCACGGGCGCCCCGGCCGACGACGACGACCACGTGCGGCCCTTCGCCGCCCAGTTCGAGGCGCTGCGCGACTGGGTCGGCGATCTCCCGGAGGACCTCGCGAGCAGCATCGAACACCTCGACTGGAGCTACACGGCGTGGCGCCAGAGCGGCATGGACCCCTTCGACTACGTCGATGAACCACCGGGCCTCGATTTCCGGGCGCTGGATCGGGAGATCGTGCTCGCGGTTCTCCGCAGTCCGCTCTGCGCGCGGCTGCGCACGTTGAACCTCTCGAAGGGTCCGTGGTTGGTGGAGTCGCTGACGATCGAGAGCGATCATGACGCGGCCGACGGCATCATGGCGGGCTTCATGGGCCGGATCGAATGGGCGGACCTGATGTCACTTCCATGCGCGAAGACGCTGGAGAGCCTCGCGCTTGCCGGCACCGATGTCCGCATCGGCGATCTCGACCACGACGAGGGCGATGTGGACTTCCGCTACCCCGCGGACGCCGCGCCGTTCCCCGAGCTCCGCCATTTGGATGTGAGCGTCGGGCGAGCGAACCCCATCGGCGACGTGCTCTACCGTCTCGTCGAACGGGGGGCGATGCCCAAGCTCGAGACGATCGTGGCCATCGACAATCTCTCCCCGAAGATCCTCGCCGCGCGGGCGCAGGCCGAGGCCTCCGGAGATGACGAGGTGCGCGAGTGGATCGACAGCCACTTCTTCGTTCGCACGGTGGAGGCCATGAACTTGGCAGAGGTCGCCAACCAACCCGGCGCCCTTCGGCGCATCGCGCTCGGAGCAGCTTTGGAGCTGGTCCGGGCCGACGTCGAGAAGGAGGGCATCGAGCTGCCCGAGCCGCTCGAGTTGGTCGACGACATCGAGCTGCCGTCCGATCTCGTGGTCCCTTGGATCCCGTGACGGTGCCGGTCGCGGCAGCGGCCCGACGACGGGCCGCGGTCAGGGCGACCAGGTCGCGTCGCCGTCGTCGCCGCGATCGGCGGTCAGCTCGACGCGGATCGCCACGCGGTCTTGCAGCTTGAGGGCGCCCGCGAGCGCGCGGTACGGCGCGATGCCCCAGCGCGTCTGGGTCAGCGTGGTCTCGACGACCCAGTGGGCGTCGCGGCGCTGCACGGCCAGCGGCGCCAACGTCACGGTCTGCCCGTGCAGGGTCAGGGCCGCGTCGATCGTCACGTTTGCGCCGCTGCGGCGGATCGTGCCGGCGAGGGTGGCCTCGGGGAAGCGGCGGACCTCGAGGACGTCCTGCGCCATCGTCTGCTCGATCTTCCGCCGATCGCCGTCGGACAGCACGCCCGGGGCGACCGCACCGCGCTCGACGGCGCCGTCGACCTGGAGCGACGCCAGCATGAACCGGGCCTCGAGTTGTTCGCCTCGGCGCACGACGGTGAAGCTGCGGCAGCGGATCTGCAGATCGTGGGCGAGCCGCGCCAGCAACCCGTCCTTGTAGGTGGAGATGACGACACGGTTGGTCATGACTCGGCCTCAGACCAGGGCATGGCGGCCAGCATGCGGCGGCTCGCGCCGAGCACCGCCGTCTGGAACAGGTTGTCGTCGCGCCAGACGTCGCCGCCGAGCAACGAGATGAAGCCCGAGCGCATCACCGCGTCGGGGACGTCGCCGAAGAAGAGGTTGTCGAACATGCGCGAGTTGTAGAAGCGGTGCGCGATGGCGTGGAAGGTCCGATAGGCGACGTTCATGCGGTCCGACAGCGGCCGCATCAGCAGCGGATCGGCCTCGGTGCCGCGGGCCAACGCCGAGGTGAGCAGCTCGGCCATGGTCGACGCCGCTGAGAGGGCGATCGCGACGCCCGACGAGAACACCGGGTCGAGGAAGCCGGCCGCATCGCCGATCGCGACGCGGCGGGCGTCGTGCGTGGAGCTGCTCGCGTAGCTGTAGTCGGCGATCCGACGCGGCGCCGAGGCGCGGGCGCCCCGGATCAACCGCGACAGCAGGGGCGAGCGGGCGACCTCGTCGAGCACGCGATCCTCGGCGATGGGCGAGGTCCGCAGGACGGCGCCGATGCTCAGGCGACGACCCGCGAGGGGGATCGCCCACAGCCAGCCGTCTTCGATGCGCAGCACCTTCACGTCGCCGCGCTGCGCGAGCTCGGCCCAGGCGTCGTCGTCGAGACCGTCGTAGTGCACGAACGACGCGGCGCGGCCGAGGCCGGGGATGTTGAGGATGTCTCGGCCGCCGCGCGAGAGCAGGCCGCGGCGGCCGCTGGCGTCGACGACGTAGCGCGCCCGCACGACCGAGCGCTCGCTGCGATCGGGCGCGGGGCGGACCTCGGCGGTGCCGCTGCGGCCCTCGTCCGGCCCCGGGCCCGGCGGCGTCGCGGCGAAGTGGAGCTCCACGCCGTCGTCGCCCACCGCGTGCTCGAACACCGTCACGCCCTCGCGCACCGTCGCGCCGCTGCGCCGCGCGGCGTCGGCGAGATCGGTGTCGAAGCGATCGCGCTCGACCTGGTAGGCGAAGCGCGGCGGGCCCGGCAGCGCGTCGGCGAACGGGAAGTACGAGGTCTCGCCCAGGGCCTCGTCGTGGAACTCGGCGCCGAGCTTGCGCAGGTACCCGAGCTTCTCGAGGTCGAGGCCGACGCGCGCGAGCACCGGCAGGCACGACGGCAGCAACGACTCGCCGATGTGGAACCGCGGGAATCGCTCGCGCTCGAGCACGACGACCGACCACCCGGCCTGGGCCACGAGCGCGGCCGCGGCGGTGCCCGCCGGACCCCCACCGACCACCACGACGTCGAAGTGCTCGGCGGTGGTCATGCGTCGAACCTCGCGAAGACGAGCGATGTCGAGCGCGCGGAGATCATCCCTCGAACCTCGCGAAGATGAGCGATGTATTGATCCCGCCGAACGCGAAGTTGTTGTTCATCACGTGGCGCGAGTCCCCGGCCCGCAGCTCGCGGACGTAGTCGAGCGTCGCGCAGCGCGGATCGACCACGTCGAGGTTGCGGGTCGGCGGCAGGAAGCCGTCGCGCATGGCCTGGATCGACACGATCGACTCGATCGCGCCGCAGGCCCCCAACGTGTGGCCGGTGTAGCTCTTGGTCGACGAGATCGCGATGTCGGGGCCGAGCACGCGGGCGGTCGCGTGGGTCTCGGCGATGTCACCGAGCTCGGTCGCGGTGCCGTGGCCGTTGACGTAGTCGATCGCCGTCGCGGTGAGCCCCGCGTCGTCGAGAGCCCGCTGCATCGCGCCGGCCATGCCCTCGACCGACGGCGAGGTCGCGTGCTGGCCGTCGCAGTTGGTGCCGTAGCCGACGAGCTCGGCGAGGATCCGCGCGCCGCGTCGCCGCGCGTGCTCGTACTCCTCGAGCACCAGCGTGCCGGCGCCCTCGCCCACGACCATGCCGTCGCGCGCCGCGTCGTAGGGCCGCGGGCTGGCCTCGGGCCGCTCGTTGTACTTGGTCGAGGTCGCGTACATGACGTCGAACACCGCCGCGTGGAGCTCGTGGAGCTCCTCGGCGCCGCCGCACAGCATGAGGTCCTCGTAGCCCGAGCGGATCGCCTCGTAGCCGTAGCCGATGCCCTGGCTGCCGCTGGTGCACGCCGAGCACGTCGTGATCACCCGGCCCTTGATCCCGAAGTGGATCGCGAGGTTCGCCGCGGTGGTGTGGCTCATGAACCGGAAGTACGCCGACGACGGCATGCCCTCGAAGGTGTTCTCCGTGAACACCCGCTCGAGCGGGCCCTTCATCGACGACGACGAGCCATGGGTGGAGCCGTGGGCGACGCCGACCCGCGCGTCGGCGAGATCGTCGATCGTGAGGCCGGCGTCCTCGAGGGCGCGCTCGGTCGCCCACACCGCGAGCAGCGCGACGCGACCCATCGTCCGCGTGGCCTTGCGCGGGTAGTCGAGCGACAGGCCCCGGACCTCGCCGGCCAGGCGCGTGTACAGGCCCTTGTACGCGCCCCACTGCGGCATCGTGACGATCCCGGTGGTGCCGTCGCGCAGCGAGCGGACGACATCCGGCACGCTGTGTCCGATCGGCGACGCGATGCCCATGCCGGTGACGGCGACGCGACGGCGCCCGCCCGAGGTCGTGCTCACGTCATGCCCCCGTCGATCGTGATGACCTGGCCGGTGATGTAGCTCGCCGCATCGCTGGCCAGGAAGCCGACCAGGCTCGCGACCTCGTCGGGGCGGCCGAGCCGTCGCATCGGGATCGTCGGCAGGATCCGATCGAGCGGCAGGCCGGCGAGCATCTCGGTGTCGATGAGGCCGGGCGCGACCGCGTTGACCGTGATCCCGCGCTTGCCGAGCTCGGCGGCGAGGCTCTTGGTCGCGCCGATGATCCCGGCCTTGGCCGCGGCGTAGTTGGTCTGACCGCGGTTGCCGTGGATGCCGGACACCGACGACATGTTGATGATGCGACCCCAGCGACGCCCGACCATCGGCATCACCAGGGGCTTGGTCACGTTGTAGAAGCCGCCCAGCGTCGTGCGCAGCACGTCGTCCCAGGCGTCGCGCTCGAGGGCGGGGAACGGCGCGTCACGGGTGATGCCCGCGTTGTTGACGACGATGTCGAAGGGCCCGCCCTCGGCGACGAGTTGGCTGAGGCAGGCCGCGGTGGTCTCGGCATCCGCGACGTCGAACCGGCAGGCCGATGCCGCACCGCCCGCTTCCACGATCGACGCCACGACGGCCTGCGCCGCCACCTCGTCGCGGCGGTAGTTCACCACGACGTGGGCTCCGCGGGAGGCGAGCTCACGGGCGATCGCCGCGCCGATGCCCCGGCTCGCGCCGGTGACGATCGCGCGCCTTGCGGTCGCTTCGGGGCTCACGCGGGGTTTCTTAGCACGTTCAAGGTCGCGGTCGCGACGTCGATCCCGCCCCGGAGCGCGCGGCAGTCGTAGCTCGCGAGCCGGTCCGCGCCGAAGCTGCGTCGGACCTCGATCGTGAGCACGTCGCCGGGCGCGAACGCACGGGTGTGCAGCGCCACGTCGCGCACGCCGACGAGGTATCCGCCCTGCGGCGGATCGCCGCGCCAGCGGGCGAGCGCGCCGAGGTGCGCCGCGGCGGCCTGCGCCATCGACTCGACCGCGTAGATCGCCGGCAGCTGTCCGTCGCGCAGGCACGCCGTCGCACGGCCGACGGTGAACGAGCACGTCGCCGTCGCCTCGGTCGCGGCGAGCAGCGCGTCGACGAACACCATCGGCGGACGATGGGGGATGAGCTCGACGATCGCGCGGATCGACGCGGGCGGGGCCGGGAGGATCGAGTCCGCGGTCACGTCGTCGCGGTCTCTCGCATTGCCATGACGATCGAGGCTCGCACGGCGGCGCGGAGGCGGCAACCGGACGCCGCAGCAACCGATCAGCGGACAATCCTCCGGCCGTCGCCCGCGGGCCCGATGTGACGGATCGTGCTCGTGATGTCGAGCTCGATCGCGGTGGTTCCCGCGGGGACGCGCCAGCCGTCGGCGAAGTTGGCGACGCACTTCGCCGCCCGAGCGAGCCGCGGCTCGTGGCGGGTGGACGCCCCGGTCACGCGGCCGCGGCCGCTCCGCTCGAGCACGAGCGTGAAGGTGCCGACCGCGTCCAGATCCTCCAACCACGCCGAGAACTCGCAGCGCTGGATCTCCTCGAGGTGGCGCATCACCAGACGCCTGGCGTTCGCGGGCTCGATGCGGTCGATCGACGCGACGGGCCGGTACTCGACCAGGGACTCGCGGAACCGCCATTGGTCGTCGAGATCGTCGAGGGCCAGCGGTACCGCCGTGTCCTCTGGCGCCGCATCGATCTCGTGCGCCCACTCGCCCCAGCTGCCTCCGGTCGGCGCGAGCCCGTCCTCGACCGCGGTCACCGGCACGGCGATGACCGACGAGGTTCCCGCCGTGCGCAGCAGGACGTCCACGGGATCGTCGAACGCGGTGCCGCTGGCCCAGCCGATCAGCTCCGCCACGACGGAGGCCGAGACGCCGCCCTCGGCGGCGATCGCCCAGGTGGGGGGCGCGTCTTCCCCGTCGTCGGACGGGTCCACCCGCGCTCGCGCCATCCACCACACCAAGCGTCGGCGGTCGGCCTCGTCCCGCATGTCCTCGATCACCGCGTTGGGGAGCACGACCGTCGCGGAGTCCGGTCGCCCGGACAGCACCAGCACCTGCATCAGGTTCGTCGCCCGGGTGGGACGCCCGTCGGCCCGACGCGACACCGGCAGGGGCGTCGCCGGCACGCGGTCCCCCGCGCGGGCCTCGGGCGTTGGCGCGGCGTCGCGCGGCGCGGCCGTGGGCGGCTCGGCGGACAGCGTCGCGCCGAGCGTCGCCTCGTCGTCGACGTGGGCCTCGGCCGGGCTCGCGTCGCACGCCAGGAGCAAGGCCACGCACGCCAGGAGCCGCATCTCCACGCACGACAACGGCGACGGCCCCGGGTTCCCGGCGCGCCGCGGTCACGTTCGCGGTGCTCGCCTCGGGGACCCATCGTGTAGGCTCGCGACCATGTCCGGCCGCACCTGGACCGACGCCGAACTCGATCGCCTGCGCCGCGTCGCCGACCCGCTCGCCGATGGCATCGTCGACGAGATCTTCGCCGAGGGCGAGATCGCGGCGGTGCGTCGGCTCCTGCGTCATCTGGTCGACAACGACCACCCACTGCTGGCCGAGCCGGGGCTCGCGCTGCCGCCGGCGCTGCTCGCCGCGGTCGAGCGGTACTTCGAGCGCAGCGACGCCGACCTGCCGAAGTTCGACCCGGCGCTGGTCGAGGCCGGCGAGCGGGTGTTCGAGCTCCACGGCCCGGAGGTCCTGATGACGCTCTGCTGCTATTCGCTGCCGGCGTCGTACACCGCGAAGAAGGGCGTGCACGTGCTCGCGCAGACCAAGCGGCTCGAGTCGAACCCCAAGCGGCGGCTGATCGAGACCACGCAGATGGTGGTCGACGTGATGACGCCCGGTGGGCTCGAGGTCCGCGGGAGCGCCCGAACCCACGGCAAGGGGATCCGCAGCGCGCAAAAGGTCCGGCTGATGCACGCCGCGATCCGTCGGATGATCCTGCACGCCGACGGCCAGGCGTGGATCGACGCCTACGACGCGCCGATCAACCAAGAGGATCTCGCGGGCACGCTGATGACGTTTTCGCAGGTGGTGCTCGACGGACTCGAGCGCCTCGGCGCCCCGCTGACGCAGGCCCAGCGCGAGGCGTACCTCTACGCGTGGCGGGCGATCGGTTCGATCATGGGCGTGCGCGACGAGGTCATCCCCACCGATCTCGCGGAGGCGCGGACGCTGACCGACACCATCCGCCGGCGGCAGTCGGCGCGCAGTGACGCCGGCGACGTGATGACCGCGGCGCTGCTCGAGACCATGCAGACGTCGGTGCCGGGGCTGCTGCGCGGTCTGCCCGCGACGCTGCTGCGGTTCTTCCTGCGCGGTGACTCCCGCTATCTCGCGTTGCCGCCGGGGGACTGGACGCGGGTGATCGTGGCGATGATCCACTGGTTCACGCTGGTGTTCGATCGGCTGGTCGGCGCGTCGCGGGTGTCGCGGGCGCTGTACCGGGCGTTCAACCGCCGGATGATCGCCGCGTTCATGCGGGTCGAGCGGGGCGCCAATCGGCCCGACTTCGCGATCCCGGATCACCTGGCGCGATCGTGGAAGGTCCCGGATCACTCCGCGTCGTCGACGTGATCGAGCAGCGCGTCGACCACCGCCCCGTGGTGCGCCGCGCCGCACCGCGTCGCGAGGTCGCGCGCGCGCTCGAGGTGGCCGCGACCGGGCACGCTGCCCGGACCTCGGAGCCGCCCGAGCTCGAGCTCGGCCTGCGCCTGACAGAAGCGCAGGCCGAGTCGCTTGGCGCTGACCAGGGATCGCTCACAGGCGTCGATCGCCGCGGGCACGTCGCCCTGCAGCGCCCGGAGCTGCCCGTCGAACAGCAGCGACGACGCCTCGCCGACGGGGTTGCGGCGTGACCACGATCGCAGCACGACCGCGTGCTCGCGCGCCGCGTCGAGGGCCGCAGCGCCACCCGGACCGCGCGCCGCGGCGATGAACGCCTCCGCCGGTGCGGTGAGCACATGGGCGCACGGCGGCGGGATCGCGATCGCGTGGCTGCGCACATAGGCGTTGGTGGCGAGCCCGGCGGCCAGCGCATCGCCGCCCGACCACGCGCGCACGAAGCAGCGCGTCGCCAGGACGAACGCCTCACCGAGCAGGTACTCGGCGCCGACACCGGCCGCGGCGCGGGCGAGCACGCGCTCGCCCTCCTCGAAGCGGCCGAGCATGCACAGCGCGAGGGCCTCGCCGCACGCGAACGAGTGCTCGTGCTCGGGGCTGCGCAGCGTCAGCAGCTCGCGGGCACGCGCGTAGTGGGCGAGCATCGCCGCGAAGTTGCCGAGGAAGTACTCGCACTGGCCGATGAAGCCCTCCGCCAGGGCGAGGCCGAGCTGGTAGTCGGCGCGCTCGGCCGCGGCGTAGCCGGCCTCGAGTAGCTCCTTGCACCGGGCGAACTCGCCGGCGCCGAGGCGATAGGCGCACTCCATCTGTGTGGCTTCGACCAGCGCGGTCGGATCGTCCTGCGCGAGCGCGGCGGCGCTGGCCCGCGCGAAGTAGCGATCGGCGAGGCGTCGCAGGCCCATGTACGACGCCGAGTAACCCATCACCGCCAGCGAGTACGCGCTGGGTCGGCCGGCCCGCTCGGCGAGGTTCGCCGACAGCAGGCTGCACGCGAAGATCCGCGGCACGTCGCCCGAGTACGTCGAGAGGTTGGCCAGGCGGCCGGCCGCGCGCGCGCCCTCGAGCAGCTCGGCGCAGCGCACCTGCCGGCGCGCGACGAAGCGTCCGGGCAGCGCGAGCAGGAACACGTGCACGAACACGAGGCGCAGCAGCAGGACCAGCCACCCGATCCGCGAGCTGGGGAGCGGACGGCCCAGCTCGCGCACCGCACCGGAGAGCTCGCCCACCGCGCGCGAGAGATCGCCCATGACGTAGTGGGCCTCGCCGAGCTTGCGGTGCCATCGCACCAGGACCACGCGCTCGAAATCCACGTGGGTGCGCAGCTCGATCGCGCGGGCGAGCAGCCGCGCGGCGTCGCCGTAGGCCCCGTTGGCGAGGGCCTGCTCGCCGGCGAGCCCCGAGCAGCGCGCCTCGTCGGCGAGCAGCCCCGACTCGCGGAAGTGGTGCGCGAGGGCCTGGATCTGGCTGTCGGACTCGCCGTGCTGCGCCCGAAGGATCTCGCCGAGCTCGCGGTGCAGCTGCTTGCGGCGCTCGTCCGAGAGCTGGGCCAAGAGGTGCTCGCGCAGCTTGTCGTGGCGGAACCGCCACCGCCCCGCGTCGAACTCGAGCACGGCGCAGGCGGTCGCGTGCTCGAGCGCGCGCCGGAGCGTGTCGTCATCGACGAAGCCGGCGAGCAGCGTCACGTCGAGTTCGCGACCGGCGACCGCGGCGACCTCGAGCATCGGCATCGCCCACGGCTCGACCCGATCGAGGCGCCGTCGCATCGCGCGGCGGACCCCACCGGCAGCCACGCTCGCGGGCATGGTCATCGTGCCGATCGCATGCAGGTCGCCGGCCTCCTCGGCGAGGAAGCGCATGACCTCGACCAGGAGCAGCGCGTTTCCCTCGCTCTCGCGCATCAGCAGCGCGCGCAGCTCGGCCCCGGCGCCGCCGGTCATCGCCTCGGCGATCGCGGTGATCGCCCGCGGCTCGAGCGGCCCCAACGCGACCGCCTTGGCGCCGGGCACCGCGTCGGGCAGGCCCGGCGCCTCGTCGTTGCGGTAGCCGGCGACGATCATCACGCGGTGACCGGCGAGTCGCGGGACCAGCCGCGCGAGCAGATCGACCGACTCCGAGCCCGACCACTGCAGGTCGTCGAGGAGGATCACCAGCGGCGACTCGAGCGATTGCGCCGTCGCGGCCACGACCCGCGCGAGCCGCTGCTGCGTGCTCTTGGCGTCGAGGTCGGGCGCGGGCTTGTGCGGCTGGCCGCGCAGCGCATCGAGATCGGGGACCACCGGGGCGAACACCGCGGCGGCGGCCTCGTCGGCGCAGGCCAGGGCGAGCAGGCGGAACACCTCGCGCCACACCTCGTAGGGGCGGCCGCCGTCGGCGCGGGCCTGGCCGCGGATCACCACTGCGCCGCGGGCGATGGCCTCGGCGCGCAGCTCGTCGAGCAGCCGCGACTTGCCGATGCCGCTCTCGCCACCGAGCAGCCACGACTCGCCGGCGCCCTCGAGGCAGCGGCGCATCGCGGTGACGAGCTGCGCGAGCTCGGCTTCGCGACCGGCGAGCCGAGCGGTGCGCAGCGCGGACTCGCGGGTCTCGACGGTCTCGACGCTCAGCGAGGTCCGCGGGATCTCGACGAGGCTCCGCAGGCACGACACGGCGCGCAGCAGCTGCGCCACCAGCCCGAGCTGCAGCGGCCGCGATTGCTCGCGCGCGCGCTCGATGATGTCGACCGCGCCGTCGTGGTGCTCGGTGACGAGGTAACCCGCGCCCTCGGAGAGGCCATGATCGAGGACGGCGACGATGTTCGGGTGGTGGAGCCCGGCCAGCGCGCGCAGTCGATCCACCGCGACATCGGGGGCGCCCCGACGACCCGCCGTCTCCGGCATGCGCTGCACCGCGACGGCGCGGCGGGTCAGTCGATCGCGGCCGACGACCGCCGCGGTGCCCGAGGTCCACGCCGCCGGCGAGTAGCGGCGCGTGAGCAGCGGCCCCGCGGACGCCGGCGGATCGATGCCCGCCGCCGACGGCTCGCGCTCGACCCGACGCAGGCGCGCGAGCACGTCGAGCAGCACGTCCATGCTCGAGTGGCGATCGGCGGGCTCGGGGCTGAGGCCGCGACGCAGCACCCGGATGAGCCACGGCGGCACGTCGCCGGGATCCGCCGGCGCCCGGATCTCGCCCGACATGACCTTCGCCGCGAGCGCGGTCGGGACGTCGCCCACGAACGGCCGCGCGCCGAACAGCGCCTCCCACAGCGCGACGCAATAGGCGAACTGATCGGTGCGCTCGTCGATCGTGCCGCCGCGCCACTGCTCGGGGGCCATGTACGCCGGCGTGCCGATCACCGCGCCGGTCAGCGTGAGCCGCTCGGTCGTCAGCGCCGCCGCGCTCGCATCGCGCGGGGTCTCCTCGGCCTCGGCATTCGCGGCGCGCGCCAGCCCGAAGTCGAGCACGCGCACCCGACCGTCCTCGCCGACCAGGACGTTGTCGGGCTTGAAGTCGCGATGGATGATCCCGGCGCGGTGAGCCGCCGCGAGCCCGCGGCCGGCGTCCACGAACGCCTCGATGATGCTGCGCCAGGTCCGGGGCCGCATCGTGACCCACTTGCGCAGGTTGACGCCGCGGACCAGCTCCATCGCGATGAAGATCGCGTCGCCCTCGGTCCCGACGTCGTAGATCGTGATGACGTTCGGGTGCGAGAGCTTGGCCATCGCCCGCGCCTCGCGGAGCAGGCGGACGCGGCCGGGCGCAGGATCCGAGGACGCGGCGCGCAGCAGCTTGATCGCGACCGCACGATCGAGGTCGGCGTCGTGGGCGGCATACACGACGCCCATGCCGCCCTCGCCGAGCTTGCCGGTGACCGCGAAGCGCCCGATCGCGGTGACCGGCGTCGCCTCGACCGGGTCGCGCTCCGAGCCGACGTCCGAGGCGTCGAGTCGTGTGATCGGACCAGTGCGCTCCACGCCGGAGGCGCATCCTCGCATGGCGCCGCGGCGAACGGTCGTGCGGTCGAGTTTCCCCCGAACGCGCGCTGGGATCAGGGGGCGGGCGGACGCAGCGCGAGCGACGACGCGTAGCCGCGGGCGTCGTCGGGCTCGAGGCGCACGCACGTCGCGGTGCCCAGCGCCTCGACGATCGACCAGGCCCATCGCACGGGGTTCGAGCGCAGCGGCGCCGGGAAGCTCGGGGCAACAGGCACATCACGCCGCGGCGCCCGCCAGCCTGCGACGCCGCGATCGCCGGGCGTGGCTCGGGCCGTCAGCCACAGCGCCACGCCGAGCCCGTCGTGGTGAGGATGGAGCTGCGCGGGCATCGGCTCGTCGGCGACCACGAGCAGGACATTGGTGGCGCCGCAGGCCAGCCACGCCTGGGCCTCGAGCCACGCGGCCGCGACCGTCTGCTCGCCGGCGCTCAGCGTCGTCGAGCGGCCGGTGTGTCCCTGGGCGATCGCCAGCTGGCCGGTCGCCGTGTTGTGCACGCTGGTCGCGAAGCGCAGCGGTGAGAGGGCGCCGTCGCCGTCGCGCATCATGTCCAGCAGCTCGACGGTGGTGGCGATCTCGCCGAACGCGGTGCCGTGGACGATCGCAGCGTTCGCCAGCGGCAGGCCCGCGGCGACCAGCTCGCCGGTCACCTCGGCGACGATGCGCGTGGCGAGGCTGCAGCGGCGGCGCATCGCCGCGGGGATGAGCTCTGCGCGCGGGGCCCCGCGCTCGGCGGTCCACGTCGCGCCGGCGCGCACGACGACGTCGATCACGCGAGCCCCACGATCACGGCGGCGTTGCTGCCCCCGAAGGCAAAGGAGTTGGACATCGCGAACTCGCAATCGAGCGCGCGCCGCTGCACGACGACGTCGATGCCCAGCGTGGGATCGATCGACGCGCACCCGAGCGACGCTGGCAGCACACCCTCGGCCAAGGCCAGCGCGGTGAGGATCACCTCGGTGGCCCCCGCGGCGCCGAGGAGGTGGCCGGTGTAGCCCTTGGTCGCGACCACCGGCGTGCGCGCGCCGAACACCCGCGCGATCGCCTTGGCCTCGGCGGCGTCGTTGAGCGCCGTCCCGGTGCCGTGGGCGTTGATGAAGCCGATCTGCGCCGGCTCGAGTCCCGCGTGTTCCAGGGCCGCGCGCATCGCCGCGACCGCGCCGTCGCCCTCGGGGTGCGGCGAGCTCATGTGGTAGGCGTCGCACGACTCGCCGACCGCGACCAGTCGCGTGGCCGCTTCACCCCGCCGCTCGACCAGCGCGAGCGCTCCGCCCTCGCCGAGGCTGAGGCCGCGCCGCGCGACGTCGAAGGGACGACAGTGATCCGGTGCGACCAGCTCGAGCGCCGTGAAGCCGCGCACGGTGGTCTCGCAGAGGCTGTCGACGCCGCCGACGATGACCGCGTCGGCGAGATCGGCGGCGATCAAGCGGGCCGCCGAGCCGAAGGCCTTCGCGCTCGACGAGCACGCGGTCGAGATCGCGTAGCCCGGTCCGCGCGCCCCCGAGCACGCGCGCACCACCTCGATGGTCGCCTGCAGCGCGTGGCGTCGCGCGATGTCGAAGCTGGCCGGCAGCGGCGCGCCGCGGGTCCACGCGGCCTCGGTCGCCGCGATGCCGCCTGTGCTGGTGCCGATCACGATCGCGACCCGTGACGCACCCCAGCGTCGGTTCGCCCGCTCGACCGCGGCGAGCATCGGCGCGAGGGTCTGCGCGGCGATGCGGGCCTGCCTCGTGTCGTACTCGATCAGCGTCGCGGGCAGGGGCGCGGGCGCATCGATCGCGCCATGGGTGCCCGGCGGTCCCCACGACCACGGCAGCGTCCGCAGCCCCGAGCGGTTCGCGGCGATCGCCGCACCGACACCGGCGAGGTCGACCCCGAGGGCGTTGCACAGGGAGAGCGCGGTGATCGGGTGGGAGTCCGTCGACATTCGGGACGTCGGGGCGGAGGGTCGCACGGATCGCGCGCGCTCATGGGTCGATCGTGATCGCTTCAGGGTCGCTCGTCTCGGGGTCGCTCGCTTCGGGGGCGCTGCGGGCGGTTCGCCATGCCTCGAGCATCGCGATGGCGCCGGGCGCCACGATCGTCGAGGCCCGCAGCACGGTGATCGCCTCGGTGACCGCGGCGACCGCCTCACCCGTCTCGCCCTGGGCCCACAGCGCGTCGGCGACGACGAGTCGGGCGTGGGCCCAGGCCTCGGGATCGATCGGCGGATCGAGTCGCGCGAGCGCGGCCAGGGCGCTGGCCTTCGCGCGCTCGAGGTCGCCGCTGTCGCGCTGGGCGCGGGCGAGCCAGACCTGGGTGATCGCCGAGGACGCCGTAGCCCCCTCGAGCGTCCGCCGCGACTCGAACGCGGCGGTGAAGGCGACGATCGCCTGCGCGAAGTCGCCGCGGCCGTGGGCAGTGCGACCGAGTAGGAATCGCGTGGTCGCGACCTCGACCGGGCGCGCGCCGATGCCGGTGGTGCCGAGCTCGAGCGCGCGGCGGAGCACCGCGTCGGCCTCGTCCCATCGCCCGAGCGTGACGAGCGTCGACCCGAGCAGGTCGAGCGCACGCACGAGCTCGGGCACGTCGGCCGACTGCTCGCGGATCGCCAGCGCGCGTCGATGGCTGGCGAGGGCGAGATCGATGTGACCGAGCTCGGCCTCGATCGCGCCGAGCTGACTGAGCGCATCGGCGACCCGCGGATCCTGTCCGCCGAAGGCCCGCTCCTGGATCGCCAGCGCCCGCTCGGCGAACCCCCGCGCCTCGTCGGCGCGGCCGAGCGCGACCAGGGCCGCGGCCACCTCGGCGCACGACGAGGCGACCCGCGGATGGGCGGCGCCGAGCAGGTCCTCGCGGATCGTCAGCGCGCGACGCTGGTGCGCGAGCGCGTCGTCGAAGCGCCGCGCGACGATCGACGCTCCGCCCTGCGCGACGAGGATGTCGGTGACGCGGAGGTCCTGGTCCCCGCGCGCAGCGATGCGGCGCTCGAGCGCAGCGCCGAGGGCAACGCTCGCCGCGGCGACCTGCCCCGCGGCGAGATCGGCCGCGGCCTCGGCGAGATCGAGCGTCCCGGCGGCGTCGTCGTGATCGCTGCCGTGGTCGGTCCGTCCCAGCGCCGCGCGGCCGATCGCCACGAGCTGCAGGACCTGCGCCGGATCGCGACCCGCGGCCACGGCCCCGCGCGCCGCGGCCGCAGCCGCATCGCGCAGCATCGCCGCATCGTCGCGCACGATCGACGACTGCAGCGCGGCGTCGATGTGGGCGTTGCCCTCGTCGATGCGGCCGGCGTCGAGCAGCTGCTCGCCGAGCGCGAGGTGGGCCTCACCGACGGACGCGTGCCCGTCCCCGAGCTCGATCGTCAGGGCGAGCGTCGCTTGACCGAGGGGGATGCCACGCGCGTGGGCACCGGTCGCCGTGGCGGCGCGAACGCTCGCCAGCGCCTCGTGCACCCGCAGCAACGCGACGCGTCGCTGCGGATCGAACAGCTCGGGATCGAACGGTGGGGCCGCGCCCGCGTCCGCGCACGCGTCGATCGGCGCGAGCCACTGGGCCCCGTCGACGAGGCGCAGGACGACGCCGCGATCGGCCCCGGTCCAGCTCTCGACGAGCGCGCGGAGCTGGCCGTGTCGCCGCTCGAGGCAGGCCCATCGGTCGCGCACCGCGAGCTCGGGCTCCGCGGCGTGGCTGTGGCACAGCGCGGTGGTGGCGTGGACCCACGCATCGGCCCACCGCGCGACATGGGCCTGGGCGTGGGTCCAGGCGTCGTTGCCGAACGGCGCGCCGACCGTGGCGATCTTGGCCTCGAGGATCGCGCGCGTGGGGTCGTCCCAGATCCCCGCGAGCTCGGCCCGCGCGTCGTCGCAGGGGTGTGGTCGCTCGTGGAGGATCACGCCGGTCGCGATCATCGCGATCGTCGCGACCGCGCCGCCGACCACCGCGACCCTGCGCCCACGGGCACCGCGGCGCTGCGCCGCCTCGATCGCGTCGAGCAGCGCGTCCATCCCCGAGAAGCGCCGATCGGGATCGCGCGACAGTCCGCGGACGACGATGCGCGCCAACCAATCGGGGACGTCGCGGTGCAGCGGGACGTCCGGGGGCGCGCCGGTGTTGATGCGCGCGAGGATCTGCTCGGCGGTGCGCCCCTCGAACGGTCGGCGTCCGAACAGCGCCTCGTACATCGCGACGCAGTACGCGAACTGATCGATGCGCGCGTCTCCGAGCCCGTCGTACTGCTCGGGGGCCATGTAGGCCGGCGTGCCCGCGACGACGTCCGAGCGCGAGAGATCGGCGCCCGATCGGCCGAGCACACCCGCGCCCGACCCGTCGACGGGCAGGGCGCGGATGACCGTCTGCGCGTCGTCACGGACAGGATCGAGCGCCCGCGCGAGGCCGAAGTCCACGACGCGCGCGCGACCCTGGTCGTCGACGAGGACGTTCGACGGCTTGAAGTCGCGGTGGATGATGCCCGCGGCATGGGCCGCGGCCAGACCCGCGCCGGCCTGCCGGAACACCGCGAGGATCTCCTCCCACGAGCGCGGCGCGGCGTCCGGGTCGTCGAGGTGCAGCCATTCGCGCAGCGTCATCCCAGCGACCAGCTCCATCGACACGAACACCTGTCCGTCGACGCGACCGGCGTCGAAGACGGTGACCACGTGGGGATGCGCGAGTCGGGCGAGGGCCTGGGCCTCGCGCAGCAGTCGGGCGCCGCGCTCGATCGCGTCGGCGCCCGCGGCTTCGATGAGCTTGAGGGCGACGCGCCGCCCGAGCTCGCGATCGACCGCGGCGTAGACCACCCCCATCGCGCCCGCCCCGAGGCGGTGCAGGATCGTGTAGCGGCCCAGCTGCGTGGGCGGAGCGGCGACCGGCGGCGCCGTTGGGGTGCGCGGCGGCGGCCCCTTCGCCTCGGCCGGCATCAGCGGACCGAGCAGCGTCTGCTCGTCGTCGTCGTCGTCCTCGCCCGATTCCGCGAGTCGGCCCAGGCCCCACAGCTGGACCCGCGAGCCCGCGCCCGAGCGCGCACCGCCGTCGAGTTGTGCACGATCGTGATCATCGCCGTCGTCGCGCAAACTCAGCATGCGCGTCGGATCCGAGTCGTCGGGATCTGCACGCGCGAGTTCGGCGACGAGCGAGAAGCACACACCGCAACCATCGAGGTGTTCTTCGACCGTCGCGGCGTCGATCATCGGCAGCGCTCCGGACGCGAAAGCGACGAGAGTGTTCTCGTCGGGGCAAGCATCGCGAGGGGCGGAATCAGTCACTTGTTGCGCGCCGCGAATTCGCACGGATCAAACCATGGTTCTCTCGATGTTGGCTAGTCGATTGACCTCACCAAATCGGCACAGCCCTGCTAGGTTCAGTCGTAGGGGTGAGCGGCGTGACCAAAACCATCGAGCGGTCGGCGTGCGTCGATGGACTCGACGACGAGCCGATGCGCATCGCCCTGCTCCGCATCGGCTCGTCGGTCGCAGCGGTGGTGTGGGCCGGCTTCGCCGCGCTCGCGTGGTCCTCGGGCGCGACGAGCTGCGCCCTCGCGATGCTGGTGTGCTCGGCCGCGACTTCGCTCGGCCCGCTCGTCGGTCGCCTCGCCGGCTCGGGCGTCGGCGGTTCGTACTTCGTGTCGCTGTTGATCGGCGGCCTCACACTGACCTCCGTCGTGCGCGGCGGCGTGGAGGCCTCGGTTGCGCAGTGGTTCGGGATCGTGCCCCTCATCTCCGTGCTCGGCGCTCGCCCACGCAAGGCCTGGCTGTGGGGCGTGCTGTCGGTGCTCGCCCTCGCGGCCCTGGTGATCGCAGAGCAACAGCACTGGCTCGGCGCCCGCGCCACGGCGTCGCGGTTCGGCCCTGCGCTCTCGAGCGCGGCGCTGCTCGGTGCGATCGCTCTGCTCGGCGCGTTCTTCCACCGCTGTCGCGCGCAGGCATTCGATCGCTACGCGAGCCTGCAGCGCGAGCTGTTCCAGTCGCAGCAACTCGACGGCCTCGGCCGGCTCGCCGGCGGCATCGCGCACGACTTCAACAACCTGTTGTCGGTCGTCTCCACACGGGCCGAGCTCGCGTCGAGCCCCTCGACCACCCAGGCCGAGCGCGATCAGGATCTCGAGGCGATCCGCGCGGCTGCGGAGCAGGGCGTCGCGCTCACCCGGGATCTCGTCGCGTTCGCCGGGGGCAACGACGGCGGCAGCGCCGAGAGCCTGCAGGTGCGCGGCGTCGTCCGCGATGTCTCGCGCCTGCTCGGGCGCGTGCTGCCGCGGACGATCCGCCTCGACCTGCAGCTCGACTCGACCGCGGGCCAGGTGATGGCGAGCCATCGTCGGCTCCATCAGGTGCTGATGAACCTCGTGCTCAACGCCAAGGAGGCGATGCCCGACGGCGGTACCATCGTCATCGCGGTCGATGCCTTCAAGGGCCGGCCTCCCGGCGCGAGCCCCCGCGCCCACGCGGTCGGCGAGTACGTCCGCATCCGCGTCGCCGACGAGGGCACCGGCATGACCGAGCACACCCGTCGTCGCGTCCTCGAGCCCTTCTTCACCACCAAGTCGCGCGGCACCGGCCTCGGGCTTGCGACGGTGCACCGCATCGTCCGCGACTACGGCGGTGTCCTCGACGTCCAATCCACGCCGGGCGAGGGATCGATCTTCGACGTGTACCTGGCCGCACTGCCGACCGACGTGGCTGCGGTGCGCGGGCACGGCTGAGTCCCGGCGAGCCGACTGCGCCGAGTGTCGGTCGAACCCATCGGTTGCTCGCCCATCGCAGCCCCGTGCGATACTGCCCACGCCCGTGCGAGCGATGGTCCTGCGTGCCGGTCTCCGCCTGTCGAGCGCAGTGATGTTCGCGGGTGTCGGGCTGTCCGCCGCCGTCGTGCACGCGGGGCCACGCTACACGCTCGAGTGGGAGGCGCCCACCGGGTGCCCGGACGCCGCCGCGGCGCGGGCGAGCATCGATGGGTTGCTCGGTGACGGTCCCGAGCCCGACGCGCCCGTCCACGCGCAGGTTCGCATCACGGCGGTCGATGGCGGACACCGCCTCGCGCTGCGCCTGTCGCAGGCCGACGGTGTCCGCGAGATCGACGCGCCGACGTGTGCCGAGCTCGCCGAGACCGCGACGGTGATCGTCGCGATCGCGATCGATCCCGGCGTGTTCACGCGCGCCGAGCCCGAACCCGAACCCGAACCCGAGCCCGAGCCCGAGCCCGAACCGCCGCCGAACCCCGTCGAGATCGTGGCACCGCCTCCGCCGGCCGAGCCCGCGATCGTCGCGCCGCTGGGCAACGTCGACGCACCGCCCCCGAAGCCCTCGACGGCGTCGCGTCGCGAGCCCCCGCCACCGGTCGCGATCGTGTCGTTCGTCGTCGGCCCCGACGTCGGCACCTTGCCGCGGACCAGCGGTCACCTCGGCGTGTGGGCGGGGCCGGCGTGGCGCAACGCGACGATCGAGTTCGGCGGCGAGTACGTCGTGCGCCGACCGGTGCCCTCGTCGAGCGCACCTGACGTCGGCATCCTCGTGCAGGCCTGGTCGTTGGGTGCGCGCGGCTGTTACTCCCGTCTGCGCACGCGCGTGGGCTTCGGCCTGTGCGCCAGCGTGCGCGCCGGTGCCGTGCATGCCCGCGGTGACGGCGAGCTGACCCCACGCTCGGCCCGGCAGCCGTGGGTCGGACTCGGGCCCGGCGTGGTGCTGCTCGTCGCGGTTCGCCCGCGGCTCGCGGTGTCGTTCGGGGCCGACGTCCTGTACGCCGCAGCGCGGGGCGGCTTCCGCACGGAACCCTCGGGAAGGGTCGCTACGCCCTGGCCGGTGACGTTCCAGGCCGCCGCGGGAATCCGCTGGCGGAGCCTGACGGGGCGGCGCAACGGCGGACAACCAAGGAGGTGACCCCGGCGTGTCGCGTCCCGAAGCACCGAGCTTGGCCGGATTGTACCGGGCCCACGCGGATCTCGTGTGGCGCACCCTCGTGCGCTTCGGCATCCCCGAGCACGCCGCCGAGGATCTCGTGCACGAGGTGTTCCTCATCGCACGCCGCCGCCTGCCCGAGTTCGACCCGCGCCGCGCCGCGCCGAGCTCGTGGTTGTACGGGCTGTCGCGCGGGGTCGCGGCGAACTGGCGCCGCGCCGAGCGACGTGCGGCGCGGCGACTCGAGCTGGTCGAGGGGCCGAACCCGGCGTCCGATCCCGAGGCCGAGATGGCCCGCGGTCAGGCTGCAGCGCTCGTCGATGGCTTCCTCGCCACTCTCGAGCTCGCGCAACGCGAGGTGTTCGTGCTCTGCGACGTCGAGGGCGTCCGTGCGCCCGAGGTCGCGGCCATGCTCGGCCTGGGCGTCAACCAGGTCTACTCGCGGCTTCGACTGGCGCGTCGCCACTTCGTCGCGCACCTCGAGGCGCGCGGCATCGTCGTCGCTTGGCAGGGGGCGATCCGGTGATTGCCGACGATGACGAGCTCCCCGCGGTCGCGCTGCGCGTGATCGGCGAGTACCGTGCCGAACGCCGCATGCCGCCCGCTGCGTTCGACCGCGTGCAGCGACGATTGCTGCGCCCCGCCGCGTTCCTCGGGCGCCTGGCCGTGACCGTCGCCGCGGCCGCGGCGATCACCGTGCTCGCCCTGGTGGCGCTGAGCGATCGGAGATCGGCCGTCGGGGCCGCCGCCGGCGATCCATCGCAGGCCGCCGACGCCGTCCGGTCCATGGCCCCGGGCGAGTCGGTCGCGCCGAAGCGCGCGCCCGATCCGGTGGCCGCAGAGCTCCCGGCCGAGCTCGCACCCGCACACGAGTCGATCGCGTTGCCGGTCCAACACCCGACCCGTGGCGCCCCGGCCCTCGGGGCGTCGCCCGCACCAGCGCCAAGACCCTCGCTGACACCGCCGCCCTCGACGCTCGCCGCCGAGGGGGCGCTGCTCGTGCGGGCGCAGCGGGCGCTCGCCGACGATGCGGACGATCGCGTCGAGGCGATCGTCCGCCAACACGCGCGTGACTTCCCGAACGGTGAGCTGCGCCCGGAGTTCGCCGCGCTCGAGGCGATGCTCCGTTGCCGTGATCCCGGGCAATCGCCCGTCGCGGTGCTCCGGGCGTTCTCGACGACGCACGCGAATTCCCCGTTGATCGCGGCCGTACGCCAGGTTTGTACGCCACCTTGAGGAATCGTCGCGAGCCCGTGCTGGGATCCGCCGGGCGTGAACAACCACGGGACATGGGTGGATGGGCGATGGGTCGATCGGTGCTCTCGGGTGGGTGGCTGGTGTTCGTGGTGGGCTGCGTGCTCGACGACAGGACGGTCGGGACGCAGCCTGCCGGAACAGGCTCGTCGTCGACCGGTGTCAGCACATCGTCGGTCGATCCGACGAGCAGCGGATCTCCGCCGGACTCGGTCACCGATCCGACGCTCGACCCCGACTCGGGCGGCACGACGGGCGTCGTGTCCGCGACGACCTCGGGTGAGTCCGAGACGAACAATGATGGGTGCGGCTTCATCTGCGAGCCCGACGGCGGGAACTCGGGCGTCGAGTGCGACATCTTCGCTCAGGACTGCCCGAGCGGCCAGAAGTGCCTGCCGTGGGCGAGCGATGGCGGAAGCGGGTGGACCGGCACGCGGTGCACGAACGTGTCCGACGACCCGCGGGGCCTCGACGAGCCGTGCGTCGTCGAGGAAGCGCCATTCAGCGGGATCGACGACTGCGACTTCGGTTTGATGTGTTTCGGAGTCGATCCGTTGGACCAGCAGGGGAGATGCTTCGCGCTGTGCGAAGGCGACGAGATGAACCCGACGTGCGACGACGGCGTGGGGTGCACCCTGTCGGGCAGCGGCGTTCTCGCGCTGTGTCTGCCGCTGTGCAATCCGCTCACGCCCGTGTGCCCCGAGGGCGACGGCTGCTTCCCCTGGGCCGACGTGTTCATGTGCGCGCCCGTCGTCGATCCGGGGGAGTTCGCCGATCCTTGCAACGCAGCCCTCAGCGATTGTGCCGCGGGACTCTACTGCGCGCCGCCCGAAGCGGTCCCTGGGTGTGCGGGCGACGACGGCTGCTGCAACGCCTACTGCGATCTCGCGGCGGTCGAGCCGTCGGCGGCCTGCCCCGGCGTCGCCGCCGGCCAGGAGTGCGTGCCGTGGTTCGAGCCGGGGCGTTCGCCACCGGGTGACGAGACCCTCGGCGCGTGCGTGATCCCGTGATCGAGCGTCACATCCGGCCTGCGAAGCGCGACGCGACGGCAAGCGAAGGACACATGCTGGCGAAAGGACTCCACCGATCATGACCCTGTCGATCTTTGGTTCCACGCTCGCGCTGTCGCTCGTGCTCACCGGGCCCGCCGAGGAGGTCGCGCCGCTGGCGGGTCCGCAGCCGGCCACCGCCACACCGACCACGTCGAGCGACGGTGCGCTGGCCCTCGAGCGCGAGCGTCCGCGCTCGGGGCGGGGCGCCGCGGCGCTGGCCTTCGCAGCCTCCGGCGGCGCATTCGCGGGGCTGATCGCGACCCAGGTCTCGCGGGCGGTCGACGCCCGCGACTGCGCCCGGCGGCTCGACGAGCAGGCCGCCGACCTCGACGAGGCGCTCGGCACGTTGTTGGGCTGCAGCGCGGCCGCGTTCGCCCCGGTCCGCATGGGTGCGGCCGCGGTCTTGGCCCCCCTGTCGGTGGCGATGGCGGGCCTCGGCGGCCTGGCGCTCGGGCGAGGCGACGCGCGCTTCGGCCCCGCGATCCCCCGCGCGCGGATCGAACGCCGCATCAAGGTCGGCGCCGTGGTGCTCGGCACGTTCGCCGGCATCTTGGTGACGGCGACCCCGGTCCTTTGGCGGCTATCGATGGAGCACCTCTTCGAGCCCACCGGACTCCGCCTGCAGCAGGCCCAGTACATCGTCACGGACGTCGGTGTGATCGGTGCGGCCGTCGGCGCTGCCGTCCTCGCGCGCGCCCGCCAGTACCAGGTCGCCCGACCGACCATGACGGTCGCGCCGACGCTCTCGGCCCAGGGCGTCGGCCTCTCGATCGCCGGCCGCTTCTGACGTCAGCCGAACCCGAGCACGCGCCCGCCCTGGAACACCATCAGCGCGGCCACGTACGCGACCGCCGTCATGCTGAAGAACATGAAGAGCGTCCAGTTCCACGAGTTGGTCTCGCGGCGGACGACCGCGAGCGTCGACATGCATTGGCACGCGTAGACGAAGAACACCATCAGCGCGAGGCCCGACAGCGGCGTGTGGCGGGGCTTGCCGGTCTCCGCGTTCACGTCGGCGCGGATGGCCTCGCGCAGCTCGACCGGATCGTCCTCGTCGGCCTCCATGCCGTAGACCAGGCCGAGCGTGCCGACGAGGACCTCGCGCGCGGCGAAGCTGCCGATGATGCCGATGCCCATGCGCCAGTCCTGACCGATGGGCTCGAGCGCCGGCTCGAGGGTCTGTGCGGCGCGGCCGGCGTAGCTCTGGGCGATCTGCGTCGGGCCCTCGCCGCCGGCACCGGTCGCGTCGCGCGGGAAGCTGAGCAGCGCCCAGAGCACGATCGTCATCGCCAGGATGACCGTGCCCGCGTTGCGGATGAAATCCATCGTGCGGTCGTAGACCATCAGCACGGTGTTGCGCAGCCGCGGCACGCGGTACGGCGGCAGCTCGAGCACGAGCGGCGGGGTCGGGCTGCGCAGCAGCGTGCGCTTGGCGAGGTAGCCGACCGCGAGCGCCGAGCACGTCGACAGCGCGTACATCCCCAGGAGGATCCCCGCGCGTTGGAGGTTCGCCCCCTCGGCGTCGGGATCGGTGACGAACAGCGCCCCGATCACGAGGCTGTAGATCGGCAGGCGCGCCGAGCAGCTCATGTACGGGATCATCAGGATCGTGACCAGGCGATCCTTGAAGCTCGAGATCGTGCGTGTGCCGAGGATCGCCGGCACCGCGCAGGCGTAGCCCGACAGCAACGGGATGAACGCGCGGCCGTGCAGGCCCAACCGCGACATCAGCCGATCCATCAGGAACGCGGCGCGGGCCAGGTAGCCGCTGTCCTCGAGGGCGCCGAGGAACAGGAACAGCATCGCGATCTGCGGTACGAACACCACCACGTTGCCCGCGCCGGCGATGACGCCCTTCGTGAGCAGATCGGTGAGCAGCCCGGGGCCGAGCGCGTCGGAGACGGCCTCCGACACCATGCCCATCGCCCACTCGATCGCGTCCATGAACGGCTGCGCCCACGTGAAGACCGCGGTGAAGATCGTGCTCATGACCAGGGCGAACGCGACGAGGCCCCAGAGGCGGTGGGTGAGCAGGCCGTCGATGCGATCCGACATCGCCATCGCGGGCGCGGCGGAGCGGTCGGTCGACGGCGCGCTCGCGGTCGCATGGGCGAGGACGCGATCGACCTCGCGGTAGCGCAGCTCGACCAGCGCCAGCGCGGCGCGGCGCAGTCGATCGGGCGCGATTGCGGCGAGCCGCCGGCGCTCGTCGGGATCGCCCGGTACGTCGACGCCCTCGGCCGCGGCCGCAGATGCCAGCAACCATCGGGTCCGCGGGGTGTCGCCGCCGAGGTCCGCGAGGGTGTCGACCAACTCGGCCATGCCGGGGTCCCCGTCGCGATCGACGGCCACGGGGTTCGGCGTGCCACGCTCGGGCAGCCGCGCGACCGCGGCGACGAGCTCGCGCGCCCCCTCGCCGCTGCGACCCGAGGTCGGGATCACCGGCACGCCGAGGCGCTCGGCGAGCCGCGCCGGATCGGCCGGGAGCCCGAGCTCCTTCGCCGTGTCGCTCATGTTGAGCGCGATGACCATCGGCACGCCGAGCTCGCGGAGCTGCAGCGCGAAGTAGAGGTTGCGCGACAGGTTGGTCGCGTCGACGACGAGGATGATCGCCGAGGGTGCCGGCCCGTCGGCGCCGGTGAGCGCCGCATGGGCGGCGACCTCGTCCGCGGACGTCGCGGTGAGGCTGTAGCAGCCGGGCAGATCGACGAGCGTGATCGGGACGGGCGGCTGCATCGCGGCCGCGACCTCACCCTCGCGCCGCTCGACGGTGACGCCGGCGTAGTTGCCCACGCGGTGACGCGACTGCGTCATCACGTTGAACAGGCTGGTCTTGCCGACGTTGGGGTTGCCGGCGAGGGCGACGAGGCGAGGGGCCGGTGTGCTCACGCGATGCGGACCCTCGCCGCCTCGGCGCGGCGCAGCGAGATGTGATAGCCGCGCAGGGAGAACTGCAGCGGATCGCCCAGCGGCGCGACCTTGATGAGGCGCACCGGCGTGCCCACGACGAACCCCATCTCGGCGAGGCGGATCACGAGCGCACCGTCACCGTCGAGCCCGGCGACATCGCCGGACTCGCCGACCGACAGCGACGCGAGATCTCGGCGGGGCACCTGCGGGAGCATCGAGCGCGAGGGCGAGGCGGGTCAAGCTGCGAGCGCGGGTACCGGGTGGCGATGGGGTGGCGTGGCCAAGGCCACCGAACCTGTCGCGTGCGCGCGAGCAGGGTCACGTGTGCCGGAGCCGGAGCATTCGTCCGCCGTCGAGAACAGCGCGCGGTCCGCCGCCCAAGGCTGCTACCCTCCCGCGCTCGCACCGGCCCAACAGCGGGCCTGGCGCGGACGAGGCACCCCATGGAATATCGCACGCTCGGTCGAACCGGTCTCCGGGTGTCGACGCTGTGTCTTGGCACGATGACGTTCGGCGAGGCCGACGACAGCTCCTTCATGCACAAGGTCGGCTGCGACGAGGACACCGCGTTCGCGATCATGAACCGGGCCCTCGACGGCGGGATCAACTTCTTCGACACCGCCGACGTGTACGGCCAAGACGGCCTCACCGAGCGGGTCATCGGCAAGTGGTTCGATCGCGACAAGCGTCGCGACGACGTGGTGCTCGCGACGAAGTTCCGCTTCCGCATGGGCCGCGGCCCCAACGGCTCGGGCGCGTCGCGTCACCGCATCATGCGCTCGTGCGAGGACAGCCTGCGGCGCCTGCGGACCGATCGCATCGACCTCTACCAGGTCCACATGCAGGACGTGGACACGCCCGAGGAGGAGACGCTGCGGGCGCTCGACGACCTCATCACCGCGGGCAAGGTGCTGTACATCGGCGCCAGCAACTACGCGGCGTATCGACTCGCCGACAGCGTGTGGACCAGCCGCACCAACGGCTTGGCCCGCTTCGCCTCGCTGCAGGCGCAGTACAGCCTCATCGCCCGCGAGATCGAGCGCGAGCACGTGCCGCTGTGCCGCGAGCACGGCCTGGGCATCCTGCCGTGGTCGCCGCTCGCCGCGGGGTTGCTGTCGGGCAAGTACCGCGGCAGCCAGCGCCCGCCGGCCGGCAGCCGCCTCGATCAATGGAAGGATCGCTGGGGTCGCCTCGACAACGAGCGCAACTGGAAGGTCGTCGACGCCCTGGTGACGATCGCCGCCGAGCTCGGCGCGACGCCGGCCCAGGTCGCGCTGGCGTGGTTGCTGCGCAAGCCGGCGGTCACCTCGGTGATCTTCGGCGCGCGGAGCCTCGCGCAGCTCGACGACAACCTCGAGGCCGGCGCGGTGCGGCTGCCCGACGAGATGGCCCGCAAGCTCGACGAGGTCTCGGCGTTCGATCTCGGCTACCCGTACGACTTCATGGCGCGGATCCAGGGCCGTTGGTAGAGCCCGTGGCGACCGCGCTGCCGATCGAGTCCATCGTCGGCGCGGTGCTGGCGGAGCTGGCCGCGGGGCGGAACCTGGTGGTGCAGGCCGAGCCCGGCGCGGGCAAGACCACCCGCTTGCCGCTGGTCATGCGTGACGGCGGCTGGGCCGAGCGCGGCGAGATCTGGGTCGCGCAGCCGCGGCGCATCGCGGCACGGCTCGCGGCGGTGCGCGTCGCGTCGTTGCTGGGCGAGCCGGTCGGGCGCACGGTCGGCTACCAGGTCCGCTTCGACACCAAGGTCTCGGACGCGACGCGCATCCGCTTCGTGACCGAGGGGATCCTCGCGCGGCGGTTGGTCGACGCGCCGACGCTGCCGGGGATCGGTGCGGTCGTGTTCGACGAATTCCACGAGCGCCACCTCGACGGTGACCTCGCGCTGGCGCTGGTCCGCGCGCTGCAGCGGGGGCGCAGGCCCGATCTGCGGATCGCGGTGATGTCCGCCACGCTGCAGCCGGGGCCGGTGGCGGCCTACCTCGACGCGACGCCACTGCACTGCGCGGGCCGGGCGTTCCCGGTGACGATCGAGCACGTCGCGGCGAGCAGCGATCGCCCGATCGGCGTCCAGGTCGCCCAGGCGCTGCGTGACCTCGGCACGCACGACGACGGCAGCGTGTTGGTGTTCCTGCCCGGCGCCCGCGAGATCCGCGAGTGCGCCGAGGCGTGCGACGCCGTGGCGCGCAAGCTCGGGCTCGAGATCGTCGTGCTGCACGGCGAGCTGCCGCCCGATCAGCAGGATCGCGCGGTGCAGCCCGGCCTGCGGCCCAAGCTCGTGCTCGCGACCAACGTCGCCGAGACGTCGATCACCATCGAGGGCGTCTCGTGCGTGATCGACAGCGGGCTCGTGCGCCAGGCGAGTCATGATCCGTGGTCGGGGCTGAGCTCGCTGGTGCTGACCAAGACCTCCAAGGCCTCGGCCGAGCAGCGCGCGGGGCGAGCCGGTCGCACGCGGCCGGGCCGGTGCGTACGGCTGTTCCCGCGGCACGACTTCGAGCGGCGCGCCGCGTTCGATCCGCCGGAGATCCACCGGCTCGATCTCGCGGCCGCGGCCCTCACCGCGCGCGCGGCCGGCTGGACGCGGCTCGATGATCTGCCGTGGTTCGAGCAACCGCCGGCGTCGGCGATGCGCGGCGCCGACGAGCTGCTCGCGCGGCTCGGCGCGATCGATGCTGCCGGTGCGTTGACCGAGCGCGGGCGCGGGCTGCTCCGCTACCCGACGCACCCCCGGCTCGCGCGGCTGCTGCAGGCCGGCGCCGAGCTCGGGGTCGGGCACGCGGCCGCAGGCGCGGCAGCGCTGCTCTCGGAGCGATCGATCCGTCGGGGTTGGTCGCGGCCGCAGGTCGCGGCGAGCTCGGACGTCGTCGTCGATCTCGACGACCTCGCGGCGTTCGGTCGCGATCCCGGCCGCGCGCACACCCTCGGCCTCGAGCCCGCGGCGTGTCGCACGGCGCTCGAGGTGTGGAAGCAGCTCGCGCGCCTGGTCGGCGGCAAGCCCGACGCGGGCCATCGCGTCGACGAGGACGCGCTCGGTCGGGCGCTGCTCGCCGGCTTCCCCGACCGCGTCGCGGCCGTGCGCGCGGGGGCCTCGGGGGCGCGGCGCAAGCTCGCGTTCGCCGGCGGCGGTCAGGCCGAGCTCGCCGACGAGTCGGTGGTGCACGGCGCCGCGTTCGTGGTCGCGCTGGTCGCCGAGAGCCGCCGCGAGGGCGCGGGCAGCCAGGCGATGGTCCGGCAGGCCGCCGCGGTCGAGCCGGAGTGGTTGCTCGAGCAGGATCCCGATCGCCTCGAGGAGCGCCGCACCGCGGTGTTCGACGCCGAGCGCGAGCGCGTCGAGTCCACGCTCGAGACCCGCTGGGATGGATTGTTGATCGAGTCGCGCCGCGATCCGCGTCCGGGCGATCACACCACCATCGCGCTGCTCGAGGCGGCGCGGGCCCGGGGGCCGGCGGCGTACTGCCGCGAGCCCGAGGTCATCGGCCAGCTGCTGGCGCGCGCGCAGTTCGTCGCGCAGCACGATCCACAGGCGCGGGTGCCGAATGCCGCGCTCGTCGACGAGGTCCTCGCGGAGGCGTGTGTCGGTCGCACGAGCTTCGCGGCGCTGCGCGACGCGGGGATCGTCGAGCTCGTGCTCGGTCGACTCGAGGCCGATCGCGATCGCTTCGATCGCCGCGCCCCGACGCACCTCACCCTCGCGGGGGGGCGCCGCGTGACCGTTCACTACGAGTTCGATCGCCCGCCGTGGATCGAGTCGCGCCTGCAGGACTTCTTCGGCAGCGCGACGGGCCCGACGCTGCTGGACGGGCGCGTGCCCGTGGCGATCCATCTACTGGCGCCCAACGGTCGCGCCGAGCAGATCACGACCGATCTCGCCGGCTTCTGGGTGAAGGTGTATCCGGAGATCCGGCGGGCGCTGATGCGTCGGTATCCGCGACACGACTGGCCGGAGGATCCGCGCAACGCGACGCCGTCGGCCCCGCGACCGCGGCGTCGGTGAGTCTCGTCGTCCGAATCTCGGCGTCGGGCTTCAACGCCGAGCGAGCGTCGGTCGGGCGCGCGACACCGCGTCGAGCTCGCGCCGCCGGTACGGACGTGCGTCGGCGAGCTCCTGGGAAGCGATGGCGTAGAGTTCTGCGAGTCGCGGCGAGTCGGGGTCGCCTCGCAGGACGAGTGCGTGCGCGAGGCGTGCCGCGGTCACGCCCCGGACCCCGGCGAGGCAGCTCCCGCTGGCGCAGCCCGCCCATGCGCGTTCGAGCAGCGCCACGGCCTCGTCGTGCCGGCCTTGCAACCCATGCAACCCGGCCCAACCGGAGAGCACGTCTGCGAGTTGCGCGCCGCTGGGCTTCGCCTCTTCACGGTCGAGGTCCGCCAACGCCTTGGCGTACTCGGCCGCGGCCTCGTCGAGACGCCCTTGCTCGCGCAACGCATGGGCGAGCGCGCTCCGGCTCTCTGCGACAGCGACGCGAGGTGCTCCAACGCGCTCTCGGGTGGCGACCGCCTCGCGTGCCAGGACTTCCGCTTCGGTTGTGCGCCCGAGTTCGACGAGCATCGAGGTGAGCTGCAGGCTGATCGACGCGCCCTTGGGATCGTCGGCCCCGAATGCACCGCGGATGATCGCGAGCGCAGCGCGGGCCTCGACTTCGGCTTCGAGCACACGGCCTTGTCCGTGGAGCGTGGCGGCGATGTTGGCGCGGAGGATGCCGAGCGGTCGTTGACTGTCCCAGCTCTTGGCGATCGGATCGAGCAGTGCGCGGAACAGCGGCTCGGCCTCCTCGTAGCGACCGAGGTCCATGAGAATCGCGGCGTAGTTGTTGCGACTCATGAGGACGTCCATGTGCTCGGCGGGCAGCGCTTGCTCGACGATCGCCATTGCGGCGGCTGACTCTCTCTCCGCCTCCTCGATTCGGTCCAATCCAGTCAAGACATGCGCGAGGTTGCTGCGAGCGCGCCCGCTCGCGGGATGGCGGGGGCCTTGCTGCTCCTCATTGACTGCGATCGCCCGACGTAGCAATGGCTCGGCCGCTTCGAGTTCCCCGCGTCTCACCATCGGAAACGCGAGGTCGTTGAGTGTTTCCCCGATCTTGGTGTGGGACTTGCCGAAGACCCGCTCGCGGATCGACAGGGCGAGGCGCAGCTCGTGCTCGCCCTCGCTGTTGTCGTTGTTCTGCGCCAACACGTTCCCGAGTCTCGAGCGCGTGAACGCCTCGAGCTCGCTATCGGGCTCGGTCCCGACCGCGATCGCGACCGCGATCCGGCCCATGTGAATGCCCTCGGCAAGCTGATCGCGCCTGGCCAGCGCGAAGGCGAGCTGGCCGGCTGCGCGGGCAGCCAGACGATGATTCCCTGCGCGGAACGCCAGATCGACGGCTTCGCGGGCGCTCGTCTCCGTCCCCGGAAGATCGCCGAGCGCGAGTGCGATGGTTGCGCGTTGCGTCGCGATCTCGGCGTCCAGCGGGAGGTAGCCGAGGGCCTGAGCATCCAAGGCGATGGCGTCGATCGCGGCGCTTGCCTCGTCGAAGTGCGTCGCGGCGAGTGCGACCTCCGTCGCCTGGAGTCGCTCGCGGGCGAGCGCGACGGCGGCCGCCGTCGTCGCGTCGTCGGGCGGTGGCAATTCCTCGGCAAGCGCCGTCAGGTCGGCGCAGCGCTCGAGCGCCGGCAAGCGCTCGAGGAGCTGGGTCCCGTGCTCGACCACGCGGACGTCTGCGTCGGCGAGGAGTTCGACCACCGAACGCATCGTCACCAGCGCCCGTTGTACGCAGGCCATGCGTCGATCCATCACCTGCGCCAACTGCTCGCCGCGCAAGGTGGCCTCACACGCTTCGCGATGCGAGCCTCGCCACGCCTCGGCGAACTCGTCGAGCTGTGTCGCGACCCGCGGCGCGAGATCATCGACGTAGGCCTTGCCGACCGCATGCAGCGCGGTGTTGACCATGCCGCGCTGATCGTCGTTCCACACCTGTTCGATCATCGCCGTGCCACCGCCGCAACGCTGCGCACGGCTGGTGACCCAGGAACTCGCGAGTGCGGCTGCGCCCACGCAGCCGAGCAGCCCGGCGCCGAGCCACATGCGACGGCGGCGCGCGCCGTGGCCGCGTTGGAGGACCGCGAGCAACGCCTCGAGATCGGGCCACCTTTCCGCAGGCGAAGGCGCGAGACCACGACGGATCGCCGCGGTGATCTCCTTGGGGACCGCCACCGCTGCGGGCCATGGCCCGGGGCCGGCATGCTTGCGCTCCGGCAGCGAGTCGATGGGTCCAGCGAACGGCGATTCGGCGCACAGCCCCTCCCAAAGCGCCACACAGAACGCGTACTGATCCGTGCGCGCGTCGGCCCCCCGACCCGCGAACTGCTCGGGGGCCATGTAGCGCGGGGTACCGATCACGACATCGTCGCGGGTGATCGCGGCGCCGAGCGTTCTGCGATCGGAAAGCGACTCGCCGCCACCGTCGAGCTGCGGCCGGGTCGACAACTCCCCACCCTCCAGCGCCGCCGCGAGTCTGGCGAGGCCGAAGTCGGTCACCTTGACCACGCCATCGTCGGTCACGAGCACGTTGCTCGGCTTGAAGTCGCGGTGGACCAGACCAGCGCGGTGCGCTGCGACCAGGCCCTTGCCCGCGTGCACGAACGCGGCAACCACCTGCTGCCACGGCCGCAGCGTCCCGAGCCACTCCTTCAGTGTGACGCCGCCGACGAGCTCCATCACGATCGCGACCGAATCGCCGACCTGCTCGACGTCATGCACCGCCACGACGTTGGCATGGGCGAGCTGCGCCATCGCCTGGGCTTCGCGGATCAGTCGCGCCGCCGCAGCTTCGCCACCGCGCTGCGATCGGAGAAGCTTGAGCGCGACCTCCCGGCACAGCTTGGGGTCGTAGGCCCGGACCACGGTACCCATCGCACCGCTACCGAGGCTTCCGAGAATCAGATAGCGACCGAGTTGAGTGCCATTGGCCGGCGGGGCGTCGGGCTCGAGCGGCGGTTGGCGGAGGAGCAAGGTCGAGTCCTCCTGGTCGCTGTCGTCGCGGTGCTCCACGGGAGAAGACTCCATCTGCTCACCTCCGCAGCGCAACGACTGAGTTCCCTGAGGGTCGATGAGCGTCGCATCCCTCGAGGAACACAGAAGGCGCTGCTCGACGACGTGTCGAGTTCATCGGCCTGCGCATCCGATCCTTGAAACGCCGTGGCGCGCGGTTCTGCTCGTCGCGAACTGGGGGTCGGTGAGGCCGGAGGGACGCCGCGCTCGACCTGTGCAGGACGATCCGGTGGTGAGGTCGGCCGGCTCGGCGCCTTTTCACGCGACGCTCGAACCGGCGGGCGGGCTCCGGCAACCTGGAGGAGCGATGGACCGGTCATTCGAACCGCGGGGACCCATGACGATCGCCGCCTGGCTGCTCTCGGGCCTCGCCTGCACGGCCGCGTCGCCGGTGCCTGCGGGCGGGGCCGGCGACCCCGCGGTCGCAGCCGCCCCGCCTGCGAGCGCGACCGTCGAGCCCTCACCGGTGACGCCGGTCGTCGCGGGGGACGAGGTCACGACGCCGGACCAGGCGGCGAACCAGCCACCGAGCCAGCCGCCGAGTCAGCCACCGAGCCAGCCACCGAGCCAGCCACCGACCCAGCCCTTCGTCGCGCCCACCGCCTTCCCCGACGATGTGTTTGCGGCGACGGTCGATCGCGCGGGCACCGGCTGGACGGTCGACATCGTCGACTGGGAGATCGCCGAGGACAGCCCGATCGCGGCGCTCTTGATGTCCGACGAACGGGCGCTCGCGGTGCTGCCCGAGGACTATGCCGCGCTGCCCACGGGCTGGGCCAAAGGCGACCCGTGGACGCTGGTCACCCGCGCCGGCACCGTGACCCGCACGGTCGAGAGCTTCGGCATCACGATCGCGGAGGGGTCGGGGCAGTTGTTCGTGCACGTGCGCCTCGGCGCCGCCCCCAAGGGCGCGAAGGGCCCGGCGGTCGCGCTGCGCGGACGGCCGGGCAAGTCGGCGCCGCGTCTCACGCGACCGGCAGCGGCGAGGCCGGCGTCGATCGACGCCGACGCGCGGACACGGATCCACGCCGCGATGGTCGCCGGCTTCGACGACGAGTCGCGCCCGCTCATCCGCGACGCGAAGCTCCGCGAGGTCGACGTCGAGTTGTACCCCGGGCGGTTCCCTGGCGGGCGCACGCACGTCGCCGTCGTTCGTCACCTCGCGCGTGACGACGAGGACGCGACCATGCTGAGCGCGATGCTCTTCCTGCACGCCGACGGCAAGGCCGAGTTCTTCCGGCAAGCCGGCGTACTGGGCGAGATGACGCTCGTCGGGCTCGCGGATCTCGATGGCGATGCGCTCGACGAGGTCGTCTACGAGGACGCCTACCACGAGGGGTCGTTCGTGGAGTTGTTGTACTGGCGCGGTGAAGTGCCCGAGCGCCGCGTCCTCACCGGCGACGGGCTCTGAGCGAACGCCGGCCAGCCTCCGCCGGACCCCTCACTCCGCGAACAGCCCGATCCACGCGTCCTCGCCCGTCCCGCTCTGCGCGACGCGTCCGACCGCGACGACGCCGACGTCCGGGACCACCGCCAGCGCGCTCACCCGATCCTCGAGTCCGAGGTCCCCGGTCACGCCCACGCCCCACTGGATCTCGCCCTCGAGGGTGAAGCCGGCGACGAAGCCGTCCTCGAGCGCCACGGTGGCGCCGCCGACGACGAGGCCGTGGGTGCCGACGACGACGGCGTTCGGACGCGCCTGGGCACCGCCGATGTCGAGCGGGCCATCGGTTTCGGGCTGACCGTCGGCGGACCACCACCAGATCCAGCCGCTGTCGTCGTCGTTGCCGCCGCCACCACCACCGCCACCACCGGCGGGGCCGAGCGTACCGACACCGACGATGCGGCCGTCGTCGGCGCGCGCCAGCCCGCGGATGCGCACCGACATCCCGGGGTCGGCATCCATCGTGGCGTTCCACTGCGCGCTGCCATCGGCCCCGAGACCCGACAGCCAGACGCTCGATGCGGTGCCCATGCCGCCGAACGATCCGCCGCCGAGGATCGTGCCGCCGTCGGGGCCGGGGATCGCCACACCCATGAACACCCCGGTCGGTTGCACGAGCTCGGCGACGACGACACCGCCGCCATCGTAGCGGCGCACCGTCGCGGCCAACGTGTCGAAGCCTCCGGCGTGCGTGACGAGCACGAAGCCCTCGGCCGTCGGGCTGGCGAGGACCGTCGACGTCGTGAGATCGACGGGCGCGCCGTCCATCGCCAGCAGCTCGCCATTCTCGCGACGCAGCAGCACCGCGGCATCCGCCCCGAACTGCGCGCCGGCGACGTACACCGCGCCCTCGGGCGTGATCGCCAGCGAGGTCCCGATCTCGTCGCCACCGAGATCGACGATGTGTTCCTCGAGCACGCCGCCATCGCTGGCGAGCGCCCGCAGCCAGACGTCGTCGCCGTTGATCTGCATCGAACCGACGACCAGGATCTCGCCGTCGGCGGACACCGTCACCGCGCGCGCGGCATCGTCGTCGCCGGCCCCGTCGACGAACTGCTCCCAGAACAGCCACCCCGGTGTCTGCGTGCAGTCGGCTTCGCAGCCGTCGCCGGGCTCGTCGTTGCCGTCGTCGCACCGCTCACCCTCGTCGAGCTGGCCATCGCCGCAGGTGATCGCGGTCCCGCTGTCGCCACCGCTGTCGTCGACGACGCCGTCATCGGCCTCGGCGTCGCCACCGTCCGCGCTCGGATCGCCGGGTACGCTGGGATCGCCGCCGTCGTCGCTGGGGCCGCTCGGCTGCGGTGCACCGTCGTCGGTGCCCGCGCTCGTCGAGGTATCGCCGCCGCCATCGCCGAGCACGGGGACGATCGGACCGCACGCGACCGCGAGCGCGGCGAGGAACAGGGGATGGGCGCGGTGCATCGGCGGTGGACTCCGGGCGATCTCATATCAGGGATCACGTCCGACCGACCGCACCCGCACCGCGCTCCGACGCGGCGCGACCGAACCCGCGCAACCCGCGGACGTCACGGATGCGGCGCGTCGTGGACATCGCGTGGGGATAGGGGTGCCCCTTGGGTGGGGGCGTTCGCGGCCACGGCGTTCGTCCCTGCGCCACGCCGAGGTCGAGGGATGCGCTACCATCATCTGCACATGCCGGGATTCGCCGCGTCGCGCCGGGCCCCTGCGGCCGACGCGGGAGACGCTGCCGGCGGCGCGTCGGTTGACACCTTCGACACCGCGGAGTCGGCCTCGGGGCCACTCCCGCTCGAGGAACTCGCCCCGCCGCCCGCGGTCCCCGACGTCGATCGCGAGCGCGTGCGCGCCAAGCTGAAGGCCGAGCTCTTCCAGATCCACACCGAGCCCGTCCGCATCGGTCGCTTCCCGATCCTCGGGCGCCTCGGCCAGGGCGGGATGGGCACGGTGTTCTCGGCGTTCGACGCCGAGCTCGACCGCAAGATCGCGGTGAAGGTGATGCTGCCCGACCACGCGGCCGAGGGCAGCCAGGGCCGCGAGCGGACCCGTCGCGAGGCCCAGGCGATGGCCCGCCTCTCGCACCCCAACATCGTCGCGGTGCACGAGGTCGGCGAGGCCGATCAGCAGGTGTTCATCGCGATGGAGTTCGTGCGCGGGGTGAGCCTCGACGTGTGGCTCGCCCAACGATCCCGCACGACTCGGGAGGTGCTGCACGTGTTCCGCCAGGCCGGGCGCGGGCTCGCGGCGGCCCACGATGCCGGCCTCGTGCACCGGGATTTCAAGCCCAGCAACGTGATGGTGGGGGACGACGGCCAGATCAAGATCCTCGACTTCGGCCTGGCGCGCGCGACGGACGACGTCCTCGCGTCGTCCGACGACGGTGCGGTCGTGCCCGGCAAGCTCGGCGACGGCTCGCTCACTCGACCCGGCACGATCATGGGCACGCCGGCGTTCATGGCCCCCGAGCAGCACCGGGGCAAGCCGGCGACGGCGCTCAGCGATCAGTTCAGCTTCTGCGTCGCGCTCTACACCGCGTTGTACGGCGCGCACCCGTTCGGCGCGACGGCCTTGCCCGCGATGATCGCTGCGGTGTGCGACGGAAGCGTCGCGCCGCCGCCGAAGCAGAGCGCGGTGCCAGCGTGGCTCCGCCGCGTCGTCGTGCGCGGGCTGTCGCGCGCCCCCGAGGATCGCTTCGCGTCGATGGCCGCGCTGCTCGACGCCCTGGCGGCGGATCCCGGCGCGCGCCGTCGTCGGTGGCTCTTCCGCGGCGCTGGTGCGATCGCGGTGCTCGGCGCGGGCTTCGGTATCGCGCGGCTCGCTGCGCACGAGTCGTGCCCGGACGGTCGCCAGGCGCTGCAGGGCGCGTGGGACGATGCGCGCCGCGATCGCGTGGCCGAGGCCCTGCGCGGCGGTGCGGCCCACGGCGCCGAGACGTGGATGCGCGTCGAGGCGACGCTCGATGGCTACGCCGCGGCATGGGCGACCGCGCGCGAAGACGCCTGCCGCGCGATGCGGTCCGGCGCGGCCTCGGACCTGTTGTACGAGCGCCGCGTCGCGTGCCTGTCCCGCAGTCGCAGCGCCCTGGACGCGCTGGTCGAGGTATTCGAGCACGCGGATGCGACCGTCGTCGAGCGGGCCGTCGCCGCCGCGGCGGGCCTGCCCGCGCTGGCGCGTTGCGACGACACGGAAGGGCTGCTCGCCGAGGTCGAGCCTCCGTCCGAGTCGATCGCGGCGGAGGTCGCGGGCCTACGCGATCGCTTGGCCCGCGCGCGATCGATGGAGGACGCCGGGCGGGTCGTCGAGGGCATCGGCGCTGCGAACGACGTGCTCGCGCAGGCCGAGCGGCTCGCGTATCCACCGCTCGTCGCCGAGGCCCTGCTGCGCCGCGGCAGCGGCGAGCTGCTGATGGGCGACGCCGGTGCCGCCGCGGACGATCTCGGGCGCGCGACGTGGGTGGCGCTCGAGGCGGGTGACGACGCGGTCGCGGCCGAGGCGGCGTCGCGGCGGATCTTCGTGCGCAGCGAACTCATCGGGCGCCCGGCCGACGCCCAGATCGAGCTGCCCTGGGCGCGCGCCCTCGCCGACGCGACGCACGACGACGCCCTGCGCGGGCTCTTCCTCCACAACGCCGCCGCGGTCATGAGCCGCGCCGGCGATCCCGAGCAGGCACGGGAGCTGGCCGAGCAGGCCCTCGCGGCGCGCCTGCGTCTGTGGTCGCCCGAGCACCCCGAGATCGCGCTCACGCTCGCGAACCTCGGCCACTTCGAGCGCGATCTCGGCGACTACACGGCCGCGATCGCGACGCTGCGCGAGGCGGTGCGGGTCACCGAGGTCGCGCTCGGTCCGCTCCATCCGCAGCGCGCGATGATCGGGACGGTGATCGGCACGACGCTGCTCGAGCAGGGCGACTACGCGGCCGCGGGTCGCGAGCTGGCGTCGGCCGACGCGATCTACGTCGAAGGACTCGGCGCGCAGGCGATGCCGCGCTATTTCGTGATGGTGGCGATGGGCGATCTGGCCCGCCGCGAGCGCCGCTGGGCCGATGCGCGTCGGGCCCTCGAATCGGCGCTGGCCCTGGCCCAGCCGCAGGTCGAGCCGAATCATCCGATGCTCGCCGATGCACGGCTCGCGCTCGCCGAGGTCGTGCTCGCCGCGGGCGGGTCCGATCGCGGCGAGGCAGAGGCGATGGGCCGCGCGGCCGTCGACAAGCTCGAGGCCGGACTCGGTGCCACGCATCCCTACGTCGCCTCGGCGTGGCTCCGTCTCGGTCGGCTCCTGCTCGACGCGGACGCGCCCGAGCGCGCCGAGCCGCTGCTGCGTCGCGCGCTCGAGTCGACGCGCGCTCAGCCGTCCGTGTCTGCGGTCGACGTGGCCTGGTACGAGCTCTGGCTCGCGCGATCGCGGCTCGCCGCCGAACCGGCGGCCGCGGCCTCGGAGATGCAGGCGTGCCTCGATGCCCTGGTCGGCGCGCTGCCGGGGGGCAGCCCGCGGCTGGCCGAGGCGACCGATGTGGTGGCGCATGCCTGGCTGGCCGCGGCGGATCGTCCGCGTGCGCTCGCGCTGCTCGAGCGTGAGCGGGTCGAGCTCGCGGCGCTGCGTCGCTCCGACGATCCCGACCTCGCGTGGCTCGACGCTCAGCGCGCGCACCTGCAGGCCGCGCTCTCGAGCGATCCCGCGGGCCGGGCCCGCGCGACACAGGAGCTCGGTCGCGCGGCGGAGGTGCTCGCGGCCCACCCCGGCTTCGCCCGGGAGCTGGGCGAAGCGCGCGAATGGCTGGAACCCGCCGCAGATACCCGCCTCGGGGCTTCTGCGGGGCAGTGACGATTTTTCGATCGGCGATTGATCGAACGCCGCGGATCCCGGTCCACCGGGCGGGGACCTACCCCGCGAAGGTTGTTTTCGCCATGCCACTCCTCCGTTCCGTCCTCGTCTCCACCGCGATCCTGCTCGGCCCCCTCTCCGGCTGCGCCCTCGAGGGGGACCCCGAGTCCTCCCCGTTCGACGTGCATGCCGACACGCTGCGTCCCTGCGGCGGCTGCACGTGGGGTCCGCCGCTGCTCAACAGCCACGGACTCAACGGCGTCGAGGTCTCCGCGCTCGACATGAATGGGGAGGCCTACGGCGGCTGGCAGCTGCTCGAGGTCGCCATTGCGGACGATCTCGGGGGTTACACCAACGTGCTCCATGGCGTCCACGCCGAGGACGGCCTGCTGCATGGCCAGGATGCGTGGGGGACCCCGATCTCCGGCGCGGGCTTCGTCGGCTCGCGCTGGACGGTCGCCGTCAAGGCGACCGGCGAGGAGGAGGTGATGGAGATCATCGAGCACACGGACGTCGATGGCCCGAGCCGATACACGTTCCTCACCACCAACGTCGCGGCTGGCGTGTCCGATCCCAAGAACTACACCTGCCCCGAGAGCGAGCCCGGCAGCGGGGACTTCGCGGTGGTCCTCTTCGCCGACTTCGACGTCCATCCCGACTCGGGCACCCACTTCGCGCGCGCGAACACGCTGTACTTCGGCTGCACCGCAGCGGCGGTCGGCAAGGCCGCGATGTGGGGTTACAGCCCTTGGGACACCGACGAACAGACCCACCAGACGGCATCGCGCGCGGTGCGGGCCGACTACTGCGGCATCGGCCAGCCGTACACGGTCGCGGGCACCAAGGTCCAGCTCGCCGACGACTTCGGGATCAACGGCTTCGGCGATCCGGACGCGTACACCGAAGCGTTCTGGGGGCCGGAGGGCGCGCTGTGCATCAAGGTCCCGCGACTCGTGGACGTCGCGGAAGTCGGGTGCGCCGGCAACCCGGTCCCGTTCTGCAGCGTGGAGGACGACCTCGATACGGTGAAGGGCGCGCTGATCTGGTCGAAGGTCGGGCAGTAGGCGCGCGCGTCAGCAGCCCCAGCCGCCGTCGACGTCGATCACCTGGCCGGTGATGTAGTCCGCGCCCGCGCCCACGAGGAACGCGACGAGCGGCGCGACGTCGACGGCCAGGCCGATGCGGCCCAGCGGCACGGTGCGGGCGTACGCCGCGACGTCGTCGTCGCCGAGCGCCGCCGTCATGTCGGTGCGCAGCAGGCCCGGGGCCACGGCGTTCACGCGGACGCCCGTGGGCCCGAGCTCGCGCGCCAGTGATCGGGTCGCGCCCTCGATCCCCGACTTGGCGGCCGCGTACGCGACACGGCCGGCGAGCCCGTGCCGCGAGAGGTTCGAGCCGATGAGCACGACCGAGCACGGCGTGCCGAGGCAGCGGCCGCGGACCAGCGCGCGCAGCAGCACGAGCGGCGCGCGGAGGTTGTCGCGGAGCTGGCCGTCGAGCGCGTCGGTGTCGTCCGCGAACCCGGCGTGCGCGGTGGTGCCGGCGCTGCAGACCACGCCCACCAGCGGCGCCGCGCCCAGCGAGACGTCGTCGGCGAGCGCGGCCACGTCGTCGTCGTCGCCGAGCTCGCAGCGGATCATCCGCAGGCTCGGCCCGAGCTCGGCGACGAGCTCGTCGGCCGCACCGCGGGCGCTGCGATAGACGCCGACCACGTCGTGCCCGAGACGCACGAGCAGGCGGGCCACCTCGCGGCCGACGCCACGCGACGCGCCGGTGACGAGGACCGTGCCGCTCACTGGGCGACCTCGTCGATCTCGTCCGCGGGGATGAACGGCGGCGTGTCGCAGCAGAACAGCGTCGCGCGGCGAGCCGACGCGTTGGTGTAGCCGTGGACCACGCCCTGCGGCCACACGCGCGGCGTCACCGGCTCGATGCGCTGGTCGGCTTGGTAGAGCTCGCCGTCGACCAACCATTCGATCTCGGACATCACGTCGTGGTGGTGCAGCGGGATCTGGTGCTGCGCCTCGACGTGCAGCAGGTACAGCCCAGCCTCGCGGGTCTCGAGCAGGACCTCGACCTCGCCGAAGCGCGAGGCCTCGCGCCGACGCGGGTAGTCCGTGGGTCGACGGTTGACGAAGACGCCAGCCCGCCGCGCCGACGCGATCGCCTGGGGCTTGCCCAGGCGCAGCTCGAGGCGGGTGCCGTGGTGCAGGCCGAGGACCATCGCGCCGATCTCCTCGGCGGCGTTCTCGAGCAGCTTGTAGCGGCGGAAGCGGAGCAGCGCCGTGATCTCGTCGCACAGCCGCGAGTAGTCGCACGTGTCGGCGATGCGCCCCGAGCGGCCGGCCTCGTGGAGGTCGACCTCGAGCATCAGGTCCACCAGCACCGGCTGGGGGCGATCGCGCTCCTCGGGCCGGATGCCGACGATGCACTCGACCTCGAGGTGCTCGATCTCGATGTGATCGCGACGCATGCCGGCGGTATAGCAGCCGCGCCGTGGAACTTCGGGAGGTCCGCCGAGTCTGACATCGATGTCAGAGTGACCCAACTCGCGTGGCCCCACAGGGGCCCTGGACCGGGGATTGACCGCCCCGAGCGCCATGCTAACGTAAGCACGACCGCACGGCTTACTTGCCCGTTCGGCCCCTGAATCGCCCCCGACGAACGCCGTCCATACGCTGCCCTCGCCGTATGGATGGCAGGCGTCCCTTAGGAGAACCTACCCATGTCGAAGTCTGCGTCCCTCGTCACCCTCGCCGCCCTGCTGTTCGGTGGCTGTGTCATCACCGACGATGGCGACGACGATGCAGGCGACACGGGCGCGTCGTCGAGCCCGACGACCAACAGCACGGCCTCGGCGACCAACAGCTCGGCGTCGGCGACCAACAGCACGGCCTCCGCGACGGACTCGGCCAGCGGCACGGACGACAGCTCGAGCGGCAGCACGGCGCCGGCGGAGACCGGGGCCGACAGCTCCTCGGGTGACGCGAGCACGGGTGGTGGCGGGGCGTGTGGCTGGGGCGTGACCGGCGAGAAGATGGTGCCGATGGGCTACATCTGCGGCGGCGACGGTGAGGACCCCTCGGGCCTGATGCCGATCGGCTGTCCCGAGGGCATCGAGCTCGTCGAAAGTGGCGATTGCGGCGGCAACATGGGCATCACCGGCGTCGGTTGCTGCGACGCGAACGGCGACGTCTGGTACTGCGCCGACGATGGCGGCGGCCCGGTGCTGTTCACCTCGGCCTGCTGAGTCCCTCGGCCCTGCCGAGGTAGGCTCGTCGGGGCCGTCAGTCGCTGTCCGACGGCCCGCCGAAGACGCCCTGATAGAGGAACTCGTCGACGAACGCGCCGCCGATCTGGGCGACGCGTTCGAGTCGACCCACGCGACGGAAGCCGTGGCGCTCGTACAGTGACACCGCGCGGTGATTGTACGTGCGGACGGTGAAGCGCAGGTTCCACACCGCGAGCTTGCGGGCCTCCTCGATGCACCGTGTCAGCATCGCCGAGGCGATGCCCTGGCCCTGGTGGCTCTGCAGCACGCCCATCGCGAGCTGGCCGCAGTGCAGCGACACGGGGGTGTCGTAGGCGGAGAACAGCAGGTTGCCGACGATGTCGTCGCCCTCGAACGCGCTCATGTAGAACTCGCGCTCGCTCTGGGCCAGCCGGACCAGGCGCTCGGCGAGGGCGTCTTCGGACATCGTGTCGTAGCGATCGGTCGGCGAGTTGAGGTACTCCGACGACTCGTGCAGGAGGCGGCGGAGGAACTCGAGCATGACCGCCGCGTCCTGGGCCTCGGGCGATCGCAGCTCGATCGTGGGGCCTCCAGCGTGGACGATCGGAGTGGACGGCAGGCGCACGGAGGGCATGATCGCACGATCGGCCCCGCCTCGCAGGCGCGGTGACCGCACGCGATCAGCGGCGCGCGTCGGCCTCGCTGACGCGTCGGACCTCGGAGCGCTCGTGCTCCCCGACCGCGTCGAGGACGTCGCTGATCCGCAGCTTCAGCACGTCGATCGGCAGGGTATCGGCCGCCTCCGCGAGGTGGCGGAGCTGGGCGAGGATCCGCCCGTGCTCGTGGTGGAGCTCGTCGACCGCGTCGGCGTTGTCCGCGGACATGGCCCGCAGGCTCGCCTCCTCGCCCGTGAAGTGGCCCGCGAGCACCGAGCACAGCTCGAGCAGCTCGCGGCTCACCACGGCCCGCATGCGCGCCTCGGGCAGCGCGCCATCCGCCGACGTGGCCACCAGGTGGAGCCGATCGATGTCGAGGGCGAGCAGCTCGTGCCGACCGATGAACTCATCCGCGCGCATCGCCATGACTCCTTGCATAGCGTGCACCGGCGGCACCACGGCGCGCAACATGTGCGGGACCCGGCGCGGCGCCCCGGCCGGTCTCACTTCGCCGATGTCACGTAGTCGTGGGCGACCAGGTAGTCGTACAGCAACTGGGCGACGATGGCGTGCCCAGCCTCGGTGAAGTGGTCGTGGTCGAAGAAGTACGCCTTCGAGCGGTGCTCGTGGTAGGCGAGGATTTCCTCGATCGGCTTGCCCTTGCCACGCAGGTACTCGATGAGCTGCGGGTCGTCGAACACCGCCTTGGCCAGGGCGTCGGTGGTGTCGATCACGTCGACGCCGTGCTCGGCGGCGTGCTCGATGAGGATCGTCTGGGGCTCGCGCAGGGTCGGCTCGAGCAGCTGGAACGTGTAGGGGAAGATCACCAGCACGACGGGGATGTTGTTCGCCTTCGCGACCCCGTAGAGCTCGCCCATCTGGGCCAGCAGGATGCGCCAGGCCTCCTGCATCTTCGGCGACGTCCGCGACTCCTGCGTCATCGTGAGGACGTTGTAGATCTCCTGCCGAGCCTCGGCCTCGCGGGTCTTGCCGCGGGCGGCGGCGGCCTGCAGCGTGCGACCGATGCCGGTCTCGTTCATCAGCCAACCGACCACCGGGTTCGGGGTCTGGCTGACGCCGTGGTAGTCGAGGCCGACGCCGCCGTACTCGGCGTCGACGACGAACGGCTCGGTCACGTCGTTCATGCAGAACCCGACGAAGATGATGTCGGGCGAGAACACCAGGGTCCGCTCGAGCACGACCTTCTCCTGGAAGGTCGAGTAGCCGTGCACGCCGGTGTTGATCGCGTTGTGCGTGGCGAACCGCGTGTCACCGGCGTCGAGCAGATCCTCGAGGTGCTTGCTGAAGGTCTCGGCGTAGGTGACCCCGAAGCCCATCGTCACCGAGTCGCCGAGCATCAGCGCGCGGAACTCCCCCGCGGGCTTCTCGACCGGGAAGTCCGTGTCGTGGAAGCCCCAGCGGTCGATGACGACGTGGTCGGTGGGCCGGTTCGCGCCCGCGAGCGTGCGTGTGGTGCCCTCGCGGTGGCGGTAGCGGACCTGCGCGTCGTACTTCCACAGCGGCAGGCCTTGGCGCGCCAGCAGGAACCGATCGAGCATCAGAAGGCCGCCGACCATGACCGCCAGCACCGCGAAGCCGTCGGCGCGGCTCGGGCCCCGACGCACGCGGCGACCGAAGAGCACGAGCCCCACGCCGACCGCCATCGACCACCAGAAGTAGGTCGCCAGCACGTCGGCGAAGTCGACGACCAGCGGCCCCTTGGTGATCCCGCCGACGACGGGGTTGAGGAGCAGGCCCGACAGGATCACGCCGACGCCGATGAGCGTGACGAACCCACCGCCGAGATCGCGGGAGGTGAGGGTGATGGTCGCCATCTGCCGCCTAGAACAGCGTGTAGATGAACGGCGCAGCCACGGAGCCGCCGAGGATCACGAGGACGCCGACGACCAGCAGCACCAACAGGATGGGCAGCAGCCACCACTTCTTGTTCGCGCGCAGGAAGTCGAACAGCTCGGTGAGCAGGCCGACGTTCTTGGTGTCGGCACCCGCGGCGAACTCGGCCGCCTTCGAGGACTTGTTGTCTTGGTCGATCGCCATGGTTCGCTCCGCGGTCAGAACTGCTTGAAGTAGCGCTTGGGATCGCGATCCGTACGATGCTCGATCCAGTAGGTCTTGGCCTGCTTGTCGAAGTTGCGGGTCATCGGGTCGTGCCCGAGCGCCCGCATGATGAGGCCGACGGGGGTCACCACCCCGAAGTAGATCACGCCCATGATCACGTGGGAGACCACGTAGCCGATGGGGTAGGCGGCGTACAGCCAGCCCAGGTAGATGTAGCGGCGCGCCGGGGGCACGGCGAAGAACACCGCGGCCAGGCCACCGCCGATACCCCACACGAGCTGACCGGCGAACGGCGAGCCGCGGAAGTACAGCCAGCTGCCGACCCCGGCGGCGAAGATGATGAGGAGCAGACCGAACCAGGTCAGCTCGCGGGCCGACGGGTTCTTGTTGATCTCGAGCATTGCCATGGCGAAAGGTGTCCCGTTCCTAGTCGAGGGCGAAGTCCGCGAGGTAGGCGGAGTTGTCGATGTCCTTGGCCCCGGGCTGGTCCTTCTTGAGCAGGACGAAGTTGTCGACCACCAGCGCGTCGATGTTGGTGGCCATGAAGCAGCGGTACGCGTGGGCGGGCGACATCACGATCGGCTCGCCGCGCACGTTGAAGCTGGTGTTGATGATCACCGGGCAGCCGGTGCGCTCCTCGAACGCCTTGATCAGCCGGTAGTAGTTGCCGTGGCGGCTGTCGTCGACGGTCTGCACGCGCGCCGAGTAGTCGACGTGCGTGATCGCCGGGACCTCGGAGCGCGGGACCTTGAGCTTCTCGATGCCCTCGAGGTTCTCGGTGCCGGCGGGGACCTCGGTGCGACGCTCCTCGCGGACCGGCGCGACCAGCAGCATGTACGGGCTGTCCTCGCCGGGGCGCATCTCGAAGTAGTCGTGCACGCGCTCGCGCAGGACGCTCGGCGCGAACGGCCGGAACGACTCGCGGAACTTGATCTTGAGGTTCATCGTCGACTGCATCTGGGTGCTGCGCGCGTCGCCGATGATGCTGCGGCTACCCAGGGCGCGCGGGCCGAACTCCATGCGGCCCTGCATCCACCCGACGACGTGCTCGGTGGCCAGCAGCTCGGCGACGTCGTGGCACAGCGCGTCGTCCGTCTCGTAGCGGCGGTACACCGCGCCGACCGAGTCGAAGAACGCCTTGCTCTCGTCTTCCTTGTACGCGGGGCCGAGCAGCGAGCCGCTCTGCGCGTCGGGCAGCTTGATGTCGCGGGGATTGTCGAGCAGCTGGTGCCAGATCAGCATCGCCACGCCGAGCGCACCGCCGGCGTCACCGGCCGCGGGCTGGATCCAGATGTTCTCGAACGGGCCCTCGCGCAGGACCTTGCCGTTGCCGACGCAGTTGAGCGCGACGCCGCCGGCGAGGCAGAGGTTCTTCGATCCGGTCTGTTTGTGCACGAACCGCGAGGCCCGCAGCATCATCTCCTCGGTGACCTTCTGGATCGACGCGGCGAGATCCATGTGGTGCTGCTCGAGCTTGCCCTCGGGCGGGCGCGGCGGGCCGAAGAACAGGTCGTCGAACTTCGACGACGTCATCGTCAGCCCCGCGCAGTAGTCGAAGTACGACATGTCCATGCGGAACGAGCCGTCCTCCTTGAGGTCGATGAGGTGATCGAGGATCTTCTGCGTGTACTTGGGCTCGCCGTAGGGCGCCAGGCCCATCAGCTTGTACTCGCCGGAGTTGACCCGGAACCCGCAGTAGTAGGTGAAGGCCGAGTACAGCAGGCCGATCTAGTGGGGGAACCGCATCTCGTGGGTGAGCGAGATGGTGTTGCCACGGCCGTGACCGAAGCTCGCGGTGGCCCACTCGCCGACGCCGTCGAGCGTCATGATCGCGGCCTCCTCGAACGGCGACGGGAAGAACGCGCTGGCGGCGTGCGACTCGTGGTGCTCGGGGAACACGAAGCGCCGCTGGTACGCGCCGCCGAGCTCCTTGCGCAGCACCCGGGGCAGGTGCAGCTTCTTGCGCAGCCAGATCGGCATCGCGCCGAGGAACGACTTGAAGCCCGCGGGCGCGTAGGCCACGTAGGTCTCGAGCAGGCGGTCGAACTTCAGCAGTGGCTTGTCGTAGAAGCCGACGTAGTCGAGCTGATCCGCCCGCAGGCCCGCCGTCTCGAGGCAGTAGCGCACGGCGTTGTGGGGGAACTCCGGATCGTGCTTCTTGCGGGTGAAGCGCTCCTCCTGGGCCGCGGCGACGATGCGACCGTCGACCAGGAGAGCTGCTGCGGAGTCGTGGTAGTAGGCGGAGATCCCGAGAATGCTCGTCATCGCGTGCGCGGGGCGTCGGCAGCCCGACGGGAGGATCGTCGAGCCGTGCTCGGCGTGCAAGCGGGGACGCGGCCGAAACGGCGTCCGGCCGTTCGGACGACGCATCGCGGCTGTGCCGTGACGTGTTGCAGGACACGCACCGCGGCGACGACGGGGGCGGCTTGGAATCGCGCGCCCTGACGATCGCGCCCTGTCGTTCGCGCGCGGTCAGTCCTCGGTCGCCGCGATCACGCCGCAGGCGATGCGATCGCCGGCGTTGCCGGCGGGCTGGCTGCTCAGATCGTCGGCGCTCGCGTGGACCACGACGGTCTTGCCCATGATCGACGCGGCGCTCCGCGGATCGAGGGAGAGCGCTGCGACCACGTGGACCTTGGCCTTGCCCTCGGCGTCGGCGTCGATGTTGCCGAGGTCACCGAGGTGGTGTGCCGCCGCGGTCGGTGCCGCGTGCGGTGCCGCCGTCGGGTTGAAGTGAGCGCCGGCCGACTTGAAGTCCGGCGGTGTGCACTCGCCGACCTCGTGGATGTGGAAGCCATGCGCGCCGGGAGTCAGCCCGCTGATCTCGCCGTCGATCTCGAGACCGTCGTCGACGGTGCGGAACACGAGGGTGCCGACGACGCCGCCGACGGACTGCAGCTCGACGCTGGCGGCTCGGATGCCACCGTCGGACCCCGGCTCGGGTACGGAGGTCGCGGGGCCCGCGGGCGCGGCACAGCCGACGGCGACGAGCGCCAGCGTGAGGGTCGATGCGCTGAGCGAGTGGAGCGAGCAAAGCGAGGGGATCGAGCGGAGCGAGCAAAGCGAGGGGATCGAGTGGAGCGAGCAAAGCGAGGGGATCGAGCGGAGCGAGGGGGAAAACCGGCGACGCATGGGACGCGCCATAGCAAGCGCCGCGCCGCCACGCCATCCCCGGTGATGCGACGCGCCGACCGGGCATCGCCGCACGATCGCGTCACACCACCGCGTGGCACCATGGATCAGAACCAGGTCGAGACGCCGAGCAGCATGCCGAAGCCGAGCACGTCGGCGCGCTTGGCCCACGCCGACGTGCCGGCGTCGCCATCGGTGCGCATCAACGGCGCCGCGTAGTCGAGGTTCAGCCCGACATCGAGGGAGAACCAGTCGCGGGGGAAGAGGTGGACGCCGGCCCCTGCCCCCACGATCGGATAGACCACCCGCGATGCCGAGCGGCCCATCAGCGGGTCGTGACGCACCGTCCGCAGCGCGCCGACGCCCGCCCGGGCCTCGACCCAGGGGCGAACGGTGTCGCCGGGGCGGAAGATCCATTGCACGTACGGCACCACGCGTCCACCGAACGCGACCAGTCGCGTGGCGTCGCCGATGCCGTAGGCGTCGAGCGTCAGCGATCCCTTCGCGCCGACGAGGGCGCGGTTGCCCTCGAAGAGGTAGCCGAGGCCGAGGCCGAACACCGGCCGCGTGACGAGGGCCGAGCCGTCATCGAGCAGCGACGGGCGCCCGAGACCGCCGCCGAACGATACGGAGTCGCGCCCCTCGTTCGGGCCCGGGTTCGTGCGCCGCACCCACGCACCGCCGAGCAGCTCCGAGTCCATGTGCACCCGCAGGCGGCGGTGCTTCGTTGCGTGGTGCTCGGGTCGCGCGGCGGTGGCCTCCGGGGCCGCGTGCGCGGGGCTCGACGCGGACGACACCACGAGCATCGCGGCGATGCACGCGGAGGTCGTGTGGGCGGTGGAGTTCGGCGTGGACATGGGGATTCGCTCTTCAGTCGCGCGGCATCGGCATCGACGATCTCCGTGTGCAAGACCGTCGCCGCCGACGTGTTGCGAGTGGAGGCCTCCGTGGCGACGTGCACCGCCGCGCGACTGGGCGCCCACGACACACGCGCCACCGCCCGCTGCAAGTGCGACGGCGAGAAGTCCGACGCGCATCGCTGGCACGGCGCGTGCTCTGTCCCGCCGCGGAGAGCGAGAACCATGAGCAAGCTTTTGCGCGGAGCGGTTGCGGGTGTTGGCGCGTGGAAGTTGGGCGGCGGCCTCTTCGGCACGATCCTCGTGTTCGTGTTGTTGTGGTGGGTGCTCGGCTACTTCGGCATCTTCCAGTAGGACGCGGCGACGTCCGGGCCGCATTGGCCCCGGACGTGCACTGCTCGAGCGGTGATGGGTACCGTCCTGCGAGATCCTCGAGTGGTGATGGTGGTTGTGCTGTCCCTGGTCGGGGCCTGCGCGCCTCCGAAGCCCCCCACGCCGCCCGCGACCCCCGACGCGCCGTCTCTCGCACAGGTCGAGCCCGCGACGCCGATCCCGACGCCCGAGGTCGAGGCACCCACCGAGCCCCAGCCCGCGGCGATCGAGCCCGTGGCCATCGAGCCCGAGGCGCTCGCGGCGATCGCCGGAGCGTATCGCTATCGCGGGGGCAAGGCCTCGGTGCGCAAGTCGATCGACGGCGTCGTCGACGACATGAACGTGATGGTCCGCGGCATCGCGCGCAAGCGACTGATCGCCGCGAACACCGTGCCCAAGCGCATCGTGATCGATCAGGCCGGCGACGAGATCACCGTGCGCATCGACGGCCGCGCGTACGTGGCGTCCCTCGGCGGCGCCGCACAGCGCGTCAAAGACCCCAACGGCGAGGTCTCGCGCATGCGCTACGAGCTCCGCGACGGCGCGCTCTACCAGATCTTCCACACCGACCAGGGCGACCGCACCAACGTGTTCACGGCCCGCGAGGGCGGTGGCCTGGCGATGGCGGTGCGCATCCACTCGCGTCAGCTGCCGTCCGACGTCCGGTACCGGCTGTCGTTCGCCGAGGCGGGGTAGCGCCGATCAACCGTGCCCGCAGCCCTGCGCGCCGAGACCCGCGTCGACGCCGAGCGTGATCGCGGCGTCGAGGACCACCGGTGCGCCGTCCGGGACCAGCAGCGCGGCGTGGATCGTGGCGGCGACGCCGTCGAGCGCCGTGGGATCGGTGAGCGCGTCCGGCAGCAGCACCGCGATGCCAGCGAGATCCGATCCACCAGCGCAGCCGAGGTTGACGCCGTAGTTCGGCGCATCGAAGAAGTGGCCGTCGGGCGAGAGCTCGTCGAAGCCGGGCACGTCCAGGGTCACCGCGAAGTATGCCGCGGAGCCCGGTGGGGTGAAGCCACCCTGCTCGGTGGCGAGGTAGAACATCCACGCGCCCTGACCGCCACACTCGAGCTCGAGCGTCGCCCCGTCCTCGACGAGCGTGGTGCCGTTGTAGAGGCGGAACCAGGGCCCGGTCTGCTCGGGATCGTCCGTGAGGCCGCACAGCATCGAGCCGCCGGTGGACGACTCGGCCGTGCCCTCGAGGCTGGCGTCACCCTCGGACGATCCGCCGCTCGTACCGACACCCGAGGACCCCGAGGTCCCCGCCGCGTCGGTGCTCGACTCGCCGGTGGCGGCGACGCTGGTGTCGGCGGCGGAGGTGGTCGAGGTCTCGGAGGATCCCGCGGAGGGGGAGGCCGCGTGGCCGCAGGCGATCGCCCCGAGGCCGGTCAGCAGCGCCGCTCTGCGGACGATCGATCGCATTCGCACCAGCCTGCCCGGAGTCGCGCGCCGTGGCAATCGCCCGTCCCCGCGGCGTCCGACGATGCGGCGGCGGGCTGCCGTATACTCCGGCGAGCCCCGCGCGATGCTGATCAAGGGAACCGCACTGCGCAGCTCGCTGCGTGCGCTCGAGCTGCGCTGCGGCGGCGATGCGATCAGCCGCGTGCGGGCCCGGCTCGATCCGGCGCTGCGCGACGAGCTCGACGGGTTGCTCCCGACCAAGCACTACCCGCCGTCGTTCAACGCGGCGGTGCACGCCGCGATCCGCGACACGTTCGGCGGTGGCGACAGCACGATCAACTACGAGCTGGGCATCGAGGCTGCTCGCCTCGACTTCGGCGGTGTGTACTCGATCTTCCTCCGCGTCGCCGACTACGAGACCTCACTGCAGCGACTCGAGCGAGCGTGGCGACAGTACAACTCGCAGGGGAGCGCAGCGTGGGCACGACTCGGTCGGGGCTCGGGCCGCTGCGTGATCGAGGGCGTCGAGGACTTCTCCGAGCCGATGTGGCGCTCGGTCGGCGGGCGCATTGCGGGGATGCTGCTGCTCGCGGGCGCGCCGGTTGCCACCGCACGGATCGACGCATGGTCCGACCACGGCTGTGCGATTGATGTCGAGTGGCAGCCTTGATCAGCTGCGTTGTGTTTGGTGGGTTCGCCGATACGAACTCGCGTGACTTCGGTTGTCGCGCGGGCGCTCGTACTGCTCGGTCGTGCGCGAGTGCGTCGTCTCGGTGACGTGACCGCCTACAATTGCACACAGGAGCGCCTCGACGGCCTCGTGGGCGGTCTGGCCGCACTGACCGCGTGCCGGGGCGTGATACCCTCCGCTGGCCGTTCGAGCGTTTTTCCCATCCGCCATGAATGCGACCCATCCACTCCTGCAGCCGGACTCGTCGGGGAACAACCGGCTGGGCAAGTACCGCCTGATCGCCGAGCTGGGCCGCGGGGGCATGGCGACGGTCTTCCTCGCGGTGGCGAGCGAGGGCATCCAGGACGTCCGCAAGCTCGTGGTGATCAAGTTGATCAACGAGCAGCTCCTGCAGGACCCCGAGTTCGTGAAGCTGTTCGCGCGCGAGGCCAAGATCGCCGCCGAGCTCGCGCACCCGAACGTCGTCGTCACGCATACCGTCGGCCAGGAGTCCGGCCGGTACTACATCGTGATGGAGTACCTCGAGGGGGTCACCCTGCGCGACGTCATGGCGCGCAGTGGCGAGTGGCCGCTGCAGGATCGCTTGCCGCTGTTGGGCGCGATGTGCCTGGCGTTGACGGGCCTCGGATACGTGCACGACTTCCGCGACCACCGCGGCGAGCACCTCGGTCTGGTCCACCGCGACATCAAGCCCGACAACATCTTCCTCACGACCCAAGGCCAGGTGAAGCTCCTCGACTTCGGGGTCGCGAAGGCGAACGGCGGCGAGTTCGAAGCGACCCTCGGGATGCCGATCCGCGGGACGCTCCAGTACATGGCACCCGAGGGCGTGAAGCCCGGTGCCGTGGTCGATCATCGAGCGGACGTCTTCAGCGCCGGGGTCATCCTCGCCGAGATCGCGACCGGGCAGCGGTACTGGGCGGGCCAGGTGCACACGCAGATCATCACGCGGCTCGCCGCGGACGACCTGCCGCCCGTCGTCACGGACGGCGGGGAGCAGATCCCTCCAGCCCTCGCGCGCATCATCGAGCGGGCGCTCCACCCCGATCCCGAGCAGCGGTTCGACACGGTCCATGACCTGCGTCGCGCCATCCAACCGTTTCTCAGCAAGCAGGGGTATCGCGTCGACGCCAGCGCCTTGGCGCGAATCGTCGGGCATCTGTACGAGCCGACCCGGGGCCGGCGCGAGGCGGCGATTCGCGCGTGTCTCGACGAGCTCGACGCGGCCGGTGGGGTGGTCCGCACGGCCGCCGAGAGCCAGGGCGACGCGACGTTGAGCGTCGCGTCCGAGACCGATCCCGGTTCGGCCCCGGTGCTCGAGGTCGGGAGCGCCGAGGCGCCCTCGAGTCCGCCCGCACCCCGCCGATGGGGTGCCTACGCGGCGGTGTTCCTGGCGCTCCTGCTCGTGCCCTTGTCGTGGACATTCGTGAAGGGATGCGGCGCCGACGTCGTCGTCGACGACTCGCCGCGCCCGATCGCAGCTGCCCAGTCCGAGGTGAACACGCGACCGGAGGTACCGGCGCGCGCCGAGCCAGAGACGCCCGCGCCGACCGCCAGCGAGGCACCCCCGATCGAGGTCGCTCCGGTGGTGCCGGAGCCCGCGACGCGCTCCGACGCCACGACGGCGGACGTTCCGACGCCGGCGTCGTCACCGGCCACCGCGGCCGGCGTCGCCAAGTCGCCGAAGTCGAAGCCGAAGAACCGAAAACCCGCGAAGGACCCTTCCTCCTCCGACACGAGCTCGACCGTCGCGCCTGCCCCGGAGTCGCCGGCGAAGCCCGCGACCAAGAGCGCGATCGAGCCGAGCCCCTACACCCGCTGAAGGCCCCGGACGACCGATGCAAGCTCTCTGGCGAAGCGTGATCTGTGCTGCGTTGCTGTTCGTCTCGATGGAGGCCAACGCCGACGACGACGTCGCGAAGGCGGCCAAGGCCTACCGTCAGGCCCAGCAAGCCGAGCTCGGCGAAGAGTATGCGCTCGCGTCAGATCTCTACGAGCTCGCGGATCAGCTCGCGCCGAGCCCCGAGGCCCTGCGCGGGGCCACGCGGATGGCGTTGAGCGCCGAGCGCTGGGCGGTCGCGGCTGGGCTCGCGCGCACGCTGCAGCTCCGCTACCCCGACGACAAGAGCTCGCAGGCGTTGGCCACCCAGACCCTCGAGCGCACGCGACCCTTGCTCAGCGAGGTGACCGTCGAGTGCGGTGGGGTCGAGTGTTCCGTGTTGGTCGACGGCAAGGCGGCGACGTTGGTCGCCCAGCTCGAACACGTCGTCTTCCTGGCCGCCGGCACGCACGCCATCGCCGGCGGATTCCCATCGGGGTCGTCCGAGTCGGTCGAGATCACCGCGACCGCGGGGGGATCGAACCGCGTGGTGCTGGTCCCGCCGCGCGTCGAGGCGGTGGTGCCCGCGCCCGCCGTCCCGAACTCCGCGTCGGATGCACCGGCGTCGCCGCCGGCCGATCGTCAGCCCAGGCCACGGCGATCGCGACAGCGGCTCTCCCCCGCGTTCTTCGGGGTCGGCGCGGTGGCGACCGCCGGCCTCGGTGCCGGGCTCGTCGTCAGCGGGCTCGCGGCGCGTCGGGCCGGCGATGACTTCACGCGCGGCGGCTACACCCGTGAGCTGTACGACGAGGCGCAGCCCCTCGAGACGCAGACCAACATCCTGCTCGGGGTGACGGTGGCCGTCGGAGTGACCACCGTGATCCTCGCGGTCTTCACCGATTGGGATCGCCACGGTGGGCGCGCACGCGACAAGAAGGTGGCGCGCGGGACATCGCGACCGCGGCTCGCGGCGACTGGGCTCGGCTTCGACTTCTGAGGACAAGCGACGACGAAGGACGATCGATGCACGACTCGAGCAATACCCGTTGGAATCTGGCACGCGTCCACGCCCGACTCGCGGTGTTCCTCGCCGGCTGCGACGTCGTCAGCGAGGACCAGATCCGCGAATCGGACGTCGCGTTCCTCGATCAGTGCGACGTCGACCCCGAACTCGCGGTGTCGAACTCGTCCGAGCCGCGTCGCATCGACTTCAGCTATTTCTCGAACGATCGCAACACCTCGGCGGCGGGTTGTGGCCTGAGCGGCCTGCTCGGACCCGAGGGTTACTACATGTTCGAGTCTCGGCCCGAGCAGCGCTGGCAGATCCGTGCGACACCCACGGGCAACGCCGACGTCGCGCTCTACATCGACAACGGGTGCGACCAGGATGCCTGTGTCGGGGCTCGCGATCGCTGCGGTCCGGGGTTGGCGGAGTCGTTCACGTTCATCACGCCACCGTCGCCCACCGGCGGCGGGTCGTCGATCTACAGCCTCGTCGTCGACACCCACAAGGCCTACGAGGGCAACGTCGATGTCGTCCTTGTGAGCTCGGTCTGCGGCGACGGCGATCTCGATCCCGGTGAGGGCTGCGACGTGGGACTCAACAACCTCCCCGGAGACGGCTGCTCGATCACCTGCCAGCAGGAGATCGACGTCGCGGCCGGCACCGCCATCGGCGTCGAGCAGGAGCCGAACGAGAGCGCACCGTCCGCCAACGCGGTGCTCCTGCCGCCGGTCGAGGACTTCGTCGCGCCGGTCAGCGTCGCAGGATCGGTCGGTGGCGGCTGCGATGACGATGTATTCGGGCTGTCGTTCGGCGGCGGCTCGATCACCGGCCGGTCGCTGAAGGTCGGGCTGACCGCCAGCTGCGACGCCACGCCCGCGGTGCGGTTGACCGTGCTCTCGACGCTGGGCGGACGACAGATCGGCGCGGTGACCGAGCAGATCGTGGAGGGGCCGTGCGCGACCACGACCCAGGTGTTCGCCCAGGGGCGCAGCTACTTCCTCCGGGTGCAGGCGCTCGACGACGGCAGCGCTCAGTTCGACTACACCTTGAGCATGGAACTCTTGCCGGAAACCTGAACCGCGCACGAAACGGGGCGTCATGTCGAGACTAGGGCGGCGGCGATTCATCTACACTACGGCCTCGGGCGTCGTGGGCGTGGGCCTCGGCGGGTGCGACGAGAGCGGGCCCAAGACGGTCGATGCCCCGCGTCTTCGCATCCTGCGTTGGACGCACTTCGTCACCGTCTACGATGCGTGGTTTCGTCAGCTCGCGGAGAGCTGGGGCGAGGACAACGGCGTCGAGATCGAGATCGAGTACGTCGACTCGGACGAGATCGTCGATCGCCTGAAGCAGGCAATCGAGGATGGCGACGGGCCCGACCTGGTGGAGACGCACGCGCCGGCGGCGGCGCTCGAGACCGATGTGACGGATCTGGTCGACGTCGCGCGGGAACTCGAATCGATGTTCGGACCCCAGGTCGCCCTGGCCAAGGCCTCGTCGCGGAATCCGGTGACGGGAAAGTACTACGGTCTCACCAGCGCCTATGCGGTGTGGCCGTCGAACTATCGTCGATCGTCGTGGGAGGCCGCGGGGCTGCCGGGGGGGCCCACCACGTACGACGAGTTGCTGACCACGGGCGAGATGATCTTCAACACGACGCAGCAGGTCGTCGGCATCGGCTTCTCGGACGAGGACAACACCGAGCGGGCGTTGCGGGCGATCCTGTGGGCGTTCGGCGGCGCCGTCCAGGACAAGGACCAGCGCGTGGCGCTCGATTCTGCGGGGACGCGGGCCGCACTCGCGTACGCGAAGGAGCTGTACGCCCGGACGATGGACACCTCGGTCGAGAACGTCTTCGGGTGGGACTCGGGCTCGAACAACGACGCGGTGCTCGGCGGGACGGCGAGCTACATCATCAATCCGATCTCGGCCTATCGCGAGGCCCAGCGCCAGGATCCGACCGTGGCGACCGACCTCTACTTCGGCCGCCCGCCCGCGGGCCCCGCGGGGCCCGGCCGAGTGATGGTGTCGACGTTCACGCAGCTGGTGCCGCTGTACTCCAAGCACAAGAGCGAGGCGAAGGACTTCCTGATCCACCTCGCCAGCGCGGCGCCGTTCGAAGTCTACAACTCCGAGTTGTACAATCTCCCGGCGTTCCCCGTGGGGGGCAGCGACATCGCGAGCTACTTCACCAATGATCCCTTCTTCTCGGATCCGCCGGAGAAGCTCGCGCTGTTCTCCGACGCGGGGGACTGGAGCGCCAACGTCGGGTATCCGGCCTCCGCGAACGCGGCCGTGGCCGACGTGTTCAACGAGTCGATCCTCGCCGAGATGTTCCGTGATTTCGTGCGCGGGGACGTCGATGAGTCCGGCGCGATCGCGAACGCGCTGGAGCGGATCGAGCCGATCTTCGAGAAGTGGAAGGCCGAGGGCCTGATCTAGCCTACTGCCGGACGACGACCGTGGTCCCCGGGCTGCCGGCGTGGGCGTGCACGCCGTGCCAGCCCTCGGGCAGGAACGGCGTCGTCCAGTAGAACAACCACCGCGCCGCGGACGGGCCGAGGTTCACGCAGCCGTGGCTGCGCGGGCGACCGAAGCCCTGGTGCCAGAAGGCGCCGTGCAGGGCGTAGCTGCCCTCGAAGAACATCGTCCACGGCACGTCTTGGATCGAGTAATTGCCGTCGGAGGCGGTGTTGCCGTCCATCGTCGTCGAGATGTGCTTGCTGCGGATCCGCCAGCGTCCGGTCGGCGTCACGAAGGGCTCGTCGGCGCTGCCCTTCTTGCCGGTCGACACCAGGGACGTGAACACCGGGCGCTCGCCCTCGTAGGCGACGAGGATCTGCTTCTCGAGGCTGACGTCGACCCAGCGCTCCCACGGCTGCAGGCCCTTGGGCAGGGGCTGCGGGTCGGCCATGCGCAGATCCGCCTTGCGGATCATGTGGCCGTCGACCGTCGTCATGTACGTCTTGCCCGCGACCTCGATCTCCTCGTCGAGATCGACGAAGGCGCGCTTCTCGAGGGTGCCGACCGCGGTCATCTTGCCGTCGGCCTGCAGGTCGAAGACCTTGGTGGTGTCGACCATCACGAAGCCGAAGGGGAACGTCGCGCCCTCGGTCAGCGGGATGCCGGCGTGGTCCTTCGCGTCGTACTTGTACGCGTGCGTGACGTCGACATAGCCGCCGCGCGCGGTGTGCCACCACGTGCGGCCCTCCTCCGCGATCTTCTCGCCGACCGAGATGTAGAAGCCGCGCTCGAGCCACGACTTCTCGGGCTTGAGCGGCAGCGCGATCGGGGCCACGGGCGCCTCGGGCTCGGGCTTGGTCGCGTCGGACTTGGTCGCGTCGGGCTTCGCGTCGGCCTTCGCGTCGGACTTGGTCGCGTCGGACTTGGTCGCGTCGGACTTGGTCGCGTCGGACTTGTTCGCGTCGGACTTGTTCGCGTCGGACTTGGCGTCGGACTTGTTCGCGTCGGCCTTGGGCGGCGCGCTGTCGTCGTCGTCGACCGAGGGCAGCGAGGTGCCGCCGTCCTTCGCAGCATCGCCCGCCGTCGCCTTGGGCTCCGTCGCCTTGGGCTCCGTCGCCTTGGGCTCCGTCGCCTTGGGCTCCGTCGCCTTGGGCTCCGTCGCCTTGGGCTTGGTCGTCGGCGGCGGGAGGCCCTTTGCCGCGGCCTCGTCGGCGAGGCGCTGCTGCTCCCGTGTGGTGCGGATGACCTCGGCGGCGGTGACCTCCTCCGGGGTCGGCACGCGCCACCACATCGGGCTGTTCCACCGCTTCACGTAGGCGTAGTCGTAGGGCAGCGCCTGCTCGGTGTGGGCCGACGGCGGCGGGTTGGGCAGCGGCGGCTCGCGTTCGCCGACGACCAGGCCCTTGCTCGCGCACGCGAAGCCACCCTGCGGCAGCGCATGCCAGCCCTTGGGGCAGCCGGGTCCGCTCTGCTTCTCGCCGACCATCAGCCGCGTGCCCAGCCGCAGGTAGCCGAGCTTCGACGACTCGCCGTCGGGCTTGTCGTGGATCGCGACGACCTCGTAGCCAGCCAGGCCGTGGCGCGTCAGCGCGGACGGATCGGGCAGGGGCAGCGACGGCTTGATCACGCCGTAGTCGGCGGGGGCCACCGGCGGCGCCGGCTCCTCGGGCGGCGGCGCCTGCTCGTCGGGGCGATCGTCGGTCGGCTGCGCGGGCCCGGCGAGGTCGGGCTGCGTCGGATCGGGGATCATCGGCTCGGCCGGCTTCGCGCCGTCGGCCAGCACCGCGGCCTGCGAGGGCGCGGCCTTGGATCCGCTCGGCTCGCGCTTCGCCCCGACCTCGGTCCGTGTCGTCGCGCGTGCCTCGCCCTGCTGGTCGCAGCCCAGCGCGATCATCGAGGCGGTCACCACGAGGGACGCGCACAATCGGGTGCTCATGGTTCGCATCGACTGGATTGGTCCTTAGCGCACCGTCGCCCGTTGGGGAAGATTCCGACGCGGGCAGCCGACGTCCGGGGGGCGGCGCGGCATTCCCGGGCCGGTTCTCGACGCCGTGCGGCTCGGCACTGGCCCGTGGGCGGCCGTCGCCGGGTTGCCGCCGGGGCAGGCCACCGCCTTCTGCTACCGTGGCGCAATGACGGTGCGCGCGCGATCGGTCCGCAGGGCCGCGCTGACGGGGTTGATTCCGCTGTGCAGCGCGTGCCCGACCGGCGCGGAGCTGACGCCGCCGCTCGACACCTTCGGCAGCCTGAGCAACGGCGACGCGACCGACGCGAGCGCCGACGCCTCGTCATCGGCGCCGGCCGAGTCCAGCGGGGAGGGGAGCGCGACGACGAGCGTCGACGCGACGGCGGCGGACGAGAGCTCCACCACCAAGCCCGGCCTCGACACCGACGCGGCCGACGCCAGCACCGGCGCCCCGGTCATCTGCGGCGACGACGTGATCGGGGGCGACGAGCAGTGCGACGGCGCGGAGCTCGGCGGCGAGGACTGCGTGTCCCAGGGCTTCGTCGCCGGCACGCTGGCGTGCAAGAAGGACTGCACCTTCGACGCGGCGAGCTGCGCCGCGAACGACTGCGGCAACGGCCTCGCCGAGGCCCCGGAGTCGTGCGATGCCATGGATCTCGCCGGGCAGACCTGTTCGTCGCAGGGCTTCACGATGGGCGTGCTCGGCTGCAATGCCGACTGCACGTTCGCGACCGTCGGCTGCAGCAACCCGAGCTGCGGCAACGCCGTCATCGAGCAGGGCGAGGTGTGCGACGGCGCCGATCTCGGGGGCCAGAGCTGCGTCTCGCAGGGCAACCCCGGCGGCGGGATCCTGACCTGCCTGGGCAACTGCTCGGGCTATGACACGGGCGGCTGCGCGTGCTTCGACGAGGACCTCGGGACGGCCAGCGGACCGGGCGTCACCACCGGCGACACCAGCGACGACGACGACGATCTCAACGCGAGCTGCGGCGGCGTCGGTGGGCCCGACCGTGTCATCGAGTTCACCTCGACCGGCGCGGGCACGTACACCTTCGACACCCTCGGCTCGAGCTTCGACACCAAGATCGCGCTCTTCTCGGACTGTGCGACCGAGCTGGCGTGCAACGACGACTTCGGCGGGCTGCAGTCGTCGCTGTCGCTCGACATGAACGCCAACCAGACCGTGCTGGTCGTGGTCGACGGCTACAGCGGCGACATCGGTCCGTGGGTGCTCAACATCGCGGCGCCCGGCGGCGCGTTCCCGTGCCAGGACCAGGACATCGGCGGCGCGCTCGGGGAGTCGGTCGCCAGCGGCAACACTGGGGTCGCCGACGACGATCTCGATCCGAGCTGCGGGCTCGGCAACGCCGCCGACCAGGCGATCCGCTTCACCGCGCCTGCGCCCGCGTCGTACACCTTCGACACCTTCGGCTCCGGCTTCGACACCGTGCTGTCGGTGTGGTCGGATTGCTCGACCCAGACCGCGTGCAACGACGACTCGGGCGTTCTGCAATCGCAGCTGGTGGTCGACCTCGCCCAGGGCCAGGCGGTGCTCGTCCTGGTCGACGGCTACAACGGTGCCACCGGCGACTGGGTGCTCAACATCGCCGGCGGCTGAAGGGCGACCCGAGCCGCCCCGGCGGCTGAAGGGCGGCTCGAGCCGCCCCGATCAGAGGGCCGCGCAGATCCCCACCGACTCGAGGCCTGCGGGCGCGTCGCCCGGTGGGTACCACGCGACACAGGACATGCCGGGGCCCAGATCCATGCAGGGATCGGCCGGGTCCGAGACGTCACAGAACGCGCTGCAGCACGCGAAGTCCTCGCAGCCCGCGACGATGTCACCGCCGATGCACGCCAGGCCGGTGTCGCAGGTGTTGACGAAGCCGCAGCCCTCGCCCTGGCTACCCGCGGCGGCGACCGGCGCGCAGACGAAGGTGTCGCCCACCGGGTAGCAGGCGTTGCCCTCACCGCAGTCCTGCGCCAGGGGACTGCACGGCGCCAGGCACAGCGCCAGCACCCCGCCGTTGGCGATCTGGCACACCGAGTCCTCGGCGCACTCGGGGGCGTCTGGTGTGCCTGCGCATTGGGCCACGCAGACGCCGACGTTCGTCTCGAGGTCGACGTCCCAACACATCAGCCCGGCGTCGCAGGTGTCGAGCCCGCTGGTGCCGAACTCGATCACCTCGCACACCTCGTCGAGCTGATCGGGCTCGTCGACGACGGGGAAGCAGCCGTTGGCGTTCCACTCTCCGCTGCCGTCGTTCGCGTACGCCATGCACTTGAAGCCATCGGGGCAGTCGTCGCCGAAGGGATCGCACGCCTGGACCCCATCACCCCCGGTGCTCGAGCTCGAGCCGGTGTCGACGGCGCCGGTGTCCGTGCCCGAGGTCCCGGTGTCGGTCGTGGGGTCCGTCATCCCGCTGCCCGACGTCGGGTCCCCGGTCGGATCGTCGGTCGGATCGTCGGTCGGATCGTCCGTGGGATCGGCGGTCGGGTTCGCCGTCGGACCGGCGGAGGGATCGTCGGCGGTGTCCCCCGTCGGTGTCCCCGACGAGGAGTCGCCCCCGGAATCGGACGGGGCCGACGCACAGCCGACAAGGCACGCCACTGCGAGCACGTTCCAACGCATCATCATCAGGCCACTCCTCGCGCGTTCTACCCAGCGCGCCCGACGTCAACCCGCCCGCGATGCGGGCCTTACACGCGGGGAGTCGATCGCGGGGGCGGTTTTCGATGCGCCGCCCGTCATCGATGCGCCGGCGCCGGACAATGGAGTGGGCGATGCGGACTCCATCCATCCCCCTCCATCGCTGTGTCCTCCTGGCCACCCTCGCGTTCTCCGGCTGCGACTCCGACGAGCCGGTGACCGACGAGGATCGGCTGCTCGCGATCGCCGAGCACGACGGGCTCGACGTCTCCGAGGCCGAGTACGACGGCGAGTACCTCTACATCGGCGACATGGCGTACGGGCCCCACCACCTGCCGGAGTACGCGGCGATCGCCTCGGGGTCCAGCGATCGCGCGTTCCTCTTCAACGAGAACTCGCGGGTCATCGACCTGGGTTTCCGCGACATCTGCTTCGAGATCGACGACAGCGGTGACGACTCGGCCGAGGACTGGATCGGGACGTTCAACACGGTCACGAGCGACCTCAACGCGCTCGGGACCACGATCGACGTCGTCAACCGCCGCAAGTCGGTGGGCTGCCCCGGCGGCCGCGAGATCATCAAGGTGTCGACCGCGAACTACAGCGGCAACACCCTCGGCAAGGCCGACATCCCGTCCGAGAACATCATCAACGGCAATACGCACCCCGGCAACTGGATCAAGCTCGATCGCGGCCGTGCGCCGAGCCTCCGCGTGGCCAGCCACGAGACGCTGCATGCCCTCGGCTTCGCCCACGTCGACGACACCGGCAACGACTGGGTGTCTGGCACGTGTGCCAGCGCCTTGGCGTGTACGGGTCTCACGATCATGTTCTCGTCGGGACCCGCCGATCAGGTCGGGTTCCTCAGCGACGACGAGGACGCGCTGCAGACGGTGTACTGACCGCGGCGAGGGCCGCTCACCCCGGCGGTGTTGTCCTGGGCACGATCACGGCACGCCGAGCCGCGTGCGGAGGATCTCCGGCACATCGAACAGGAGCGTTCCTTGCGCGTTCGTGACCACCAACACCGTGTGGGCACGCGCGGCTTGCCGCCCGGTCGTGAGGTTGTCGACGGAGTACGCGATGTACAGCCGCTGCTCCCACTCGCGCAGCCACGCGGTGACGCGCGCGCGGTCGCGGTAGCGCAGCGCGTTGACGTGGCGGCAGCGGCTGTCGCTCACGTACATCCGGTGCCCCGAGTCGAGCAGCTCCTGGCCGTCGAGGCCCAGCGGCGCGAGCATCTTGGTGCGCGCCACGTCGAGGTACTTGAAGTAGTGACCGTGCCAGACGACGCCGAGCGGATCGCAGTCGAAGAACGGCACGTCGAGCTCGAGGGTCGTCTCGTGCAGGCGCGGGACCACGGGCCGCGACGCTAGCACGGGGCGGCGGCCCGCTGCACCGTGGTGGGTTCACTCGGCGTCGCTCGGGCTCGCGGCGCGGTTGCCCGTCGTGCGGCCGCCGCTGCGCGGGGCCTTGTCGCCGCCGAGGGTCCTCGGTCGACGCACCGTGCATCGTTGGTGCCAACGCGGCTCCGTTCCACGCTCTGCCCTGGTGCGAGCGCCTCCGCCCGATGGCGCGTGCGCGCACGTGCGAAACCACCGCGCGCGCGCGGGAGGTCGTGTTCACGACCACAGCGAGAAGAAGTTGAACCAGCAGTACGGTGCCCGCCGGACGTAGTGCTCGAGTCGCGTCGCGTAGCGGTGCGCGAGCGCCTGCACCCGCGCCGCCCGCTCGGCCCGCGGCAGCTCGACCGACTCCGCGAAGGGCTCGCAGTGCAGGCTGTAATGGCCGCCGCCGAGGTACAGCCCGAACGTCAGGTAGATCGGGCAGCGCAGCACGGCCGCCAGCGCGTAGGGCCCGGTCGGGAGGTTCGCGCGGCCGCCGAGCAGATCGACCGCGGCCGTGCCCTCGCCCAGGCCCGTGCGATCGCCGAGCACGGCGACCAGCTCGCCGGCCGCGATGCGCTCGCCGACCTTCAGCGCCCAGTGCGGTGCGTCGGGATCGATCTCGATGATGCGCGCCGCGAAGCCGGGCGCCACCGCGGCGAGCATCGCGGTGATCTTGCGCGCGTTGGCGAAGTGCGCGAGCACGTTGACGACCAGTCCCTCGCGCTCGCCCATCGCCCGCAGGGCCTCGAAGCTGCCGAGGTGCGCGCCCAGCAGGATGGCGCCGCGCTGCGCCTCGTGGAGCGCCTGCAGGTGCTCGGCGCCGGTGCGATCGATGCGCAGGCCGTCGAGCTTGCCCGCCGCGAACAGCACCCGATCGAAGCTGCAGACCGCGAACGTCGCGATGTGTCGGACGACGTCGAGGAACCCGGGGTCGGGCAGTACGCGGCGCAGGTAGTCGCGCGAGGCCCGACGCGCGGTGCGGGCGAACATGGCGTAGTACAGCGCGACCACACCGAGGATCGCGACCGCGAAGCGGCGACCGAACACGCGGTGGGCGGCGAGCAGCGCACAGATGCCGAACGCACTGCCGCGCTCGGGCTGCCGCAGCCACTCGCCCTCGCTCACGCGCGGCTCGTCGTCCGCCACCTTGCCACCCATGACACCAGCCTGCCGAGCGTCTTCCTGTAGACCAACACGTGCATCAGCCGGGTGTGCATCCAGCTGATGCGGAGGTTGTCACCGAGCAGGCGAAAGTGCGAGACACCACCCTCGGCCACGGGCACATACCGCACGGCCGTCGGTAGGTTGACCACCGGCACGCCGGCCCAAGCCATGCGCACGGCGATCTCGATGTCGAAGTCCATGCGCCGGCCGACGACGCGGACGGTCGTCGCGGTCGCCAAGGGGTAGACCCGGAAGCCGCACATCGGATCCTCGATCACGCCGCGGCCGGCCTCGAGATCGGTCCAGAAGATCGTGATGCGTCGGCCGACGAGCCGTGACTTCGGGGCGCTGGCGTCGAACCGCGGGGCCGCGAGCACCAGCGCCGTCGGCTGGGCGATCGCGGCGGCGAGCAGCTTGGGCACGTCGTCGGTGTCGTGCTGGCCGTCGGCGTCGACCTGCATCGCGTGGGTGAACCCGGCCTGGCGCGCCGCGTGGAGCCCGTCGAGCACGGCGGCCCCCTTGCCGCCGTTGCGCGCGCGCGTCACCAACGTGATCACGCCGCGGCCGGCGAGATCCGCCAGCACCGCGCGCGCCGCGGGCCCGCTGCCGTCATCGACGACGATGACGTCGGGCACGTGCGCGCGGACCCGGGCGACGACGTCGGCGATCGTCCGTGGGTTGTCGTAGGTCGGGATGACCACGCACGGGCGGACGACGTCGACCACGGCGCGGGTGTCCTCGGGGCTCGGCTCACTCGGCGGCGCCGAGCTGCGCAGCGGCGACCATCTCGACCACGTCGCCGACGGTCCGTAGCGAGCGGAGCTCCTGCTCCTCGACCCGCCGATGGATGATCTCTTGCAGCTTCACGACCATGTCGAGGGCGTCGATGCTGTCGAGGTCGAGGTCCTCGTACAGGCGCGCGGCCTGGGTGATGCGCTCGGGCTCCAGCTCGAACGTCTCGGCCATCATCGCCCGGACATCCTCGAAGACCTTTTCGTGCGATTCGCTCACGGTACCGGGGACTCCGTCGTGGGGCGCTCGGCCGCGACGAAGGTCGCGAGGCTGCGGACGGTCGCGAAGATCTCGCGGTTGCGCCCGTCGTCGCCCTTGGTCTTCACCCCGAAGCGCTTGTGCAGGGCCATGGCCAGCTCGAGGACGTCGATCGAGTCGAGGCCGAGGCCATCGGCCCCGAACAGCGGCGCATCGTCGGCGATCTCGTCGGCACTCACCGACTCGAGCATGAGCGAATCCACGATGAGCGCCTTGATCTCGCGCACGAGGGCGGGATCGGCTGCGACTTCGGGTTCGGCCATGGCGGACCCAGATACCAGAGGGCCGCCGGACGCCACAAGCGACCGAGGTGCGCCCCCGTGCGCCGGGACACTAGCGGGTCGCCAGGGTGCCCTGCGTGCCCGAGGACCGCAGCGCGCGGCGCACGTGGTGGCGCAGGATCGCCAACGGGACCAAGCCGAGCACGGGGAGCAGGGCCGCCGCGACCGCGGCGCAGACGGCCGCGGTCCACAGGCCGCCGGCGATCGCCCGCGGGACCCGGAGCCAACCCGACGCGCGGGCGCCGGTGCCATGCGCTCGCTCACGGATTCTCGCGTGGCTCGGGCGGCCTGCGGTCGCGCGTCCGGTCATGCCGGCAAGACGGACGCCGGCGCCGCCGGTTGCAGGGCCGACCAGTGGGCGCGCCGGTGCTCGGTCATGGGGTCGGTTCGGACTCGGGCGCAGGCGCGGGCTCCGGGACGCCGAAGACCTTCTCCCACTTCGCGATCACGACCGCCGCGAGGCCGTTGCCGATGACGTTCACCATCGTGCGCGCCATGTCCATCACCTCGTCCACGGCGAGCAGCATCGCGATGCCGGCGTTGCCGGGGAGGCCGAAGCTCGCGCAGGTGCCCGCGATGATCACGAGCGTCGCCCGCGGGACGCCGGCGACGCCCTTCGAGGTGAGCATGAACGTCAGCAGCATCGCGAGTTGCTCGCCGAGCGACATCTCGATGCCGGCGGCCTGGGCGATCGTCACCGAGGCCACGACGAGGTAGAGCGTCGAGCCGTCGAGGTTGAACGAGTAGCCGGTGGGGATGACGAAGCTCGCGACGCGGCGCGGCACGCCGAACGCGACGATGTCCTCGAGGAGGCGCGGCAGCGCGGCCTCGCTCGACGCGGTCGAGAACGCGGTCGTGGCCGGCTCGCGTATCGCCCGGAGAAACCGCGTCACGTGGATCCCCGTGACGACCATGATCGGCACGAACACCAGCACGACCAGCAGCACCAGCGCGAGGTAGAGGCTGCCGACCAACGTCGCGTACTTGCCCAACAGGTAGCCGACCGCGTGCCAGCCCTCGTGCCATACGCCGTCGATCTCCTTGCCGGCGGCCATGTGGCTGACGTTGTAGGCCATCGCGCCGAAGACCCCGAGCGGGGTCAGCCGCATGATGATGTCCGTGTACTTGAACATCACCTGGGACACCGCCTCGAAGAAGCCGAGCACCGGCTTGCGGTGGTGCGGCCCGACGCGGGTCAGCGAGATGCCGAACAGTGTCGCGAACACGACGACGGGCAGGATGTCGCCCTTGGCCGCGTGCTCGACGAGGTTGAACGGGAACATGTGCAGCGCGATCTGCCAGCCGGTCTTCTGCTCGGCGAGCTCGACCTTGGCCTGGCTGCCGAGATCGATCGGAAGGCCATCGCCCGGCCGGAGCCAGTTCACCACGAACAGGCCGATGAACAGCGCGAGCGTGGTGACGACCTCGAAGTAGAGCAGCGCCTTGCCGCCCATGCGGCCGACGGCCTTGAGGTCACCGGTCTGCGCGACTCCGACCACGATCGTCGAGAACAGCAGCGGGACGATGAGCCCCTTGATGAGCTGGATGAACGCCGACGACAGGAAATGGAAGAGCTCGTAGGCCTGGGGGAACTCGTTCTGGGGCAGGAATCCGCCGAAGACCACGCCGAGGCCGAGGCCCACGAAGATCCAGAACGTGCTGCGTCGCCACCACCGTGTTCTGGGCTCGCGGTGCGGTGCGTCCGCGAACGGGTCGGGCGGACCACCGTGGGCATCGGGCGAGGTGGGACCGGTCGACATTCGCGCCCGCACTGTAACGCGGGTGCGTGTTACAGTGAATTCCGATGCGGCTCTCCTTGGCCTTTCCCCGTCGCTTCACCATTGGACTCCTCTTCGGCCTGGGCGCGTGCTTCGATCCGGAGTCGCCGGTCGAGGTCGACACCGAGGCCACCGGGGCCGATACGTCGGCGTCGATGTCGGCGTCGATGACCGATCCGACGGCGCCGACGACGGAGCCGACGACAGAGCCGACGACCGTCACCGAGACCGACCCGGACACCGGCACCACCGCGCCGGACACCACCGGCGGCGGGTGTACGGCGGACCAGGCCCTCGACGACGCGTGCGACGGCGCGACGCCATACTGCCGCGACGGCGCGTGCGTCGGCTGCGATGCCCTCGACAACGGGGTGTGTGCCGCGCTCGATCCCGCGGCGCCCGCGTGCGACGCCGACCTCGGCCTGTGCGTCGCCTGCACCGAGACCCACCTTGAGGGGTGCGAGCCGCAGCAGGTCTGCATCGACGCGACGTGCAGCCCGTGCACCGCCGACGCCCAGTGCGCGAGCAACGTGTGTCAGGACGAGATCGGCGAGTGCCTGCTCACCGAGGTCGTCGTGCAGGGAACGACGGTGTTCTACGACCAGGTCGCGCCGACGCCCGCGGCCGACGTCACGATCACGGTGACCAACATCGATCCCGCGGCGATGGCCGGCCCGACCGGCGCCGACGGGGCCTACCAGCTCGCCGAGATCCCGCCCGGCACGCTGCTCGATCTCGAGATGGGCCTCGACCAGGACGAGCCGGTGTTCGTCCCCGCGTCGATGCACACGCGCACGCAGCTGCGGGTCGAGAACGATACGCCGGTCCTGTACGACCCGCCGATCGTCACCTACGCGCACCTGGCCCAGGTCGCGTTCGAGTGCGGGTTGTTCCCGTCGCTCGAGGCCGCGATCGGCAACGGCGCGGTCAACGTCTACTTCGCCCAGCGATCGACGGTGTTCGGTCGCCTCGTCGACGACGCCGGCAACGGCGTGCCGACGGTGTCACGCGCGTCGCTGCAGGTCGAGGTCGACGGCTACGTCAACATCCACGACAACCTCCTGGACGGCAACGCGAATCCGGCCCACGTGTGCTTCCTCGACGAGGACGTCAGCGGGCGCTGGGTCGGCACCAACGCGGCGACGTCGAACGACACCGGGCGCTTCGTCATGTTCCGCGTCCGCGATCCCAACGGCACCGGCCAGGGCGGCGCCACCATCCGCGCCAGCGGTTTCGACGATGCCCAGGTCACGCTGCGCTCGACCGGCAACATCGGCGTCGTCGAGCTGGTGCGCAACGACGAGGCGATCATCCGCGACTTCGCGATCGACGTGTATCCGATCTTCACGACCTACGCCTGCGTCGGCTGTCACACCGGCGGTGGCCCGCCGGGGGGCGTGCGCGCCGGCTTCAACGCCGACTGGGATCTGCCGCCGCTGCAGGTCTGGCAGAACCTCGTCGGCCCCGGCACGACGTGCCCCGACGTGATGAACCCGCTGCGGGTCTGCACCGACAACCCCGAGATCTCGCTGTTCGTCACCAACCCGCTGTTCGACATGGTTGGCATGGAGGATCCGCATCCCGTCGACATCTTCCCGTCGATCGACGATCCCGCGATGCAGGTGATCCTCGACTGGATCGAGCAGGGCGCCCAGCCGCCGACGGCCTACAACTTCACCGAGGACGTCTATCCGCTGTTCTCGCTGTACGGCTGCGTCGGCTGCCATACCGGCGGCGGTCCGCCGGAGGCAGTGAACGCCGGCTTCAACGCCGATTGGGACCTGCCGGCGATGCAGGCCTGGCAGAACCTCGTCGGCCCCGGCACCGTGTGTGCGGATCTCGACAACCCGCTGCGCGTGTGCACGAACGCCCCCGGCGCGTCGCTGCTGGTCAGCTATCCGCTGGTCGACCAGGTCGGCATGGACGACCCGCATCCGCTGAAGGCCTTCGCCAGCCTCACCGATCCCGACCTGCAGATCATCCTGCAGTGGATCGCCCAGGGCGCGCTGTTCGAGGTGACGTGCGAGCACGACCCGTGCGAGACGGGGAACCTGCTGAACCCGGGCTGCTCGCCGTGCGTGTCGGCGGTGTGCCAGCTGGATCCGTACTGCTGCAACACGCAGTGGGATCAGGTGTGCGTGGACGAGGCCGGCGACTCACCGGCATGTGGCTGCTGATCGCCGCCGCAAGCCGAGCAGCGCCAACACGCTGAACCACGCCACGCCCGCGGGCGCGGTGGGTCCCGCCGTGCACGCGCAGCCGCCGTCGTCGAGGCCGAGGCCGTAGTTCGGCGGTAGCGCGCCGGGCTCGCCGCCGCCGTCGAAGCTGCCGCCGCCGTCGCCCTCGCCATCACCGCCGTCGCCCAGGGTGCCGCCGCCCCCGTCCCCGCCGTTGCCGTCGCCGCCGTCGTCGCCGCTGTCCGGCGGCGCGCCGTGGTCGGTGACCTCGAAGTGGACGACGCCGCTCATCGTCTCCTTGCCGGCGGCGTCGGTGGCGACGACGTAGATCTCGTAGCTGCCGGCCACCGCGTCGATCACCGGCCAGGGCCCGTAGGGCTCCGACATGTCCGCGCTCGAGAGCTCGCCGTCGAGGTACAGCTCGACCACCGCGATCGCGCCGTCGTCCGCGACCTGCACCGCGATGTCGAAGGCGTCGCCAACCGCGAACACGTCGCCGTCGTCCGGGCTGGTGATCGTCGCGGTCGGGGCCTGGGTGTCGGGCACGGCAGGGCCGAAGAGATCGAGGATGTACTGGTAGGCGTTCTGCGAGGCGCCGCCGCACTCGCACGCGCGCGCCTCGTACTCGCCACACGGATAGTCGCCGTCCTGGAAGCTCTTCTCGCCGCAGCCGTAGAGGTACGTCATCGGGTCCTCGCACTTGAACTCGTGCTCGAGGCCCCAGGCGTGCGCGGCCTCCTGCGCGATGACCTCGGCGATCGTGCGCGGGTCGTCGCCGAGCGACTCGGGGAACGTGAAGGTGATGGGGCTCGGGATCACGTCGCAGGTGAACGGCGAGACCCCGCCGGCGCCGCCGAAGCCCGCGAGCTCGCCGCTGCCGCAGATCACCGCCTCGTCGTGGGGCGCCGGCGAGGGATCGACGTCGGTGACCTCGATGTTGAACGGCGCGAAGATCTCGCGGGACTCGAGCACGACCTGGTTCCACGAGCCGTCGCCGAAGGGGTACTCGGGGAAGTTCGTGGTGCCGCCGAGGATCCCGGAGCGGTTGACCGTGTTGTCGTCGGGCCAGCCCGCGTCGAGCGTGAGGCCGCCGGCGCAACGGTTGAGGAACAGGATGTGCGGCTCGCCGGCGTGGCGCGTGGGGATCTCTGCGCCGAGCACCGGCGGCATGCGGACGAAGGTGCCGCGCGGCACATCGGCGCCCGCGAGGCGGCCGTCGGATTCATCCGCGCGGGTGATCGACGGTGCGAGTGCGACGAGCGAGGCGAAGACCACGGCGCAAGCGGGGGAGTTCGAGGACCACGGCATCGCTGCAGCGTAGCGGCGCAGAAGCCCTCTGAGATAGGTCTGCGAGCCCGTTGGCGAGGTTTTTCGCGGTTGCGCAATCTGCCAAGCGTACGGGCGAGTCGCCCAAGCGATCGCGAGGATGCACGCCGTCGATTGCCAACGATCGCGCGGCCTGGCGCGATCGGACGCGGGCAGGTTGCCCAGCTCGGGCCCGCGCACGATCGCCCGACGATCGCCCGAGGGCACGGGTGACCGCGGGGCCGCTGCGCCTGGAGCCCGCGCCGGGACCGGCCGCATGCCGGTTTCGTGGGCCCTGGGGCAGTCGGCGCGGGCCGCTGCGCGGGGGCTGAACCGGCCGGCCGAATCGTGCGTTGATCGCCCGACCATGCCCCGCGCCCGTGCGTCCTCGAGGTCTTCGGTGCTGACGATCGGGTCGCGTACGGCAAAGCCGCCTGCTCTCGCGATGCTGCCTGCGCTCGCCGTGCTTCCAGCGCTCGCGATGCTCGCGGGGTGTGCGAAGCACGAGCCGCCGCCGGTCGAAGACACCAAGGCGAGCGTGACGCCGCCCGCCGTCGGTGCCATTGCCCGGCCAAGGGACCCGGTGCCCGACCCGCCAACGGGGGTCCGGCCCGCGCCGCCCGAGGTCGCGCTGTCGTGGGTGCGCGCGAACAGCTGCGCGGACGCGGGGCCGCTGTCGCTCACCGCGTCCGATGGCACCGGCCTGCGGCTCGCGTCGTTCGACGCCAAGGGCGTGGTCGAGGGGCCGCTCGCGTACACCGAGCTGCGGCTGTCGTTCGACAACCCCGAGGCGCGGCAGCTCGAGGGGCGGTTCTCGATCCAGCTGCCGGCCGGCGCGGCGCTCAGCCGCTTCGCGATGGCGATCGGCGACAAGTGGCAGGAGGGCGAGGTCGTCGAGCGTCAGGCCGCGCGCGTCGCCTACGAGGACTTCCTGCATCGCCGCCAGGATCCCGCGCTGCTGGAGACCGGCGCGGGCAATCGCTTCGAAGCGCGGGTGTTCCCGATCGCCGCCCGTGCGCGCAAGGAGATCATCATCGGTTGGTCGCAGGCGCTGGCCTCGTCGAGCGAGCCCTACGTGCTGCCCGTGTGTGGTCTGCCCGAGCTCGAGCAGCTCGACGTCGAGGTGCTCGTGCGTGCGCCCAACGACGGCGCCGAGGGGGTCCTGCACCGCGTCGAGCTCCACGAGCGGCGCTACGCACCGAAGATGGATCTCGAGCTGCGGACCGGGAACAAGCCCGCGCCGATCCTGCGCGCCGGTGATCTGGCGGTCGCGCGGGTAACTCCCGCCATCGCGGCGGCGGACGAGCCGCTCGTCGATCTCACGATCCTGTTCGACACCAGCGCCTCGCGGGCGCTCGACTTCGACGGCCAGATCGATCGTCTCGGGGCACTGGTCGGCGAACTCGCGCGCCGCAAGGCCGACACGGCGCTGCGCGTCATCGGCTTCGATCAGAGCGCGGAGCTGGTGTTCGACGGGCCGGCCTCGGGGTTCGGGCCGACGCAGCTCGAGATCCTCCGCAAGCGCGCCGCGCTCGGGGCCAGCGATCTCGGCGTCGGTCTGGCGGCGGTCACCAAGGCGTCGCGGGTGCTCTATGTCGGCGACGGCGTGTTCACAGCCGGGGCCAGCGAGCGCGCCGCGCTGCTCGAGTCGCTGCGCGCGTCGGCGAAGGCGGCCGGGGTCACGCGGTTCGATGCGCTGGTCGACGGCGGCCTGCAGGATCGCGCCGTGCTCGAGGATCTCGCCCGCCGCGAGCTCGAGACGGATGGCATGGTCCTCGACGCGCGCGTGAGCGTCGGGCAGCTCGCCGACAAGATCGGCCGACCCACACGCTCGGGGTTGAAGGTCGCCGTCGCCGGGGCGAGCTGGTGGTGGCCGCAGGTCGTCGACGGCGTGCAGCCGGGCGACGCGGTCCTGGTCTATGCCGAACTGCCGGCCGATCGCGCGCTCGAGGTGTCGATCGGCGACGCCGCGATCACCGAGGAGGGCACCGCGGTGGCGAGCGCCCCGTGGCCGCTGCTGCAGCGCGCGCGCGCCCAGGCGAAGATCGAGCAGCTCACGGGCGAGCTCGCGGCGCTCGGGACCGACGGCGCGCCGGCGCAGGTCGACCGGCTGCGCGGGGAGATCATCGCGCTGTCGACCTCGCAGCGCGTGCTGTCGGACTACACCGCGCTGCTCGTGCTCGAGACCGAGGACGACTACCGCCGCTTCGGCATCGAGCGCAGCGCGATGGCCGACGTGATGGCGGTGGGTCGCAACGGCATCGAGGTGGTCGCGCGCGGAGGGATTCCGGTCACACCCGACAAGCCTCCGGTGACGCTGGCGGACAAGGGCGACAAGGATGTCGCCACGAAGTCGTCCACGCTGCACGCGGGGCTGCAGGACATCGGCGGGTTGGGCCGTGGTGGCGGGGTCGACGAGGGCGATGGCCGCAACGTCGAGGCGCCGCCGGCCCCGAGCAGCGCGCCGCAGGCCGACCGGTTCGACGCGCGGGCCGATGACGCGCCGGCCGAGGCGGAGCCCGCCGAGGAGCGGCGCGCCGAGCGACCACGACCGATCTCGCGGCCGCCCCACGCTCGACCCGCCGAGCCCGTGCGCGAGATCGAGGAGCAATCACGGCGTGAAGAAGTCCCCGACGACGGGGACACCGGCAAGCCGCATCCGTCGGATCCCTACGACGGCGACATGAAGATCATCATGGCCGAGATCGCCGCGGGGAAGTTCGACCACGCCGTCCTGCTGGCGCGGGCGTGGCGGGCCAAGGCGCCGGGCGATGTGCTCGCCCTGGTCGCCCTCGGTCGGGCGCTGCACGCCGCGGGGGATCTCGTCGGCGCCGCGCGGGCGTACGGATCGATCATCGATCTCTTCCCGTCGCGCACCGATCTGCGGCGCATGGCCGGCGAGCACCTCGAGGATCTCGGCGAGCCCGGGGCGGCGCTCGCCCTCGACACCTACGCCAAGGCCGTCGCGCAGCGGCCCGATCACCCCAGCAGCCACCGGCTGTATGCCTACGCGCTGGTGCGGGCGGGTCGGCACGAGGAGGCGTTCAACGCGATCCTCGCGGGCATCGATCGCGAGTACCCCGACAACCGCTTCGCGCAGGTGCAGCGGATCCTCCGCGAGGATCTGGGCCTCATCGCCGCGGCGTGGCTCGCCGCCGAGCCCACCCGCGAGCCGACCATCGCCCGCGCCGTGGGCGAGCGCCACGCGAGCATCGAAGCCCGGCCGTCGCTCCGCTTCGTGCTCAACTGGGAGACCGACGCCAACGACGTCGACCTCCACGTGTACGACGGCAAGGGCGGCCACGCGTGGTTCCGCAACAAGTCGATGCCCTCGGGAGGCGAGCTCTACGCCGACGTCACCACCGGCTACGGCCCGGAGTGCTTCGCGATCCAGGACGTTGCCCGTGCGTTCCCCTACCGGGTCCAGGCCCACTACTACGGCCGCGGACCGATGGGCTACGGCATGGGCAAGCTCGAGGTCATCGAGCACGACGGCGCGGGTCACCTCAGCTTCGTGCAGGAGCCGTTCGTGTTGATGAAGGACCAGGCGTACATCGATCTGGTGACGTTCGACGAGCGACCCAGCAAGGGGACCGGCGAGCCGGTGGTGCGGCAGGGGCGGCTGCGCGAACGGGTGCCGGCGGAGTGAGGCAGCGCGGCGGCTCCATAAAAGTTCGATTGTGAATGTTTAACCGCAAGGACGGTCGACAAAGGTTCATTTTCGAATCATAATTGCTCGATGAACGTGCCGACACTGCGCACGCCCATCGAGGTGGCCGCGGCGCTCGGTCAGCGCGTCCAGGTCCTGCGTCTGGCCCGCGACTGGCGACGCGTGACGTTGGCCGAGCGGGCCGGCGTCGGCTTGTCCACGGTGCAGCGGTTCGAGACCTCGGGCCACATCACGCTCGACAATCTGCTGAAGATCGCCGCGGCGCTCGGGCGACTCGACGAGCTCGAGGCGCTCTTCGAGCCGCCGGTGGCGCGGACGATCGACGAGCTCGAGCGGGCCAGCGCGGCGACGCTGCCCAAGCGGGGGCGTCGGTGAAGCGCATCGCGGTGCGCCTGCGCTGGTCACCCGCCGAGGAGGTCGCGGTGGGGACGCTCGCCGAGGCTGCGCGCGGTCGGATCGTCTTCGAGTTCGACGAGGCGTTCCTCGCCACCGGCTGGGCGCTCTCGCCGTGGAAGCTCGCCGCGCGACCTGGGCTCGTCGAGCACACGGATCGTGGCTTCGGTCCGCTGTTCGGCGTGTTCGACGACTCGCTGCCGGACGGCTGGGGTCTGCTGCTCATGGATCGGTGGTTCCGCAGCCGCGGGGTCGATCCGTCGACGCTCTCCGTGCTCGATCGGCTGGCCTATCTCGGGACCCGCACCATGGGTGCGCTGACGTATCACCCGCCCGCGGATGCCGACGACGCGCCCAGTCGCGTCGGACTCGTCGAGCTGGCGGCGCAGGCCGAGCAGGTGATCGGCGCGGAGGGGGAGGTCCTGCCCGAGCTGCGCCGTGCCGGCGGATCCCCCGGCGGTGCGCGTCCCAAGGTGGTCGTCGGCGTGCGCGGTCACCAGGTGTTGTCGGGGGTCGACGAGCTCCCCGAGGGCTGGACCCACTGGCTGGTCAAGTTCGCCATCGGCACCGATGGCGCCGACGATGGTCGGCTCGAGCACGCGTACATGCGGATGGCCGAGGCGGCAGGGATCGTGGTGCCGCATCACCGCCTGTTCGCCCAGGGCCGCTTCTTCGGGGTCCAGCGCTTCGATCGCGAGGGTCCGTCGGGACGGCTGCACATGCACACGCTCGGGGGTCTCCTGCACGCCGACTACCGCGTGCCGTCGTGCGACTACGACCAGCTGCTCCGCGTCGCGCGGGCGCTCACCGGGGACGTGCGCGCGGTGACCGAGTGCTTCCGGCGCATGGTGTTCAACGTCGTCGCGCACAACCGCGACGACCACGCCAAGAACTTCGCGTTCTTGATGGACGCGCACGGGCAGTGGTCGCTCTCGCCGGCGTACGACCTGGTGTTCGCGCGGGGCCCGGGCGGCGAGCACACGATGACGATCGACGGCGAGGGCAAGACACCGACGAAGGAAGGCGTGCTGCGGCTGGGCGCTCGGCACGGGATCGATCGCGCGGCCGCGCTCGAGATCATCGAGCGAGTCCACGATGCGGTCGCGGGCTGGCGTGCGCTGGCGCGCGACAGCGGTGCGCAGGCCAAGCGGGTGAAGGCGATCGGCGAGGCCCACCGTCCGCTGCGGTAGCCGGTACACTCGCCGCTCGCATGCCCGCCTCGCTCCGTCTCGCCGTGCTGTTGCTCGTGACGGCGTGCGGCCGCGGTCCGGCGATCGTCGGGCCCCCGGATGACGACGAGGACGAGGACGACGACGACACCACCACCACCACCGGCGAGCCGCCGGGCTGCGACCTCGACAGCCACACCCGCGATTGCGACGGCGATGGGATCCCCGACGGCGACGATCCGTTCCCCACCGAGCCTGCGCGGCCGGGTCGCGCACGCACCGACGTGATCTACGTGCATGACGCCACCGTGCTGTCGACGATGGACCCCGCGGACGCGGTGCTGCGCGAGATCGGCATGTTCCGCTTCCCCGAGGGGCCCGACGGCCAGGTCACCGACATCGCGATCGATCGCTTCGGGGTGCTGTACGCGATCGCCTCGAGCGTGCTGCATGCATGCGACCCTGCGATCGCGCAGTGCTGGGCGCTCGCGTCGGTGCCGACCAACTCGCTGGCGTTCGTGCCGCTGGGCACCATCGAGCCCGACGACGACACGCTCGTCACCTTGGCGGGATCGACCTGGACGCACGTCGGCCTGCGCGGCCCCGAGGTCACGCCCAGCGCGATCGCGGACGTGCCGTCGCCGTACTCGTCGAGCGGCGACATCGCGACCACGGCCGCGGGCCTGACCGTGTTCACCAGCCCGTCGGGCGGCGTCGGCGGCGACGTGGTCGTCGCGATCGATCCGACCAACGGCGCCGTGCTCGGCGAGGTCGGCCCGGTGTCGGGCAGCACGGGCGTGTGGGGTGTGGCCGCGGCGCAAGGCGAGCTGTGGTTGTTCGATCAGCTCGGCACGATCTGGACGATGGACCCGAGCACCGGCGCGACGCAGGTCGTCGGCGGCGAGGCCTCGGGGTTCTGGGGCGCGGCGGCGCACCCGGACCTGCGATGAGGGCAGCGCGGTGTGCGTGGGGCTTGTTGGCAATGCGAATGCCAATCAGCCCCAACTTCGCGATTCTGGCCCCGTGGGGTCGAGGTGGTGCCGTGGCACGCCGTGGGCGTCCTGAACGCGCGCCACGACTGACGCCCCGTCACAGCCCCGCGAAGGCCGTGTTCGCCCCGGAGAAGCTCGGCACGTCCGCGTCCATCGCCTGCGCGAGGGCCAGTAGCACGCTGTCGTAGCTCGCCCCCGTCGCGTCGATGAGCCGCCCCGGGTTCAGCGCGCCTGCCCCTCCGCCGGCGAGCATGCACGGGAGGTTCGAGTGCGAGTGCGTCCAGCCGTCGCCGACGTCGCTGCCGATGTACACGACCGAGTTGTCGAGCACGGTCGCGCCGTCCTCGTCGGCGCCGTCGAGCAGGCCGAGGAAGGTCGCGATCTGATCCATGTACCAGCGCACGATCGCCGTGTGGGCGCCGATGACCTCGGGGGCGCTGCCGCTGTGGCTGAGGTTGTGGTGGCGGACGTTGCCGTTGCCGAGGAAGCCGAAGTCCTTGTTGCCGAAGCCGTAGTCCATCGAGTAGGTGACGATGCGCGTGGCGTCGCAGCGCAGCGCCAGGGCGATCACGTCGAGCATGGCGCGGGTGTGCTCGGGGTGGGCGAGACCGTCGGCGGGGCGCATGACGTCGCTACCGCAGCCGGGATCGCCCGGATCGGACTGCAGCCCCGATTCGACCTCGCGCACGGCGTCGAGATACTCGTCGAGCTTCGTCGCATCGGCGGTGCCGAGCCGCGGGGTGATCGCGTCGATCTGATCGAGCGTGTGATCGAGGACGCTCTGGCGCAGCCGCAGGCGCTTCTCGGCCAGGGCCGGATCGCTGCCGCTGGGCACGAACACCTGATCGAAGGCGACCTGGGCGTTCTCGAGCGGCGCGTTGGGCACGCTCGGCGACGACCACGACAGGTACGTGTTGTAGCCCGACGGCCAGCCCGTGTCCGACGGCGGACCCGCGGGGTAGGGCGCAGGCCCGAGGTGCAGGGAGCGGATCGGTGTGGCCGGCGCGAGCGCATCGGCGATCGCCTGATCGATCGACACGTCGACCTGCGGCGTGTTCATGTCGGAGATCGGCGCGCCGGTGAGGAACGACGCGGTGCCGCGCGAGTGATCCGGGGCGCCGCCGTAGGCCCCGTCGAGGTTGCGAAACATCGACAGCTTGGGCTGGAACGGCACCAGCGACGCGTGGGCCGAGCCCATGGTGTAGTTCGCCCCGGCGCCGCCGAGCTGCCAGTCGCTGCGCTGCGTGGTGCCGTTGGGGAAGAACAGCGCGACGAAGCGCTTGGTCGCGGTGCCGCCGGCCCGGGCGGGCGGTGGCGCCAGCGAGGCGAGGGCCGGCAGCGCGACGGCGACGCCCGCGGCGCGCAGCACGGTGCGGCGCGACAGCAGGCCGGTGGAGTTTGTCGTCCGTCGCATCAGGTGTCCTCCGTCGTCGCGGTCTCGGTGCGGAATGCGTCGCTCGTGACGACCGCCCACAGCAGCTCGGACAACGCCGAGTCCGCGGTGACCGTCTCGGCGCCGATGGCCTCGACGACGCACGCGTCGTCCGGGGTCACCGTGCGGCCCAGCGCGTAGGTCATCACCTTCGACGTCATGCACGTCGGGAAATCCGAGCTGGTCGCGAGCAGACCGCCGAGCTCGACCATGCCGGCGAAGGTGCGGCCGTCGGGCAGCGCGCCGGCGTTGTCGACGGACTCGCCGTCTGCCTCGTCCCGCCAGGCCCCGATCGCGTCGTAGTTCTCGAAGCCGAACCCCAGCGGATCGATGAGGTCGTGGCAGCTCGCGCAGCTCGGATCCTCGCGGTGCCGCTCCAGGCGCTCGCGCTCGCTCTCGCCGTCGATCGGCTCCGGTGCCGGCGGCACGCCGACCGGCGGCGGCGGCGGGTCCAGGCAGAGGATCGCCTCGGCCAGCCACACGCCGCGGCGCACGATGTTCGGCGCGCTCGGGCCCGAGGTCATCGTCAACACCGCGGGCATCGTCAGCACGCCGGCGCGCTGCGTGGGATCCGTGGTGATCGGCACCATCGCGTCGCCGGCGATGCCCGGCACGCCGTAGATCGTGGCGGTCCCCGCGTTGGCGAAGGTCGCGGTGCCGGTGACGATCTCGAGCGGGCTGCCGTCGCGGGCCCGCAGGTCGTCGAAGAACAGCCGCGTCTCGTCCGCCATCGCCTGGCGCAGCGCCTCGTCGAACGCCGGGAACACGGCGACGTCGGGGGTCGCGGCCCCGAGCTTGCCGAGCTGCAGCCACTGCGCGACGAAGCCGTCGTAGAACGCCGACGCCTTGGGATCGGCGAGCATCCGCTCGAACTCGAGGCGCAGCGCGTCCTCGTCCTGCAGCGCCCCCTCGGCCGCGCGCGCGAGCAGGTCGTCGTCGGGCGTGCTGCCCCACAGGAAGTACGACAGCCGCGTCGCGAGCGCCCAGTCGTCGAGCACGACGCGAACCCCGGCCTCGGGCGCGGCGTCGGTGCTCGGGACACTTCGGTAGAGGAACTGCGGCGACATCAGCATCGCGATGATCGCGTTCTCGATCCCCGCGGACACCGGATCGCCCTCGGTCGCGGCGAGGTCGACGAGGACCATGAGATCGTCGAGCTCGGCGTCGCTCGGCGGGCGTCGGTACACCCGACGTGCGATCGCGGCGACGCTGTCGCGGGTGCACTCGGACAGCACGGCGGGATCGCACGGCAGCAGCGTCGGCAGCTGGGTCGCGACCGCCTCGGCCGCGATCGACTCGGCGGCCCCGAGCAGCAGCGACGCGAGCTGCGGGCTGACGGTCAGGCTCTTGGCGTTGTTGTCGAAGCCGTCGGTGCTCGAGTCCGGCGGGAAGGCGTCGGCGGGATTGCTCGTCACGCCGAAGAGATCGCGGACCGTGCGGTTGTACTCGGCGCGGGTCAGCCGCTGCAGGCCGACGCGGGCCGGGGCGCTCTCGCACGCGTCGACGCCGGTGTCACCCTCGCCGCTGGTGCCGTCGCCGTCGCCGTCACCGCCCGTGCTCGCGTCCTCGGCGGACGGCGGATCGCCGGACCCATCGCGACAGCCGAGGGATGGTACGAGGCCCAGGCCGAGGACCAGGGCGACCCGAGGGATGGTGTGTGTGCGCGGCAACTCGGGTGGGTCGCGCGAGCGCGGCCGCGATTACAGGCGATCGCAGAATTCGCCGTCCCGCGGCTCACCCGACGGATTCTAGCCGATCGGGCGAGATCCACTCGTCCCACGACTCGTCCCACCCGTCGAAGCGGACCAGGTGCATGCCGTTGCGGGCGGCGAGGACCACCGCGGGATAGCACTGCTCGCCGTGGCGGACCGAGACCTTGGTGCCCAGGGCGAGCTGCGGGGGACTCCAGCCGCGGACCTTCGGCTCGGGGATCGTGCTGCAGGTCTCGTCCTGCACCCACCGCACCTGCAGGCCGCCGTCGGTGGCGTCGACGATCTCGGCGCGACACCACGTGCCGTCCTGCTCGCCCTCGACGAACTCACCCTGGCGCGGGTGGACGCGGCGCCGCGAGTGACCCAGGGCGAAGGTCGACGGGAAGCCGTTCGCGACGCAGAACGAGCTGACCTGTCCATCCATGAAGCCGAGGCGGCGCTCGGCGTAGCGCGCGAGCTCGTCGAGGCGCAGCACGCCGTCGCCGTCGAGGTCGACGAGCACGCGGCCCTCGAGCGCGTCGATCCAGCAGTTGGTGAAGGTCCACGCGCCGGTCGAGGTCTCGGTCGACAGTGACGAGCCGATCGCCGCGTAGGCGACCCGGCCCGCGCGCAGCGGCGCCTCGAGGGCGAGGCTCCCCGAGTAGCAGCAATCGGCGGTGAGGATCGCCATGTCGCCGGCGAAGTGCTGCTCGATCCAGCCGAAGATCGACGACACCGGCAGCCGCGCGTCGCGGAGCTTGAACGCGCCGCGACCGTGCTTCTCGTCGCGCGCGCCATGGCCGGCGTAGTACACGAGGAGCTGGTCGCCGGGCTGCGTGTGACCGAGCGCGGCGACGAACGCCGACTCGAACGCGGCCGTCGTCGCCTCGGCATCGCGCAGGAACGTGATGTGCTCCCGCGGCACGCCGCGCGCCGCGAGGGTCTCGACGAGCACCGCGTCGCGTCGGCCCTCGAGCGGCCAGTGGATCTTGTCGGCGTACTGCAGCAGGCCGACGGCGAAGACATGGGTGCGCTCGGGTTGCCAGGCGTGGGCGATGGGCACGGTGACGCCCAGGGTATCGCGCGACGCGGCCGCGGGCACGGGTTCGATCCGGGGCGCCGCGTCGACCGGAGACAGGCTTAAACCCTGCGGCTCGAGCTGGTCGCGCGCCGGCGCGACGCCACAGCGGAGGGGATGACCAAGTTCACCACCCAGTCCCTCTTCCTCGTCGGTCTCACCGCGGTGCTCGCGGCCCCGCTCGGCGCCGCCGCGGCGACCCTCTCGGCCGACAAGGTCGCCGTCTCGCCGCTGCAGAAGGCGATGCAGGCCGCGCCGCGCATCGATCTCAAGGCGCGCTACGCCGAGCTCGCCTACGCGGTGAAGAAGGACTCCGGCGAGACGTTCTCGTGCCTCCCGACGACGGACGCCGGCGGCGGCGATGTGGGCGGAGGTCCGATCGATCCGCCGCTGTACATCACCGAGGACTGGTGCCGCCGTGCGGGCGGCAACTACGGCTACGTGTACATCCCCGATATCGGCGGCGGTCGATCGCTGTGCTACTCGGAGGGCCGCAACAAGACGTACATCTATTGACCGCGCCGGTCGACCGACGCGTCGGTGGGCGACGCGTCGGTGGGCGACGCGTCGGTCGACGTTCGCTCGCTACAGCGAAGCTTGGCTGACCCCATCGTCGACGTCGACCGCGGTGCACTCGACCGGCAGCGTGTCGCCGCCGATCTCAGTGCGGCGCTTGTCCGCCGGGTCGTCGACGTCGGCCTCCAGCGCCGCCGCGCAGACGGTGTATCGTCCGGCCTCCAGCTCGACGAACTGCGTCGGCTCACCGTCGAGGCTGTAGCCGACCGCTGCAACCCCTTCGCCGCGGCTCGCCGCGGCGTGGAATCCGGACACGTCGAGTGCATCGATCTCGCCCGAGGCGAGCATCACGATGCGATTGCCCGGGTCACCGAAGCGCACGCGAATCGTGCCCTCGCCACTCGCGAGCGCGAGCTGGACCTCCGTCGGCGTGCCCGGTGTCACCTCGACGACGCGGCGCACCGTTTGTTGCCGATCATCCCGTCCCTGCCGCATGGCCGTCACCGTGGCGGCTCCTGCCGGCACGCCCTCGATGGCGAAGGCCCCCGCGGCATCGACCGTGCCGATGATCCGCACGTCTGGTGCCTCGTCGCTCGCCACCGTCACCGCGGCGCCGAACGCTGGCTGACCGCGATCAGTCACCGTGCCGCGAATGGTCCCCGTCGGGAACAGCGCGAGTGAGACCTCGGTGTGGTCGGCTTCGACGCGCTCCCCTGCGCTACGTCCGAGCGTCGCGTGTGTGGCCACGACCACCAGCCGACCGGGAGGGAGGCCGACGATCTCGAAGGTGCCGTCGCGTTTCGTGGTCGCGGTGTCCTCCGTGAGATCGCCGGCGCGCGTGCGCACCTCGATCGCACCGCTGGGCGTCGCATCGATGCTGCCCCCCGCGAACACGTGGGCATCCGCCACCGGCGCTCCTCGATCGTCGACGACGCGTCCTCGGAGGCGTCGACCACCGTCGTCGCGGAGCTCGCCGATGTCCGTCTGCGCCGACTCGCGCACCGCCACATCATCGAGGACGAAGCCGCCGATGCCCCGCCCGTCGATCGTCACCACATGCTGGCCCGTCGCGACGGCCTCGACCAGGAAGCGTCCCTCGCGATCGCGGACCGTCACGAAGGGACCGGTATCGACGCGCACACGATAGTCGACCGCTGGGCTGCCATCGGCACCGACGACTCGTCCGGTGATGGCACCGCCCCGCAGCCGCCGCACGACGACGTCCGCGCGCCCGGTCGAGGCATGCGTCGGTTCCCGCGTGCCCGGGTCGACGCCGGCTTCGTCGGCACCCACGGCGCGCAGGGCGTAGCGGCCGGGACGCAGGCCCGTCATGGAGAAGTTGCCCTCGTCGTCGGCGATCGCGATCAGTCGACCGCGCCCGACCGTGCTGGCACGCTGCCCCATGCGCGCGCGGAGATCGGGCGCCGCATGCACGGCTGCGTTCGCGAGGGGTTCGCCCTCGGCGTCGACGACCACGCCCCGGATCCAGCCGACCGTGGGAACGATGACCTCCACATCGTCGACCGACGCAGGGCCACCCGCCACGGTGACCGGCTCCGACAGTCCGCTGCCGGCGATCGCGAGCACCTCGAGGGGCACTGCGGGGATTCCTCGCAGCGTGAACATGCCCTCGGCGCTCGCGGTGGACTCGAACATCTCGTGCAACGGCGATAGACCCCGCACGATCGCGCCCGCGACTGGCTTGCCATCCTCGTCGCGCACGACGCCGGCGATCGTGCGACCACGACCCAGCACGAGCTCCACGTCTTTCTTCGAATCCGAGGCGACCTCCACCTCCGCGCTGACGAGGCCTGGAGCCGTCGCGCGGAGGATCACGTCGTCGGCGGGGACGAGCACGGCAAAGGTCCCATCCTGCGCGGTCGAGGTCGATCCAGCGGCCGGGCTCGCCCCCACGCGCGTCGCCACGACGGCGCCGCCGACCGCGGTGCCATCCTCGTCGCGCACCACGCCGTGGATGAGTCGCCCGGGATGGAGCGTCACGCGCGTGCGCAGCGTGCCCCGACCGGCGGGCACGTCGACGCGAACGATCGCGGTGGCTCGCTCGGGCGCAGCGACGCTGATCCAAGCCGTCCCCGAGGCGACCGCAGCGAAACGCACGATTCCGTCGTCGGCGCTTCGCGAGCGTTGACGGGTGGGGTCGCGGACATCGACCGTTGCGCCCGCGATGGGCGCCGAGTCGCGTTCGCCGTCGAGCACGGTGACCTCGAGCGCGTGCGCAGGTCGAAGCACGAGCTCCACGGGCGGGGTGTGGGCGTCGACGGTCACGTGAACCGGCCCGGTGTACGCGCCGGGCGCTCGCGCAACCAGACGATGCCGCCCCGGCTGCATCTCCTCGAAGGCGAACGTGCCCCGGACATCGGTCGTGACCGTGCGCGGCGGCGAGGTGTCGATGACGACGGTTGCACCCTGCACCGGCTCGCCTGCCCCGTCATGGACGCTTCCCTCGAGCCACAGCTCCGCCGACGGTGCGTCCCCATCGTCAGCGCTCGAAGCATGTGGCGAAGTCCGTGTCGCGCGGGCGGCCGCCGGCGCCCGCGTCACCTCTGACGACGGCGCAGCGGTGGGGTGACGCCCCACGAGCCACACCCCGACACCAGCGAGCAAGACCCCCGCCATGAGGCAGCACCACAGCAGCCGTGTCATGCCAGCCTCCGACGGGACGCGAGCAACGAACCGAGCCGCTGCCGAGCTCGCTGGCCGAATGCATGGAACCCGCGGTACTCGTCATCGGTGAGGAGCAGCAACTCCGCGCCGAGCATGACCAGGCTGAACGTCACCAGACCCATGAACCCCGCGACGCCGACGTGGAATGCGATGCCCACGGCGACGTATGCCACCTTGAAGCGCGAGAAGACGGCCACCGGAAACGTCACCTGCCAAAGCACGGTGGCGTAGGTCGCCGCCACCGTCACGAAGGGCGACAGGAACATCCAACGCATCGATGGTAGCGAGAACTCGTCGGCCTGACTGATCAGGTAGAGCGCTGTCCCGTTCGTCCATGGCTCACCCATGGCTTTGGCCATGCCGGCGGTCATGTAGAGCACCAGCACCTGACCGATGAGCAGCACGACGCCGAGGTTGTGGAAATAGGCCGCGAACGACCCTGCCGGCGCACTTCGATTCGACGGCGTGACGAGCAGCATGTAGACGAGCGCAAGGTGGGTGATGTTGTCGCCGCCGTCGTTGATCTCGACGGTCCGCCACTCGAGAACCGTCGACGAGACCAACGCCAATACGACGCCCAGCCGCTCGGCGCGTCCGGTGACGAGCAGCAACGCGGCGATGGCCTCGACCACCACGACCGCGTAGACCGACCGCACATCGGTATAGATCCAGTCGAACAGCACCGCACCGCTGCCGAGCAGCGCAGCCATCGATCCGCGACCGAGACCATCCGGGCCGTAGAGCCACGCGGCGAAGGGGCCCTCGGTCGCACAGCGGAACAACAGCGCGACACCGATGCAGAATTGAAATGCGCGGATGCCCGAGCGGTGGTGAGCAGGGCCTTGGAGCCAGTGGATGAAGTCCTTCAGCATGGATTCCCTCATGGCGCCGTCGCCTCGGTGACGTCGGCGAGATAGATCGGTGCGGGCATGACGTCGCTGGAGATGGCAAAGGTGCCGAGCCCGCGATCGATGCGTTTGCCCTCGGCCTCGGGCTCATGACGCTTCGACCAGGGCACCGCACGCCGCTCGCGGATCTCCAACGCGATACCGCCGGAGCCCGGTGCGACAGCGGCGCAGTACGACGATGCGACGCGCGCCAAGTAGCTGGCTGCACTTTTCTGCCAGATTTCGGTGACCTCGGCGATCTTCGAGCACGCCACTTCGCCGCCCTTCCTGCAGGCGACGGCGGTGAGTTCGAGGAACAGCGGGAGCGAGGTGGCTCCCCGTGCCGCTGCGATCTGCGCCCGCCCGAGTCGATCGTAGGCCGATAGTCGCGATCTCTGATGGCCCAGGATGAGCGGCTTCGTGATGTCGACCCAACGATCCTGGAGGGCGATCGCCACGGACTCGAGAGGCGCGTCGGCGAACGCCTCGTACTCGGCGGGCTCGAGGCAGGCCGTCACCACCGAGAGATTGTTCGACGCGGGATTGGGCGCGAACAACCGCCAGTTCTGGCCGAAATACTGGCCAATGTAGCCATCGAGGAGCGGTGTGATGGCCTGTCGGGCCGGGTTCGCCGGCATGTTGTACGCGACAGTGAGCGCCAGATGAGTCGCGACCGCCGAAGCGGCCACGATTCGAATGGAATGATTGACCAAGCGGTGCATGACGAGATCTCTCCGGGGCGAGGTGGTCGGCGGGGCGCGAGACATCGAGTTCGGGCACGCTGCGCCGGGTCGGCGACGCAACGCAGCATGCCCCGGGGCGTCAATCGAACGCCTGCTCTACCTCTTCGTCGGTGGTCGTGGGGTCGAACGCGGCCCCACCGTTGCTCGCCTCGAGCGAGGCGACCATGATCGCCAGGCGCAGGAACGCATACCTGGCAGCGGCTTGTTGCGCCGCTTGTGCAGCCAGGTAAGCGGCCAACGGCGGGAAGAACTGGTCTCCGGCGAGGTCGGAGCCGTAGCTGTAGTCGCCACCGCCGTAGTCGCCACCGCCGTAGTCGCCACCGCCGTAGTCGCCACCGCCGTAGTCGCCACCGCCGTAGTCGCCACCGCCGTAGTCGCCACCGCCGTAGCCGCCACCGCCGTAGTCGCCGCCGCCGCCGCCGCCGCCGCAGAGCGGCACGACGACGCCCGATTGGACAGCGAGCGCGCAATCCTCGAAGTCGAGGCCTTCCGCGTCACCGACCTCGACCGCGTGGACCGGGGTCGTGTTGAACATGAGCGGGGTCGCGAGTGTCACCGCGACCCCGAGGGATATGAGTGTCTTCATCCTGTCTCCTGCGGCCGTCGAGTCGACCGCGGCAGGGGAGGCGCTGGCGCGCGCGGGATGATCCGGAATCGCGCTGTGAGTCCTCGTGAGGTTCCGAACCCGCGGCTCGTCGCGCCGCTGGGTCAACTCCGGCGCAGCACGTCGAACAGCGCGGCGACCAGCGCCAGCGCGCCCGCAGGCACCAGCACGATCCCCAACCCTGGGTCGCCGTCGAAGAACCACACCCCGCCCAGGAAGAACCCCACGGGCACCGCGAGGCTGCCGAACACCAGCAGCCTCGAGGTGCGCGTCGCCCCGGCGAGATCGAGGAGCAGCCCGCTGCGGACACTGGCCGCGAACGCGACGTTGACGAGCGCGAGCAAAGCGCCGTGGGCGTGGGCGAGGCGGAACATGGTGCGGCGGGTCTCGACGTCGGCGTCGACGTAGAAGCCCGCGCGCAGGCCCTGCAGCGACTCGAGCACGAGGCCGACGATCACGAACACGAGCAGCGCGGACCAGCCCACGCGGTGGTGGTGACGGGCGAGCGCGACAGCGTCGTCGCGGCCATCGTCGTCACTCACGGCGACGCTCCGACGCCGGCGGCCTCGGCCGGCGGGGCCGCCGGCTCATCCGCGAGCCCGAGCTCGCCGCGGATGCGGGCCTCGAGCGAGGCGACCATCGCCTTGGTCGATCCCTCGAAGGTCCCCGGCAGCACCGTCGGCAGCGCGCGCATCCGGTAGTCGATCGTGCGATCGGCGACGTCGTACCACGCCTGCTCCTTGCGCAGCATCGGCGGCTCGACCTCGATCACGCACGGTACGATCGGCGCGCCGGCCCGCACCGCGGCCTCGAACGCGCCGCGCTGGAACGGCCACATGCCGTGCCGTGGCGAGCGCGTGCCCTCGGGGAAGACCAGCAGGGTCCGACCGGCGCGCAGGGCCTGGATCATGCGATCGAGGGCGATCGCCCCGTCGGCCGGCGTCTTGCCCCGCGGCGACGCGATGTGCCCGCACGTCCGCAGCAGTCGCCCGACCAGCGGGCTCGTCATCCACGATTCCTTGGCGACGTAGGTCAGCCGCGGGATCGCGCCCATCACGAACACGACGTCGAGCAGGCTCGGATGATTGGCGATGATCACCGCGCCGCCGCCGGAGGGGAGCTCGAGCGGCGCCGGGTATTCGGGCTTCGCGATGCCGACCCTGCAGATGAACGCGAAGTAGCGACGCGACCACACGTGCAGCAGATCCTGGGCCGCCTGCGCCCGCGCCTCGGGGTCGCGCACGCCGAGCACTCGCAGGGGCAGCAGCACGTAGGCGATCACGGCGCCGAAGCCCCCGAACACCACGTAGCAGAGGCCGACCACGAGGATGCGGAACCACCGGGGCATGCGGGACGGGCTCGACGCACCGGGCATGGGCAGGACCTCGACTCAGATCCGCGCGAACACCAGCGAGGCGTTGATGCCGCCGAAGGCGAAGTTGTTGTTCATCACGTGGCGCAGCGTGACCTCGCGGCACGCCCCGCGCACGAAGTCGAGCGGGGCGCAGCGCGGATCGACCTCCTGCAGGTTGCGGGTCGGCGCGACGAAGCCCTCGCGCAGCATCGCGATCGCGAACACCGACTCGATCGCCCCGCAGCCGCCCAGCGTGTGCCCGGTGTGGCCCTTGGTCGACGACACCGGGATGTCGGTGCCGATCGCCTCGGCGGTGGCGAGGCTCTCGGCGATGTCACCGACCTCGGTGCCGGTGGCGTGCGCGTTGACGTAGTCGATGTCGCTGCGATCGAGCCCCGCGTCCTCGAGCGCCAGCCGCATCGCGCCGGCCATGCCGCCGGGCGACGGCGAGGTCAAGTGGGCGCCGTCGCAGTTGCTGCCGTAGCCGACCAACTCGGCGAGGATTCGCGCGCCGCGGGCCCGGGCGTGCTCGTACTCCTCGAGCACCAGCGTGCCCGCGCCCTCGCCGACGACCATGCCGTCGCGCTCGCGATCGAACGGGCGCGGCGAGCGATCGGGCGCGTCGTTGTAGCGGGTCGACGCGGCCAGCATCAGGTCGAACACACCGGCGACGGTGACGTGCAACTCCTCGGCGCCGCCGCAGAGCGCGATGTCTTCGCGACCGCCGGCGATGCCGTGGTACGCCTCGCCGATCGCCTGGCTCGCGCTCGTGCAAGCGCTGCAGATCGGCAGCACGCGGCCGCTGATGCCGAACACCTGGGCGAGGTTCGCCGCGCAGGTGTGGCTCATGAAGCGCAGGTAGCTCGAGCTGAGCAGTCCCTCGAAGTTCCGCTGCGTGTACAGCTTGCGGTAGTACTCCTCGGCGGCGCCGGTCGAGCCGTCGGTCGAGCCGTAGAACAGCGCCGTCCTCGGGCCGCGCACCAGATCGTCGCCGAGGCCCGCGTCCGCGATCGCAGCGGCCGTCGCCGCGGTCGCGAGCCGGGCGACCTTGCCCATCGCGCGCACCTGCTTGCGCGCGAAGCCATCGAGCGGCGGATCGTCGACGACGGCGCCGAGCCCGGTGCGCACGCCCCACTCGCGCCAGTGCTCGACCGGCACGATGCCGTGGCGTCCCTCGCGCAACGCATCGCGCACCGCGTCGTAGTCGTCGCCGATCGGGCAGCGTAGGCCCAGGCCGGTCACCACGACCCGTCTGTGGCCCAATCGTGCGGGGGACCGTGGCATCGGCGTGGTCGGGCCATGGTGCCTCGGACGGGCCTTTTCTGCTACGGTGCCGCGCCGAATCGTCGGTCGCATGCGCACGCCGTCTTCGAGTGCTCCATCGGTGGTTCGCGCCAGACCGCGGGTCTGCATCCTCCACGTCGGCGGCACGATCGGCATGACGCGCTCCGACGAGGGCTGGCGGCCCGAGCCCGGCGTGCTCGAGCGCTTCCTCGAGGCGATGCCCGAGCTGCGCGGCCCCGACGTGCCGCTGCACCACGTCGAGCGGCTCGAGCCGCTGCTCGACAGCGCCGACATGGGGCCGGCCGACTGGGTCCGCATCGCCCAGGCGATCGTCGAGCGCGACCACGAGTTCGACGGCTTCGTGATCCTCCACGGCACCGACACGATGGTCTACACCGCGTCGGCGCTGAGCTTCCTGCTCACCGGCCTGCGCAAGCCCGTCGTGCTCACCGGCTCGCAGCTCAGCCTCGAGCACGTGCGGAGCGACGGCCGCGAGCACATCATCACGTCGCTCATCATCGCCGGCACGCTGCCGATCCCCGAGGTGTGCATCTACTTCGCGTCGCGGCTGCTGCGGGGCAATCGCACGCAGAAGATCCACAACAGTGACTTCGTCGCGTTCGGCAGCGGCAACCTCGAGCCCCTCGCGACCGTCGGCGTCGGCATCGAGGTCAACCACCACCTCATCCGCCCCGAGGGCCTCGGCCTACCCGATCGAGTCGAGCTCGTGCGCGAGCCCCAGGTCGCGACGCTGCGGGTGTTCCCCGGCATCGGCCGCGCGGTGATCGAGGGCTCGCTCGGCCCGCATGTCGAGGGGCTCGTGCTCGAGAGCTACGGCGCCGGTACGTTCCCCACCCGCGATCCCGCGCTGCTCGAGCCGATCGCCGCGGCGACCCACCGCACGCCGCCGACGATCGTGGTCAACTGCTCGCAGTGCCACGGCGGCGTGGTCCGTCAGGACGACTACGCGGGCGCGCGGCGGTTGACCGGCGCGGGTGTGGTCTCCGGCCACGACATGACGCCCGAGGCCGCGCTGACCAAGCTCTACTGTCTGCTGGCGCTGGGCATGCCGCACGTCGAGGTCCGTCGCGCGATGGGCGACGATCTCGCCGGCGAGCTCGATCCCCACGCGGCGGACGCCGAGGCGAGGCACGCATGACGACGTCGAAGCACTGGAGGGGTGTGGCGCTACTGCTGGTCGGGCTCGCGACGGCCTGCGGGTCCGAGGACGCGGCGCCGAAGGGCGCGGCGACGGCGAGCACCGCGACAGCGCCCAAGACCGTCGGCTACGACCTGCGCCGGCTGCGGCCGAAGAACGACGAGCCACTCGCAGCGATGTTCGATCGCATGCGCGCGCAGGCGAGCCGCGAGGGCAAGCAGGCCGCCGTGCTGTTCTCGGCCGACTGGTGCGAGCCGTGCCGCAAGCTCGACCTCGAGCTCGGCAACACCCACCCCGAGTCCGACATCGGCCACGTGCGGATCTTCGAGCTCAAGGAAGAGGAGTGGGAGGCCGTGACGCGCATGGACGAGTTCGGCGCCCTGCGCAAGCGCTGGTACGAGCCCGCGGACTCGTACCCGGTGTTCATCGTGCTCGACGACAAGGGCGCCAAGGTCGAGGAGATGAAGGAGGCGATCGATCGCCTGACGGCCGCGGGCGTGGAGCCGACGGTGGCGGCGTGGTTCAAGGGGCTGCGCGCGGGCTCGAGCGGCTGAGGTCGCGCTACGGCGTGAACGCTCGCACCGCGGTCACGTTCCACCGCGCGGGGTACCGCATCGGCTGCTCCCCCTCCATCGGCGCGGAGACGTTCGGATCCGGGGCGGCCTCGGGCACATACGTCGCGGTCACCTCGATGCGCTTGCCGGCCAACGGAATCAGCTTGTCGTCGGGCACCGCCTCGGTGCCGCCCAGGTTCCACGACTCGCCGCCGTCGCCGACGAGCGTGAGGTCCTCGCTGCGGAACGACGCCACCGACTTGGTCGCGGGGATCTCCGTGTATCGCAGCGTGCCGGTCAGCACCCGCGACTCGCCGGGCTGCGGCGGGCCCGCGGGCGTGACGGTGTCGGGGCGATTCGTCGGTGTCGCCGGAGCCTCGGTCTTCGCCACCGGCTCGGGCTTGCTCGCCGGGGAGGGCGCGGGCGCGGGCGCGCAGGCGACCACGGGCCCGCCGACGAGCAGCGACCCGAGGGCGATCGAGACGGGGACGCGGCCGGTTCGGATCGTCACGATCCCCCGAGTGTCCCACACAAGATGACCGGGCGTCGACGCGGCTACCCGCGGATCGCCGCCATCACCGGCTGCAGCAGCGCGCCGTTGGTGGCGACCGCCTCGGGCCCGCGGTGGGTCGCGTTGCCGCTCCAGTCGGTGAAGCTGCCGCCCGCCTCGACGACGCAGGGCATGCACGCAGCGTTGTCCCAGATGCTCATCACCGGATCGAGCACGATCTCGGCGCGGCCCGTGGCGACCAGCGCGTAGGCGTACGCATCGGACCACCCGCGATCGAGGAGGCACTGCGCGCGGACGCGCTCGAAGGCCGCGCCCCGACCGTGGTCGTAGATCAGCTTGGTGCCGCAGGTGCACAGCCGCGCGGCCGCGAGCTCGCGCGTATCCGAGACGCGCGCGCGCCGGCCGTTCCACCAGCAGCCCTGGCCCTTGGCGGCCCACACCGTCTCGCCGAGGGCGGGCAGGTGGATGACACCCGCGACCATCTCGCCGTCGTACTCGAAGCCGACGAGCACGGCGTACAGCGGCACCCCGCAGATGAACGACACCGTGCCGTCGATCGGGTCGAGGATCCACCGCGCGCGGCCGTTGCCCTGGGTCTCGCCGAACTCCTCGCCGAGGATGCCGTGATCGGGGAAGGCGGCCCCGATGCGCTTGCGCAGGCGCTCCTCCGCGCCGCGATCGGCCGCGGTCACCGGCGAGCGATCGGCCTTCAGCTCGTGTGGGGTCCCGGCGTTGAAGTACCCGAGCGTGAACGCCCCCGCGAGCTGGGCGCTCTCGACGGCAAAGGCGGTGAGCTCCCGGAGTTCTTGGTCGTCCATGGCGACGCGCAGTGTAGCGAAGACGCGGGCCGTGCGACGTCGAGCGTGGCGATCGCGCGCTCGCTCCCGGCCCACGTCCGCGGCGCGGCCCGGCGTGCGATCCGGGGGGTCGACCGCTGGCGAACTTCCGTGGGGTTGGCGACAATCGGAGCTGGTATGTCTGGCGCCCCGCCGTACACCGTCGAGGCCCGGGTCGGCCGACTGATCGAGGCGCGCGTCTTCCTGCTCGAGACCGTCGACGACGTCGACACGTACATCCGCGTGCTCGCGGCGACCGTGGCCCGGCGCGAGGACGGTGCGCGCGGGGTGCTGTGCGCCGATCATCGACCGGCCGAGGTCTACACCCAGGCGGTGACGGACCGGCTCGTCGAGTCGTTCCAGATCATGAACAGCCGGCTGTCGCGGGTCGCGATCATCACCGGCGTGCGCAAGCCGACACTCTACATGCAGCTGCGACGCATCACCCGCGAGGCGGGCTACGAGGCGCGCCAGGTGTTCCAGACCCCGGAGCCCGGCGTCGTGCACCTCTCCCCCGCGCTGACGTCCGCCGAGCGCCTGCGCGCCGAGGAGTTCCTCGCCGACTTCTCCGAGGACTGAGCTCCCTCGAACGGGCTCAGTTCGTCGCGACGACGGGGCAGCCCCAGCCGTCGTAGGCGCCGTCGTCCTCGCCGATCACCTCGAGGATCTCGGTGGTCACCGCATCGATGCGGCCGCCGGCGAGCGCGTCCTCGCGGTGGAACTGCAGCGACCACGAGCCATCCTCGCGCTCCTGCGGGGCGTCGACGGTGAAGCCGCGCCCGCGCAGCGCCGCCGCCACGCGACCGCAGGCCTTCTGGTCGTCGAAGAACGCGAAGTGGTCGATGTTGCGCACCGCGGAGGGGTCGTCGCCGGCCTCCTCCAGCTGCATCACGACCCGGCGATTCGCCATCGTCTGCATCGTCGCGCGATCGGGCCACAGGAATTCGAAGTAGAACTTCCACGGCTTGTCGTCGCTCCACTTGGTGACGACCTCGTAGTCCGAACAGTTGCGCTCGATGCACTCGGCGAGCCGCTCCTCGTCGTCGGGCTGGGGCTTGGGCGCGTAGAAGAACACGTCGGTGCTGCCGCGGTAGACCACGCGTCCGACCATCCACGCCTCGAGCTCGTGCCCCAGCGCCTCGCTGATCCGATCCTCGACCGCGGAGAGCGCGTCGAACTCCTCGCGGGAGCGCAGGCCGTCGGGGCGCGGGTGCTTCATCGTGATGCGCACCGCGAGCCGCCTCGGGTGCGTCGGCACCGGGGCGTGGTCGGCGGCGCCCATGTCCAGGGCAATCGCAGCCGGATCACCGTCGAGCGTCGCGATGTAGAAATCGAAGCTCGGCGTCCACGGCGGCTGACTCATGGAGGGAGACTACCGGCGCCCGCGGCCGTGCGCCACGATTCGCCCCGCGCTTGATCGTGCGTCCCGCCTTGGTACGCTGCTCGGCGTGACCGCGACCGCGACTCGGGCCGGGTGGGGCGTGCTCGGGGCCCTGTGCGTCGGGCTCGGGGCCACGGTCCACGCAGCGCCTGCCCCGGGCGCGCCGGAGTCGGGACCCGCGCTCGCCGGACCGGCCGCCGCTGCGATCGGGCGCGAGGAACTCCTGACGCTGCTGCGCGCGGTGCCGGGCGTCACGGCCAACTACCGCGAGGAGCAGCACATCGCGCTGTTGACCGCCCCGCTGGTCTCGCGCGGCACGATGCACTTCGCCCCGCCGGGGCGGCTGGCCAAGCACCAGAGCGAGCCCGCGATCGCGCGGACGGTGGTCGCCGACGGTCGACTCGCGTTCGCCGACGCCTACGGTCGCGATGAGCTCGAGCTGGCCAAGAACCCGGTCGTGTCCCTGTTCGTCGACAGCTTCCTCTTGGTCCTCGCCGGCGACGTCGAGGCGATCGAGCGCGCCTGGTACGTCGGCTACGCCGCCGAGACGGAGGGCGACCCGCGGGGGTGGGTGCTGACGTTGCGTCCGCGGGGCGAGGCCGCGGCGCGCCTGGTCGAGCAGCTCTCGATCCGCGGCCGCGAGGCGATCGTGACCCGCATCGAGATCATCGAACGCGGCGGCGATCGAACGGTCACCACGCTGAGCGACGTCGACGTCGACCGACGTTGGAGCGCCGACGAGCTCGCGCAGGTGTTCTCGGTCGCGACACCGCGCTGATCCGACATGCCGCGGGACGCCGACCTCGTCTTCCACGACGCACCCGAGCGCGTGGAGGCCCGCGTGACGGAGATCCACGGTCGCATCCCGCCGGGTCTGTGCGGCTCGCTGCTGCGCATCGGCCCCGGGGCCCAGCATGTCCCGGGCGCGCCGCTGCACCTGCTCGACGTCGAGGGCTTCGTCGCCGCGCTGCAATTCGACGGCGGTCACGTGCAGCTGCGCGGCCGCCACGTCGGCACGCCGGGTTGGACCGCGGAACGAGCCGCGGGCAAGCGGCTCTTCCGTCGCCGGTTCACCAACCTCCCCGGTGGGCGGCTCGCGAACCTGTTGCAGCGCCCGACCGGCACCACCGCGGCCCATGGTGTCTGCGCCTGGGGCGGATCGATCGTCGCCGCGGACGCGCCGGGGTACGTCGCGCTCACGGCCGATACGCTCGAGCCCAGGGGGCCCGCACCGATCCACGCGTGGATCGAACCGCCCACGGTGCTCTCGCCGATGCCGCGGATCGACCCCGCCCGCGGGCGGCTCACGCTGTACGCGATGACGCCGGGGATCGTCGCGACCGACACCGTCGTCCTCCACGAGATCGATGCGGCGTGGCAGCGCGTGCAGTCGGTGACCATGCGTCTGCCCGCGCGGGGGAGCGCGCTGCACGACCACGCGTTCTCGCAGCGGTACTGGGTCGTGGTCGAGTACGGGCGTCTGTCGCTCGCCGCCGCGCTTTCGGGCGGTGGTTCGTGGTTCGACGCGATCGGCTTCGACGCACGGCACCCGGTGCACCTGTTCCTGGCGCCCCGGGACGCTGCGGGCTCGATCGCGGCCGTCGCCGTGCCCCTGCCAGAGGGCCAGCAGTGCTTCCACCTGGTCAACGCCTACGACGACGGCGACGCGCTCGTCGTCGACCTCGTGGCGTACGATGGGCGCGTCGACTACCGCGAGCGGTTCCCGCCGGCGTCGCGCGCTCGGTACGGTCCGGCGGCGTCGGTCGTGGGGCCGCAGTTGTGGCGCTACGTCATCGATCCGCGGACCGGCAAGGCCCGCTCGCGGATGATCGAGGGCGTCGCGGGCGAGTCACCGACCGTGCATCCGCGGTGGGCGGGGCGACGCCATCGCTGGGCATACCTGGCCTCGCCGAGCGAGCGCGGCGACGAGGCCGTCGACCACGACCCGCTGTGGTTCCACGGCCTCGCGAAGGTCGACTTCGACGATGATCAGCACGGGTGCTGGAGCGCGGGCCGCCGCCAGTTCGTGTCGTCGCCGGCGTTCGCCCCGAGGCCGGGCGCCGCCGACGAGGACGACGGGTGGCTGCTGGCGTGGATCCTCGACGCCGAGCGCGGGCGCAGCACCGTGGTGATCCTCGACGCACGCGACGTCGACGACGGCCCGATCGCGACGCTCGTGCTGCCGACCCTGCTGCCCGGCGTCAGCCACGTCGCGTGGCTGCCCGCGTCGGACTGACGGCAATCGTCGTCGACGCCGTCGGCTATTTCTTCGCGGCGAAGATTCCGGTCATGTCCCAACACGTGAGGTTGGTGATCGACGCGGGCAGCATCGCGGCCTTGAAGCCACCCTGGGTCGGATCGCCGATCACGACCTGCCGCGGGCATGTCACCGGCTGCTCGACGGCGGCCTGGGCCTGGGCGCAGCGATCGAGGTCGGCCTCGGCGCACAGGTTGGTGCTGAGGTTGCGCAGCCGCGAGACGCAGGTGTCCGCGCCTGCCGTCGGCACCGCGTGCTCGAGCACCAGTACCGCGCCGCCGGTCACGGGGATGCCGTCGTAGGCGCTGCCGGTCACCGAGCGCGCCGCGGTGTGGAGGATCGCCTGCGAGCACGTCAAGCCCTGGCGATCGACGAGCGTGAGCCGCTCGCCGGACGCCGTGAGGCTCACGTGGCCGTTGTCGAGCGCGCCCGCGGGCAAGTGCTTGGGGTCGACGCTCCACCGGCTGCCGCGGCCGCTCGGGCACACCGAGCCCTCGGGCGCGCCCTCGACCGGCGTCAGCGACAGCACGAGCTCGTCGTCCGTGCGGGTGATCGATCCGACGCAGCCGAAGTCGCCGAACGTCGAGCGCCGCAGCAGCGCGGAGGTCGGCTTGTCGACCCACGTGAGCACCTCCTGGACGGCCACCGCGTCGCCGCCGTCGGTGAAGCCGATCGACTTGTCGGCGAGCCGCAGGCCGATGTCGGCCTCCTCGCCGCGGGCGTCGCCACCGTACACGCCGCGCAGGCCCTCGGGCAGCGTGTCGGTGAGCGTCCAGGCCCGCCACTCGCCGTCGAGCACCGACTCGCAGCGCGCGT
>JBIJCC010000193.1:0-8156 GCA_044344875.1 Nannocystaceae bacterium
CGGGGCACTGCTCGTGGAAGTTGCAGCCTTCGCACTGGTTCGTCGCCCCATCGCACACCGGGGTCGTTCCGTCGCACGCCCCCGCGTTCGCGGGCGTACACGCGACGCACGCCCCATCATCCCTGCACACCGGCGTGCCAGCGCCTTTCTCGGCGCACGCATCATCCGGCACCGGCGCATCGGTGCACGGCACGCACGCCATGTCCTCGCAGATCGGGTTCACTGGGTCCGTGCACTCGTCCGACGTGACGCACGCCCCACCCGTCGTGGGTCCGCTGTCGGTCGCCGTCACCGTGACCGTCGCGGTCTCCGTCTCCGTCCCGGTCATCGTCATCGAGCCCGTCGGCTCCGTCGTGGGATCCCCACTCGGATCCACCGTCGACTCCACCGAACTCACCGAGTCCGACGAACTCGACCCCTCCGCGACCCCGTCGCAGTTCGGATCATCCTCGAGCGACTTCTCCCCGCCGCATGGCGAGTAGCACGCATTGTCGTCCGGGCGGACGTCCACGCATCCGTCATCGTCCGCCGCAGGGAACCGTCCTCGACACTCGTCGGTGCCGCGCGCGCAGAACGACCGCGCTCCACCGGCATACTTCTCCAAGCAGTACGTGTTGCCGTCCGCGTTCGCGCAGTGATCCAGCAGCACCGGCTGGCCACACGCCAACCCGACGAGCATACCGACGCCGACGCCGATGCCGACGCCGACGCCCGTGGATGTACCCATCAACCCGATTGGTGAGAACTTCATGTTGCGTTCCTTTCAGAAGCGTCCGATCACGGCAAAACCATTGCGCATCGGCACCAGCGTTGCTTGGCGCCCGCCGCGATTGCGCCGTCGCACATCGACGACCAGCAGAGCGACGCCCGCGGCGAGCAGTGCACCGCCCGCGACCGCGAGCCCGATTCCCCCAGGCCGGTAGTTCGTCTCGGTCGCGCGCTCGTCGTCGTCGACGACGCGCTTGTTCCCGGCGACTGCCATCCAAACCCCCGCGCCGAGGACTCCGACGCCGACGGGGACGAGCACGGCGCCAGCGATGCCCTTGGCCGACAGCGATTTTCGCTGGGGTTGGAGGTCGGAAGATGGCGTGGACGCCGGCGCGGGCACGGGCGCCGGTGTCGGATCACCTGGCTCGGCGGCTCTGGCGGTGGCTCGCAGCGACGGCGCGACCGCGGCCACATCAGCCTTCGCCCGCTCGAACAGCTCGTCATCGCCGCAAGCGCAGCGGCTCTCGCGTTTCTCCACCCATGACTTCCCGGCTCGCACCCCGATGAGCAGGTGATAGTCCGGGGCAGCGCCCGTGAGCTCGATGACGAGCCGACGCGGTCCGGCTTCGGACTCGCTGACCTTCGCGCTCTGCATGCCTTGCTTCGCGGCGTCCTGCATCCACTGCTGGAGGAGCTTGCGCTCCTCGGCATCGAAGGTGTCCGCGACGGAGATATCGACGACCTGCGGGGCGGCAGCAGCGACGCGCAGAGGCGTCGCCGCGACCGCGAGTGCGCACAGGACGTAGGTGCATGACGCTCGACTCATGGGGTATCCAACTTTCGTCTGCATTGCTCGGTGAACCGCACCACGCGCTCGTCGCTCGATGACTTGCCCTCGCGGACGCAGTCCTCGTATCGCGCGAGCGCGAACAGGGCCGGCACGCGCAGGCGCAGCCGCGCCGTCGCATCCGGCCAACATCGCTTCGAGGAGGTCTTTTCGATCACGGTTGAGGAGTCGCGTCCGGCCCGGGCGCGCTCGGCCTCGTCGCGGGTGGCCTCGCACTTGGCGTCGTCGACGGCAGGCGTCGGCACAACCTTGGGCTTCGGCTTGGGCACCGCCTTCGGCGCTACCGGCTCGGGCTCGGGCACCTCCCCTGCCTCGCCGCCGCCTTCCTCTATAGAGGATGGCACCGTCGGGCTCGGGCTCGGAACCTCCGGCTCGGCGGCGGGCACCTCCGGCTCCGGCACCACCGGCTGAACGCCGACACTCGCGCCCGCAACCGGCGTCGCCTCGCTCGGCCCGACCGCCTTGCTCGGCCTCAGTGGCTCGACGCTCGCAGGCTCGGTCGCCGTGACCGCCGGCTCGACCGCCGGCGGCGAGTCCGGCCACGCCATCACCGTGACGACCCCCGCGATCAACACCGCACCGAGCGCCCACGGCACCCACGACCGCGACGTCGACTCTGCCGCGAGCCCGCTCGTCGCCGAGACGCTCACATCGCGACCCCGTGCCGCGTCCGGGTTCTCGAGGCTCGCGAGCCGCGTCAACACCTCCGCGCGCGTCGGCCCTGCCAACAACGCGGGATCGACCCGCGGCGCCGCGACGATCACGGGCATCCCCGTGCGCGCGGCCTCGGGGACCGCATCGATCTCGGCGACGCGGGTCCCCTCGCCCTCGCCAGCGCCCTCGCCGGAAGCCGGCGCAGCGACATCGACGATTGTCGGACTCCCGGCCTCGTTCGCCGCCGCGCTCGCGACCGCGATCACCTCCGACACCGGCACACGCTCGGTGGTCGTCGCCGCCTCGACGCTCGCCGCCTCGACGCTCGACCCGTCGACGCCCGCGTCGCCCTCGACCACGCGGGCGCGGGTGACCTCGCCGCGGAAGGTGCGGGTGGTGTCACCGCGGCGGATGGTGATGGTGGCGGGGGCGAGGAGGAGATCGGAGGGGGCGACGGCGACGGTGGTGAGGAGGTGGAGGGCGGCGTCGAAGGGGGCGTCGACTTGCTCGGTGAGGTGGACGGAGCGGACTCGCCAGGGGGTGTTGGCGAGGTCGAGGTGGTAGTCGACGTGGGGGAGGCGGAGGGTCATGGGATGGGTCCCGCGGCTCCCGCGGCCACTGGAACTCTCGATGGTAGGGGCGCTCGCCCGACGCACGATCGGCGTCCGCGAGGGAAACGCGGACGTCGACGCGACCAGGCAGCATTCGTAGATGCCCGAGGAGAAAAACTCTCGTGGAACCTCACACCAATATCTCCACTGCGGTAGAAACAAGCGCAACAACGAACAAGATTCGAGTCCCCCAGTAGCTATCGAGAATCAGCAACCGAAACAGCTGTTTTCGCTGCTGGGAGAGCGTTCCTAGACCGATGGCTCCGTCGAGCTCTGGGAACTCGCGACCAGGCATGCCTTGTTCAGTGACGAGGGTGAAGGACTGGTGGAAGGCGGAAACGCGGTAGTGAGGGTCCGCCTCACCTGCGACCCCGGCGTGCGCGTGTGCCCAGATGACGATCGACTCGCCCTCTCGAATGCAGATCCAGGGTTGCCGAGCAGGAACGTCCGTCCTGCGCAGAACGCGAGTGAGCCACGGCGTGATGTACCGGAGTGAGGTGAATGCGGGCTCGTAGCGACTCCAAGAACGCCAATCGGCGGCCACGACCAGGGTATGTTGCGGTGCCTGTGATTCGTCTTGTGACTGCTCGAGAACGAACGCGACGGGAACGTCCGTGCGTTCAGCCTCGGCACGCCTCAGCGCGTCGTCCGCTGCCACGGCGAAGACGCATGGCCCTGCGCCATCTGGGCCAGGCCGAAGCGGCTGGATTGCGCGCACTGCGCCTTCTAACAGTTTGAACTTTGGAGGAGCAGTGTCCTCATAAGTCACGTGCGGTCGGTGAAGCAATGTGGGCCATAGCCACCATGCGTACGAATCGGTTAGGACGAAGCTCATGGTGGATGCCCCAAAAAATATCCACGCAATAAGTGTCCAGTCGCTGATTATACTAAACCCATAGCGACTCAGAACGGAGGGCAGAACAAATGTCAGGGCGAAGCATGCCGCAACTAGTAAAAACTGCTTCCGCACGGCGGTCATGGATGCTCCGATGTCGACGAGGATTCCGGAGCCGGTTCCTCGAGGTTCTCCCGACTCTCTGAATCTTCACCCGTGGAACCCTCAGGCGAGCGGTCGAAGAGCGGCGAAAGATGGATTGCGACTTCTCCTTGCGGCGCGTCGAACATCTCCTGGATCATAGTCTTCGAGAACCCGGCCTTCGCAGCCTGCCAGTACGTTGGCGATCCACCTCTGGCGGGCCCAGTGCCGTGCCCGGGAATCCTGCGAAGCGGAACCAGGGCACGGCTCAGGTTGCCAGCCTTCTCCGATATGTCTTCGATTGCCGGCCGAAAGCGGATGCATTGCGGCAACTTCGAGAGCCGAGCAAGGAGCGCTTGAAGGACTGCCTGTGTCCCACCACCCGTGACTGAATCGTAGATCATGCGGGCCGCGAACGCGGCGATGCCGATCGCGACAGCCCACGCGTTGAGGATGGCGCCAGCGGCGATTAGGCCGTCCCCAAATGTGCCGGCCATCATCAGCTGTCCAATCCCTACTCCCAGGCTAGCGGCGCCACTCACCGCCTCCAGTGAAGCCTCGGTGTTTCGGCCGCGATCTAGCATTCCGTAGACGCGAAAAAGCGATGATGCGCCGGCGAAAAGGCCCGCATAGCCAGACAAATTCTTCATCAGAGCATCAAAACTCTTTAGCGTTTCGCCTACGGGCGCCCCCTTGACTACCCATTCGGCGGCACGAAGGCTGTGCTCGCCAAGGTTCAAAGACGCAGATGCGAGCGTGAACCATGCTGCCGGGTCGTCGATGCGCAGACCCTGCGTCGCGAGCACGAACGCAAGAAAGCTGACGCCGGTCCGCGCTGCAGCCCCGGCAGGAGATCGCGGAACTGGCCTCACTTGCAGGTCCTTGAGTCTCTGACCTTGGCGCATCCAGAACGCGCGACTTGGGCGTCCGGCTTGCGCTGGTGATCTCCCCGCCAACGCGATGAACTCATTTGACGTGTGTTCATCAATCGCGGCGAGCGTGCGTACCATCAGCCGAAGCCGCGGCACGCCGCTAGCAACCAGTTCGTTGGTCACTCCACGGTGCTGGACCGCGTCGGCCGCGAGACCCCTCAGCAGAAGTGCCCCAAAGTGCCAGGCCAGCCTACGGAACTCGGTTGCACCGGGCTTGGCCCCTTGGCGCAGGTAGACGAAGACCTGCGCGACGACGCCTTGCTCGAGCAGAGAGCTAACGCCCGATAGACCTAGTCGGTACTCGCGAATCCCGCGCTGGACTGCCCTCAGCGGGCTCGCCCCGAGTTCCTGCTCCGCATCGACACCGGCTCCGGCGCGCAACCTTGAAATGGCTTCGTCCCACTGCCCTAGCGCGGCGGCCCCGAGCTCCCGCCCCTCCGAATGCAGTACTTCTTTGGCAGCCGGGCTGAGCTTGGTGCCAGCCTCTTCGAGCATGTCGATGACGTGTTCGCGGACGAAACGCTCGGTTCGACCCGACCGCGCAAGCGCTCGACATGCCCGGAGGGTCACGTCAACCGTCTTGTTGCGCACCTCGGGCCCGATCGACGAACGATCGGTGAAAGCCAGCGCGATGAGTGCGTGAAGCTCGCGATCTCCCTTGACGGGGTCGAGGACGTCGAGGAGCTTGTCTGCCCAATCGAGCTCAACCCTGAGATACTGTTCCTCGAAGTCACCCCACGCGGCGACCTCCAGCGCCGCAAGGGAATCGTCGAGCGACTTCAGCTCTGCACGCCGCGTTGCCTCCTCGTCAGCAGAGATGCGGCCCTTCACCCGTTCTGACCACCAGTGCTTGTGCTGGAACTCGACGACGGTCTTCGCCATCTGGATCCCAGCAAGTGTGCTTGTCAGATGTTCATCGCTGTCGAGCTGATCGAGTTTGGCGAATTTCTCGTCGAGCGCGAGTTCCAGCTTCTCAACAAAGAACTCCATCGTCTCGAGCGTGCTGCCGTCCGCGGAGACGGTGCCGAGAGCGAAGATCGTGTCTGGACGTGGTCCGGAGGCGTAGACCTTCTCGAGCTGCGCCAATAGATCGGGTGACGACGGGAGATAGAGATCTTGGCCTGGAAGTTGCCAAGACCAAGTCGACTGGGCGCCACCGAAATGAGTGTAGATGAGCAGGAGCCAGTCGTCGACTTCTCCGTACTCGAGATCACTCTCTAGTGGAAGCGCCAGAGGTTCAACGAGTCGGATGGCGCCGCCTGGGCTGAGGTTTCCGTCAAGTTGGTCGCGTAGTCGCGTATACACCTTCCGTCCGGCAGCATCGTTGCTCGGGAGACCGAGAGCCTTCACGATCTGTATGGCCGGCATCTGGAGCAGGACCGCGAGGTCGTACAGCGACATTTCGTCGGCTACGTTGCCAAGGTGCACCACGATCTCTTCTTCCGAATCGATCTCTGCGAACTCGTAAACAATCGGGTTGGGCATGCTACTTCGCTCCTTCGACACGGACGGCCGAGCCCGCTACGAGTAGCGACGTTGTTCGGATCTCGGAGTTCGCCGGAGTCGACGCGCTGTCGCGCACAAGTGCAATCTTTCCGGACGTGCAGACAATGAGTCGCGGCCGTTCCGAATCGCCTTGTTCCCGAGCGCGGCTGAGGCGTAGGCCAGGTCCTTCGGAGACCCCCCAATGGCCCTGGGAGGCGACGACGAAGACGGGAGGAAGGTAGGGTGCGAGCCAAGGCCGGGCGTCGTCGGTCTCCCCTGGCACGCGGAACCACCGCCGCTGATCGAACGGTGCGTAGTTGGTGTCGTGGCTCCATAGCGCGTAGGCCACTCCGTTGCGGATGAGTCCCGGGAGTGTGGCGACGGTCACGCCGTAGCTCGGAGGTGCTCCCGAGCCTGTATCGTCCCTCGGCTGCCTTCCACCTTCGACGACACGGACGGAGAACATCGCGTCATCCGTGTCCGGCAAGTGTGTCAAGGCGCTCAGGTGCGCTTTGCCAGACAAAGTCTTGAGCCAGTCGAAGTCCCAGAACGGCGTGAGCTCGTGCTCCACGTCTTCGTCGCGCAGGCGCTCCCGGTAGAACTTGCACGTGAAGCGGCCGCCGCTGTCGATCTGGCAGGCACCGGCGTCGCCGTGCTTGCAGGGGAAGTCGGCGTCGGAGGGCGCATCGTCGCCGTAGATGGCGAGCGTGACCCGGCGGTTGTCGCGGTCCTCGTCGGTGAGCGGGTTGAACTCACCGCAGCCCATGTGCTTGGGTCCGATGAAGCGGCTGGGGCTGAGCTTGAAGGAGAGCTCGGCATGGTACGCGTCGAGCAGAGCCTGCTTCGTCGGCGCGTCGAGTGCATCGCCCGCTGCCAGGTCTCCATAGGCGCGGGCGCGTCCCTCATCGTGCCAGGTGTTCGCGTTGTAGGCCCGCCGGAACGCGTCCACTGCGAGGGAGGTCTGGTCGCCGGGCTCGCCGTCGATCGCGGTCGGGTTGCACCCGAGTACGCGCAGCATCATCTGGTGCGCGGCAAGGTCGAGGTCGTCTTGCTCGACGGCGGAGAGGAAGAGGTCCCAGTCGCCCGTCAGGATCCCGAATACCGCCTGCGCGCGTCGATCCGCGAGCTTCTTGTTCGCGTCGGCGTCGTCGCTCGAGTCTGTGTGCCCGAAGATCCCAAAGCGCGCATCGGGGTTTTGGTCGGCGGTCTCCTGCGCGCGGGTGCCCAGGTCGCCGATCGCATGGGTCGGCAGCGCCGACTCGCTCGCGAAGAGCGGCGACGCGTAGCTCAGCGTCGGGTGCTTCGGCGGTGGCTCGAGCACGAGGCGATACTCGCGGTCGAGCTGCTTGAGGAAGAGCGGCGACTTCGGCTCGCGCGGGACGGGCACGTCGTCGGGCGACGGCTTGAAGCCGTCGAGGGCGAGCTTGCCGCGGGCGGATTCCGGGAGCGCCACCCGCTTCGGGAAGCCGACGATCGTCGGACCGGGGAGAAGTACCGCGCGCGCCTTGTGGCGGCCGGCGTCGTCGAGAACGACCCGATCACGACGGCCGTCGGAGTGCACGAGGGTGAGTTCGTACCCGGCGAACGGCACACCGGTGTGGTCGACGAGGTGGATCGCGACCCAGCCGTAGCGCAGGGTGGGGTCGCGCTCGCGGAGGTCGGACAGCGGCCTGATGTTGTCCCAGTCGGGCGTGACTTCGGCGCGGTACAGCACAGGACGACCGCGCGGCGGCCAGTCGTCGAGCGCGATGGGCACGAGGTGGCCGCGCGAGATTTCCTCGGCGAGGTAGCGCGCGACCGAGTCGGCGTCGAGCTCGGTGCCCTCTGTGCCAACGTAGTGTGAGACAGTCAGTTCTCGATATCTCAGTGCCGAGTGGCGGAGAACGATCGCCTCACCTTGCCCAAGCCATCCTCAACCAAGACTCTACGTCCTGCGCGCGTCG
>JBIJCC010000194.1:0-8144 GCA_044344875.1 Nannocystaceae bacterium
TTCCTGTACGTTCGAGAGGCTGGTCGGGAAACCGCTTCTCAGACCGTCCCAGGCGGCGTTCTTCCGGCTTTTCACGTTCTAGATCCGCGTGTGGCTACGCAACTCGGGGGTACACCTGGAGCGACGGAGAGACAACGAGTTACGCCCCCCTGACCTGCCGCATTTGTCCTGGGCAGTGATGTTGTGCCCTCCGTCACACTCTTTCAGGAACAGGGCTCCGGTGTCGTCCGCCGCGCAGCGGGTTCCGAGGGCCCCGCGGACGCAGCGTGCCTAGCCGGACTGTGTGTGCCGTTGACGTCTCGGTCCTCGGTCTGCCCAACGAATAGGCGCTAAGCCGCGGCCGCGAAGTGGCCGTTAGCTTCAGCGGCTTGTTGGGCAGCAGACACGGGGGCCACTATCGGCTTCGCTTCGGCCGCATACGCCGCCGGGGCAGCGCATCCGGGAAGACGTTCGGTCAGTAGCGTCAGTAGCCGCTTGGAGTGATTGTGTAGTTAAGCGTTGTGCACGACATACCCGACGTGCTACGACGCCTGACCCTCATGGTGATCGCGTCGGTTGTCGTCTCTAGGTCGTGAATTACTCGTGCGGCGGCCGTCGCGGATGTGATGCTGATCCCCTCTACCACCGTGATCACGTCATCGTTGCGTAAGTCAAATTTCATCGCAAGTTCCTTCGAGTCTTCGCCATTTCCAAGCCCGCTGATCTTGGCGCCGGTGACGTTGCAAGGTGCCCCACTCGCGCCGATAGCGAGCGCGACGTTCTCGGTAAAGAACTGGTCGAAGTGGGCTTGGATGTTCCAGATTAGCTCAGCGTCTACAGTGCAATAAGTCTGCGGGGAGCATGCCACGAGCACATCAAGATCACCGAACGGGTCCGCTGGCTCACCGGTTGTATCGGCAGGCGCTGTGCAGTTGCCGTCACCAGTGCTAGCGGCGTCGGGACAATAGTCACACTGTCCCGGTTCTTCGCTGAAGTTGTACGGGACCGAGTACTCGGGCACTGCGCTTCCCGTGGCCCAATCAAGGGCAGCGATCAGGGGAGCTTGCACGTACTCCTCGCAGAGGGCCGTCGCCGATCCCAGGGTGCAAGCCTGCTTGCTCGCTACATTTGGATCGATGTCGCAATACGTCTGACTGCAGGTCAGAAACGCGATGCAAGCATAGAGAGCGTCTCGCGAGATGTTCGAGTTGACCGCCCAGCCGACGTCCTCCGAAACGAGGCCCTCGTAGGAATCTTTCTCGGCCTGCGTGAGAGAGCCGGTGCTGTTGTCGGCTATCGCTGCGATTACGGATTTCACGTTCTCGTGATCGGTCTGGCCTCCAAACAGGCAGCCTCTGCCGCCGAAGTCTCCACTCGGAGGGATGGGAGCCCCCATGGCTCCGCCTCCATGATAGTTGTCGCAGAGATCGTCGAAATAGCCATCTGGCCCTCCCTCGACATCCTCGACCTCCTGTTCGGCCTCCCAGCAATGCGCATAGCAATCGTCTGCCCCGCCACCGCCACAAGCGAAACCGAAAGCGATGATGGCCGAAGCGACCAGTGATACTGACCGTGCGGTCATTTCGAAATCTCCTCGCAGCACGGGTGCTCGCGCACACAGTCGAACATTGCATCCCATTCGGCGTAACATCCTCGTTCCTCAACCGGGGGGTCTTGGGTCACGCTGGAGAAGTAGACCTGTTGTTGTGCACACGTCAGCGCCGCGACGCAGTCTGTGTGCGCTGTCCACTCGGCGACGCACGCGTCTGCCTTCTTGCTCTCCTCATAGCCCCAACCCCAGCCAACATCGCCATCTGGCGTTGTACACTCTTGAACACACTCTTCGACCGTGTCGTAGGACGCCGTCGGTCCGGTACCGCAGCTGCCCGCTGCCACCGCGCACCATGCTTGACACGATTCTGCGCGGTGCTCAAGCCCCGGCTCTCGCTCTGGCCTGCAGCTGGCAACGATCGTCAACCCGCTGGACGCCAACAACCAAATCGCCCCACTGGCGACCAGAGCCAGCGTCCGAGGCACGCGCGCCCGCTCGACTAGTTCTAGGCGGCGTCCGCCATTGTTCTGCCGCATCATGATCCTCCGGTCTCCGTCGACCGCGCAACAGTCTTGTGGAAGGCGAGGCGATTGTCCAGCATCGCCCGTAGATACCCGCGTGAGGTCGTGCTGGCCGTTTGGCCGTCTAGGCCGGGTACTGGGCACTGGCGAGCCACGCGCGTCTGCGCTGGTGCCCAGCTCCAATTCGACGGGTCGGATAACACCAGCTCTTCCGGAAAGACACAGCAGCGTTCGTAGGCGTGCCAACCCCGTGGACGGTTCCGGGCCGCAGCAATCCCGACAGGTTGGACCTCGCTTCATCGTGGCACGCGCCACGTTACCCTGCAAGCCCCGCTGGATAACGCGGCGGATAATCGGGCGGGCTACCACACGCGGCCCGACCCCCGGGCGTTCCCTGGGTCCTCAGCGTTTTCTCGCACCGCACTGTGTCGTCTTCGCGCCCGGCTGCCGCGTCCTTCGGCCATTCGATCGCTAGTCCTCGTACCTGACAAGTTCGCCGAGGAACTCGGTCCATCCATGCATCCATCCAGCACGCCCGGCACCCGGCCCGACCCCACCCCAGTCACCCGATCCCCATCAGCACCACCTCGAACCCCCACGCCATCCCCAGCACCCCGAGCCCGTGCCCGATCCACACCCGCCCCCTCGCAGTGTCGCGCACCCCGACACGGCGCGCGACGACGGCGACCACCCCGAGCCCCGCGATGCCCACCAGCTGCCCGAGCTCGACACCCAGGTTGAACCCCGCAAGCGCAGGCACCAGCGCCGCACCACCCGTCTGCGCGAGCGCGGTCGCGAACCCTAGCCCGTGCACCAGCCCCGCCGCGGCCGCGGCGAAGACCAGCCTCCGCGGCGCCGGACCCGGCCGCGCGCGCGCGAGCTCGAGGGCGACGAGCACCACGCTCGCCGCAATCCCGAGCTCGGCCCACGTCGACGGCACGCGCACCCAGCCCAGCGTCGCGGCGACGAGCGTGAGGCTGTGGCCCACCGCGAAGGCCGATACGCCCGCGATCGCAGCCCGCCACGTGCGGGCCAAGAGCAACAGCGCCAGCGCGAACGCGAGGTGATCGGCGCCGCCCAGCAGGTGCGATGCGCCCAGGCCCACGTGGCGCGCGAACACGGCGAGGCCCGAGCTCGCGGCCGGGATCTCGACGCGGGGCGCCGCTGCAGTCGCGACGTCGCGGTGCACGGCGCCGTCGTGCAGTGCCACGCGGAGCATCGCGTCGGGGCCCCCCGGCACGAGGCCCGGCTGCTCGATCGCCGTGCCCGAGAGGGCGATGTCGCAGCGCATCGCCTGCGACGTGACGAGGACCTCGAGCTCGACCTCGTCCGCTGCCGGACCGATCGCGGTGCAGCCGGCCGTGAAGCGCGGCAGCGGCAGCGCCACCGCGCCGTGGGCACGCCGCTGTCGCACGGTGATCTCCCCCGGGGCCGCCTCGTCGATCGACACGCCGATGGGCGCCGGCCCGTGGGCGACCGCGATCCGCGGCCCACCCACGACCACGATCGCGAGCGCGACGATCGCGAGCCCGCCAACCTGCCATGGGATCGCGAACCTCATGGCACCGACACCACCTCGATCGTTCGCTCGCGCCGCAGCGCATCGAGGGCCGCCCGCACCGCGTCGTCCCGTCGGCCCTGCTCGAGCGTCGCCTGCAGTCGCGGGAGGACCTCCGCGATCGTGCGCACCTCGCCCCCGTGGCGCGCCTGCACGTAGACCAGGTGCAGGCCGAACGCCGAGCGATGCGGCCCACTCCACCGACCGACCGGCGCCGACGCGATCGCTGCACCGAAGCCCGCCCCGAACAGCGCGTCGAGCCGCGCGCTGGCGTACGCGACCCCGGGCCGCGTCCACGGCCATGGATCGGCGCCCGTGATCGCGACGTCCGCGGGTGCGCCCTCGAGCGCCGCGGCGATCGACGCCGCCTCACGCTCGCAGTCGTCGTCGCGATCGCCGTCGCACGACACGAACACCTGCGTGAACTCGGTCCGCGTCGCGCTCGTGTAGCGCTCGGGGTGGCCGCCGTACTCGGCCAGCAGCGCGTCGCTCCACGCCGCCGGATCTGCGCCATCGCCCAGCGCCCGCGTCGCGGCCAGCACCAGGCGGCGCCGCGCGATCGGGTCGCGGCGGTGCAGCCCCTGCGCGATCGCCCGATCGATCGCGGCCTCGGGATCCCCGTCGTCGTCGATCGCACCGAGCAGCGCGGCGATCCGGGCGCGGACGATCGCGTCGCGCCGCGGCCATTGGGCGCGCTCGGCCGCGTCGAGCAGCAGCGCCTCGTCGATCGCGACCTCGACCGCGGCGTCGGAGCCCGCCGGCACCTCGACCCGCAGCGCCGCCCGGCCGGGGTCGTGCCCACACGCGCGCCCCAGCCCGACGAGCAGCACACCACCCAGCGCGAAGCGCAGCAGCAGTCGCGGCGTCGTGGTCACGGCACGTACCACACCGGGGAGCTCCACGCGCGCTCCTGCTGCAGCGGCGCGGCGTCGCAGCAGCCCTCGAAGCCCTCGCCGACACTCGTCGGATCGTCGCAGTCGACCCCCGCGTCGTTGCACGCGTACTGCTGCCAGCGACAGCTCGGCACCTCGAGCACGCGCGCGTAGTAGAACGCCGGCACCGCGGGATCGAAGTCGTCGTCGACCCACGCGCCGCACAGGCTGGCCTCGCCATCGTCGCCGGGCATGCACGTCGAGGGATCGACCGTCGAATCGACCGGCGTGCCCGCGACGTCGACGACGCGGAAGCGGGCCGCGCCGTCGACCAACCAGCCCTTGACGATCTGCACCCGCTCGAGGGCGTTGCCCGGCGTCGTCGCGGTGCCGCTGTCGCCGAGCGCCGAGACGAGCAGCCGCGGCGCGGCGCCGGACGACGCCGGCAGCACGCCGCCCATCGGCACGCCGCGGACGTAGCCCTGTGCTTCGAGGTCCGGCGCGCTGCACAGCGCGTCGTCGAGGTCGTAGCCGGCGAACATCCGCAGCACGATGCGCGGCCCGCTGGTCGCGTAGACCTCGCGGCGACGCATGGCCTCGAACAGGGCCTCCCGCGAGTTCTCCTCGGCCCAGATCACCGCGAGTCCGCCCGGGTTGAACCACGGGCGATCGGGCAGGCCGGGCGGCAGGCTCTCGCGCACGGTGAGGCCGGCCCCGCCGTGGCCGAGGAACCCGCGCTCGTCGACGGCGCCCGGCGTGCCGAGGTGCGTGTCGGTGCTCGCGACGAAGCCGTACATGTACGGGTTCACGCCGATCGTCGCGAGCAGCTCGAGCCCGCGGCCGAGGGCGTGCCGCACGAAGTCCGACTCGACCAGCGTCTCCGCGACGCCGCCCAGGGTCGCCGAGCTGAGCCGCGCGTACGGCATCACCTCGAAGTCGCACTTCTCGTCGGCGCTGGTCGTGCCGGGCAGGCACTCGGACGCGCCCTTGTGCTGGAAGATCTCGACCAGCGGCTCGAGCTCGGCGCGCGCCCGGGCGTAGGCGGCGTCGAACGGCCTTCCCTCGCCGTCGACGGTCTCGAACATCAAGCCAGAGCTGAGGTTCGAGTTGTGCGGGATCGTCAGCACGTCGCAGTCGTCGTCGCGGCCGAGGCAGTCCTCGTCGAGGCGCTGCCACAGCTGCTCCTCGCGGCCGACGTCGAAGTACCCGGACGGGTGCGACGGCACGTGGTGGTTGCGGAAGATGACGTTGCGGTGGAGGTTCAGCGCGTTGGGCGAGCCCGACCACTCGTAGGCGACGAACGAGGTGAAGCTGCAGTCGTCGGTGCGATCGTAGGCGGCCTCGGCGGCGCGCTGGATCTCGTCCCAGGCCGCCGCGTCGCTGTCGGGGCAGCCGCCCGACGCGGGGTCGCACGGCGCCGGGGCCGAGGCCGCGTCGGGCCCGAGGATCAGTCGGGCATTGAACCCGAAGAACGCCATGTCGGGATCGTCGCGGTAGCCCGCGCACGCCGGCGCGTCGTACTCGGCGGAGCCCGGCGTGGTGCAGCCCTGCACCACCCCGAGGAACTCCGCGTGGTCGGTGACGGCGACGAAGTCCAGCGGCCGCTCGAGCTGGGCGGTGCGCATCGGCGTGCCCGCGGCGTCGTGCGGCTGCACGCCGACGGCCTCGCCGCGGGCGAACCGGTACGCGTCGGCGACGCTCAGGCGATTGCCTTGGAGGTTGGCGTCGAGCGACAGCGAGGTGTGGACGTGGAGATCGCCGAAGTACGGCGCGCGCACGGGGTCGAACTCGCGGCAGCGGCCGATCACCTCGGGCGGCGGGCCGTCGACGGCGGGCGACGCATCGTCGGCGCAGGCCAGCGCGAGGGAGGTGAGCACCAGGGCGCGGCGATCGATCCGCATCGCGATCTCACGGCGCGCAGCAGAGGGAGATCGGCGTCGGGTCGGCGGCCTCGATCGGGTCACAAATCGCGGGGATCGGCGCCATGCGGACCGACACGGACGGCACGTTGGTGCACTGTCCCGCCGTCGTGGTCAGGAAGGGGGCGCCCTCGCATCCGAGCGCGTCGAAGTGCTCCATCATGGCGGTGCCGCTGCAGTACGCCGTCGAGTCGCAGAACGTGCAGGCCCCGCAGCGCGGATCTTCCAGCATGACCGGCGGCCCTGCGTCGTAGCCCGGCGGACACTCGGCGAACTCGCCGTCGGCGACCACGCACAGGCCCTCGGCCTCGGGCGCGTCCGAGGTGCAGCCGTTCTCGACGACGACCTCGCAGCGAAACGCCAAGTTCGCCTCCCCGTTGGGAACGACGCGCAGCGTCGCCTCGCACGCCGACACGTCCATGGGAAAGAACCCGATGCCCTCGGGCACGCCCTCGAGGTCCAGGCATGTGCCGATGGCGGCGATCGGCGTGCTGACGCAATTCTCCACGAGCACCGAACACACCTGCTCGGGCGGCGCGTCGCAGACGCAATTGCAGCTCGTCGCCCCGGGCTTCTCGGTGCCGAGGGGCACGCCCCGCGTGCCGCCGCCGCACTCCGGCGGCATCGCGAGGTTGGACGACAGGCCGTACGCGAAGAACGGCGCGCTCCAGCCGTCGGGGCGCGGAGGCACCGCCACGCCGCCCTCGCCACACATCGGGGGCATCCCCGTGTCGGTGCCGGAGCTGCCGCCGTCGAGCGATGTCACCGTGGCCCCGTTGCCGCTGGTGCTGCTGCTGCCAGTGGTACTCGCGGTGCCCGCCGTGCCGGTCGTGCCCGTACCGCCGGTGCCCGCGGTGCCGTCGATGTCCGGAGCGTCGCCGAAGCACGCGGCGCAGGGCAACACGAGGAACACGGAGAGGATCAGGGAGATGCGCACGTCGGACCATCGTATCGCAGTCGGCGTGGGCCCAGGCGCGGGCCGCGACCGCACGCCCGCCCACGACGCTGTCGGCCCGCGCGATCGTCGGCAGGCGGGCCTTCGGGTTGGGGGCAGCAGGACGTGAGTGCCCTCGCGCACAATTCAACACGGCGCGATGATGCGCGGCCCCCGGTGCGCCATAGACCCGGCACGGGACACCGGCCTTTCGCCGAAGGGGACGCATGCGACGCAGCACGGGGATGATGAGCAGGGCGCCGGGCGCCCTACTGCTGGGGCTTTTCGTGTTCGGCAGCCCCACCGCGGACGCGCGATCGTCCATTCGCGCCAGCGCCGAGGAGACCGCACCGACCGCGGCGCTGGTCAAGGTCCGCGTCGTCGACGAGGCCGGCCACGAGGTGACGCTCGGCGGGCACACGGTGAAGTTCGACGAGACCTCGACGGTGCGCGCGACGATCGACGAGCACGAGCACGCCGTGACCCTCGCGCTGAAGGCGGGCACCGACGCCGCGAGCCTCAGCGTCGGGGCCGAGTACGCGAAGGACGGGGGCACGCTGGTCGACGCCGACGGCGTCGCGGCGAAGCTGGGCGTGCCGATCTCGATCGCCGGCAAGGACGGCAAGTCGAAGATCGTCCTGGTGATCGAGCCGCGCAAGAAGCTCGAGCTCGGCGAGGGCGACGATCCGCTGGGCGACCTCTAGTCAGGCGTCACGGGAGTCCTTGGAAAAATCCTGCGTCTGTGATCTAACGTGGCGATGGGCCGCCCCAAAGCCGAACTAAAACTGACGCAGGATGAGGTCGCCGAG
>JBIJCC010000045.1:0-72593 GCA_044344875.1 Nannocystaceae bacterium
TGGCTCGACCGATCGTCCGGGCCTCCGGCGCTCACTTCTCCCTTTGATCATGATCATGATCGCGGGTCGATCCCTGGCCCAGTGTGGTTGCGCACGCCCGAGATCAGGCGGCCTGAACGGTTACTCCAGATGCGCGCCGCGGACTACGACCCGGTGGTGCACGTGGATGCCGAGGGCACGATCCCGATGTCGACCCTGGTCGCGACGCTCGACGCGCTGCGCGGCAGTCGGTGTCACCTCGGTCGGCTCGGCGCAGGCGAAGAGCCCCCATCGGAGTGCCTGTTCTGGTCGGTGATCGTCGAGCCCGGCTCCGGCCACGGGTAAGCCAACGCACAGAAACCATCCCGGGCGAAACCTGGCCTGCGACAAACTGTCGCGGGCCCTGCGCAGGTCACTTCGGGGTGTACTGAAAACCCCGTTTCGCGGGAAGATGAGGGGTCAGATTGGTGCTCCAGCACGTCCAGGTTATGCTGATGTCCTGGGGGCCACGGGCACGCCTCGCGCGTGTCCAGTGATCCACGGTTGCTCACGAAGCTACGAAACCGATGAAGCCTGCACCCTCACCCCGGACGAAGGTACTGCGGCTCGCGGTCGTGCAAGACGGACTGGTCTGCGACGAGGTCCACCAGAGCCGCCCCGCCGCGCTCAGCTTCGGCAGCGACTACCGCAGCGACGTGATGTTGTTCGGCGCCGCGGCGCCGCTCAAGCACACGATCTTCGACTTCCGCCAAGGCCGCTACTTCCTCGATCTGCCGGCGAGCGCGAAGGGCAAGCTGTCGCTCGGCAGCAAGGCCATCACGGTCGGTGCGCTGCGCCAGCAGCTCGGCGGTGGTGATCGCATCCGCGTGCTCCTCGATCCACGCGCGAAGGGCAAGCTGCTGATCGGCGAGACCACGATCCTGTTCCAGTTCGCCGACCCCAAGCCGATCCCGGCGAAGGTCCCGTTCCCCGTCGAGTACGCGGCCAAGCTCCGCGACACCCTGTCCCCGCTCGATCGCTACACGATGGCGAGCTCGGCGGCCGTGCTCGGTTCGTTCTTCGTGTACGAGGCGAACCAAGAGCGCAAGGACGAGATGGACCTCGAGACCATCGACCAGCGCTTCCACACCGCGATGGCGATCCCGAAGGACAAGGAAGAGCCCGAGCCCGTCCCCGAGGAGGAGAAGGACGAGCTCGCCGAAGAGGACGACGACCAGAAGGTCGTCGACAAGGAGAAGCCGAAGGAGAAGGTCAAGGTCCTCGACGACAAGCCGCAGAAGTTCTCCGAGAAGGCGATGTCCGAGGCCCGCTCCGTCGGTGTGGCCCGCGTCCTGGGCACCTACGGCGGACCCGGCGAGGGCACCGTGTTCGACGTCATCAACAGCACCGAGAACAATCTCGGCGAGCTGTTCGACCAGGGCATGACGACGACCGTGCTCGCCGACGGCGGCGACATCAGCCCGTTCGTCCCCGGCGGCACCGGCATCAGCGCCTCGGGCTCCGCGGTGCAGACCGCCGGCTTCGAGACCGGCGAGGGCCCCGAGCTCGCGCGCAAGGACGACAAGCTCGAGCGCAAGGTCGCGGGCGTCACCAAGGCGACCAACACCGATGTGTTCGGCGACGTCGACAAGACGTCGATCAAGGCGGCGATCAAGCACCGCACCAGCGCGCTGCAGCACTGCTACAACAAGGCCCTGCGGACGCAGCCGGATCTCGCCGGCAAGATGACGTACACCATCGCGATCAGCGTGATGGGCTCGGTCACCAAGGTCGACATCGAGGAGGACACCGTCGGCTCGGCCGCGGTCAGCAGCTGCGCCCGGGCCAAGATCCAGGGCTGGCGCTTCCCGATGGACGGGGCCGAGGAGGGCGCCGAGGTCACGTTCTCGGTGGTCTTCTCCGGCGGCTCGTGACGCCACGCACCTTCGGAACGACGGGGCTCCCGCGGTTTCGTGTTCGGCTCGACACGGAAACGGGGTCGCGGCACCATGGCGATCGGTGTCCCGACCCAGGAGTTTGATGTGAAGTTCCTCCCGTCCTCCGCACACGGAACCCGCCTCGTTCGCGCCATGGCCCTGGCGTGTCTCCCCGTGTGGCTGCTCTCCGCGGCGACCCATGCCGCGCCGCCGCCGGCCCCCGAGCCCGCCGCGGCCGAGCCGGCGCCCGCGGTGGCCGCCCCCGTTGGGATCAGCGAGAGCCGCGCGAAGATCGACGCGGCCATGACCGAACTCGGTCAGCTGACCGCCCAGGCCGACGGCGAGTCCGACGTGGTCCGCGCGGCGTGTCTGATCGACAAGCAGGAGCGCGGCGGCGAGGTGATGGAGCTGGTGACGACCGAGGTCCTCGTGATCCAGGACGCCGGCTCGACCGACCAGCAGCGGACCTTCGCGGCGGAGAAGCTGGGCGCGCTGTCGGAGCGCATGGGCGGCCTGGTCGATCAGGCGCGCGCCTGCGCGGGCGATGCCTCGCCGGAGGACAAGGACAACAAGACCCGCACCGAGGTCGACGAGCGCCCGACGGTGCCCTTCGCCGATCCCACCGCGAGCGGCGCTCGAGCGCCGGTGCCCCCGCCGGTCGACGATGTCCGTCCGCCCACGGTCGAGAGCCCGACCAACTAGTCCCCGGACGTCGCTGCCGGAGTGTAGAAAAACCGCCCCTCGGGGGTATCTCGTGTAGCCTGTCGGCCTCTTTGCCGCGTGGGCGCCTCGCCCCGTCGAACTGTTCGAACGTGTCCCTTCGTCGCCTCCTGACAGTAAGCACGGCCCGGCTCGCGGCGCTGTCGATGGCGATCGGCCTGTGGCTGGGGCTTGCCTCGACGGCCTTCGCCGGCGGCGTGCTGCACAACGCCTTCGGCATCCCGCGCGCCGAGGACGGACGCGGTCTCAAGGTCGGCGAGCGCTCGACGTTCCACACCGGTTTCGCCCTGGGCATGGGCCTCGACTCCAACGTCTACTCGAACGCCAAGGTCGAGGAGCCGCTGGTCAGCACCGCGCTGTGGCCCTCGGCGTGGCTCGGCATCGGCAACCGCGACATCCGCGATGGCCTGCTCATGACGCCGGCCGAGCGCAGCGGCCGGTGGTTCGACTACAACATCTCGCTGCTCGGCGGCTTCCGCCAGTACCTCTCGCGCAAGGCCGACGTGCGGTCGGTGCCGCGGTTCTCGATCGGCACCCAGGTGCGCCTGGCCCTGCTCCCGGGGCGCCGGTTCTCGGTGCACCTCGACGAGGACTTCTTCCGCGGGGCCTCGGCCGGCAACTACCAGGCGCTCGGCTCGGTGCTGAACTTCAACCGCCTCGATCACCGCGGGCAGCTGACGTTCTACGTGCGCCCCGGCGGCGGTCGGATCGCCTTCGGCGTCGGATACCGCAGCCAGTGGCTGCGCTTCGAGGACGACGATCTGAACCGCAGCAACCGTCTGCTCAACGGCCTCTACTCCGAGGCCAAGTGGCGCTTCCTGCCGCGGAGCTCGTTGCTGGCGACCTACACGATGGACTTCACCTACTACTCGGACTGCTGCACCGAGCCGGGGACGGGTCGCAAGGAAGACACCTACGCCCACCGCTTCCTCGCCGGCTACCGCGGGCAGGTCGTCGACAAGCTCGCGATCGAGGCGATGGTCGGGTGGGGCGGTGGCTTCTACCGCACCGACATCAACGGCCCGAGCTTCAGCTCGTTCATCGGCAACGTCTCGGTGAACTACTTCCCGACGCTGCGCTCGCTCATCCACGTCGGGCTGATGCGCAACTTCCAGGACTCGCTGTTCGGCAACTACTACGTCGACAACGGGGTGTCGGTGGCGCTCGGGCACCAGTTCCGGTGGCGGATGATCGGGCATCTCGGGGCCAGCGTCGCGGGGCGGCGGTTCAACGGCTTGCCTGTGCCGGGCGTCGAGTCGGACATCATCGACGACTACTCGGGTCCGGGGGAAGCCGAGTTCCAGCGGCGCACGACGATCGTCGGGCTCTCCGCCAAGGTCGAGCAGCCGCTGGGCAAGATCTTCGCGGTGTCGCTCGGCTACGACCTCATCGCCGACACGCGGCCGTTCACGGTGCTCTACGTCCGAGACCCGGAGACCCCGGACGACGTCCCCGACCCGACCGACACGCTGTCGTTCGTGCGCCACCTGGTGACCCTCGTCTTGGCGGTGCGCATATGAGCCCCGCGCCGCTGCGGCTCGGCGTCGTGCTGCTGCTCGCGGCGTGCCGGCCGACCAGCTCCGCGCTCACGCTGCCGCCGGCCGCGACCCCCGAGAACCGCACGCTCGGCCCCGGCGACATCATCGAGATCCGCGTGCGCGAGCACGACGACATCAGCGGGCCCTACGAGGTCAGCGACGACGGCAAGATCCGCTTCCCGTGGATCGGCGACGTCGAGGTCCGCGGCAAGACCGGCGCCGCGATCGCCGAGAAGATCGAGCTCGAGCTGCAGTCGGGCTGGCTCAAGCAGCCGCAGGTCACGGTCCGCGTCACCGAGCGGCAGAACCGCGAGGTCAGCGTGCTCGGGCAGGTCAAGGAGGCCGGCTCGCTGCCCTACAAGCCCGGCATGACCGTCATGCAGGCGATCTCGCAGGCCGGCGGCATGAACCCCCTGGCGATGCCGCGGCGGGTGAAGCTCATCCGCCAGACCGACAAGGGCCGACAGACCTTCGAGATCGACGTGACCGCGATCCTCGAGAGCCGCGGTCAGGACTTCGCGCTCGAGCCGGGGGACATCGTCTTCGTGCCCGAATCCCCCGTCTGAGCGCTCGGCGGCCGGGGCACCCGCGCGTTCGTGGCCGGTTCTCGCGGTCCCGAGCCGCGGCCTGATACACTCGCGTCGCGATGACGGCCGAGTCCGAGCCGGTGCTGGGCATCGATCTAGGCACCACGAACTCCGCGTGCGCGGTGGTGCGTGGCGGCCGTGCGTCGGTCGTCCGCCGCGGGGACGACCGCATCATCCCGTCGGTGGTCGCGGCGATGCCTGACGGCCGGCTCATCGTCGGCAACCGAGCCAAGCAGCGCCGCGCGGTGGACCCGTCCCAGGTGGTCTTCAGCAGCAAGCGGCTCATCGGCCGGCGCTTCGGGGCGACCGAGGTCCAGCGCATGCGCGAGACGATGCCGTACCGCATCGTCGAGGGGCCCAACGAGGCGGTGCTCATCGAGCTCGGCGGCCGGCTGCTGAGCCCGGTCGAGATCGCGGCCAACATCCTCACCTACCTGCGCGAGATGGCCGAGGAGGCCCTCGGGCAGGCGGCGACCAAGGCGGTCATCGCAGTCCCGGCCAACTTCACCGACGCCCAGCGCAGCGCGACGCGCATCGCGGCGCGGCTCGCCGGTCTCGACGTGATCCGCGTCATCAACGAGCCGACGGCGGCCGCGCTCGCCTACGGCTACATCGAGGACACCGACCGCCGCATCGCGGTCTACGACTTCGGCGGCGGCACCTTCGACGTCACCATCCTGCAGATCACGCGCAACGTCTTCGAGGTCCTCGCGACCTCGGGCGAGATGTTCCTCGGCGGCGACGACATCGACGAGGCCGTGATGGGCCTGATGGTCCACGCGTTCGAGCGCCAGCACGGCGTGCCCGTGCGCAGCCGCAGCATCGGCATGGAGCGCCTGCGCGCCGTCGCCGAGCAGGTGAAGATCGACCTGTCCGAGAACTTCAGCAGCGGCATCCGCGTCGACGACGTCGTGGACGGTCGCGGCCTCGAGTTCGCGCTGTCGGAGGCCGACCTGCGCTGGCACATCGAGCCGATCGTGCGCCGCACGGTGCCGGTGTGCATCGACGCGCTGCGGGTCGCCGGGCTCGCGCCGCAGCAGATCGACGAGATCGTGCTGGTCGGCGGGACCACGCGGCTGCCCTTGGTCCGCGAGATCGTCGCGCAGGTGTTCGGCAAGCCGGCGCAGACGGCGATCAACCCGATGAGCGTCGTCGCCGTGGGCGCCGCGATCCAGGGCGCCGCCCTGCTCGGCTCGCTGGTGCCGATCTCGACGTCGACCGGCAACTTCGCCGCGATCCCGAACTCGGCCGTGCTGCTGGATGTCACCCCGCGTAGTCTCGGGGTCCGGACGCTCGGCGGCTTCGTCGACATGGTCATCGCGCGCAACACCGCGATCCCGGTCGAGCAGACCCGGCTGTTCACCACCACCGCGGACAACCAACGCTTCGTGCGGATCCAGGTCTGCCAGGGCGAGTCCGAGGATTTCGACTCCAACCACAAGCTCGGCGAGCTCACGCTGTCGGGGCTCCGCGAGGCGCCGCGCGGCGAGGTCACGATCGCGGTGACGTTCGAGATCAACGCCGACGGCATCATCGAGGTCCGCGCGGTCGATCAGGTCACCGGCGCGCGCCAGAGCGCGACGATGCGCGTGCTCGGCGGGCTCGACGATCAAGAGGTGGCGGCGATGGCCTCGCGCATGGGCGGCGAGGCCGGCGCCGTGGCCCGCGGCAAGACGCTGGTGCCGGGTCCGTGAGGGATGCAAGCGCCGTGGACGAGGATCGCAACCGCCAGGTCGAGATGCTGCACGCGAGCCTGCCGACGGCGAGCTACTACGACTACCTCGGCCTGCGCCCGGGCTGCGACTACGTCGCCGTTCGCGAGGCGTTCCACGAGCGGGCCCAGCGATTCCACCCGGACCGCTACGTCTTCTCCGCGGGCGAGGAGACCAAGGCGATGGCCTACGAGGTCTACAAGCGCATGACGGAGGCCTACAACGTGCTGTGTGATCCAGAGCTGCGCGCGGCGTACGACGAGGCGCGCGTGCGCGGACAGAACCGCCTGTCGGAGACCGCCCGGGCGCGCCGCTCCAACCCCGAGGAGCGGCAGGTCGCCAGCGCGTTCGCACGGATCTACCTGCGCTCGGCGCGGGTGAAGCTGGAGCGCCAGGATCTCCGCGGCGCATGGATCGACGTCGAGCTGGGCCTCGGCCTCGAACAGGCGCCGCCGCTGCTCGCGTTGCTCGAGGAGATCCGCAATCACCCGCGGGCGGCGTCCGTGCTCGGGGGTCCCAAGTGACGGCGACCATCCGCCGCGCCACCGTCGAGCGGGTCACCCGCGAGACCCGCATCGCGCTGTCGATGACGGTGCCCGGCGACGCGCCGGCGCCCGCCAAGGTGAAGACCGGCGTGCCGTTCTTCTCGCACATGCTCGAGGCGCTCGCGAAGCACTCCGCGATGGCGCTCGAGGTCGACGCCGAGGGCGACCTCGAGGTCGACGCCCACCACACCGTCGAGGACACGGGGCTCGTGCTCGGCGCCGCGCTGGACCAGGCCCTGGGCGACCGCGCAGGCATCACCCGCTACGGGTGCTTCTCCCTGGCGATGGACGAGACCCTCGTGGACGCCGCCATCGACCTCGGCGGCCGGCCCTACCTGGTCTTCGACATCCCGGTCATCGCGGGGCGCTGGGTCGGCACGTTCGACTGCGACCTGGTCAAGGAGTTCTTCGGCGCCGTCGTCGTGGCCGGGCGCATGAACCTGCACCTGCACCTGCGCAGCGGCGGCAACTGCCACCACGTGGTCGAGGCGACGTTCAAGGCCTTCGCCCGTGCGCTGCGCATGGCGTGCCGCCCCGACGGTGCGATCACCGACGTGCCATCGACCAAGGGCGCGCTCTGATCTACTCTCGGCGCCGCCGATGGCCGATTCGAAGCGAGATCCGCGGGTAGAACTCGAGTTGCGCGAACGCCTGGCTGACACCGGGGCCGGGCCCAGGGCCGCGCGGGATCCGGCGGTGGCCGAGCGTGCGGCCGCGACCCACGCCGCGGCCGCCGATCGCGTGCACGCGGCCGGTCGCATGACCGCGCGCGAGCGGGTGGCGATGTTGCTCGACCCGGGCTCGTTCGTGGAGCTCGACCGGTTCGTGACCCACGGCTGCAACGACTTCCAGATGGCGGACAAGCGGGTGTACGGCGACGGCGTCGTCACCGGGCACGGCACGATCGACGGTCGCACCGTCTTCGTGTTCGCACAGCAGGCCGAGGCCTTCGGCGGCAGTCTGGGCATGGCCCACGCGCGGAAGATCTGCAAGGTGATGGACATGGCGATGGACGTCGGCGCGCCCGTCATCGGGCTCAACGACTCCGGCGGCGCGCGGATCCAGGAGGGCGTCGAGTCGCTCGCCGGCTACGCCGAGATCTTCAAGCGCAACGTGCTGGCGTCGGGCGTGGTGCCGCAGATTTCCGTGGTGCTCGGGCCCTGTGCCGGCGGCGCGGTGTACTCGCCCGCGCTGACCGACCTCGTGCTGATGGTCGATCACACCAGCTACATGTTCATCACCGGCCCCGACGTCATCCGCACGGTGACGCACGAGGAGGTGACCAAGGAGCAGCTCGGCGGTGCCACCACGCACAACGAGCGCTCGGGCGTGGCCCACTTCCGCTGCGCCGACGAGGCTGCGGCGCTGGCGATGACGCGGCAGCTGCTCTCGTTCCTGCCGTCGAACAACCTCGGCACCGCGCCGGCCCTGGCGAACGCCGACGACCCCGATCGGCGCTGCCCCGAGCTGCGCGACGTGGTCCCTGTCGACCCGAGCAAGGCCTACGACATCCGCCGCATCATCACGGCGATCGCCGATGGCGGTCAGTTCCTCGAGGTCCAGGAGGGCTACGCGCGCAACATGGTGATCGGCTTCGTGCGCGTCGCCGGCCGCAGCGTCGGCGTGGTCGCCAACCAACCGCTGGTGCTCGCCGGCTGCCTCGACATCGATGCGTCGACGAAGGCCGCCCGCTTCGTGAGGATGTGCGACGCGTTCAACGTGCCGCTGCTGACGCTGGTGGACGTGCCGGGCTTCCTCCCCGGCACCGAGCAGGAGTACCGCGGCATCATCCGCCACGGCGCCAAGCTGCTGTATGCCTTCACGGAGGCGACGGTGCCCAAGGTGACGATCGTGACGCGCAAGGCCTACGGCGGCGCCTACGACGTCATGTCGAGCAAGCACATCCGCGGCGACATCAACCTCGCGTACCCGATGGCGGAGATCGCCGTGATGGGGGCCGAGGGCGCCGTGAACATCATCTTCCGCCGCGAGCTCGCCGAGGCCACGGATCCCGAGGCCACGCGCAAGCGCCTCGCCGAGGAGTACCGCGAGCTGTTCGCGAGCCCCTACAAGGCCGCCGAGCTCGGCTTCGTCGACCAGGTGATCGATCCCGCCGACACGCGCATCCGCATCGCCCAGAGCTTCAAGATGTTGGAGAACAAGCGGCAGGACAATCCGCGGAAGAAGCACGGGAACATTCCGCTGTAGCGGGAAAGACGAACGCGCAAGCGTTCGCCTTACCCGCTCCGTGCCCGTGCCCGTGCCCGAAGCTCACTGCCCCGCGACCGCGTCCGACTTCCCCAACCTCGCCTCGAGCTGCTTCGCCGGCGGATACCCATCCGCCAGCTCCAGCGCCCGCTTCACCGACGCCATCGCCCGATCCCCATCCCCGCGCCGCGCTGCAATCTCCCCGCGCACGGTCCACAGCTGCGGGTCGCGGGGATCCGCCGCGATCGCGGCCTCGATGAACCCGGCCGCCTCGTCGAGCCGCGGCGGCGTCGCCTCCAGGGCGAGCCGGCAGCGGAGATACGACGCATACGCCGAGGTCGGCGGCGGCGTCGAGTAGACGACCTCGCCGTCGACGACGTGCAGCGAGGTGTAGCTCGGCCCGCGCGGCGCACAGGCGCACGCGACCCACAACACCGCGAGCACGGGTACGCGACGCATCACAGGAACGTGCTCAGGTACACCGCGAGGCAGTACCACGGGGTGCCGGCCAACAGCAGCGCCCGCCGTGCGCGACCGAGGTGCACCCGCGTGCCGCCGGCGAAGACGGCGGCCACGGCCACGCACCAGACCAAGGCCGCAGCGAGCACCGCGAGCGCGAAGCTCTTGAGGGTGAAGGGCGCGAGCGTCGGCACGAGGGCACCGAGGCCCGCGACGAGCGTCAGGCCCACGGGCCCGTAGCTGAGCCACAACGAGATCGTCGCGAGCAGCCCCTTGCCGGACGCGGCGGCGGTGCCGGTCGCCGCGGGTCGACGCAGGTGCGACAGCACCCACGCGAGCAGGAAGATGCAGCTGATGGCCAGGGCCAGGGCCACGCCGCCGAGGGCCAACATCTCACGGATGCGCTCGAGGAGCTCCCGGAGCTTGTCGAGGTCGGGCAGCGCCGCGGCAACGGCCAGGGATGCGCACATGGGGCCGAGCATAGCAGCGCGGCCGGCCCGAGCCAGACACGCGGCCGTCGGACGGCCCCGACACCCCACGGCGGGCCGAAGCGCGCCCGGAGTTCCCGCGAAAACCGGCGCGCGGACCGGGTGTGCTCCGGCCTGCACGGCGGTCTTGCGCGACGCGGACGCCCCCTGTAGAACCGTCGCCCGCACGCGCGCGTAGCTCAGCTGGATAGAGTGTCGCCCTCCGAAGGCGAAAGTCGCAGGTTCGACTCCTGCCGCGCGCACTGGCCCAGGACGGGCGCGGCGCCGGCGAACGCACCGTCGCGCGACCCGGGGAAGCTCGGTGTCCCGATGCGGTCCGCGTCGCCGTCAGTCGCGTGTCGCCCGCGACGGAATTCCCACGGCGCGGCCCACCGTGGGCGCCGTCAATCCCGTGGCGTCCCTTGATCACCCACGGTTTTCCCCCGCGGCACCACGCTTGCTCTTCAGGGCGGCATGTCCCTCGAAACCGAAATGTCCGGGTGCGCCAGCCTCGAGTCGATGCTGTTCGCCTGGGATCCCGACGCGGCGACGCGGCGCGCGGATGCCTTCGTGCGCGCGGCGGTCCGGCACCTCGCGCCGGTGCGACGCGAGAGCACCCCCGAGGTGCCCGAGTTCGGTGGGGCGTACTCGCGACGCGGCGGCGAGACGACGATCGTCCGCGCGAACGATGCCGCCCTCGCCCTCGCCCGTCACAGCCGCGCCGCGTGAAGGCCGAGGAGTGCCGCGGCAAGCGTTGCGCGTCCGTCTCCGCGCCGCCGTGGCTACGCTCGAGCTGGCATGGGCCAGGCCACCACGCGCGTGACCCTGCCGTTGCTCGAGGGCCCGGTGCCGACCTCCGCGCGGGCGCCCTGCGCCGACGAGCACGGAGGCCTGCCGTCGGATTGTCCCGGCTGGTGCCCCTGGGCTGTCCCACGCGGAGCGGCCGAGCGCGCGGCCCCGGCGGATGCGCGTCATGTCGCGCGCGTGGGTGACTGCGTCGCGGGTCGATGGATGCTGCGCAGGTCGATCGGCCGCGGCGCGATGGGCGAGGTGTTCCTCGCCGAGGATCTCGGCACCGGCGGCGCGGCGGCGATCAAGCTGTTGCACACCGATGTCGTCGACGAGGATGCGCTCGACGCCTTCGCACTCGAGGGGCGAACGCTCGCGCGGCTCGGCGCGCGGGTCGGCAACGGGCTGGTGGTCGGCCTGCTCGATCGCGGGGTCCATCGCGGCGTCCCGTTCCTCGCGATGGAGCACGTCGCCGGCACGACGCTCGCGGCGGTCATCGCCGCCGCACCGTCGATCCGGTTGCCGGTCCCCCGCGCGCTCGCGGTGCTGCGGGCGCTCGCGGCCGGCCTCGACGCGGTGCATGCATCGGGGATCCTGCACGGCGACATCAAGCCGACCAACATCCTGCTCGGGCACGGCCGGGTCGTACTCGCGGACTTCGGTCTCGCCCATCCGTACGGGCCGAGCTGCCGCACCCGCAGCGGCAGCGTCCGCGGCACCCCGCTGTACCTCGCGCCCGAGCTCGCGTGCGGACTGGCGGTCACGCCCGACCGCGCGAGCGACGTCTACGCCTTCGCGACGGTCGCGTACGAGCTGCTCGCCGGGCGGCCGCCGCTCGCCGCCGACTCCATCGCGCAGGTCCTCGCGCGTCAGCTCCACGATCCTCCGGATCGGATCGCGGAGGTGCGACCCGAGCTGGGCGCGGCCGACCGCGTCTTCTCGCGGGCCTTCGCCAAGCAGCGCGCCGATCGACACCGCAGCGCCGGCGAGTTCGTGCGGGCGCTGCGGCGGGCGATCGGGCCCCGTTGACCCACGGTCGGCGCGTTCTCGGCCGGCGGCAAGGTGGGGCGCGCATGCGGGGGGTCACGGCGTCGACCCAGATCGTTTCGGACGGCCGTGCGTCGACAGTCCGGATCCGGAGGTCCCCATGTCGAGAACCATCGCTGCCCTCGCGCTGTGCCTCGGTGGCGTCGCTGCCGTACCCACCCCGATCGCGCAGGCCCACGGGCCCAGTCGCGTCGCGCCTCGCCGCCCCGCGGTCGTGGAGCCCGCGGTCCGCGTGATGATCGAGGCCCCCGAGGGCGGCGGCTTCGCGAGCGTCGAGCACCGCGGCACCACGTTCGTCGCCGGTGAGCTCGGCGAGCGCTACGCGGTACGCCTCGTCAACGACAGCGCCGACCGCCTCGAGGTCGTCGTGACGGTCGATGGTCGCGACGTCCTCTCCGGCAAGCTCGGCGACTTCAAGCGGCAGCGCGGCTACGTGATCGATCCGTTCGGCGAGGTGGTGATCGATGGGTTCCGCCGTTCGCTCGATCATGTCGCGGCGTTCCGCTTCTCGTCGGTGCGCGACAGCTACAGCGCGCGGCGGGGCACGCCGCAGCACGTCGGGGTGATCGGCGTCGCCGTGTTCCGCGAGACCGCCGCGTCGGGCTGGGGCCCGAGCCGGCCGCGCGCCGCCGCCGAGGCGCGCGACGAGTCGGCCACCTCGGCCCCACGGAGCAAGTCGCTGCGCGCCGACAAGGACGCGCGCCGGGGCGGCGCCGAGCGGCTCGGCACCGAGTTCGGCGAGTCGGTGGCGTCCTCGGTGATCGAGGTTCCCTTCGTGCGGCGCAATCAGACGCGGCCCGACGAGCTGCACCGGGTCGTCTACGACTCGGCCGAGCGGCTGCGGGCGCGCGGCGTGCCGATCGATCCGGTGTTCGTGCACGAGCCGTGGGATCGCGGCGATCCGAGCCCGTGGCCGGGCGCGGTGGACGACCGGCAGTTCGCCCCGCCACCCCCGCCGCGTCGTTCCTGGCGGTGAGCCGCAATCGCCGACGTGGCAGCCGACGGGCGCGGCCTCGAGAGATGTCCACTCGATCAGACGCGACGTCGTCGCGATCGACCGGCCGCGAGCGCGACCAGCCAAGGCGCGACGAGTGCCGCGCCGCTCGGCTCGCCGCCGGTGCACGCACAGGCGTCGGCGCCGTCGCCCCTTCCGGCGCCGAAGCCCGGGGGCAGCGCGCCGTCGGTCCCGAAGGCGCCGTCGTCACCGCCAGCGTCGGGATCGGCCGGGTCGGTGTCGGGCGCGTCGCCGCCGTCGGTCACGGCGCCGTCGGTCGGGTCGCCGCCACCGTCGGTCGACTCGGGATCGAGCGCGCCCGCGCCGACGTCCACGGTCACGACCGGGCTGCTGCCGACGTTGCCGGCGAAGTCCTCGGCCTCGACGTGGAACTCGTAGGTGCCGTCGGGGGTGTCGGTCGCCGGCCACGGCCCGAACGGCGCGCTGTCGTCACTGGCCTGGGGCTCGCCGTTGACGAAGAGGGTGACCGACACGACGTCGACATCGTCGCTGACCTCGACCGCGATCTCGAAGTCCGCGCCGCTCTCGTACTGCGCGCCGTCGCTGGGGTTGGTGATCGTCGCGACGGGTGACTGCGTGTCGGGCGTGGAGGCCCCGAACAGCCCGAGGATGTGCTGGTACGAGTTCTGGGTGTTGCCGCCGCAGGAGCACGCGCGCTCGCTGTACTCGCCGCACGGGTAGTCGCCGTCCTGGTACTGCACGTCGCCGCACCAGTCGAGGTACGTCATCGGATCGTCGCACTTGTACTCGTGATCGAGGCCCCAGGCATGGGCGGCCTCCTGCCCGACGACGATCGCGAGGGCGTCGGGGTTGTTGCCCATGGTCTCGGCGAACACGTAGGTGATCGCGCGGGGGATCACGCCGCAGGTGAAGGGCGCGACGCCGCCGGCGCCCTGGAAGCCCGCGCTCGCACCGTCACCGCAGACGATCACCTCGTCGTGCGGGGTGTTGCCGGGGTCGACGTCGGTGACCTGGACGTTGAACGGCGCGAAGAGCTGGCGGGTGCGCGCCATCGTCTCGTTCCACGTCGCGTCGCCCCAGGGGAACTCGGGGAAGTTGACGGGACCACCCAGGATCGACGACGTGTTCGCCGAGGAATCCTCGTTGCCGGGGTTGATGGTCACGCCGCCGACGCAGCGATTGAGGAACAGGATGTGCGCGGCGCCGGCCTGTGGCGCAGGGGCATCGGTGATCGGTGGATCGACGATGACGTAGCTGCCGCGCGGGCGATCGCGCAGTGCGTCGTCTGGCGAGGCACTCGCAGTGTTCGCGGCCATGATCGACATGATCGACATGATCGACGCGGCGACGGACATCGGCAGCACCAGGGCGGATCGCGGGGTGGGGTGAGACATGACGGAGACGCTCCTCGAGTCACGCGCCGGGGGGATGCGCGTGGCGGTCAGTCGCCGGGCCGCGGTGGGGGAACGCGGTCCAGCCCAGCACAGCCTGCTGGGGATCCTTCGGACTGGCAAGGTGGGGTTCTGCGCGGAGATGTTCGTGTGCCGTGGCCCACGCGCGGTGCTGTCGGGACGCGGGGAATCGCCGCGGGGGATCGTGCGTTCGATGCTGGACGTGGGCTGGCGCGAAGCATTGGTTCCGGTCGCGGACCGCAGTACGGCGCGCGAACGCCTGCGGACCGGCGTGCTCTCGCTGTGTGCCGCAGTTGCCGGCGATGCGGGTTGCGATGCCGGTCCACCGACGGCCGCGCCGGAGGCCCGCGACGTGAGCGCGCCGGCGTCGGTCGATCCCCCCGCACCGGCGCCCGTCGCTGACCCGAACGCGATCGCGACGGCCGATCCCGAGCTCGCGCCGGCCCGTACGCTCCCCGACGGCGCCCGATTGCCCGACGCTCCCCGTGTCCGCGTCGCCGCGCTCGTCGCTGCCCTCGAGGCGATCGCCGCCGCCCTGGAGGACGTCCCCGCGCTGCGTGACGAGTACGCGGCCTGGTGCCGCGCCCACGCCCTCGAGCCCACCGATCGCCTGTGGCGTGACTGGGTCCGCGTGCGCTTGGTGTTCGAGTGCGTGCGCGACGGTGGTCTGTGGCAGCTGCGCTGGGCGATCACCAACCGTGCGCCGCGGTCCGACGCGATCTGGGCGCAGTGGGCCGCGCTCGATGGGTTCGATCCCGACGCCGAGGCGGCCCTCGACACCGCGACCGCGACCGCCGAATGCGACGAGCTCTCGGCGCTGTTCGCCGTGCTCGTGCGCCGGCTCGGGGTCGAGGACGTCGGGCTCTTCTGGCCCGAGTGGAACCACGTCGTGGCGGTGTGGACGATCACCGATGGACAGGCCGCGCCGGTGCGCGTGGTGGTGCCGACCTCGCAGATCTTCCTCGACGACGACGCCTCGCTCGGGACCGACGGCTTCGATCCGTGGCGGCAGAAGACCATCTACGAGTACCGTCGCCGCGACGTCCGCGACGACGCCGAGCTTCCGGGGCCGCTCGCGCGGTTCTTCGTGGCGCGGGCGTGGGCGGAGATCGAGCGCTCGCAGGCGGAGCTGCAGGCCGACCGGAACGCCCGCTCGGCGAAGCTCGGCGGATCCTAGTCGCGGGCGGGCGATCACGCCGGGCCGTCGGCCTCGCGCATCGCCGCGGCGTAGCCCTGCCACGCCGGCGTGGGGTCCTCGGCGCTGCGGATACGGATCACGGCGCCGGGCTGCTCGGCGTTGCCGTGGATCTCCGTGTAGCCGGGGTGCACGCCCGGCGCGGTCCAGCCGTACAGCCGTCGCGCGTCGCGGGGCGCCAGGTTCACGCAGCCGTGGCTCTTGCGCTCGCCGAAGCTGCCGTGCCAGTAGGCCGTGTGCAGCGCGAAGCTGCCGATGAAGTACGCCGTCCACGGCACGCGATCGACCGCGTACGGATCGTCGTCGTCGGGGCGCGAGCTCATCGTGCGCTCGGCGAGCTTGCGTTCGATGCGGAAGATGCCGGTCGGCGTGTCGTGACCTCGGCGTCCGGTCGACACCAGCGTGGCGTACACCGGTCGATCACCGACGTAGGCGACGAGCGTCTGCTGCTCGATGTCGATGTCGATCCACCGCTCGTCGGCGGCGATGCCCTCGGGGGCCGCGGTCCGGGCGGCGATGCGCACGAGGGCGCGCTGGGCCCAGCCACCGCGATCGAGCCGGATCCACTTCCCGTCGGCCGAGGTCTCGACGACGCGCGCGGTGTGCCGCGCCTTCCAGCGGTGCTGCACCGGGGAGCGCTCGCTCGGCGCGGCGTGCAGTGGGATCGTGCCGTCGTCGCCGCGGAAGCGCGCCCAGGCGATCGGCTGCTCGAGGGCGTCGTCGACCTCGAGTCCGCGGAAGGTCGAGCTGTCGAGCTTGCGGATGTCGGCCGCGGCGACCAGCCCGTGACGCGTGCGCCAGAACTCGCGGCCGTCGATGCTCACCGTGCCGAGGCGACGCACCGTGAGCGCGGCGTCGGGGGTGCGGCCGCGACCGCTGCGGGCCGCGACGGCGTCGTCGAAGATGCGCGCGCCCTCGCTGCGGATCTTGCCGTACACGCCGGGCACCAGCGCGCCCGCGGGCACGCGGGGGAACAACTCTCGGCTGGGGTCGCGATCGGTCGCGGCCGTCTCGGCGCAGATGTAGCCGCGCGGCTCGATCGCCCGCCAACCGTGGACGCAGTCGTCGGACGGGATCGGCGGGTGCACGTCGATGCGCACCGCGGGGGCGAGGACGCCGAGCAGCGCGGCGCCCTGGCTGGGCGCGGCGCGGACCTCGGTGAAGTGCTCGAGCTCGGCGGTCTGCAGCGCGACCTCGACGAACTCGATCTCGTCCTCGGCCTGCGCGACGTCGAAGGCCATCGACGGTGCGGCGCTTCGGGGCGCGGCGCCGTCGGGTTCGGCGCCAAGGATCGCAGCGGCCGGTGCGATCGCGCTCGGGTCGGGCTCGCTGGGGTGCGTCGCGTCCCCCGGCGCCGTCTCGCGCGAGCAGCCGGCGAGGAAGGCGAGGGTCGGGCCGAGGGCGAGGGCGAGGGCGAGGGTCCGTCGAGTCGAGATCACGCCCAGTGCAAGAGCAGATCGCGAGCCACGGTCGCGGACGCAGGATTCCCCAGGAATGTCCGACGGGTCGCGCCGCACCGCCGCACGCGGTCTCGCCGGTCGCTTGACGCTCGATTGCCCGACTTGCCCGGGCTTGCCCAACTTGGATCCCGCGTCGGGAAGCTGGGCGCTAGCGCGCGACGGGATCGATCGCCGCGAAGTGGGCCTGCAGGGCCGCGGTGAGCTCGGCCCTGCGGTCGGCGTCGGCGAAGCTCGCCGCGATCCCGTGCTCGCCCAGGCTGCGCAGCGCGTCGTGCCCGAGGCCGAGTCCGCGCGTGACCGCGAGGAAATTGTCGCTCATGTACCCGCCGAAGTACGCCGGGTCGTCGGAGTTGACGGTCGCGACCAGCCCCGCATCGAGGAGCGCGGCGAGGTTGTGGTCCTCGATGCGGTCGAACACGCGCAGCCGCACGTTGGAGAGCGGGCAGACCGTCAGCGGGATCCGGTCCCGGGCGAGGCGCTGGACCAGCGCGGGATCCTCGAGGCAGCGCACGCCGTGGTCGATGCGGTCGACCTTCAGCACGTCGAGCGCCTCGGTGATGTACGCCGGCGGGCCCTCCTCGCCGGCGTGGGCGACGGCGCGGAAACCATCGGCGCGCAGGCGCGTGAAGACCTCCTCGAACAGGCGTGGCGGTCGATCGCGCTCGGAGGAGTCGAGGCCGAAGCCGACGAAGTGCGCGCCGAATCGGCGGCAGTCGAGGTACGTCGCCATCGCCGCCTCGGGGGAGAGGTGGCGCAGGAAGCAGGGGATGAGCGCCGCGGTCAAGCCGAGCTCGCCGCGCGCGCGGCCGAGCGCGGCCACGAACCCCTCGACGACGACGTCGAGCGCGATGCCGCGATCGGTGTGGGTCTGGGGATCGAAGAAGATCTCGGCGTGTTGGACGTTGTCCGCGGCGGCCCGCTCGCACCACGCCCACGCGAGATCGTGGAAATCCTCGGCCCGCTGCAGCGCCGAGGCGCCGGCGTAGTAGACGTCGAGGAACGACTGCAGATCGACGAACGCATAGGCCGCCCGCAGCGCGTCCACGTCGGCCCAGGGCAGGGTGATGCGGTTGCGCTCGGCGAGCGCGAGCATGGTCTCGGGCTCGAGCGAGCCCTCGATGTGGAGGTGGAGCTCCACCTTGGGCATCGCCCGGACGAACGCGTCGCTCGGGGCGTCCTTCGACGACATCGTCATGCGAGTGTACGTCAGCGCCGGCGGCACCGGGTCACGTCAGCGCCGGCGGCACCGGGTCGACGCCGGGCGCGTCCTGGGCGGCCCCGAGGGCACCGGCGGCGATCGCCTCGGCGCGGTGCTTGGCGCGCCCGAGGGACACGGCGTTCTTCGCGACGAACAGCGCGCCGGCGATCCCGACCGCCACGCCGAGCAATCCGATCGTCGTCCACGAGAACAGCCACGCGATCGCGAGGAGCGTCAGCGAGACCCCGCCGGTCCCCGCGCCTGCCAGCGCGAGGGCGCCGCGGCCGGCTCCCGCGTCGACGTTCACGTGGACCAGGGAGCCCGCGTTGCCGTCGTCGGTGGCGTGGATGCGATAGGTGAGACCGGCGTCGTCGTCGACGAGATCCCAGCGGCCCTCGCCTTGCGCGTGCCCGGTGCGACCCGTCGCCTGCTCGAGGTGGCGGCGCACGGCCGCGATCGCGGACGGCACGGCGAGCGCGACGGAGCCCTGCAGGGTGGCGGGCGTCGCGGTCGACATGCGGGCGGGCACGCCGGCACGCTCGGCCAGGGCGTTGCGCAGCTCGACCGGGCTGATCCCCGCCTCGTGGGCCGCCTCGCGCAGCTGCTCGTCCGTGAATCCCTCGGGCATCCGCCGTGGGCTCCTCAGCCGCCGGGCGGCTCGATGACACCCGCGGGGGTGGCCACGCGGTTGCGGCCGGCGTGCTTCGCCGCGTACAGCAGTTGATCGACCTCGGCGACCATCGCCTCCGAGGTCTCGTGACGCTCGGGCACGTAGCTGAGCGCGCCGACCGACACCGTGACCTGCAGCGTGACTCCGTCATAGACGAACTTCGTCGCCTCGGTCAGCCGACGCAGCCGCTCGCCGAGCTGGGTCGCGTGGAGCAGACCGCTGTCGCGGGCGATCACCGTGAACTCCTCGCCGCCGACGCGACAGAACGCGTCCTCGGTCCGCAACGAGCCCATGATGCAGGCGGCGAGCCGCTGCAGCACGTGGTCGCCAGCGGGGTGCCCGTGCTCGTCGTTGATCTTCTTGAAGTGATCCACGTCGAGCATCAGTAGGGACAGCGACAGCTTGTGCCGCTGCGCGTGGCTGAAGTCCTTCAGCAGCTGCTCGTCGAAGAAGCGCTTGTTGTAGGCCTGGGTCAGCGGGTCGCGGGTCGCCGACTCGTACAGCTGCTGCTGGAACTGCTCCTCGAGCGAGTCCTGGTAGCTGAACTTGAGGATCGTGACCGAGCCCACCTGGATGCGATCGCCGTCGTCGAGGTCGTGGCGATGGACCCGCACGCCGTTGACGTAGCTTCCGTTCGTCGAGTCGAGATCGGTGAGCAGGACGCCCCCGTCCTCGGCCCGGGACAGCCGCATGTGCAGGCGCGAGATGCCCTCGTCCTCGAGGCGGATCTCGGCGTCGAGCGATCGGCCGATCGTCACGTCGGCGTTGGGCAGCTTGAACATCTTGCCCACGCTGCGCCCGGACAACACGATCACGAACGCGTTGCGCTCACCCGAGGTGGTCGGCGGGCGCGCCCGCCGGATGACGGTTTGTTCCTCGCTCACCGCCGACGTCGACTTCTGCTGTGCCACAGACGCGGGAAAAAAGAAACGTGCACCGCACCTGGGCCCTCGCGGCTCACGTTCCCGCGCGCCCGGGCCGACATGGCGCGGCCGTCCGCGCGGCGCCGGGGTGTGCTACCAACGGCGGGCATGGCCGACGATCTCTCGCAACGCGTCGAGCGATTGGTGTCGCAGGGGGTGCATGTCGTGGATCCTCGGCAGACGTACGTCGCGCCCGAGGTCGTTCCCGAGCGCATCCGCCCGGGCGCGACGCTGCACCCCGGCACCCGCCTCCACGGCGCGCGGACGTATCTCTGCCCGGGTGCGCAGGTCGGCGTCGAGGGCCCCGCCACGGTGAACGACGCGATCTTCGGGCCGGACGCCGCCATCGACAGCGGCTTCGTCCACGGGGCGGTCTTGCTGCGCGGCGCGAGGCTCGGGGCCAACGCGCACGTGCGGCCCGGTACGTTGCTCGAGGAGGAGGCCTCGACGGCCCACGCCGTCGGCCTCAAGCACACCATCTTGCTGTCGTTCGTGACGCTCGGCTCGCTCATCAACTTCTGCGACGTGTTGATGGCGGGCGGCACCTCGCGATCGGATCACTCCGAGGTCGGCAGTGGCTTCATCCACTTCAACTTCACGCCGTGGGGCCGACGGGGCGACAAGGCCACCGCGTCACTGATCGGTGATGTGGTGCGCGGCGTCCTGCTCGATCAGCCGCGGATCTTCCTCGGTGGCGCCGGCGGCATGGTCGGACCGCGGCAGGTCGGCTACGGAAGCATCGCGGCGGCGGGCCAGGTGCTGCGCCGGGATGTCGCGGCTGCGACCTTGTCGTCGCAGGCGTTGCCGTCCATCTCCAAGCCGGTCGTGCCCGGCGCCCTCGATGGGGCCGAACCCCGCGGCCGTCGCAACGTCGAGTACATCGCCCAGCTCGTGGTGTTGCGCGCGTGGTACCGCGGCGTCCGAATGGCGCGCGCGGCCGACGACGACGCGCGAGTGGTCCTCGGCGCGGCGATCGACACCTTGAGCGCGGCGATCGACGAGCGCGTCGCGAGGCTGCGCAGCTTCCTCGAGGAACGCAAACAGGCGATGCCCCAGCTCGATCTCGAGCCGGAACTCGCCTGTCCGTCTGCGCTCACACCGTCGCCGGTGGAGCACGTCGCGTGGCTGCGTGGCCTCGACGGGTCCGAGCGCGCCCTGCTGCAGGACTGGCTCGGGCGCGTCGCGGCGGCCGTCGCCGCTAGTCGAGGGTGAGCGACACCGACGTCGTGGGGATCGACGCGACGCAGCAGTTGTCGTCGATCGAGTACACGGCGTCGTAGGTCTCGCCGGGCTTCATCGTCAGGCCGGTGCGGGTCTCGTTGTACCAAGCGACGGTGAAGCGTGTGCGGTCGTCCGACAGCTCGACGCTCCACTCGCCCGGGGCGTCGGGCGGCCCCGCGACCATTTCACCGTCCTCCAGCGTCGCGGTGACGCCGGAGCGCGGGCTCGAGAGGACGAACGAGAGGGCGTCGACCACGTCGAGCACCGCGGCGTCCTCGGTGCCGTCGACACGGAACGCGATCTCGGGGAGTGGGTCGCCGAGCTCGAACGTCAGCTCCGCGACGTCGCCGTCGACGGCGCCCTTGGCGACGCCGTCGCCATCGGCGTCGAGGATCTCGGTGGGGTCATCGATAGTGACCTTGGCGACGCCGGATTCGGTGGTGTCGCCGGAGCAGGCGCCAAGGAACGCCGTGATCAGTAGGGTGTGTTTCTTCATGCGTGGGAACTCCGGTACCGGGTAGCTGCTCTGTTCGTCCGATCCGCGCGCGCTTCGAGGGCGAGATCGGGCCGCGTGCGAGCGGCACGGTTCGGATCGCGGCGCACCGCCGATCCGATGGCCGACGTCGGCGACGCCGCGTTGAACCGCGCGGCCGCGACGCTATAGGCATGGAGTTGAACGCCTCGTCCCTCCGTTCGCCCCGTCTGCACGCGCGTCGGCCTGCGACCTCCACGGCGTGGGCGGTCGTCCTCGCGCTCGCCGGCGCCGCGGCGCCCGAGATCGCGTCCGCGGCCGCGCCACGGCCCGTCGCGCCGGGTTCGACGTGCGACGCTCGAGCGGGGCGTGAGCACCCCGAGCTGGGGGTCGTCCGGTTCCGCGATCCCTCGTGTCGCCGCGGTGTGTGGCTCGGCGCCGACGTGGGCGGCGTCGCGCTGCCCAAGAACCTCGGTCCGCTCGATCGCACCGTCTGGACGGTGCGCGCCGGCCCGGCGTGGGCCATTCGGCTCGCGCCGTGGATCTCCGCGGGTGGCCGCCATGGCATCGCGGTGTACGACGCCGGTGACGTGCGCCTGCGCGTCCACGATCACCAGGTCGAGCTCGCCGCGCATCCGATGCGCGGGCATCGAGCGACGATGCACGATCGGCTGTCGGCCGGGATCGAGACCCACGCCGTCCTCGCGCAGCGGATCGACGGCCGACAGTTCCGCCTCGGTGGCGTGCGCGATCTGGTCGCCTACGTCGGCTACGGGATCGATCACACGGTCGCGCCGCGGTGGCGGCTCGGGTGGCAGGCTCACTTCCGTCACGCGTGGCTCTTCCACGACACGCAGCGGCAGCTCCGGCTCGGCGTGCGCGTCGCCTTCGCGCCGAGGCCAGCGCACCGACTGAGCGTCGCGGCGCTGGGCTTCCTCGTCGATCGCAGCCCCGACCAGGCGGGTCGACCGATGCCGCGGCGCACCGTCGTGCGGCAGGTCGCCGCCGAGTATGCGTGGATGTCCCGGCACGGGATCGGCCCGAGCCTGCAGGTGCGCTACAGCACCGGCTTCCTCACCGGCGAGGCGCCCGTGTACGAGCTGCGCTCCGAGGTCCTGCACGCCGACTATGCCGATGCGACCGTCGGCCTGCGCGCGGTGTGGTAGCGGACGGTCGGCACCGGCCGTCAGGTGAACGGCCGGCCGTCCGGCGTCGGTCGGTGCAGATCGCTGCCGACCTCGTCGATCCAGCCGCGCGTCAGCAGCATCGACAGGAACGCGCCGCGCGGACCGACCATGGGCACGTTGGACTTGCCCACGGTGCGGTTGACCTGGAACTTGGTGCCGACCGCCCGCAGGTCCTCACACAGCTCGTCGCCGTCGTCGCCGCGCAGCCAGTGGTAGCGCTCGACGTGGGCCAGGAGCGGCGTGAAGCCGCGGTCGGTCAGTGTGCGCACGACCTCCAGCAAGGACTGCGGCGCGTGCTCGCGGGTGTGGGCCTCGAACAGCACGTAGCGCTCCGGACCGAAGGCGATGATCTCGCCACGCCGGATCCGATCGGCGAGTCCGTCATCGAGGAAGTGCTCGGCGCCGAGCTCGAGCCGCACGCCGATCCCGGCCGCCGCGGCCGCCGACTGCAGGCCGTCGAAGGCCCGCGCCAGGCCGTCGGGGGTGTTGTCGTACTTGCCGGGGTACATGTGCGACGTGCACACGATCGTCTCTGCGCCCGCGGCCTGCAGCAGTCGCAGCATCGCGAGCGACATCTCGAGATCGCGAGCGCCGTCGTCGACGCCGGGGATCGCATGGCAGTGGCAATCCCGCGGGCGCAGGGTGATCTCGCGGTCCACCGCGGGCCGCTTCTTGAACCAACCGAAGACGTCCACGGCGCATCTGTAGCGCATCGCGATGATGCCTGCCACGCACCGGGCCAATCCGGTACGCCTGCTTGCTGCCCGCGCGGGGGGTCATTACGAGGTGCGAGGCCTTCCCCAGCGAGCGTGCGATGTCGACTCTGCCACGTCTTTCTCATCCGTCGGCTTCTCCCCCATCGCCTTCCGCTGCGCCGGCAGTGGTTGCGACCTCGGCCACGTCCTCGAATCGAGCGGCGGCGACCCCCGCCGTCGGGTGGTGGCCTCGCTTCGCGCGGATGATCACCCCGACCCGCATGCTCGCCAGTCCGTCGCGTCGCCGGATCGTCCGCGGCGCAATGGACATCGGCGTGATCACCTCTGCGTTGGCGCTCGCGTTCGTCGTGCGCTTCGAGTCCCTCGACGCCGCGGTGTGGGGCGGCATGTTCATGCTCGCGTGGCTGCCGATGCTGTGCACGCGGCTGCTGTTCGGCCGCGCGCTGATGCTCCACACCTCGAGCTGGCGGCTGTTCGCGCTCCGCGACACCGAGCAGCTCGCCCTGGCGATCGGCGTCGGCAGCGTGACCATGCTGTTCGTGCGCCTGGTCTGGCCGGCGTGGGGCGTCCCGGTCGGGGTCATCGGTCTCGAGGGGCTGTTCACGCTGCTCGGCTCGTGGGGCGTCCGCGTCGTCGTGCGCGCGCTCTACGAGGCCAACGAACGGGCCCCGGTCTCACCGACCGCCCGGCCCACCCGCGCCCTGCTCATCGGCGCCGATCGGGACGGCCGCCTCGCCGCCGAGGCGCTCGCGGCCAATCCCGCCGCCGGCTACGTGGTGGTGGGGTTCGTCGACGACGCGCGCGACCGCCAGGGACGACGCATCGGCGGCGTGCCGGTGCTGGGCGTCATCGACGACATCGCCGACATCGCGCGACGCGTGTCCGCGGACGTCCTCATCCTCGCGATGCCGCAGGCCTCGCGTCGTACCCGGCGGGAGATCGTCGAGCGCTGTCGCGCCGCCGCCCTCCCGATCCGGACGGTGCCGGCCTACTGGGAGCTGTTGGGCGGCAAGCTCGAGGTGTCGAAGATCCGCCAGGTCAAGATCGAAGACCTCCTGGGTCGCGACGTCGTGGTCGCCGATCGCAGCCGTGACGCGAACCTGCTGGCCACCTACCGCGGCAAGCGGATCGTCGTGACCGGCGCCGGCGGCTCCATCGGTTCGGAGCTCTGCCGACAGCTCGCCGCCATCGGGCCCGAGAAGCTGGTGCTGCTCGAGTACAGCGAGAACAACCTCTTCGACATCGACGCCGAGATCCGTCCGCGCCTGGGCGACCGCACGGTCACTGCGCTCGTCGACATCCGCGACGAGGGCGCGCTCGATCGGCTGTTCGCGCGGCACAAGCCCGAGATCATCTTCCATGCCGCCGCGTACAAGCACGTGCCGATGATGGAGTCGCACCCCGCTGCGGCGGTCGGCAACAACGTCCGTGGCACCCGGCTCGTCGTCGAGGCCGCCCAGCGTCACAGCGCCGCGCGCCTGGTGCTGGTGTCCACCGACAAGGCGGTGAACCCGACGAACATCATGGGCGCGACCAAGCGCGCCGGCGAGATGATCGTCCAGTCGCGGGCGCCGCGGGGCACCACCAAGATGTGCTGCGTTCGCTTCGGCAACGTGCTCGGCTCGCGCGGCTCGGTGCTGCACACGTTCGCGCGGCAGATCGACGCGGGAGGCCCGGTGACCGTCACGCACCCGGACATCACGCGGTTCTTCATGACGATCCCCGAGGCGGTGCGGCTGGTGCTGCAGGCCGGCACGGCGGGGCAGGGCGGCGAGGTGTTCGTGCTCGACATGGGCGAGCCGGTGCGCATCGCCGACATGGCCGCGCAGATGATCGAGCTGTCGGGCCGCGGCGACGACGGCATCGCGGTCGAGTACGTCGGTCTGCGCCCCGGCGAGAAGTTGTACGAGGAGCTGTCGCACCACGGCGAGGCGCTCACACCGAGCGGCATCGACGGGATCAACATGGTCGTGCCGCAGTCGCTGGAGGCGCCGACGATCCTTCCGTGGGTGCGCCGCCTCGAGCTGGCGGCCGAGGCCCGGGACATCGCGACGATCCGCCAGCTCCTCGCCCTCGGGACCGGCTACCGCCAGGGAACGGCGCCGGTCGTCGACGACGCCGACGACAACCGCTGGGACGACGACGACGACAACCGCTGGGACGACGCCGGCGGCAATCGCAGCGCCGACGCGATGGACGAGGTGGGCTGACCATGCGGATTCTCTACCTCCACCAGTACTTCGTCCCGCCGGATGCGGCGGGCGGCACCCGGTCCTACGAGCTGGCGCGGCGCTGGGTCGCCGCGGGCCACGAGGTCACCATCGTCACCTCGAACGCGATGATGCCCGCGCCGTACCGCGAGCTCACGATGCCGGAGATCACCGAGTACGACGGCGTGCGTGTGATCGTGCTGCCGGTCCCGTACTTCAATCACATGAGCTATCGCGCACGCATGGCCGCGTTCGCGAAGTTCGCGATGGCCTCGACGCGCGTGGCCCTGGCCGAGCGCGCCGATGTGGTGTTTGCGACCAGCACCCCGCTCACGATCGCGGTGCCGGGCCTGGTGTCGAGCCTGGGACATCGCGTGCCGATGGTCTTCGAGGTCCGCGATCTCTGGCCCGAGCTGCCGATCGCGATGGGGGCCCTGGGCAACCCGCTGATGCGGGCCGCGGCAGCGTCGCTCGAGTGGTGCGCCTACCACGGTGCGGCGCACGTCGTCGCGCTGTCGCCCGGGATCGCCGATGGGGTCGCCAAGCGCGGGATCCCGCGCTCGCGGATCTCCGTGGTGCCGAACGCCTGCGACCTCGAGGCGTTCGGCGACGCCGACGCCGACGCGAAGGCCGTGCGCGAGCGGTCGCTGCGGTTCCTCGATCCCGGCCGCCCGGTCGTCATGTACGCGGGCACGTTCGGCCCGATCAACGACGTCGCGTGGCTGGCCGATGTCGCCGCCGCGTCGCGTCGTCGCGGGGACGGCCTGCAGTTCGTCGCCGTCGGGGATGGTGCGGGGCGGCAGACGCTCGTCGAGCGCGCCCAGGCCCTCGGGGTGCTCGAGCGCGATCTGTGGGTGCTGCCACCGATCCCCAAGCGCGAGATGCCGGGGCTGCTCGGCAACGCCACGATCGCGACCTCGCTGTTCCTACCGATGCCCGAGATGCGGGCCAACAGCGCCAACAAGTTCTTCGACGCCCTCGCGGCGGGGCGGCCGGTGGCGATCAACTACGGGGGCTGGCACGCCGATCTGCTGCGCGACAGCGGGGCCGGCATCGCGATGCCGCAGGGCGATCCCGCCGAGGCGGCCGCGCAGCTGCATGCGTTCGCGAGCGACGGGCCGGGGCTGGCCCGCGCTCGGGCGGCGGCGCTCGGTCTGGCGCGCACGCGCTTCGATCGCGATGTCCTGGCGCACGAGCTCGAGCAGGTGCTCGTCGCGGTTGCGGGGCGGAGCGCCTCTGCGGTCGCGCGGGCCGCCTGACGGACGTCGTGCGATGCGACGGGCGGCAGCGCCGTCAGAAGATCGCGCGCGTCTGCAGGTGAAAACCAGGAAGCTCTGGATCCCCCGAGACCGTCGGCGGGTCCTCCAGCACCTCGATCGCCTGATCGGGTCGGAAGACATAGACGCGGCGTGCCGCCGGGTCGATGAGCCAGCCGAGGCGCGCGCCGTTCGTCAGGTACTCGGACAACTTGTCGAGGAGCCCGTCGAGCGAGTCGCTGGGCGAGCGGAGCTCGACGACGAAGTCGGGACACAGCGGGGCGAACCGCTCGCGTTGATCCGGCGTCAGCGCGTCCCAACGCTCGCGGCGGATCCAGGCCATGTCCGGTGATCGCTCCGCGCCATTCGGAAGGATGAAGCCGGTCGACGAGTCGAAGCCGACCCCGCTGCCGTCCGCCTCGGCCCATGCCGCGAGCTGGCCGGTCAGCACGAAGTTCCGTCGCCCCGTCTCCGAACCCGTGGGTGGCATGATGACGAGCTCTCCGTCGGCGGTCCGTTCGACGCGTAGCGCCGGGTTCGCTCGGCAGAAGCGCCACAGCTGCTCATCGCTCATCGGCGCGGCCAGGCGGGCACGCATCGGCAGGTGCGTCGCGTCGGCGACGATCGAGACGGGATGCGCTGCGGTCGTCGTGGGGGCCGAGGCCATGACGGACTCCAGCGTAGCATGACCGGCGCTGCGCGTTACACTGCCGCCCCGTGGACCCCACGCGTCGCTCCTTCGTCGTCGGCACCGCGGCCGCGATCGCCTCTGGCTGCGGGCCCAAGGCCACCGCCGCGCCGGCGGAACCCGCGGGGCCCGCTCTCGCGCTCTACGACGCCGCGGGCGCCCCCTCGACGCTCGATGCGTTCGTGGATCGCTGCGCAGCCGCGGACGTCGTCGCGTTCGGCGAGCTCCACGAGCACCCGGTCGCGGCGCGCCTCGAGCTCGAGCTGCTCACCGCGTTGCTCGCGATGCCGCGGCCCGTGGCGCTGGCGATGGAGTTCTTCGAGACCGACACGCAGCCGGCGATCGACGCCTACTTCGCCGGCGAGATCGACGAGCCGACGTTCCGCGAGCGCACCGGTCGCGACGAGGCCTACGCGACCTCGCATCGGCCGCTCGTCGAGGCGTGCAAGGCCAAGGGCGCCCGGGTGGTCGCCGCGAACGCGCCGCGGCGACTGGTCACCGCCTACCGCAAGTCGGGCCTCGAGTACGCGCCGTGGCTGTCGAGCCTGCCCGAGGCCGACCGTGCGCTGCTCCCCGCCGTCAGCGTGCCGCCGAACGACGAGCACGAGCGCCGCTTCATGGCGCTCATGGGACCCGAGCGTGGCCCGGCGTTCTTCAAGTCGATGGCGCTGTGGAACGACGCGATGGCCGAGTCGGTCGTCCGGGCGCGCGTCGACGACCCGAACTCGCGCGTGATGCTGGTGGTCGGCGCCTTCCATGTCGCGGCGCGTCTGGGAACGATCACGCAGATCTTGGCGCGCGCGCCCGGCAGCGACGTCGCGCTGCTGACGATGCGAGACGGCGGCGCCGGGTGGCGCGACGACGATCGCGACGAGGGTGATCTCGTCGTCTGCGTCGCGTGACTGCAACGCGTCGTGCTCCCGGCGATCGCGGGCTGGAACACCGATCCGCGGCCGTGCGATCGACCCTGCACACCGTCGCGCACGGCGCGCGACGGGTGCCCGTGCGCTGACTCGCGTCGTTTCCCCGCGCAAGCATGGCGCCGGGGCCCTTCGGCGTCGTTTCCCCCTTGGCAGCGCCACGGCTGCGGGTGCACACCAGGGTCTCACCAAGGAAGCCACGCTACATGCCCGGCAGGACAACGCACGCTCGACTGCTCGCCTGGATCGAAGAGGTCAAGGCCCTGTGCAAGCCCGACTCCGTCCACATCTGTGACGGCAGCCAAGAAGAGTACGACCATCTGTGCAACCAGATGGCGGAGGCCGGGACCCTGATCCGCCTCAACCCCGAGAAGCGTCCGGGAAGCTTCCTCGCCCGCTCCGATCCCCGCGACGTCGCGCGCGTCGAGGATCGCACCTTCATCTGCAGCAACTACAAGAACGACGCCGGCCCCACCAACAACTGGATGGACCCGGCGCAGATGAAGGCGACGCTGGGCAAGCTGTTCGACGGCTGCATGCGCGGCCGCACGATGTACGTGGCCCCGTTCTCGATGGGCCCGCTCGGCTCGCCGATCGCCAAGCTCGGCGTGCAGATCACCGACAGCGCCTACGCCGTCGTCAACATGCGCATCATGACGCGCATGGGCCAGCGCGCCCTCGACGTGCTCGGGCAGGACGGCGAGTTCGTGCCGTGCCTGCACTCGGTCGGCCGTCCGCTCGCCGCCGGCGACAAGGACGTCGTCTGGCCGTGCAACCCCGAGAACATCTACATCGCCCACTTCCCCGAGACCCGCGAGATCTGGTCGTTCGGCTCCGGCTACGGCGGCAACGCCCTGCTGGGCAAGAAGTGCCTCGCGCTGCGCATCGCCTCGACCATGGGTCGCGACGAGGGCTGGCTCGCCGAGCACATGCTCATCGTCGGCGTCGAGAGCCCCGAGGGCGAGAAGACCTACGTCGCGGCCGCGTTCCCGTCGGCGTGTGGCAAGACCAACTTTGCGATGATGGTGCCGCCGGCCGGCTTCGAGGGCTGGAAGGTGTGGACCGTCGGTGACGACATCGCGTGGATCAAGCCGCGCGACGGCAAGCTCTACGCGATCAACCCCGAGGCCGGGTTCTTCGGCGTGGCCCCGGGCACCGGCGCGAAGACCAACCCCAATGCGATCGCGAGCCTGAACAAGAACTGCATCTTCACCAACGTCGCGCTGACCGACGACGGTGACATCTGGTGGGAGGGGCTCACCGAGGACAAGCCGGCGCACCTCATCGACTGGAAGGGCGAGGACTGGACGCCGGCCAAGGGCACCCCGGCGGCGCACCCCAACGCGCGCTTCACCGCGCCGGCGTCGCAGTGTCCGTCGATCGATCCGAAGTGGGAGGACCCCGCGGGCGTACCGATCGCCGCGTTCATCTTCGGCGGGCGCATGTCGAAGGACCAGCCGCTGGTCTACCAGGCGTTCAACTGGACCCACGGCGTGTACCTCGCGGCGACGATGGGCTCCGAGGCGACGGCTGCGGCGGTCGGGCAGGCGGCGATGCGCCGCGACCCGTTCGCGATGCTGCCGTTCTGCGGCTACAACATGGCCGACTACTTCAACCACTGGTTGAACGTCGGTCGCCGCATCCCGAACCCGCCGCGGATCTTCCGCGTGAACTGGTTCCGCAAGGGCGACGACGGCAAGTTCCTGTGGCCCGGCTACGGCGAGAACATGCGCGTGCTCAAGTGGATCGTCGATCGCGTCAAGGGCCGCGGCTACGCCATCGAGAGCCCGCTCGGCTGGATGCCGCGCCACGAGGACCTGAACTGGTCGGGTCTGGACTTCGACGCCGAGACCTTCCAGGACCTCATGGGCGTCGACAAGCAGCCTGGAACCCTCGAGGCCCACGCCCACGAGGAGCTGTTCGATCGCTTCTTCGATCGGTTGCCGAAGGAGTTCGTGTTCGAGCGCGAGCTGCTGCGGAGCCGGCTGTGGCGCTCGCCGGACCACTGGGAGGGCACGCACCTCCCTGGTGGTCTGTAGGGGCGTCGACGAGCTCGAGCGCGGCCCTGATTCCCAGGAGGGAGTCAGGGCCGTCGCGTTTGGTTCGGCGTGCCCTCGCGTGCCGCCGGTGCCGCGCGTGTCAGATTCGGTGCGCCGATCGTGGAGGCCTGGGTGTGGTCCCCCTCGCCCGCCCCACGACTCGGCGCCCCCGCCTCACCCTGTCGGCCTTCGCCGCCGCCGCGCTGATCGGCACGGCGCCGCCCGGCTGTGCTTCGGATCCCGCGGTCGTCGACGGTGCGTCGACGGGGCAGGGCAGCGCATCCGACGGCTCGACGACCGGAGACGCGGATGGCGAGGCGGATGGCCAGACCGGGGAGTCGACCACCCGCGGCGAGTCGCCCAGCGACACCTCGACCACGGGCGAGGTGGCCCCGAGCCTGGCACCCGCCCGCGGGGCGGCGATCGTCGCCGTCGACGCCAACCAAGGCGTGGCGGTGCCCATCGGTCGCGATGGCACCGGCGTGCCGGGACAGGCGCGGAAGAACCGGCTGTTGGGCGGACGACCGATGCAGATCCGCGCCGCCGTGGCCCTCGATCCGTCGTTCGAGCCGCGGACACTGCAGGCGCACCTGCTGCTCACCGCGCTCGACGGCAGCGTCGAGCGCCGGGTGGCGACGCGCGCGCTGCCGGGGGGCGAGCCGGTGGTGGACGGCGTCGTCGAGGAAGGTTTCACGTGGCTGCTCGAGGGGACACGCGTGGTGCCCGGCATGACCTACGCCATCGAGCTCTACGAGCACGACGTCCTCGCGGAGGAGAACGATGCGGCGCCGCCGTACTACCCGCCGGTCGACGGGGTCCCGGTGCCCGTCGGGGTCGAGGCGGTGAACCAGCGCATCGCGGTGACGCTGGTGCCGATCCGCTACGACGACGGGAATGGCTGCGTCAGCGAGGTCGAGTTCAGCGATGCGGTCCTGAACTACATCGAGGGGATCATCTACATGCAGCATCCGGTGACGGAGGTCGAACTCACCGTGCGCGAGCCGATGAGCATCGACGTCGAGATCTTCCAATTCGAGCGCCTGGTGAACTTGGTCGGTCAGCAGCGATCGGCCGATCGGGTGTCTCCCGAGGTCTACTATTTCGGGTGGATCCAGACCTGTGAAGGCACCGCGCTCGACGATTTGCCGACGGGTGGCATGGCCCCGCTGCCGACCGAGTTCACGCCCGAGACCGCCTACCTTCGGGTCGCGGCGGCGAAGTGGTCGCAGAACCTCGACTGGGTCGGCGACACGACCGTGCACGAGCTCGGGCACGCCCAGGGTAGAAAACACGTCTCGTGCAGTGGGGGTGAGGCCGACCCCGACGCAACGTATCCCGTGCCAGGCGGCGGCCTGGACGGGACCGGATTCGGCGTGGTTGATGGCATCACGCGCGATGCGACGTCGTACTTCGACGTCTTGAGCTACTGCAATCCGCAGTGGACGAGTTCGCACGGCTGGACGCAGATCGAGCCCGTGATCCGCGAGCTTTCGTCGTGGTCGACGGAGGATCACCAGGGCGGCGCCGACACGTCGGCCGTGCTCATCGGCACGCTGACGTCGTCGGGCATGACGGACTGGCGGACGCTCCCCGGTGCGCCACCGCGTGCCAGCGCCGAGGATGCTCCCCACGAGATCGCCTTCGCGTACCCGGGGGGCCGCGCCACCGAGTTTGCTGCGACGGTCGTCGACATCGCCGACTCCGACGCGAAGTGGATCATCGCGCCCCTGCCCCACGACTTCGCCCTCGCCACTGCGATCACCCACCGTCACCGAGGACGCGTCGCGCGGATCGAGCCCGCCGCGGTGCGCCAGAACCACCCATGGAGCGCCCGATGAGACGCGCACGCATCGACATCACTGGTGACGGCGCCCGGCTCCGCGCGGCGACGACCCACGCCCTCTCCACCGTCTTCGCGTTCGCGGGCCTCGCCGCCGCGGCCTGTGGCGGCTCGGACCCCGCGCAGGGCGATGGGGGCAGCGGCGGCACCGCGCCGGACGCGAACGAGACCGAGGCGGGGCCGGGGACCACCGACGGCGCCGACACGTCGGACGCGGACGCATCGTCGAGCAGCGGCGGCGAGTTGGGGTCGGGGCGCGTCGCCGCCTCCGGGGTGCGCGTGGCCTGGGTCGAGGCCAACCAGGGCACGGGCATCCGCCTCGGCGACGAGTGGCTCGTGTACCCGCCGGAGGATCGCGATGCCAAGCTCCTCGCCGGCCGCCCGACCCTCGTGCGCGCCGGCTGGATGACCGACGAGGGGTTCTCGCCCCGCGCGATCGCGGCGGAACTGCGGCTCGTCGAGGACGACGGGAGTGAGGTGCGACTCGTCGACGTGCGCGACGTCGGAGCCGAAGACCCGCAGTTGCCGTGGACCACCACCTTCCAGTGGCGGCTCGAGGCCGATCGCCTGGACGCCGACACGCAGTACGTCATCGAGCTCTACGAGGTCGACCCCGTGCCCGACCCGAGCGCCGCAGCCGACGAGCCGCCGGCCTTTCCGCCCAACGGCGAGCCGACGCCGTTCGGGATCGATGTGTCGCCCCATCGGCTCGAGATCACGCTCGTGCCCGTCGCCTACGACGACGGACAGGGATGCGTGACGTTGCCCGAGATCACGAGCGAGTACGCAGAGTACGTTCGCGAGCAGATCTACATGGTCCACTCCGTCCAGGAGGTGACGCTCACGGTGTCCGAACCCCTGGCCTACATGCAGCGTCTCGACCACTGGAGCGACCTCAACGACCGGCTGGCGGAGTTCCGCATGACCGAGGGAATCGCGGCGCAGCAATACGTCGCAGCGGTCGCCGATCTCTGCGGTGCGTACCCCGATGGACGCAGCGGGGCCGCCTACGGCATCCTCGATCGCGCGGACGAGGAGCTGGCGTTCGCCCGCGTGGCCTCCGCGCTCTGGGCGAGCCGCGAGTGGACGGCCAGGACGCTGGCGAAGTTCCTCGGGCACCTCCATGGGCGACCCGCGATCTCCTGCGACGGCACGGCGCACGACGACCCGAGCTACCCCGACCCCGCGGGCGCCATCGACCCGTGGGGCTGGGGCGTGCTCGACGGTGGCCTGCGTGATCCCGCGATTTACACCGACGTGATGTCGACGTGCTCGCCGTGGTGGATCGGCAACCACGGTTGGGCGGCCCTCGAGCCGTTCATCGCCGCGGTCTCGTCGTGGACCGCCGACCAGGGCGCGCCGGCGCAGGACGGCGAGCTGCTCGTCCTGCGCGTCGCGGGTGACGGTCGTGCGAGCTGGACGCGGCTCGCGGGATCCCTCGGCAGCGCCGCCGATCCCGACGCTGTCGTCGCGATCGCGACCGACGACGGCATCGAGCGACGCCCCGCCCTGCGGATCGAAGAGCCCGAGGGCGGGGGATATCGCGTGGTCACCGAGCTCGCTCCGTCGGATGCGGAACGCGCTCGGTCGCTGACCTACGCTCCGCCCGGCGGCGGAACGCCGGTGGCGCTGCCCGAACTGCGCGGCGCGCTGCGATGGCCGTGATCGCGGCCGCATTCACCCCTGCGCGGTGGCGCTACGCCAGTGATGTCGCAGGCGCCAGGCGGCGAAGAGTCCGAGTCGACGAACGAGTTGCGTGTGTGTGTGGCGTCATCGATGCCTGTCCCATGCCCGGTCTCACGATTCGTCTCAGGGCCGTCGCACATGATTCTCCGCCCACCGCTGCGTGTCGCAGGTGAACCCCACCGCCCCGAACACCAGCTCGAGCGCACCGAATTCCTGCTGGCCGACGCGCACGTCCGACGGCACGTCGCGCAGATCCACGCGGCTGCGCAGCGCGGGTACCCCGAGCGCCGCCGCGAACCCATCGACGTCGACGACCTCGCCGCTCTCCTGCAGCCCATCGTCGTAGTCGAACCAGATCGTCGGAGATGCCGAGGGCTTGCGCGGCCGCGGCACCTTGCCGACGCCGAGCTCCGTCGCGAGCGTATCCGTGTCGATCGCGAGCACCCACTGGACGGGTCGCGAGGTGCCGTCGGCGTCGGTGACATGTTGCTTCCGCGCGAGCGCGACGATGTCGCCGAGCGCGTCCGCGGTCGGATTCACCACGATCCCCCGCGCCGTCTTCGTGTTCCACACCAGCGTCGTGTAGCCGAAGATGAGCCCGTCGAAATCCTCGGGCGGTGGGGGTGGCGGCGGCCGTGGACCGTCGAGCACGGGCGCGGGCAAGTGCTCGGAGAACCCGAATAGCTCTCGGGCCGCCGGGGCCCGCCGCGCGTCCACGCGGCGACCCGTGACGAGGTCGAGCACGATGTGCAGGGCCTGACCCGACCCGCGCCGCTTGGCCTCGACGAGCACGTCGCGACCGCGGACTTGCGTGTCCAGGATGTCGATGCCGCCGCGCTCGATCCGAAGCGCGCCGTGGTAGTCGGCCTCGAAGCTCGGGGCGGCGTTCGCGAAGGACCACGCCTGCGTGCCCGTGCGCATGTCGATCGCGACCAGCACGTGCTCGCGCTGCAGCAGCGTGATCCGATCGCCGAACACCACCGACCAGCTCGAGCCCTGGTCCACCGTCAGCGTCGGTGGCGACACCTCGGCGCTCCACACCAGCCGGTCCTCGAGCAGATCGATCTCGGCGAGCAGGACGGAGTCGGGCGCTCGCATGTGCGGGATCTGGATCCCGACCGCGACGGTGACGCGGTCGCGCGTGAGCCGGTGCGCGACCGTATTCGCGTAGGGCTCGAGCCCCAGGTTGCCGAGGGCCATCAGCGCGCCGTCGAGCCAGAGGTTGCCGTCCTTCTCGATGACGAGGTGCTGCTGGCTGCCGAGATCCAGGGTGACGCCGCCCAACGCCGAGCTCTGCGGCGCGGCATCGAGGATCGTGGGGGCGCGCGGGGCCGACGCGGCCAGGACGTGCACGGCGAGACCGAGGGAGGCGAGCAACGGGGTCATGCCCCAGGGGAGAGCACGGCGCGTGCCAGGGCGCTCGGCCTGGGAGTCTCGCGGGCGTGGGGTGGGGATGACGCGGATCGGGTCGTGGGGGATCGGGAGACGACGCGGATCGGGCAGGGACGGGCACGCAGGAGCGTGACCCTCACGGGGTCACGCTTCGTCGGCGCAGCCCGTCCGCCCACGCGTCGAAGTCGCCGCTCGCGATCGGCTCGGCGTCACCGAGCCGCGCGAGCGTCGTGCGCAGGCGGTCCTTGGCCAGGCGTAGCCGGCTCCGCACGGTGCCCTCGGGGATCCCGAGCACGATCGCCAGCTCGGGCCCGCGCAGCGCCTCCCAGTAGTGCAGCTCGAGCGCGAGCTGCAGGTCGAGCGGCAGCGTCTGCAAGGCGAACAACAGCAGGTCGCGGCGGCGCAGCTCCGACAGCTCTCGACTCGGCGACGGCGCGAGCTCGTGCACCGATGTCGTCATCGCGTCGATGCGCCCGCGCGGACCGTGCCGCTCGCGGAAGTGCAGATACAGCTCGTTGCGGGCGGTACGGAGGAGGTACGCCCGGAAGCGGGCGCCGTCGGTCATCTGATCGACGTGGGCCAGGCAGGCCAAGAACGTGCGCTGGACCAGATCGTCGACCGCATCGCCGACCTTGTGCACGAACATCCGTCGCACGCATGCCTGGTGGCGCCGCACGAGCTCGCGGCCCGCAACCGCGTCTCCGGCCCGCCACGCGCGCAACAGCTCGAGGTCGGTCGTCGCTGCCTCTGTGTCGGTCATCTCTGCCTCCGGTTCATCGCTGCCTCCGGTCCATCGCCGCGCGGGCCTCGGCCACGTCCGCCCACGCGGCGGTGGTGTGCGGACTGGTCGGGCCGAAGTGGTGCTCGAAGTCGCGGGCGGCCGCGACCAGCAGCGCGAGGCGTCCGGCATGATCGCCGCGGAGCCCGGCGATCCCTGCCCGCGCGTCGGTGGCATAGGCCGTCCACGGGTGCGTCTCGCCGAGGCTCGAGGTCAGCAGCACCTCGGCGCGCGCGAGGTCGGCCTCCGCGTCGTCGGCCCGCCCGAGGTGGACCAGGGCGGCGGCCAGGTTGAGACCGGTGAGGCCGCGGTCCGCCGCGGCCCACGGCGGGAGCGCGGCGAGGGCCTTGCCATACGCCGCGACCGCGGCATCGCCGTCACCGGACAGCGCGGCGACCTGGCCGAGGCTGTTCCACAGCTGGGGGAGCATCGCCGGGTCGTCCCCGGCCTCGAGCCGTGCGCGGGCGCGCTCGAGCCCGGCGCGTGCGAGCGCCGGCAGGCCGCGGTCAGCGTGCACGCGCGCGACCAGGATGTGGGCCTCGACCACGCCGCGCATCGACCACGCGGCGCGCTCGGGCTCGAATCGCGCCACGATCGCATCGGCCGACGCGAGCGCGTCGTCGTGTCGTCCGCGGAGGAGCTCGCACTCGGCGACATCGTTGGCTAGCGTGAGGCCGAGCGGCGTGGCGCCGAGCCCCGCGACCTCGAGCTCGGTCAGCGCCACCCGACCCAGCGCGACGCAGTGATCGTGGTCGGCGGTGCGCTGGGCGATCGAGACCTCGACGCGACGGCGACGCGCCAAGCCGAGCGGACCGAGTCCGTCGGCGGCGATCGCCTCGGCGGAGCGCAGCCACAGCCGCGCGAGGTCGAGATCACCGCCGACCCACGCATGCCACGCCGCGAGCTCGACGGCGCTGCGATGGCCCATCGCGTCCAGGCGGGCCACGCGGGCCGATCGGAACGCGGCCTCCAGCGCCTCGCGGGTGTCGGCGTCGCGTCCGTCGTGTCGAGCGACCCGAGCCCGCCACAGCCCGAGCCGCGCGGCGACGCCGGGCGCGTCGGCCTGCGGATCGGCCCCGACGACGGCGATGTCCTCGGCCAGCGCGTCGACATCGTCCGCGAACAGGTGGGCCTGGGCGCGGGCGATCCGCTCGGCGAGCTCGACGTCCATCGCGGCGGTCGTCACCGGCGGTGCCATCGCACAGCGCCGCGGATCCTCGAGCTCGGACAGCTGGCTCTCGGCCTCCGCGGGGTGGACCCGCCGCGCGACGACGCTCGCCGTGAGCGCTCCGAAGAGGGTGAGCTCGTCGTCGAGGCAAGCGTCGATTCCCGCCTTCGCCGAGGGGTCGACGCTGCATGCCGCGCGGCGCGTGGTGTCCCAGGCGTCGAGCCACCGTTGCCCGCGTCCGTCGGGATCCGCCCCGGTCGTCCGCAGCACGGCGGCGGCGTCGTCCGTGGTCGCAGCGGATGCCGCCGCGGCCTCGGTGCAGGCCTCGCCGCGCGCACCCGCCATGGATGCGGCGAGCAGCCACGTGCTGGTCGCCACCGCGATCGCGATCGGACCGACGCGACGCCTGGGGATCGCAGCGCGGCGCAGCGCGACGATCATCGGCTCGAGCGATGGCCAGCGGCGCTCACGATCCCCGGCCCGACCCCGCTCGAGCACGCGCGTCAGCGCCCGCGGCATGCCCCGGGGGAAGTGCGGCGCGAGCACCTCGCCGGCCATCGTCGCGAAGGCGAAGACGTCGCTGCGGCCGTCGAGGTCATCACCGCGTCGCTGCTCGGGGGACATGTAGCGCGACGTGCCGCCCACCCGCCGGTGTTGGCGCCCGCCGTCCTCCTGGGTGTCGTCGGCCGCCGCGGCGATCAGCTCGGCGAGGCCGAAGTCGACGATCTTCACGGCGCCCGCGTCGTCGACCAGGACGTTCGCCGGCTTCACGTCGCAGTGCAGGAGCCCATGGGCATGGACGGCGAGGAGCCCCTCGGCGGCGCGGGCGAGCACCGCGATGCTGTCGTCGAGGGCGTGCTGCCGACGCAACCACGTCGACAGCGGAGCGCCGTGGGCCAGCTCCATCACGAGGAACATCCCCTGTTCGGCGACCCCGACGTCGAACACCTGCACCACGTTCGGGTGCCGCACGCCGGAGATCGCCCGCGCCTCCCGGAGCATCCACGCGGTGATCTCGGAACGGGTCCGTCGGCGACGCAGCAGCTTGATCGCCACCGGCCGACCGAGCACGGGATCGAACCCCGAGAACACCACGCCGAACCCGCCCGCGCCGATCCGCGGGCCGAGCTCGTAGCGGCCCAGGCGGGTGGTGCCGCCGAACAGCGCGAGCTCGACCCAGCCATCGTCCTCGGGCGCGTCGATCTGGCCGCGCACCGCGGCGAAGCACCGGCCCAGGGCGCTCGATTCAGACCGACTCTCGGAGCTCGACGCCATGGCCGCGCCGCATCGCGCCTGACACCTACGCCCGGGCGCGACGATCTGATCAATACGCCCGCGGGTTTTCCGGTTGGCCGATCGGCCGCGACGCCGGTGAGCGCGCGGCTCGGCGTCGTGTCGCGGGCGTGATCGAAACCCGGCCGAGTGCATCAGCACCGGCGAGGCCCTCGCTCGCGGGCCCCGAGGCACGACACCATGCACATCCACCGAAATCCGATCGCGTTCGTCCGCACCCTCCTGCTGTGCTCGATCACCATGGCCGCGGCGTGCCTCCAGCCCGACGAGCCCACAGAGTCCACGGACTTCCGCGCCGATCCGGAGACCGCCGATCAGCGCTTCGCGACGCGCATGGGCACCGCCGGCGCGACCAAGGTGGAGATCGCACCGATGGAGCGGCCGGCCGGCACCGACAAGCCGGGGGCGTGGAAGAACGCCGACGGCGCCAAGCTCTTCCAGGAGATGCAGACCACCGCCGGCATCGGGGCCTGCGCGACCGACGACATCGAGAAGCTCGCGACCACAGGCTCGGGCGGCCTCAAGTACCGCGCGCCCGGTGACTCGAGCGTGCTGCTCGAGAAGAGCCCGGACGCCGAGAAGGGCAAGGCGAAGGAGACCGCAGGCGGTGAGCGCGGGACGTTCGGCTACTTCGTGCGCGTGACCAAGGACGACAAGGAGGCCGAGTACTTCGTGCTGTTCAGCTACGACCGGATCCGGTACCCGAACAAGCCCGTCAAGGACCTGTGCGCCTACGAGGTCTTCGTCTTCGGCCCACTCCAGCGCACGGACGGCAAGGTCACGTGCCTCGAACTCGTCGAGGGCTTGGCCGTCAACGCCGAGCGCGTGTTGCTGGCGGAGGTCCCCCTCGAGCTCGCCGACAAGCGGACCTTCTCGGGCGAAGGCGCCGTCACCCCTGGCGTCACCACGGCGGGCAAGAATTGCCGCGAGTGCCATCGCAACGCCGGCATCGCGGCCGAGACCAAGCCGTTCCCGTGGACACCGGCGAAGCTCGCCCCGAAGACGTGCGGCGGTGGAGGCGGCGGGACCGACACCGGCGGCGAGTCGGGCTCCGGTACCGGAGACGACAGCACCACGTCGACGGGCGACAGCGGCGGCACCACGGGCCTCGACTCGGGGGGCCTCGACTGGGGCACGACGGTGGACTGGTTGACCGACTCGGATTCCTCGGGCGCGACGGGAGTCACCGCCGGCGGCGAGACGGGTGCCGGCGACGCGGGTGGATCGACCGGTGGCGGCGGAACGACGTCGGTCGGCGGTGACACGGGCGTGGGCGACAGCGGTGGCTACACGAGCGGCGTGGGCGACAGCGGTGGCGCCACGAGCGGCGTGGGCGGCGGTAGCGATACGGGCGCCGGTGAGACGGGTGGCATGACGGGCGGCATGACCGGTGGAATGACGGGCGGCATGACCGGCGGCATGACCGGTGCCGGTGAGACCGGCGCGGACACCGAGGGCGACACCGGCGGATCGACATCGGTCGTCGGCGACACCGACGACGACGACGACGACACCGGCCCCCTCGATCTCCCCGATCTCGGGTCGATCACGCCGGTCGTCGAGGACGAGCCCTCGGTCCTCGAGCAGGTGCTCGAGGACGTCGTGGGATGATCCATCGCGATCCCGGACGCTCGGTCCGGCTGCTGCCGCGCAGGACGAGCATGTGGACGGGCGGGAAGAGGCGGGACGGGGGGCATTCGGGCGCTCTGCGTCGTCGCGGGCCGCGGTACGGCGTGTGACTTGCTCCCGCACTGCCGCCCGCGGCGTCCCTCCAGCGCTGCCGCTCGCCCGGGTACAATCCCGCCGCCATGGCCGCCCCCAAGCCCAAGCGCCCGCCCGCCGACCCCAAGGCCACGCCGACGGGGCCGGAGCCCGCGACGCCGAAGGCCGCGACGCCGAAGAAGGCCAAGTCCGCCAAGCCGACCGCGAAGCCCGAGCCCGCCGCGAAGCCCAAGCCGACCGCGAAGCCCAAGCCGACCGCGAAGCCCAAGCCGACCGCGAAGCCCAAGCCGACCGCGAAGCCCAAGCCCGACGCCGCCACCCGTCACGCCGCCAAGGCGGCCACCCGCGCCCGCCGTCGCGGCAAGACCATCGCGGTCGAGGTCGACGAGAACGCCGCGCCCGCGCCACCCGATGCGATCCGGGTGCGTCGCATGCACCGCCGCGATCTCAACCGGGTGTGGGAGTTCCTGAAGCTGGTGTTCCGCGACGTGAACCGCGAGACCGTGGAGTACCAGCGGCCGCGCAGCAAGCAGCGCTTCGAGGAGCAGTACGACGACGAGGGCATCGCCCAGCTGATCTTCGAGGTCGACGGCGACATCGTCGGCTATGCCGAGTGCGCGTTCGAGGTCACCGGCAACGACAACTGGATCAACCCGCGGTACTTCGAGAAGCGGGACATGCGGCCACTCTACGTCGAGGAGCTCGCGTCGCACCCCGAGTACCACGGCCGCGGAATCGGCGGCTTCATGCTGGAGCAGCTGCAGCACCTCGCGCGCGTCCGCGGCTGCACGCACCTGGTGCTCGAGGTCGCCGAGAACAACCGCCTGGCGCTCGGGTTCTACCGCAAGCGGAACTTCTTCAAGCTCGACGCGTCGATCTTCCTCGCGCAGAAGGTCGAGAGCGAGCCCGAGCTGCTGCCCCCGCGCGCGCTGTCCCGTCCCGAGCCGCGCGACGACGCGGACGGCTAGTGCCACGATCGCGCCGGCGCCTTGCCGCGGGCGACGGCGGTTCGGTATCCTCGTCGGAGTCGAGCCGCCATGCGCATTTCCGCCTCCCTCGCGATGCTGGCCCTCGCGACCTCCCTCACCGCGGACCTCGGCTGCAACCGGGGCCGCAAGGATGTCGCGCTGCGCAAGGACTCCACCAACTGGCCGAGCCTCACGGACGTCCCGCCGCCCGTGGCGACGCCCGCCCTGCGCGACGCGGCGATCGTGATCGCGATCGAGGACTACCAGTCCGTCGATGACATCCCGGGGGCGCGGGCCAATGCGGCCGACTGGGTGAAGTTCCTGACCAAGACCCAGGGCGTGCCCGAGACCAACACGCACCTCTTGTGGAACGTCGAGGCGACGCGCGAGGAGATCCTCGAGGACACCCGCCGTGCGGTCGAGAAGGTCTCGCCCGGCGGTCGGCTGTGGTTCGTGTTCATCGGCCACGGCGCGCCGAAGAAATCCGGCGACGACGCGTGGCTCATCGGCGCCGACGTGCGGCCGACCCCCGACAGCGTCGCGCAGCGGAGCGTCGCCCAGAGCGAACTCCTCGCGATCCTCGAGGGCAAGGAGGGCGTCACGCCGATCGTCGTGCTCGACGCCTGCTTCAACGGCAAGACCTCCACCGGCACGCGCGTCATGGAGGCGGGCCTTCAGGACCTCGTGTTCGTCGATCTCAAGGCCGGGTCCAAGGCGATCGTGCTGTCGGCGTCGAAGAAGGACGAGTACGCGGGCTCGCTGCCGGGCATGAGTCGGCCAGCGTTCTCGTACCTGCTGCTCGGAGCGATGCGCGGCTGGGGCGACACCAACAAGGACGGCAGCGTCACCGTGCAGGAGGCCGTCTCGTACTCGCGCGACGCCCTGGGCATGCTGCTGCAGGGGCGCCAGCAGACGCCCGAGATCGTCGGGGGCATCGGCGGCGATCAGCAGCTGGCGATCTCGGTCGGCGAGACCGGCCCCGATCTCACGGAGATGCGCATGCGCGGCGCGGCGGCGAACGACCTCAAGATCAACGCCGACACCCTCGCGGTCCCCGACGCGGCGATGTTCGAGGGCGGTCCGGTGAACTTCAGCGCCAAGACCGACATGCGCGCCGAGAAGCTCTACGCGACGGCGGTCGAGCGGCAGAAGGACGAGGATGCGCTGCCCGAGGTGCGTGCGTCGTCGTGGTGCGAGCTGGCGCGGCTCGGCGAGGTCACCAACCCGTACCGCGTGCAGGCGCTGAAGATGTGCCGCGAGTGGCAGATCTTCGCCCGAGCCCTGCGCAACAAGGAGACCTCCATGGCGAACGACTACGAGTACCTGCGCGACTACCTGACGCTGGGCCACAAGACCAAGGACCAGAAGCAGGCCGCGTGCTCGGCGTTCCTCAGCGGCTACAGCGATCTTGCCGAGGCCGACTATCCCCACATCAAGAACGTGCAGCGGGCCCAGAAGGCGCTGCAGCGGGGCAACAAGGCCAAGCTACCGTCGTTGTCCGACGTGAAGATCGTGCCCACGGGCAGCCCGTCGGCGGGGGCGGTCCAGTGAGCGGCCGGGCGATGCGGCTCGTCGCCGCCGCCGCGCTGGCGGGGCTCGCTGCGTTCGCGGCGTGCTTCGACGGCGAGGAGCTGACCGAGGGCCTGCGCTGCACGCAGGACTCGCATTGCGGCGGGAGCCTGAAGTGCCTCGCCGATCCGGCGACCTCGGGCCTGCTTAGCTGTCAGGACCCCGACTGTGCGGGCGGCGGGACGTCGGACTGTGACAGCAACGCGACGACGGTGTCCACGACGGTGTCGATGACCACGACCGTCGGGGCGACGTGCGCGTCGCTCGGCGAGTCGTGTGCGAACGGCGAGGCGTGCTGCGAGGGCCAGTGCATCGACGATGGCACGGGCGCGCTCGCGTGCCGGCAGACCTGTTACACGGGCACGGAGTGCGCCGACAGCTGCTGCTGCGCGGCGATACCGACCGGCTACAACGTCTGCGTGCCGACGGACTCGTGCGGGCTCGATGCCGCGTGCCCGGGGTCCGGCTGCGCCTCGGCGGGCTCGCTGTGCGGGACGGATCTCGACTGCTGCGCGGGTCGGTGCCTGCCCAACGCCGCGGGGACGACCTCGTGCTTCAAGACTTGCACCGCGCCCAGCGACTGCGCGTCGGGCTGCTGCAACTACAAGTCCGAGTTCGCGACCTCGGTCTGCGAGGCCTGCTAGGTAAGGACGGCGCGCGGTCGCGTGGCGGAGGCCGCGTCCGCGTGCGAGACTGACGGGGTGCATCGGTTGACCCTGCGCGCGCTCTTTGGCCTGTGCCTGGGGGCCGCGGCGTGCACCACGACGCCGCCCGTCGTGCCCATCGCCACCGCACCCGCGCCGATCCCCGCGCCTGCGCCCACGCCCGCCGACGATGGCCTGCTCGCCTTCGATGCCGTGGTGCAGATCGACCCCGCGCCCTCGGGCAAGAACCTGCAGGCGGTGTGGCTCGAGCGCGGCGACGGAGCGCGCTTCATCGCGGCGTATCGACCCGAGGCGTGGTTGCGCCCCTTCGACGGCGCGCGCGTGAGCGTCACCGGGCGGACGTGGTCGCCCGAGGGGCAGGCCGTTCGCGCAACCCACCTGCGCATCGAGACCCTCCGGCGCATCGACGCGCCCGAGGATGCCGAGCTCGTCGCGGTCGGCCCCGAGCGCACGCTGCCGGGGCGCTTCGTGCAGAGCGTCGGCGAGCCCGGGACCAAGGGCGAAGGCGAGTCGTACGTCACCTTCGCGCCGACGATCGGCGGCTCGTACTTGCTGGCCAACCAGCCCGCGGCCCTGCGGTTCGACGTCGAGGTCGAGATCACCGCGCGTGAGGCCGAGCTGTCGCGCTTCGCCGCGCGCCGGGGGGGCCCGACGCTGTGGGTGCTCGGGATCGACGGCCACGCCGCGGACGAGCCGCCGCGCGCCGAGACCGTGTCGATCGAGCCCTACGCGCGGGCCAGCGGCGATCTCGACGGTGACGGCGTCGTCGAGACGATCACGCTCGGGCACGACGGCGCGCTGACGGTCGCCGGCTCGGGGCCCGCGACCAGCACGCGCGTCGACTGGATCCACCCGACCGACGACTACTGGGGCGGCCTCGAGCGCGATCAACGGCTCACGGTCGTCCGCCTCGACGCGAAGACCCAGGCGGTGGTGTTCTGGCAGTTCCAGGAGGGCGACGTCGATCCGGATCGGCGCTACCACTTCTTCGGCTACTGGGATGGGGCGATCCATCCGCTCACGCCCGCACCCCTCGACGTCGCGCACGCGACCGATCTCGCGGTGGTCGGCGGCAAGATCACCTTCATCGAGGAGTCGTGCCTTCGCGACGCGACGATCCGCGCCGACGGCAGCACCGCGGCCGATGGCCTGTCGCGCCGCGACGTCCGTAGCCTGCGCTGGCGGGCCAGAAAGGGCCTGACGCCGTCACTGCGGCGCACCGACACCCGCAGCCGTTGCCTCGTCGCCGCGTGTCCGTTCGTCGACGTCGGCCCGGCGCGAATCGGCGAGATCCTGCGGCGGATGTCCGAGCCGCGCCTCGAGGGCAGCCAGTCGCTGCGTCTGCCGCCGTTCGCGGGCGGTCGCCTCGTCGTCACCCTCGCGGAGGACAAACAGGAGGTGACGTCCCTCGACGACGTGCGGCTCTGGGCCGACGGCGTCGAGCATCAGCCGCTCGAGTGCGCCGCGGGTCATGCCGCCTGCGGTGACGACGGCGTCGCCCACCGGTTGGGACCGGGGGATCGCGCTGCGTTCACGTTCTCGCTGCCCGCCGCGGACGACGTCGTGCTCGTCGTCGACGGTCACTACGTGCCGCGATGAAGCTGCCGTCGGCGGACGCCACGACGACGACCGGCGACTCGACGGTGCGCGGTGGTCTCGAGGCCGCCAACGCCGAGATCGCCCGGGCGGCGGCGGTGGCCCAGCGTGCGGTGGCTGCAGCGCTGTTCGGGTCGGCGCCGGCCGAGCCGATCGGCGGTCGCTACCGCCTCGGCGAGTGCCTGGGCACCGGCGCCCAGGGGGCGGTGTGGCGCGCGTTCGACGATCGCCTCGGTCGCGACGTTGCGATCAAGACCCACCACATCGACGCGCGGGTGGAATCGATCGTCGCGCAGCAGTGGCTGCGGCACGAGGCGAAGATGCTCGGCCGCGTCGCGCACCCCAACGTGGTCGCGGTGTTCGACGTCGGCTTCGCGTCCGCGGCGAGCTTCGGCGGCGACCACCGGGGCGTCGTGCTCTACGCGGTGCTCGAGTTCGTCCGCGGACGCACGCTGACGCAGTGGCTCGCCGAGCGGCCGCGCGGCGTCGACGAGATCGGCCGGTTGTTCCTCGATCTCGCCGCAGGGCTGCAGGCGGCACACGACGCCGGGCTCGTCCACTGCGACGTGAAACCGGGCAACGTGTTCGTCACCGACGATGGCGTCGCGAAGCTCGGCGACTTCGGTCTCGCCCACGCCGAACGCGTGCTGCAGGCCCGCGCCGACGAGATCACGCAGGACGCCGGGGCCCCGGAGCCGTCGCCGTCGTCGTCGTCGCCATCGCCGTCGTCGTCGCGGGACTCCGAGCCCGACGCGCGCACGGTCGGGCCGGTGGGCGGGACGCCGCTGTACATGCCGCCGGAGCAGTTCGAGCGCCGCGTCGTCGATGCCCGCGCCGATCAGTACGCCCTCGCGGCGACATGGTTCCAGGCGCTGTTCGGCCGGCCGCCGCACCGCGGCGCGGGGGTCCTCGAGCTCGAGGCGGCCAAGCGCGAGGGCGCGCCGCCGCGGCCGACGACCCAGCTCTCGCGGGCACAGTACGCCGCGCTCGCCCGCGCCCTCGATCCCGATCCTGCGCGACGCCACGCCGACGTCCGCGCCTTCGCCCGCGCGGTGACCCGCCGCGGCGCCGGGGCGCGCGTCGCCGTCGTCGGTGCGGTCGCCCTCGCTGGTGTGGCGTGGGTGCTGACCACGGGGCGGCCGGAGGCGGTGCAGGGTTGTCGGCCCGCAGACTTCGCCGCCGATCGCGAGGCGCGGTTCACCACCGAGTCGATCGGTCCGCCGACCACGTACGACGTGCACCTCGCCGAGAAGCTGGCGTCGGCGTGGAACGGCCACGTCGACGCCCGCGAGGCCGCGCGCCGGGACGTGTGTGCCGCGGAGGTGCCGTCCGCGGGCGGACTGAAGTGCCTCGCGACCCTCGGCCGGCTCGCGGCGACGATCATCGAGCCCGAGGGGATCCGTGGCCGTCGCGCCTTCGAGCGCGCGCTCTCGGTGGTCGCCAACCTCCCCGATCCCCAGGCGTGTGTCGGCACGACCGACGCAGGTTGGGCGGCGCGACTCGACGGACTCGAGGACGTCGAGGGTGAGCTGCAGCGAGCCTCGGGCGTGCTGGGGGCGGCGCAGGAGCTCGAGGACGAGGGCCGGCCGGCGGAGGCCCTCGCGGCCCTCGACGAGCTCGATCGCGAGTCGGTCGCCGCGGCGGTGTATCGCGACGAGATCGATCTGCTGCGCGGCGGCATCCACGTCGCGCTCGGGGAGTTCGCCGCGGCTGAAGCGAGCTACCAGGCGGTGTGGGATCGCACGCTCGCCGCAGGCGCGCCGATCGACGCCGTGCGTGCGGCCGGTGGCTTGGCCCACGTCGTGGGCTTCGAGCTGCAGCGCCCCGACGAGGGGCTGGCGTGGATCCGCCACGGTCACAGTCAGCTCGAGCGCTTCGGCGGCGCGGCGATCTTCGAGGCCGAGCTGCTGGCGATCTCCGCGACGATCCGCGGCGCCGCGGGGGAACTCGACCTGGCGATCGAGGAGCTCGGCGGCGCGATCGCACTCGTCGACGACGAGCCACTGTTCGCCTCGATGACGATGGGGATGCGGGAGAACCTCGCCCTGTTCCAGCTGTTGCACGGCGATCTCGAGGCGGCCGAGCTCGGCCTTCGACGCGTCGCCGCCTGGCGCGAGGCCGAGCTCGGCCCGACGCACCCGGACGTCGCCCGCTCGTGGACGAACCTCGCCCAGGTCGCGGCGCGTCGCGGCGACGATGCGACGGCGGAGCAGCTGCTCGACCGCGCGATGGCGATCCTGGAGGATGCGTCGAGTCCACGGTGGCTCGAGATCGCGAAGATCGAGAGCAGTCGCGCCGCACTCGCGCTGCGCCAGCGCGCGCCCCAACGCGCCCTGGCGTCGATGGGCCGCGCCGACGCGATCCGCGAGCGCCTGCTCCCGCCCGATCACCCCGATCTCGCCGCGGGCGTCATCTTCCGCATCGATGTCCTGCTCGCGCTGGACGACGTCGCCGGCGCCGACGCGCTCGCGTCGGTCTCGCGCGATCGCCTGGCCACGGTCCTCGGCTCCGGCACCGACGCTGCCCTCTCGCTCGAGTACACCCTGGCGCGCATCGATAGCCTCGCGGGGCGCACGGCGCAGGGGCTCGCGCGACTGGGCCCGCTCATCGAGCAGGCCGAGGGCCGGCCGCAGAGCGCCCGATTCCTCGCGCTGTGGTGCGTGCAGGCGGGCGCCCTGGCGGGAGCCCTCGGGGACCTCGACGGCGCGCGCACGTGGGCCGACCGGGCGAGCCGGCACCTCCGCCTCGACGACGCCCCGACGCGGCGTCAACTCGAGGGGCTGCGCGCGGCGATCGACGCCGCGTCGGGCTGAAGGGCGATCACGCCGGCGGGCGACCGCCGCGGATCCGCGCGACCCACTGCTCGAGGTCCTCGATGCTGCTCGCGCCGAGTCGATCGCCGGCGCCGAGCGTCGCGAGCACGCCGCGGAGATCGTCGCGCGCCCGGAACAGGCGGCTCTTCACCGTGCCCCGCGGGATGCCGAGGATCTCGCCGACCTCCTCGGTCGAGAGGTCCTCCCAGTAGTGCAGCTCGAGCAGCGTCTGTTGATCGAGCGGCAGGCGTCGCAGCGCGCGGACGATGAGGCGCTCCTGCTCGTCGCCGGCCAGCGCCGAGTCGGGGGAGGGCAGGAGGTCGTCGACACAGCTCGTCTCGAGCTCGACGTCGGTGCCGCGTCGGCCCCGGGCGCGCAGGTACATCAGCAGCTGGTTGCGCGCGACCGCGAGGACGAAGCCGCGGAACTTCGCCCCCTCGCGGACTCGGTCGCGGCTCTGGACCACGGCGACGAAGGTGCGCTGGGTCAGGTCCTGGGCGGTGACATCGCCGAGCTTCGACGCGAAGAACCGGAACACGGACACGAAGTGGCGCTCGAACAGCGCGTTGCCGGCGGCCCCGTCGCCGGTGCGCCAGGCCTCGAGCAGGTCGGCGTCGTCGCGTTGCATCGCCTCGGTCATCGCGGGTCCTATCGTCGACCCACGGCCACGAGGCGGCCTGCGCCCGGCCCGTAGCGGCGCCCGTCGAGGTTGCCGTACAGCTCGACCTTCGACAGGCCGGCCCAGTTCATCAGCTCGCGCAGCTCCTTGCCCGAGTACAGCGTGTGCTCGAAGGAGAACCGATCGACCTTGTCGTCGCGGATGAGGATCCACTCGCTCTTGGCCCGGCACCAGTCGTCGACGACCTCGACCTTCTGGACCAAGAGCGATCCGTCGAGTTCCTCGATCGGTGTGCGCTCGGCGTGGAGTCGCTCGGCGAGCGCCTCCTTGCCCAGCGTGTCGATGACCAGGGCCCCGCCGTCGCTCAGGGACTCGACCATGTTCTTGAGCGTGCGCATGTCCTCGTTCTCGGTGGCGAAGTAGCCGAACGAGGTGAAGAGGTTGAGGATCAGGTCGTACGTGCCCGGCCGCACGAACTCGCGCATGTCCTGCCGGATGAACTCGACCTGGACCTTGTGCGCGTCGGCGTGCTCGCGCCCGCGGTCGAGCAGGAACTGGGTGAGGTCGACGCCGGTGACGTCGAAGCCACGCCGCGCAAGCGCCACCGCGTGGCGTCCGGGGCCGCAGCACAGATCGAGGGCGCGGCCGCCGGTGATGCCGGTGAGCGCGGTGAGCTCGGCGGCCTCCTCGTCGGCACGCGCGAAGCGGGCGGGCGAGAACACCACGGGATACACACGCTCCCAGAACGCTTGATCGGCGTACCAGTCCGGCATGGCGCCATCGTGCCAGATCCCGTCCGCGGCCGCATCGACCGGGCGGAGCCAGATCGGTGGAGCTGGATTCGGATCAGAAGCTGAGGCGCACGCCCGCCCCGCCGCCGCTGCGGACCCACATGGGCCCGGCGTTGATCCGCGCGGTCTTCTTGAACTTGTTGATCGCCAGTGGGATGAACAGCAGGGCGCCCAGGCCCATCATCGAGCCGCCGACGCCGAGCAGGATGCGGCCGTTCTTGGCCTTCTTGTCGTCGTCGTTCTTCGCCAGCACCGCGCCCGCGCCCACGCCGATGAGGCCGTACACGACGAGCAAGGCGCCGTAGATCGTCAGGTAGCGGCGGGTCTTGTCGGGCATCGAGCCGCCCGACGAGCCGCTGTCCGCCGTGCCGTAGCTCTTCTTCTTGAGCGACCGGGCCGCGATCAGCAGCACCGCTCCCAGCGCCATCACGCCACCGCTGGCGGCGGAGCCGACGATCGCGGTCTTGTCGCCGACCTCGCCCTTGCGCAACGCGTCCTCGCGGGCCGAGCCGTCGACCGGGGTCGTCGGGATGACGTCCTGCTCGGCCTTCATGTCCTCGAGGTCGTTCTTCGCGCCCCGGCTGATGCCGAGGCCTGCGCTCAACGTCGCGATCATGCCGACGGTGCCGAGCAGCAGCAGCGAGCTGCCGCTGATGCCGAGGGCGCGGATGCGCTTGGCGGCGCGGCCGGGATCGTTCTCGCGGTTGCGCTTGCGGGCGGGCGCGTCGAACGTGTAGTTGAGGTCGTAGTCGTTCGGCAGCGTGCGCAGCAGCGACTGGTACTCGTCGTTGGGATCGCCGGCGACGAGCCCGGGGTTCGCAGCCGGGGGCGTGGTGTCGGGGCACCCGGTGCTCGTCACCGCGGCGACGTCGGGGCACGCGTCGACGTCGTCGGCGATCCCGTCGCCGTCGCGATCCGCGACCACGGGTGGTGCCTGCGGCGGGCAGCCCTGCGGCGGCGCGCCGTAGGTGTCGGGGCAGGCGTCGGCGCCGTCGGCGAAGCCGTCGAGATCGCGATCGCCGGTCGCCGGCGCCGGGTCCTGGGCGAACGCCACGCGGGTCGGGGCGAGGAGCGAGACGACCAGGGCGCAGGCCACGGAGACGCGAACCGACATGCGGCGCAAATGGTATCAGAAAGCGATCTTCGGGCGCTCAGTGCGTCGCGCCGGGATCGGCCTCGGGCGTCATCACTTGGGTTCGATCAGAAGATAGCCCTCGGTCGTGGTCCAGCGTCGCGCCGGGATCGACTCGAGGCGCTTGGGCAGCTCGGCCAGGTACTTGCTCACGGTGGCGCTGTCGAGGCTGCCACCGGGGGGCTTGAACATGTCGAAATCGCCCCGTTCGGCGAAGGCGTAGACCACCACGCGATCACGCTCGGCGACGCCAGGCGCCGCGAGCTTCGCCCCCAGGCTCAGCTCGACGTTGCCACCCGCGGTGACGGTGGGCACCGGTTGGCGGCCGTTGGGGAGGATGAGCCCGCTGTTGCCATCGGGGCCGAGGAACGCGACGACGAGGTACACCTGCCGTCCGCTCAGCACGCGCACGGAGAAGGTCTCGCCGTCGTGGACGCTCTCCGGCAGCAGCACCAGCTCGACGCGCATGTCGGCGCCGGCACCCGAGAGGTCCTTCACCGTGAAGGCCCACGCTTGGGGCTCGTTCCACTCGAGCGCGCGGCCGACCGCGCGCCACTTGCCACCGCCGGCCCCGACCGGCACGCCCTTGGCCTTCACCTTGACGTCGGCGGAGGTCTCTTCGCGCGCCTTGAACTCGCGCTTGCCCGTACCGACCTTCACTGCGCTGACCACCGTGCCGGTGCAGCCGCGCAGGTCGGCCTGCAGCACCTCGATGTTGTCGATCTGCGCGTCGACCTTCACCGACTTGCCGTGCTGCGCCGTGATCTCGCCGAAGGGAGTCGCGCCCGTGCCGATGTGGGCCGCGCGCCCGATGTCCTGTTGATAGCTGCGTTGCCATCGCTCGGGGACACGGCGCACGGTGACGTCGCATCCGGCCGGGCGCTCGACCGAGACCACGTAGCCGCCCGCGGCGTCGGCCGTGACGGTGCGGCCCAGGAGTTCCTCGGGGTTGCCCCGCGGCGACAGCAGCAGGTGCTCGCCCGGATCGAGCTCGGGCGGCTCCGGCGGGGCGTCGGGGTGACACGCCGCGGCGAGGAGCAGGCACAGCGACGGGGTCAGGGCGAGGCGGCGATGCACGTCGGCGCGAGGATACCAACGTCCACGCCGCAACGCATCGCGCCGGACCCTGCGGCGCGTTGCGGCGCGGCGACGGGTCACCGCGCTGCGGTCGCGACGATGTCGTCGATGAACATGTCGCCGCCGACGTTCTGCATCATCACGTTGTACGTGTCCACGGCCAGCGCGCCCGCGGTGCCCTGCAGGCTCGGCGTCGTGTCGGTGCGCTCGACCTGCCACGCACCGGGTTCCTCGGCGCCGTCGGGCCACACCCGGGCCTGCATCAGGGTCGTCTGCGCGTCCTGCTGCGTGACGCGGAGCCGCGCTCGGTAGGGCACGCCGGGATTGATCGTCGCGGCAACGTTGCCCTCGATGAGCTCCTCGGATCCGTTGCGCTCGCGCCAGATCCCGATGCCGGGCGGCTGCATGAACCCCTGGATGAAGGCGACGTAGCCCTCGCCCGGTGGTACGGTCTGCTGGAGGTAACCGCCGTTCTGGCGCACGTATAGGCCGACGCCCTGCACCGCGGGCTGGCTGAGCTCGAACGCGAAGCTCACCTCGATGTCGACGCAGTCCAGCGGCGTGACCAGGCGCGCCAGCGCGTAGGGGCCGGGCGAGGGCACGAGGCGACCGCGGCCGCCTTGCACGTCGGCGATCGCGACGCCGCCTACGGCGGTCCAGTGCGGCGGCCAGTCGCTGCCGTCCGGCAGATCGTCGAACGACTCGCTGAAGTCGCAGTCGCCCCCGCCGACGCTCGCGGTGTCATCGGCGACGGCAGTGGTGTCGGCCGGCGCGTCGGTGGTGTCGGTCGGCGCGTCGGTGGTCGCGTCGTCGGTCGTCGTCGGCGTCGCCGAGGTCGCGTCGGGCGTGGTCGTCGGCGGATCGACGCTCGAGCCCTGGGTGCCCGCCGTCGTCGACGTGCTCCCGGTGGAGCCATCCGTCGCCGCGCTGCCGCCGTTGCTGCCGCCACCGCAGGCGCCGAGGAGGGCACACGCGAGCACGACGCGAAGTCCCGCGAACGATTGCATGGGCCATGTATCGCACGAACGTCGCGGTCGGCGAAGCCGTCAGCGATCGCGCGCGGCGACGAGCGCCGCGGTGGTCGCCGGTGTGCCACCACAGCACGATCCGATCCACGCGAGGTCGATCCGCACGGCGAGCTCGACGAGCGCCTGCGCGAAACCGAGATCGTCGCCCTCGGGGCTCGGGTACGCGCCCAGCGGTGCGCCGGGGAATCGGGCCCGCGCGTGCGATAGGGCGGCCGCCGCGTCCGCGAGGGCGCAGCAGTGCACGGCGACGAGGGCGACGTGCTCGGCGAGGGCGCGTGGCACGAGCGCGGGCAGCTGTGCGGCGCCGGGGCCGGCGAGGGCGGCCCAGCGCGACCCCGGCCAACCCCGCGTGGCCTCGAGCGCGCGGACGAGCTCGTCGGCGTCGATGAAGCCCTCGAGCAGCAGCACGTCGGCGCCGCGCATCGCCGTCGCCGCGGCTGCGTACTCGAGCGCGCGGCGCTCGGGGGACATCCACGCGGGCAGCATCGCGAGCGAGGCAGCGACGCGGACACCGCTTCGTCTCGCCAGGTCGATCGCCACCCGACAGATCTCGACCTGCGCGTCGCCGACGTCGTGTCGATGGGCGCAGGTCGTGTTCGCGGTGATCTGTTCGGCGCCGGCGGCCACGTGGTCACGGTGGATCGCGGCGACGAGCTCCGGAGCGTGGAGGTTCGCGGCGGCCGACCACGCCGGGGCCGCGAGCGCGAAGCCGCGGCGGGCCAGCTCGGTGCCCATCGGCCCGCCGCACACCCGCGCGCCCATCAGTCGTTCGGGTCGCAGGTGCCCTGACAGCAGTCCGGCATCAGGCACAGCGAGGCGTCATCGGGCTGGGCGATGATCGGCATCTGCCGACAGATGTAGCCGTCGCGGTTGCACTGCGCGTCATCGGTGCACAGCGGCGCGCAGTACTCGAACGTGCCCATCTGTCCGGTGCATGCGACGCCGCCGTTGGGATCGCACATCGGGTCGTCCATCACCACGCGCGTGTTGGCGTCGGGGAGCATGCACGGCTTGGCGCAGTAGCCCTGGGGCAGCTCGTACACGACGGCCTGGATCAGGCACACGCCGCCCGCACCCACGCGCTCGACACACTCCGCGTCGGTGGTGCACGCCGAGCCCCACGTCTCCATCAGCGGATTGCTCATCCCGGCGGTGGTGTCCTGCTCCTCGGGGAACGCACAGCCGAGGGCCTCGTTGCCGCTCGCGCCCGACTCCGACGCCGTCTCGTCGGCGGCGGTGCTGGCGTTGGTGTTCGAGTTCATGTTCGCGCTGGTGTCCTCGTCGTCGTCGGCGGGGCAGGCGAAGAGCAGCGGAGCGATGAGGATGAAGATGCGTCGGTTCATGTCAGGTCCTCGTAGGGTGTCGCGCGCCCGTGCGAGCGCGCCGGTGAACGGGGTTCGGGGGGACGGCCGCTACAGCCGCTCCACGATGCAGGCGATGCCCTGGCCCACGCCGATGCACATCGACGCCAGGCCCCAGCGGCCGCGCGTGCGCTGCAGGCCGTGGATCAGAGTCGTCACGATGCGCGCGCCCGAGCAGCCCAGCGGATGGCCCAAGGCGATCGAGCCGCCCTGGGGGTTGACCCTGGCGGGGTCGAGCTCGAGTCCGCGCAGCGACGCGAGGACCTGGGCGGCGAACGCCTCGTTCAACTCGACCATGTCGAGTTCGGCGGTGCGCAGGCCCGCGCGATCGAGGGCCTTGCGACTCGCGGGGATCGGGCCGATGCCCATCACGCCCGGGTGCACGCCGGCGTGGCCCCACGCGGCGATGCGCGCCAGCGGCTGCAGGTCGAGCGCGCGGGCGCGGGCCAGCGAGGTGACCAGCAGCGCGGCGGAGCCGTCGTTGAGCGGCGAGCTGTTGCCCGCGGTCACGCTGCCGCCCTTGCGGAACGCGGCCGGCAGCTTGGCGAGCTTCTCGATCGTGCTGTCCCGGCGGACGCACTCGTCCGCGGCGACGCGCAGCGGCTCCTCGTCGCGGCCGCGCGGGACCTCGATCGGCACGAGTTCGTCGTCGAACCAACCCTCGTCCTGGGCGCGCGCGGCCTTGCGGTGGGACTCGAGCGCCCACGCGTCCTGATCGGCGCGCGAGACCTGGTACCGCTCGGCGACGTTCTCGGCGGTCTCGCCGAGGGTCTCGATCGGGTACAGCCGCTGCATCGCCGGGTTGATCATCCGCCAGCCGAGGGATGTGTCGAACACCTCGGCCTTGCGCGCGAAGGGCTCGTCCGCCTTGGGCATCACGAACGGCGCGCGGGTCATGCTCTCGACGCCGCCGGCGATGTAGACGTCGCCTTCGCCGGCCATGATCGACTTCGCGGCGCACAGCACCGCCTCCATGCCCGAGCCGCACAGCCGGTTGACGGTCATGCCCGGGACCTCGACGGGCAGGCCGGCGAGCAGCGCGGCCATGCGCGCGACGTTGCGGTTGTCCTCGCCGGCCTGGTTGGCCGCGCCGAATATCACGTCCTCGAGCTGCTCCATCGCCGCCGGGTTGCGCTCGGCGAGCATGCGCACCGCGAAGGCGGCGAGGTCATCGGGGCGAAGGGGGCACAGGCTGCCGCGCAGACGGCCGATCGGGGTGCGGATCGCATCGACGATGACGGGCGTACGGGAGTCGTCGGCCATGTCAGGTTGCCGTATCACGATCCCCCGGACGGCGGCGGCGTCCGGGGGATCGGGGCGCGTGGATCGGGCTTGCGCGATCTCACGCTCACATGCGCACCGGGGCGTCCATGCCGAGGCGCGCGAGGCCCCAGCGCAGGGCCGCGTGCGCAGCGGTGACGAGCAGCACGCGCGCGCGCTGCACGTCACCCTCGCTCTGCAGCACCTTGCAGTGCTTCGCGGTGACGAAGCGGTTGGTCGACTTCGCCAGCTCGTGGAGATACGCGCACAGCACCGACGGGCGCAGGCCCGCGGCGGCCTGCGCCGCGGCCGGGCGCAGGCCGTCGATCGCCAGCACGAGCTCGCGTTCCTCGGGGTGCTCGAGCGCGCCGAGCAGGGGCGCGAGCGCCTCGGGCGTCGCGTCGACGGCCGCGGTGGCGATGCCGGCCTCCTCGCACTTGCGCAGGATCGAGCCGGCGCGAGCCGTGCTGTACTGGAGATACGGCCCGGTGTTGCCCTCGAGCTCGAGCCAGGCCTCGAGGTCGAAGACGATCTTCTGGTTCACGTCGCGCGACAGCATGCCGTACTTGATCGCGCCGAGCGCCAGCGTGTGGGCGCACCGATCGATCTCGGCGTCGGTCCACTCGCCGCGGTACTTCGCGAGGTACTTCTCGAGCAGGTGCGCGGTCATCCGCTCGCGCAGCGCCCGGAACAGGATCACGTTGCCGCGACGCGTCGCCATCGGCCCGCTGGGCAGCTCGACCATCTCGTAGGGCACGTGCTCGCAGCGGGCGGCCTGGGCGAAGCCCATCTTGGCGAGGGTCAGGAACACGTGGCGGAAGTGATCGCTCTGTCGGGCATCGACGACGTAGATCGAGCGATCGATCCGGTGCTCTTCGAACTTGAGCCGCGCCAACGCGAGGTCCTTGGTCGCGTAGAGGCTCGTGCCGTCGCGCTTGCGCAGCATGAAGAACGGCATGTGCTTGACCTCGTCGTTGACGATGCCGACCGCGCCCTCGCTCTGCACGAACACGCCCTTGGCCAGGTACTGCTCGACCAGCGCGAGGCCGGCCTCGTCCACCTCGCTCTCGTAGAACACGCGATCGAACACGACGCCACACCAGGCGTAGATCTCGTCGAAGTCGGCGAGCGACCAGGCGCGGGTCTCGAACCAGATGCGGGTGAGCTCGGGATCGCGGGCCTCGAGCTTCTGCAGGATCTCGGTGGTGCGGGCGCGGGCCGCGGCGAGCGCCGCGACGGCGTCGGGGTCCTTCGACTTCGCGGCGTCCTCGAGGTCGTCGAGGCGGTTCGACGCCGCGGAGTAGAGCTCGCCGAGCCATTCGCCGCGGGCGGTGGCCGGCGGCTCGCGTTGCTCGGGCGTGAGCACGTCGAGGTACCACCACAGGCACTTGGCGATGTGCGCCCCGACGTCGCCGAGGTAATTGGCGGCGATGACCTCGTACCCGTCGGCGCGCAGCAGGCGGACCAGCGCATCGCCGAGGCAGAGGTTGCGCATGTGCCCGACGTGGAAGCCCTTGTGCGTGTTGGGCTGCGAGTACTCGACCATCACGCGCTCGGTGCGGACCGGCGCAGCGCCCGGTGAGCCGGCGGCGATTCCCGGGAGCACGATCGCGGCGGCGCGTCCCAGGTCGAGACGCACGTTCAGGTAGGCGCCGGCGGCCTGGACCTCGGCGAACAGGGGCACGCCGCCCAGCGCACCGGCGAGCTCGGCGGCGATCTGCGGCGGCGCCTTGCGCAGCGCGCGGCTCAGCTTGAAGCAGGGGAACGCGAGGTCGCCCTTCGCGGCGTCGGGCGGGCGGGCCAGGGCCTCGGCCACCGCGTCCGCGTCCAGCCCCGCGTCGGGGGGCAGTGCGGCGGCGATGGCGGCGGCCACGGCGTGGTGCAGCGCAGTCGTCATGCGCCGCAGCGTAGTCGACGCCATCCTCGGGCCGCAAACGTCGTTCCCGTGCGTCCCGAGACGGGCCGACGCGGCCCGACTCGGTGCTTTCCCCGAGGGCCTGCGCGGACGATGACGCGCGGCGAGATGCTGGATTTCGCCACTCGGACGACACGGACCCGCGCTTCTTCGGCCATAGTCACGGACATGGCGCGGAGGCTGGCTCTGACATTGGTTCCGTGGGCGATGGTGGCGTGTGGCGACGACGTCACGGAGTCGGTGGACACGTCAGCCGGCACGGATGGTACCCAGACCTCGACGAGCTTCACCTCGATCGACGACACCTTCGACGTCAGCACCGATCCGTCGACCGTGACGTTCACGACCGATGGTCCGACCAGCGTGACGACCTTCGACACGTCGGACTCCGACGTCACCACGGTGACGACGGTGAGCACGATGACGTCGGACGACAGCTCGACCGATCCGACGACGGTGAGCACGTCCACCGACGCGACGACGAGCGACGCGACGACGGAGGTCTCGACCAGCACGGCGACGACGGACGTGACGACGGACGCGACGACCAGCGACGGAACCACCACCGAGGCGAGCACGACGACGGACGCGACGACCACGGACGGGACCGATGGCACCACCACCGATACCGGCGGCGGGGGCTTCCCCGACGCGCCTGTGTTCGGCAGCAACGTCCTCGATCTCGATCTCGTGGGCGTCTGGGGGCTCAACTGGGATCCGGCCAGCGGCTTCGACTCGGTCCTCGAGGTCGACGACATGGGCAATTTCACGTGGACCGAGAGCTCTGCCGACTGCAGCGAGCAGACATTAGCCTCCGGTTACCTCTGGGTGTCGGGCTCTCAGGTCGTGATGCACGTCGAGACCTGGGACCGCCCGCTGCCGTGGGACACGGAGCCCGTGCTGGGCGAGACCTTCGCGCCGCCCTTCCGCCTCCGCATGAGCTTCTCGCTGCAGGGCAGCGGCCCCGACGACTACCTCGCGCTCGCGGCCCCGTCGCGCGTCACCGAGGCCGCGCCGTACGCCGGCGAGTCGTACATCCGGCTGACGACGGACGGGGCCTTCCTCGGCGGCACGTGGCGTGGCGAGGCCGAGCTCGAGGCGATCCCGGCGGGCGAGGTCGATCCGGTCATCATCGTGCGCGACGTCTACCAGGCGATCCTCGATCCCGAAGCGGCGCTCGACCCCGAGGGCACCGGCATCCGCGCGACGAACACCACCTACTTCCCCGTGCCGTTCGCGACCGACACCTTCGACGGCGCGAACTGGACCTGCCTGGGCGGTTGTCCGCAGCCGTCCGGCACGTCGCTGGTCGACGGCAGCAACCTGTACACGTACGGACCGTACGGCGGGAACACGCACCTGCTCACGTTCGCGAGCGGGCGGACGTTCCGCGCCGGGTTCGAGAGCGACTGCCCGTAGGGGGTGTCGGGGACGGGCACGGGCACGGGCACGGGCACGGGCACGGGCACGGAGGAAAGGAACTCCCTTTGGGAGTTCCTTTCCTAGCCCGGGATCGTCACGGGCGCTCCGCCCTCGCAGCCCCACTGGAAGTTGTCGAGGAACACGACCGTGTCGAGGACGCCGTCCGACACGTCGAATACGGCGAACACCATCGTGATGTCCTCGCCCGGGGTCACGCCCGCGGTGGTGGTCAACCACTTGGTGCCGGCGTGGCCGACCATCGCCGTGCCCGCGAGCTCCGGGGCCGCGCAGGCGCCGGGGCAGTCGAACGGGTTGGGGGCGTCCTTGTAGTCGAGGAAGCCCGCGTTGAGCGAGATCGGGTTGCCCATCTCGTCGAACGAGATGTTGCCGGTCCACAGCTCGGACTCGAGCCAACCGATGTACATGTCGTTGAACCCGGTCTGGTAGTAGTTCGGGTACTCGGTCGAGAACATCGCGAGGTCGTAGCTGAAGCCGAACGTCATGAAGGGGACTTCGGCGGTGAACCGCATCTCGGCGTAGTCGTGGGCGCCGCTGCCCTGATCCCACTGCTCCTGGATCGTGTTCGAGCAGTCACCGGTCCCGACCAAGCCGGGGTCGGTGGCGCACGTGTCGGTCGGCGAGACGCTCGTCACCACGATCGGCGCGGGCGGGTTGACACCGCCGTCCACGAAGCCCGCGACATCGGTCGACGCGAACATGTTGGCGACCGTCATGTCCTGCGCGTTGCCGCTGGACATCACCAGGAACTTGTCGCCCTCGCGCGGGGGGAACGGCGGCGGCTCGAAGGTACCCATGTTGCCTTCGTGCACGTAGAAGGCCTCCGGAGCGCCGTTGACCTCGCCCTCGACCTGCGAGCCGCCCGGGCAGTTGAGGCCGATCGCATGCCACGGATCGTCGTCGCCGTCGTCGCAGGGGAACACCGAGGGGGCGCCGCAGGTGAAGCCCGGCACGTCGCCGAGGACACCGACGTCCCAGACGACCGGCGAGCTCGTGGCGTCGTCCGACCCGCCCCCCTCGGATCCGTCGGAGCCCGGGGTGCTGGGATCATCGGTCGCCGTGGTGCTCGGTGCTCCGCCCGTTCCGGTGCCGGTGCCACCGGCGCTGGTGTCCGCACCCGCGCTCGCCTCGTCGATGCCATCGCTGTCCGGCGTCGCGTCGGACGACGTCGTGCAGGCGCCCCCGAGGAACGCGACGAAAATGGTGCTGCTGTGCCGCCGAAGATCCCGCATCGTAGTGTGCCCCCAAGTGTCCATCGTCGCGCGGAGCGGCGAGGACTGCGCTCCATGGTGTCGACATGGACACACCTTCGCAAGCCCAACAGCTTCGTCGCGCCACGGCGTCGGAAGTTACGGCGGGGAACGCGGCGGTCTCCCACCATCCGTGGCGGTGGGCGTGTCGGTGGGCGCCGCCCCTCGGAACACGCGGAATCGAGCCTCCCCCACGACGGAACGATCGACGTCGCGGTGCGTGTCATGGCCTGGACATGGGTTCGTTCCGCCGCTGGATTGCCTGCCTCGCAGTGGCCCTCGTCGGCGCAAGCGGCCTCGCAGCAGCGGTTTACGGCACGATCCGCGAGTCGTTCGCCGGCCCCGGCCGGCCCATCGCCCGCCCCCGCAGCGCCGATCCGCTGCGGCTGTTGCCCGTGGCCGAGCGCGGGGCAGACCCGGGGGAACCCTCGCACGTCGAGTTCTCCCCGTCGCCGGGTCCGCCGCCTGGCCCGAGTCTCGCGCCGCCCTCGCCGCCGGAGACCGTGCCGGAGATCGCCATGGACCCCGCGCCGGCGGTCGGAACGCCGGACCTCGATTGCACCCCGGTTGCAGCCGACGGCTACCGCCGCGGCCGCAGGACGCCGATCACCCTCGTCACGATCGACGGCGCGCCGCTCGAGCGCGCGACGGCCAACGCGTACTGGGCCATGCGCGAGGCCGCCGCGGCCGAGGGCCACGAACTCACCATCTTCAGCGCGTATCGGACCCAAGACGAGCAGCAGCACTTCTACGACTGCTATCGCAGCTGCGCCTGCAACAACTGCTCGCCCGCGGCGAAGCCCGGCTACAGCAATCATCAGATGGGACGCGCCGTCGACATCGCCATGTGGCCCGGGGTCCAACCGTGGCTCGACGCCAACGCGCGGCGCTTCGGCTTCGTCGCGACCGTCGCGGGCGAGCCGTGGCACTGGGAGCTGCGCCGCGGCGCGAAGCCGCCCAAGCGCCCGGCATGTCCCGCCGACTGACGCCGCCGCACGGCCGTAGCGCCGTGCGAGGCACCCGGATCTAGTCGAAGCGCGAGAAGTCGGCCTTGCGCTTGGCGAAGAACGCCGACATGGCCTCGGTGGCCTCGGGGGCGCGCAGGCGCTCGAAGAAGGCGGTGCTCTCGTCGTTCATCACTGCCTCCAGGGTGGCGCGCATCGGTGCCCGCAACAGGCGCTTGGTCAGGCGGATCGACGCGGGCGGCAGCGTCGCGAGCGTGACGGCGCGGTCGCGGGCCCACGCGTGCAGGCCGTCGGGCTCGACGAGGCGGTTGACCAGCCCGAGCTCGAAGGCCTTCGCGCCGTCGAACGGCTCGCCCAGGAGCAGCAGCTCGGCCGCGCGCTGGTGGCCGCACAGCTGCGGCAACAGCAAGCTCGAGCCGGCCTCGGGCCCGAGGCCCAGGGGGACGAACGGCAGCTGGAAGCGTGTGGTCGGCGTGGCGTAGACGAGGTCGCAGTGCAGCAGCATCGTCGTGCCGACGCCGATCGCGATGCCCTCGACGGCAGCGACGATCGGCTTCGGGTGCCCGACCAGCGCCTCGAGGAACCGACCCACCGGCGAGTCGGCGCTGCTCGGCGGGCGCTGCATGAAGTCGAGCAGGTCGTTGCCGGCGGTGAAGCAGCCCTCCGATCCGCGCAGCAACACCACGCGGATCTGCGGATCCTCGAGGGCGCGATCCAGGGCCTTGGTCATCGCGTCGTACATCGCCAGGGTCAGCGCGTTCTTCTTCGCGGGGCGATCGATCTGCAGGGTCAGGACCCGGTCGCTCACGTCGACGCGGACATCGGAGGATTCGCTCATGCCGACCGAGCCTACACGAGGGCCCGCGCGACCGCGGCCCGCAAAACCTCCGGGCGTCGCTGCAGCGTTGGCCGCCGCTCAGCTCGGCGTGCACAGTTCAGACGGCACGCAGCGGCGCGTCCAGCACCTCTGTTCGATGCTGGGGACGAACCCCGCGTCGCACACCGGCGGCGCGTCGGCGCAGTCGACCAGCGCCGCGTCGCACTCGACCAGGCGCAGCAGGCAGGTGTGCGAGCAGAGCAGCTCGGTCGTGCCCCACTCGGTGCACAGGTCGCGCTCGCAGGTGAGGTCGCAGGGCTCGGGGGTCTCGCCGACGGCGATCGCGGTGCAGGTGCAGCAGTCGCCGTGAAGCCGGCACTCGGCGACGTCCTCGCACGCACCCTCGGGCGCGGGCGACTCGGTCCCCGCCGCGTCGTCGGAGGACGCGTCGCCGGAGGACGCGGGCTCGCCAGTCGCCTCGGTCGCCGTGGTTGCGGTGGTCATCGCCGCCGTCGCAATCGACGTCGCGGTGCGATCGTCGTCGCTGGTCTGGCACGCCGGGCCCGGGAGCAGCAGCACCAGGCCGAGTCGACGCATGGCCGCAGCATATCATCGGCCCGGGCTGGTACCCTCGGGCGCAATGGCCCCTGGCGATCCGACCGCACCCTCGAGTGGCCCCGTGCCCGCACCCGCGAGCCCGATCTCGGTGAGCCCGCCGCCCGGTGGCTTCGATCGCGCGGGGGTCCGCAGCGTCGTCTCGGAGTCGCTGGCGAAGGCGCTGCACCGCGTGGCGAAGGCGCCGTTCGGGCACACCGTGATGACGCTGCGACTGCTCGAGGCGGTGGTCGAGGCCGGCGATCTCGCGCTCGCGGCCGGCGAGGCGCTGCACGGCGCGCTGCTCGAGGACATCGCGCGCACGGGCACCTTCGCGATCCCCGAGCCCACGCGCGACCAGAAGCTCTTCATCGGCGCGTTCGCGGCGACGGTGTGGTGCGATGCGGCCGGCCGCGCCTTCGCCGAGCTCGCGCCGACGCCCGCGACCGACGGCAGCCTCGAGGCCGACGGGCTCGAGGAGCTGCTCGAACAGCCCGCGCGCGAGGTCATCGCCCGCGTCCTCAAGCTCGCCGCGCGCTACGTCGAGGTCCAGGCCGGACTGAAGCCCGGCGCCACCGCGCAGGGGCTGACCGAGCGCGAGATCTGGCTCGCGACGACGCTGCACGCCTTCGTGCTGCAGCTGCGCGCCGCGGTCGAGCGCCTCACCCACGCCGGCCGACTGCGCCCGTTCGGCATCGCCCTGGCCCAGCGCAAGGTCACCGTCGGCGCCACCCGCTACGAGGGCTTCGCCGCGCGAGCGCTCGGCGATCCGGTCGTCGATCTCAAGCCGGTGAAGCTCGAGGATGTCGTCGGCAACGGCGACTTCATGCAGGCCGGTCTGCGCCTGGCCCGCGACGTCGCGGCGTTCGATCTCCGACGCGGTCGCAGCCCCAAGCAGATCAACCCGGTGCTCTTCGCCCTGGGCCGACCCGGCTGCGGCAAGACCATCACCGCCCACGCCATCGGCAACTACTTCCTCGACTACTGCAAGCAGCGCGACATCCCGGCCCGGTTCCGCGTCATCCGTCGCACCGACTGGGCGAGCTCGTACCAGAACGCGAGCGCCAACGAGCTGGTCCGCATCTTCAAGGAAGAGGTCTACGGTTTCGACGGAGTCTGCGGGGTGTACTGGCCCGACATCGACACCGCGTTCGCGTCGCGCGACAGCGGGGATCTGCGGTCCGAAGAGAAGAACAACCTCGGCGCCGTCTTCGGCATCTTCGACGGGACGCTCATCCCGAAGGACGGCAAGTGGTTCATGATCTGCGACGCGAACTTCATGCAGATGGACGAAGCGACCATCTCGCGCATCGCCCAGAACCCGTTCCAGGTCCGCGGCCCGACCACGCCCGAGGACTACGTCCGACTGCTGCGCGACGTGCTGCTGCGGACGCAGGTCCGCTTCGTCGACGCGACCGACACCCAGTGGCTCGAGGTCGGCAAGGCCTGCGTCGACGCCGACCTCAGCGGCCGCGCGGTCGAGTCGGTCGCGGGCAACGTCCGCGCGCTCATCCAGGACTTCGAGTACCCGGACGAGTACTTCCGCGCCGACTTCGAGGAGCGCGCCCGCATCATCGAGCGCCTGTCGCGGCGCATCGCCTTCGACAAGCTGCAGGACCTCATCGGCGACTACGTCTCGTTCCACAAGGACGCGGAGGAGAAGGCCGCCCGGGATCGCTTCGAGCAGGAGGTCGACAGCATGGTCCGCCAGCTCAACGCGGGCCGCGAGGCGGCCAGCCGCGCGCTCGAGCGCATGGCGGCCGGCGGCACTCCGCCCCCGACGCCCGGCGAAGGCGGCTAGGATCCCACGGGAATCCCCGGCGTGCGCCAACGCCCGAGGATTTCGGCGAACGGGCCGCCGACATGTCGCACTAAGGGGCCGGGGCGAGCTTCGGGCCGAAGGGTCTCGGGGTCTTTCGCCCCCGCCGAAGGACCACCATGCGTCGCACGACTCGCCCCTTTCGTCCCGCGATGTCCGCCCGACTCGCCGTGTTCGCCGTGCTCGCGACCGCCGGCTGCAGCGAGGACGCCGACGTCGAGGACGACGACGCGGTGATGTGCGGCGACGAGAAGTGCGACGACCTCGGTTCGTTCGGGCAGCAGCTCGCCACCTTCAACGACCCGATCGCCGTGTGGCTGCGCGCCAACGTCGATGCCAAGGGGCAGATCAAGGTGCCCTACCTCGACATGCTGAAGGCGATCGCCAAGCAGCAGGCCTGCGAGGTGTCCTCGATCGACTCCTACGTGATCTCGGACGATCTGGTCGGCGACGGCGGCACCCCGTTCCCCCGGATCGTCAACACCGTGTGCTCGGGTGATCGCGCGAAGGCGGACCTGGCGTTCTTCGCCCTGTCGTTCGCCGACAAGGCCAAGGTCGACGTCGATACCCGCACGATCGAGATGTTCGGCTGGGATCCGATGACCCTGACCTATCGCTTCTACAAGGCGACGCCGGTCAAGGGCAGCAAGACCAAGATGGCGATCCAGCTCGACCCCAGCGACTGCCGCGAGTGTCACGAGCAGCCCGATCACATCGGCGGTCTGGCCATGTCGATGACGCCGATCATGAACGAGCTGTCGGCGCCGTGGCAGCACTGGTTCGCGGAGCCGGTGAGCTTCGATCACACCGTCAGCGCGAAGACCCAGGCGGCGCCGAACTTCAAGGCGCTGGCGGGCGAGGGCTCGCCGTTTCGCAAGTCGGCGGCGCGGCTCGAGCAGACCATCCGCTCGGCGTTCACCCAGCGCATCGCCACGGCGCGCCTGCGACTGCGGCGCAACCCGGCGAACGTCGACGAGGCGATGTCGCTGCTGCGGCCGCTGTTCTGCGACGAGCAGCTCACGTACGTCACCGAGGACGGCGCGTCGGGCCTGTTGTCGGCGAACGCGGTGGTCGACGAGGGCCTCGCGTCGGTCTACTTCACCATCAAGGGCACGGGTTGGCCGTGGGAGTGGTGGCAGGACAAGACGATGCGCTTCAGTCCTGCGAAGGCCGACGCGCTGTTGACCATGGTGCCCACGCGCGGCGCGGCGACGATCGCCTACGAGAAGCAGATGCTGTCGCTGCGCGGCCTCACCACCGACCAGGTGCTCCGCATCCGGGCGCTCGACTGGGCGACGCCGACGATGTCGTCGTTCCGCTGCCAGCTGTGGACCAACGCGCTGCCGCGGGTGAAGAGCATGAGCCCGACGGGGGCCAAGAACTCCGATCTGTTCACGCCGCTGCTCTCCGAGATCCTCACCCTGCACAAGGGTGATTTCGGCATCGGCGGGCTCGACCTGCCGGCGACGGTGTCGCTCGAGGCCAAGGCGGGCAGCTTCATCAGCCTCGCCGTCGCCGACGAGGCCGCGATCCAGGCGCTCGCCGACGGCATCGCCGAGGGCACGTTGGCGGCCGCGAAGTGCACCGCCGACGGCACCGGGAACTGCATCGTCGATGCCAATGGCTTGGGCGCGATGATCGAGGCCCGCTTCAAGGCCGCCGAGAACGGCGGTCGTGGGCCGCTGGTACCGGTGCGTGACGCCCGGGTGTGCGAGGCGATGATGAACTACCCCAACGCGCCCGCGATCGCCGGCGCCGGCTGCTGAGGCCGACACGACGTCGCGCTACGCGAGCACCTCGGCCGGCCACCGCTTGACGAGGTGGCCGCTGGGGCGACCGCCCTCGTGGGGCTCGAGGTACGCGCGGCGGTGCTGCATCGTGGTGCCCTCGTTCGCGTTGGCGATGAGCCGGCTCTCGCCCATGCGCCACGGCGCGCGGTAGGCCCGGACGATCGCGTCGACGTCGCGGAAGTAGGCGCGCGCCGACTCGGCGGCGAGCTCGCGACGCACCGCGCGGGTGACCAGGCCCTGCACGGTGTCCCAGGTCTCGCGCGGCAGGCCGCCCTCGCTCGCGAGGCGATCGCGGTGCTCCGCGATCTCGGGCAACCCAGCAATCGAGGCCGGCAGCGCGCGGATCATCGCGTACACGGTGTCGGGGAAGGGCGCGACCGCGGTCGCGACGCGCCGCTCGATCGCCTGGTGCGGGCAGCGGATCTCGACCACCCGCGGCTTGGTCGGGCCCGAGCAGCCGTCGTGGTGGTAGTACTCGCCCTGACTGAGTCGACCGCGGCTCGATCGCCCGCGCACGTCCTGATAGCTCGGGTGCGCGGTGTGGACGTCGAGACAGACCACGAGCCCCTCGCGATCGATCCACTCGAGCATGGTCTCGCGGTGCTCGGGGGCGAGGAGGACGTCGTGCAGGTAGTCGGCGGGGGCCGGCTGCTCGCCGCGCACGCCCTCGACCTCGACGCCGAAGGGCTCGACGCGGGCCACCAGCACCGTCCACGGGCCGAACGCAGGGACCGTCGCGATCATCGACGGGCGAGCTTGCAAGATCGCGGCGCCGCGCGTCAACACGCCGGGCGCGTCAGCCGCTGGGCGTGCCGGTCTGGCTGAGGCCGAAGCCGGTCATGTCGCTGTAGGTGTACGGGAAGTTGAGCCCCAGGACGGTGTCGATCTGCAGCGTCACCGGGTTCACGCGGTACGCCTCGTTGTTGTAGATCGCCGGGCCCCACACGTTGCCGTTGAAGTCGATGCTGACCCCGTGCACGTAGCTGGGGATGTCGATGGTCTGCACGACCGCGAGCGTGTCGATGTCGACGGCCACGAGCGGATCGTTGGCCAGCCACAGCAGGTTCTCGCCGTCGGGCATGCAGCCGCCCGCCCCGCCGGCCTGCGCGGTCTGCCAGGTCTGGCTCGGGTAGTCGAAGCGGCCGACCATCGACGAGCAGGTCCAGATGCGATCGTTGCGGTCGACCGTCATGCCGTAGCCGCCGGCCGGCGTCTGCCAGGTCTGCACGCCGAAGTTCTGCCGATCGACGCGCACGAGCGTACCGCCGCTCAGCTGCGAGCCCCAGAAGTGATCGCCCGAGTCGACCGCGCCACCATAGATGCCGTAGAAGTTGGGCGCGACGCCGGGGATCGGGATCGTTTGCTCGACCACGCCGGTCTCGCCGTCGACGAGCAGGACGTCGATGCTGCCGTTCGCGCCCGAGGTCCACACCTTGGCGTCGTCGTAGCGGCAGGTCGAGGCGTTGTAGGTGCCCTTGGACCACGCGACCGGGCGCTGGCTCGCGTAGACCATGGGCGTGTGCCAGCCGACGCAGTCGTCGGGCCACGGCTTGACGTCGGCGGGGCCGGTCGACGTGTTCTGCCCCAGGCAGTCGTCGTGGCGGGCGAAGATCATCGTGATGCCGCCCGAGCGGTTCGCGATCACGGCGTCGCCGTTGAGGTTCACCGACGTGCGCGACGGATTGCCGGCGCTGTCGGGTCGCGTGAGGTACCGGCCCTCCTCGACGAGGGTCTCGGTGTTGATCTTGGAGACGGTGCTCTCGTTGCTGTTGGCGATCCAGATGTACGAGAAGTCCATCGCGCCGCCACCACCACCACCGCCGCCGCCGCACGCCGCGTTGATGTCGGGCTGGGGCGGCATGTCGAACTTGATGCTGCCGCCCGTGTCGGCGTCGGTCGGGTCCGCGCCCGTGCCCCCGGAGCCGCCCGAGTTGCCGGTGCCGTCCGCAGTCCCGCCGGCGGTCTCGTCCCCGGTGCCGGCCCCGGTGATGGAGCTGATCCCGGAGTCGCTGATGCCGGCGCTCCCGCTGTCGCGACTCGAGCCCCCGGAGTCGCCACAGCCCACGGCCATTGCGGCCAGGCCGGCCACGGCCAGGCGGTGGAGAACGGAACTCTGCGGGGGAAGCGGAAGGCAGATGCGCGTGGACATGGGGGACTCCGCTCGCCCGGGGGGACGCGTCCTCGCGGGCGCGCGGGCGGGTGCAGTTCTCGGACACCGGCCTGGGATGGTTTTCCGGGGGGGTCCCCCTGGGCCCCGGAAAACCCGGGGTCTGCGGAGTTTTCGTAGGAACCACGGAGGTTTTCGCCGCGGCGTGATTTGACAAACCCGTGGCGATCCCGCGATCGTGATCGTCCGTGGGTGACGTACGACCAGGCCGCGCCATCGTGTCGACCGAGCTGGTCGGGCAGCGGATCATGGACCGGTACGTCATCGGCGAGAAGATCGCCCGCGGCGGGATGAGCGTGGTGTACCGCGGCGAGGACGAGCGCCTGCGCCGCGTCGTGTGCGTCAAGGTGTTCTGCGGCCTCGATCCGTCGCGGCCCGGGTACCGGACGATCCACGAGCACTTCGTGCAGGAGGCCTTCGCCCTCTCGGCCCTGCGCCACCCCAACACCATCCGGATCTTCGACTTCGGCTACCTCGAGGACGAGCTCGCGACCCCGTTCTTCGTGGTCGAGTACGCCGACGGGGGGACGCTCAAGGAGTTCGTGCGCAAGCACGGGCCGCTGACCCCGCAGGAGACCTTCGAGATCCTCGAGCCGATCGCCGGCGCGCTCCGCGAGGCCCACGCGGCGGGGATCATCCACCGCGACATCAAACCCTCGAACATCCTGTTCTCGCGGGCCGGGCCCTCGCTGGTGGTGAAGCTCGCCGACTTCAGCATCGCCAAGGCCCTCGAGGAGGCGTTCCCGAACCGGGCGGACGACACCCTCAACAGCAACGACAAGGTCGGCCTCTACTCCCTGGGCTGGGCCGCGCCCGAGCAGCTGCGCGGCGAGACCGTGGGCCCGTCCGCCGACGTGTTCGCGATGGCGCTCACGGCGGCCTTCATGCTGACCTGCAAGATGGTCTACCCCGGCGACGACATCCTGCAGCTGTTCGAGCTGCGTCGGCTCGGGGATGCGTACATCCGCCGGACCATGGCCGAGCACGGGCTCGCCGACGATCTGCAGAAGGTCCTCGCGTACGCGTGCCGGGCCGACGCGACCGAGCGCATGCAGACGATCGAGCAGCTCATCGAGTCGCTGCGCGAGAGCGTGCACGAGTCGTGGCGCAACGTGACCTCGCGGCAGGAGCGATTCGTGCCGCCGGCCCAGCGGCCGCCGCCGACCCCGAGCGCGCCGCCGCTGGTCGAGGGGGACTCGGTCGCCACGTTCGCGAACGGTCACGCCCCGGTGCGCGGCACGGCGCCGGTGGTCCACGCCGTCCCGCTGCCGTCGTCGGCCTCGGCCTCGTCGCCGTCGATGCAGCTCCCGCCCGCGCTCCCGGTGCTGACGGTCGAGAACCTCCGCAGCGGTGACCTCGTCGTCGGCGGACGGCGCGTGCGACCGGTGCCCGTCGTCGACGAACTGCTGATGGGTGCAGACGCCGGCGTCGTCGCCAGCCCCGCCCGTTTCCGCGTGACTCCGCGTCAGCTCGGCGCCCATGTCCACATCAAGGGCCTCAACTGTTTCGTCGTGCGTGACGGCGGGCGGCCCTCGAGTGGTGTCGATCTCGAGCGCGACGCCGAGGTCGAGCTCATCGCCCCGTCGCGCCAGACGCTCGAGCGCATCGCCGTGCACCTCGGCAGCTACGACGGCAGCTCGAGCTGCTTCACCCTGCAGGGCGTGGTCCTCGCGCTGCCCTCCCGGCTGGCGGGCTGGGCCGTGCTCCTCGACCTCGGGCCCGGCCGTGAGGCCGTCCTCCTCTACCGGGCGTCGGCCCGGACGCACGGAGAGCACGCGTGAACAAGCCGCCCCGCTCAGTCCCGCCGCCGCCTTCGACCCCGCGCGCCCACTCGGGCGCCCACAGCCAGGTCGCGCCGCCGCCGATGCACGACGTGCCCGCGTATCCCGGCGAGACCGCGGTCGTGCCGGCGCCGCCGATGCCGAGCAACGGCGCCATGCCGGTGCACCCGATGGGTCCGCCGGGTCCGATGCCGATCCCGGCGGCACCTCCCCACGGCTCGATGCCGATGGGCGCGCCCATGCCCATGACCGCGCCCATGACCGCGCCGATGTCCGGGCCCGCGGCGACCGCGGCCGCGGTGACCCACATCGTCCGATCGCGGGCGTACTCGTTCCTCCGGGACGAGGCCGGTAACCCCACCGAGCTCGGCTCGGGGCGATCGGGCAAGGCCTACCTCGGCGAAGAGCAGTGGATCGAGTCCAAGACCGCCTTTCGCCGCCGCGTCGCGATCAAGATCCTGCAAAAGGGCGTCACGCCCGAGGACGGCCTGCGCTTCCAGATGGAGAAGGAGGTCCTCGAGCGGGTCCAGGGCCACGCCAACATCGTCACGCTGTTCGCCTCCGGCGAGTCCGACAACCGCGAGTTCATTCCCGCGTCGATCCGCGACAAGGTCGAGAACGACTTCATGGTCCTCGAGCTGTGCGACATGTCGCTCGAGGAGCGGCTGAAGGGCTCGCGCGGCGGTGAGCGCGAGGAACTCCTGGCCTACAGCCCGCGCGATCGGCTGTTCCGCGTGCTCGAGTACCTGATGCCGATCGCCTCGGCGGTCGAGTACGCCCACCTCGAGTGCAACGTCTGCCACCGCGACATCAAGCCGGGCAACATCCTGCTGCGCCTGCCCAACCCCAAGCTGCAGGGCGCGGCGCTCGACGTGCGGCTCGCCGACTTCAACGTCGGCAAGATCCGCGACGACGCGCAGGACCTGTCCGTGACCCGCCTGCACGGCGTGCCCGGCACGCTGTTCTTCCAGGCCCCGGAGCAGGAGACCAACGCCTTCGAGATCCTCGTCAACGTGCAGTCGGGTAGCAAAGAGGTCACGTACTTCGAGGACTTCTACATCTCGATCACGCAGAACGACACGTTCGAGCTGTTCAACCGCGACCGCCGCTATCCGGTCGCGGGGGCCGATCTCGCCAAGCGGCGGCTGTACCTCGCGCGGCCCTACGACGAGCCGACCGAGAACAACGTCCGGGCGAAGATCATCAAGAGCGTCGATCGGCCCGCCGACATCTACTCCCTCGGCGCGCTCTTCTACTATTTGATCACCGGCACGCACGGCAACCCGAAGACGCTGTACGACGCGTTCTACAAGTTCATCGAGTACGACGGGCCGAGCGACGGCGACGTCGCCAACCAGAACACCGTCGAGGCCTACATCGAGCACGAGTACTCGGTGATCCAGAGCCTGCGTGCGCCCAAGGTCGACGAGCACAACCAGCCCGTGCTCGCGCCCGCCGATCGCTTCTTCAGCTACAAACACTACCTCGACGGTAACGGCGAGCTGATCGACAAGAACATCATCAAGGTCATCGCCAAGGCGATGATCCGCAACAAGGCCGACAGCTACTGCCAGGCGTGGGACGTGATGACCGCGGGCATCAGCGCCCTGGTCAGCGACCTGAAGGGGCTCTACGGCGGCTTCGGCACGTACATGCCGACGCGGCCGGGCACGCTGGTGCTGGCGTCGTCGTCGGCGGGGGCGAACAAGGGTGGGGGCCAGGCCAGCTCCATCGCCCGGATGTGGCAGGCCTTCTTGGATCGCGTCCGCAACACGCAGAACGCGGTGCGGAAGCAGCGGAGCGCGCCGCCGAAGTCTGGGCCGCAGCGGCGCTGAGACGCGCGACCCGCCGAGGCTCCCCTCGGCCGACCCCGTGCGCCATCGTCGAAGCGGGTGACGTGACGTCGGCGCTCGGCCCCACCGGCGTCATTCCGGTCGGCGTCGAACTCCGCGACCTCGCCGAGCAACGTGCGGTGGGCTGGCGCTGGCCCACGTGGTCCGTGAGGCGCGACCTCGCTGGAATCTCGGTCTGACTCAACCCATCTCGGCGACGTGCTCCCCGGCATCGCGGTCGAAGTCGAGGATGGGACGCTCCGGCTCCAGCATTCTCCAGCCGACGTCTGCTTTGCGGTCTTCCCCGTGCGTTTCGAGGTCCCGGCGCGCCACCTGCGCCCCGCTGCCCGCGACGTCCTCGTCGCTCTGCGCCTCGAGCTTCAGTTCCGGTCGAATCGTCCGCCAGTGCGCGGGGATCGTACCGTTATCCTGCGTTAGCGACGGGCAGCCGCGCCGCGATCTACTGTGGGCAGGTGATGTGCGGGCAGGTGATGCGCGGGCAGGTGATGCGGCGTTGGCACTTCGCGTTCGCGTTCGGGGCGACGCCGGCTGGCGTCGGCAGAGGCAGCGGCGGTGCCGACTTCGGGCAGGCCGACTCCGGCGCATCGCGCACCACAGCGGGCACCGTGGGCGAGAGCGGCGCGAACGCGACGTCGATCGCGACCACCGATCCTTCGGATGACCGCGGCTGCGTTCGCGTTGGCACGGCCGCCAGGTTGCGGTGCGCCCACATGCACGTTCCGGTGCGGGCTTGATTCGCTTTCGCTTTTGCGCGTCGACGTCGCGCGACCAAGAAGGAGTGATGAGATGGCAATCAAAACCTCGTTCTCGGCAAAGATGGTCGTCTTTCCCGCCGTCCTTGCGCTTGCGATGTCGGGTTGCGGCGAAAGCGGCGGGACCGAAGATGCGCCGGCTGACTCCGATTCGGAGTCCGAATCGGAGTCCGATTCGGACT
>JBIJCC010000195.1:0-8003 GCA_044344875.1 Nannocystaceae bacterium
CGATGACGATCCCCCGGTAGCATCGGCGTCCGTCCGCACCGTCACGCGGCGCGTGGTTGCCGCGGCGCGTGGTTGCCGCCCGGCGTGGTTGCCGCGCCGCGATCGATCCTTTCACCACAGGCTGCTAAGGTAGTCAACCCGAATTGCGGACCTACGGTGAACATGGACTGTTTCTGGACGCGATACTCAACGACCGCGCCTAGCGCCGGGAACTACGCGTGTCAGTCCTTCTGCGGCGACGCGTACGTTGTCGCCGGAGGCTGCTATGTCGACGATTCTTCCGCGAGAATCGTGCGCTCCAATCCGGCTGAGAATGGCGCGACCAACGATATACCCGAAGACGGCGAGTGCTTTGAGCAACTAGACGGCGGTCTTAACGGGTGGGCGTGTGAATCCTACCTGCCCGCCGGTGCCACCCAGACGGCCGTCGCCTACTGTTGCAATCCTTCGTGAGGCGAGGACTTCTTTCGTAAGGACGATCAAGATGATGCAATGTATCACGGGACCGTCGGTGTTCTGCGTCTCGATTCTCTTGGCGAGTTGTGATATTGCGAGGGCCGACTTTCCTTCGGATGCGTTTGGCACGAGGCCAGAACACACTGACGACGCCCGACCGCTGGTCGTGGACTCGGCTCCGAAAGCCGTTGACTGTTCCCCTTATGCGATCACGAATGAGTACTGGGTTCGCGGTTCCACGACGGCGGTATCTACCGGCTCTCACACATGGAGGGTCGACTGTCCCGGTGCTGGTGTCGTGGTGTCGGGGGGATGTTACATTGCCGGAAACGCGTCGCGTCTCGTTAGGTCCAGTCCGCACGAAAACGGAAATTCAAACGATAATCCGGACAACAATGAATGCATGCAGCATTTGGATGGCGTGACGGGCTGGTCATGCCAAGCTCATCTCGTTCAGGGCGAGACTCTCTATGTCTTGGCGATGTGTCAAGATGTCAGCGATTGACTGCGAGAAATGGGGGGTCCTCGCTCCACCCGCGGTTGAAGGGTGGACGCTGAGGGACTCCTTCAGTCCTTCAGTTCGTAAGTACTCGAGATGATCTCGGTTGGACCCGGGAGTTTTTGTTCGTCAGAAGAATGTGTGGGTGGATTTGGCTCTGGAAGTGCGCGCATCGAGTGGTGCGTGGACTCACAGGTCCGTCGGGCCCGTGGCCCAGAGCTCGGGGCACTTGCCGGCCTCCGCGTCGGCCGTGCGGTAAAGGGCACCTGCCCGACTGGGCTGGCCGTGAGGGTCAGGCTGCTGATGAGTCGCCGGATGCGGCAGCCCTTGGGGACCTCGTCCGCCGGCTGGAGGCACTCGCCGATCGCGTTGAGGACGACGGTGCGGGCCGAAGGGTCGGCATCGTCGGCGCGCCCCGGATGGACGAGATCCCGCCACGAGCCCCGATCGAGCGGGACGATCTGCGCCCGCGGAACGAAGCCCGAGAGATCGAGCGACACGAGCACGCCGCTGCCAAGCACGAGATCGCGTTGCACGTCCTCGCCTTCGCGCAGATCGAGGATCTGGATCGACGCCGGCCCACCCCGAGAGCCGGACAGCGGCAACGCGGTCAGCAAGTACACACCCGGGTCGAGCGGCAACACGTAGTCGCCGGGTCGATGGGCGATCGGATCGTAGTACGTCGTGACGTCGTGCGTGTACGGGCCGACGACGGTCGCGACGCTCTCGCCCGGCATGCGCAGACGTTCGGCGCGGACGCATGCCCCTTCGGAGCCGCAGTCGCCGTCGACCGGCGCCGCGTCCGCGCATGCGGTCTCGTCGAGGCGCACGCGGCCACGCACGAGCACGCGGCGCTCGAGCTGGACCTCCTGCGGCTCCGCCGATGCGAGCACCGGAATCGTGAGCCGGCGCGACGTGAGGAGGCGAGCGGTCGGTGACTCGAGGCGCAGCTCGTAGTCGCGGGCCGAACCGTCCTTGCCCGCCGCGAGGTTGGGCGCGACGCAGGTGGCGTCCGATGTGGCGCCCGAACAGTCCATCTCGCGACGGATGCCCCCGACGACACCGACACCATCGGTGTCCGGCGGCCGGCGGCAGGCAATCGGCGGCATCCCACGCGAGGCGTTGTTCGACGTCGAGCTTCAACGTCGCGGACACCGTCGCCTCCGGTGGGCCCGCGGCCGTGCGTCCGTCGCAGGTGGTCTGTTTGGTCGGCTCGAGGCCCGCTGCGGCTTCTTCGGACGCGGGCAGACAACCGATGTCGCAGCAGACCAAGCCGTCGTCGCCGCTACCGAGCAACGGCAACGCTTCGCCGACGAGCTGCAGCAAGCGCGGCACCGGGTCGCCCCAGTCGGGGATGCAGAGACGTTTGGGCGAGAGGCTCGCGACCGGCTTCTCGTTGCCGAGCGCGATCGGTCGGAGGTCGGAAGTGGACCTCGGTCGTGTAGCTTAGCGCCGAGAGCCGAGAGAGGCCCGTCGAGCGCGATCGAAAACGTGAACGAGCGGAAGTAGTCGGTGTTGGGCTCGGATTCCGACGGGCAGTACGTGTAGAGCGGCGCGGTAAAGCGCCCGGTCTCGTCGAGTTGGATCCCGCCCCCGTCCGCGGGCCGCCCGCGAGCGCGAGCACGCACTGATCGGTCTCGGGATCGCAGAACTGCTCGCCCGCGATGCACTCGGCGTCGCTGCTGCACTGCGTCTCTCGATCGATGGGCGCGATGGGATCGATCGAGTGCACACCGAGCCGCGGCGCGCCCGGGGTGTCGGCGTAGCGCACCACCACCGGCGTGCCGAGCACCGCCGCTTGATCGGCGTCCGGCAGCGGCGCGAGGGTCTCGCCATCGATGAGCACGACCTGGCCCTCGAGCTCGCGTGCGCAGCGGTCGTGGTACCGGAACGAGAACGCGAACCGTGGGTTGCCGATCGCCGTGAACAGGCCGCGTTCGGCGAGGCAGCGTTTCGAATCGCTGGGGTCGCACTCGTCGCCCGAGGGCACGAGGTCGCAGCACTGCAGGTCCGACGTGCACGAGTCGAGCTCGGGATCCGACGGCGTCACCGCGGCCGGCGGCACCAACATCTGCAGCATGGGCGGGTTGTCGGTGGGCATAGTGTCGAGCGGGCGATACCGCGGCCACTTCACCTCGTCGGCAGCACCGCGACCATCTCGCCGCTGGTGTCGAGCGCGGGATAGTCGATGCGCGGGGGGAACAGCGGTGCACGGGCGAACCGCGACGCCTGGCTCAGCTCCATCGACCCCGCGACCAGGTCCTCGACCACCGGGGCGCACACGTCGGCGGGCTCGCGCGCGAACGCGGTAAGCTCGAACGTCTGCTCGACGTCGCGGCCCCGTAGCGCCGGCAGGCTCGATTGCCCGCGCAGCTCGGCGTCGCAACCACCGACCTCCGCGCGGAAGACCACCTGGCCCCCCACGATCTCCTGGATGTCGAAGCCGAGGTCGGCGCGCGGTGGCAGCTCGCCACCCGACAGGCAGATGCGGGTGTCCCAGGCTGAGACCTCACCGTCGTCGACGTCGCAGTCGTCGTCGCGTTCGCAGGCCTGGCGCGTCGGCAGCGGGGCCAGCGTGCTGCACGCTCGGCCCGCCCGCAGCCCACGAACCAGAACCGCCGTTTCGCCATCAGTCGGCCTCGTTGCACAGGCAGTCCGCCTCGGGGTCGCTCGCGTCGCGGCACTCGAACACGTAGTCGATCGTGGCATAGGTCGCGCCGCCGGCAAGATCGGGCACGCCCCACTGCTCAGGCCCGTACGCCGGGTCGCCGTTCGCGCTGACGGCGGGCTCGCCGTCGAAACGGTTCCTCCGCGGGCGGAAGAACGGCCTGTCGGTGACCATGAACCGCAGCGTGTGCAGGCCCGACGCCAGCGGGATGTCGGCGTCGTTGCAGAGGTCGACGAGGCGATTGCCGCTCGCGTCGTCGATCGGGAACACCCACAGATCCACGGGCGCACGCCCCGTCGGTGGGGTCGTGCGATCCCCGGCGCGGTCCTCGCCGGGATCGATGCGTTCGCCGGCACGGCCGGGCTGCGTGTACTTCTTGTACGCGACGGCGTCCTGCGGCTCGGCGTCACTCGGATCCGGATCGACGAGCGCCACGCCGTAGAGCGTGTCCTCAGGGCCGTCCTCGGCGTAGACCTCGAAGCTGCTGATGGCCCGGCGATCGCCGTTGGGGCACAGACAGAAGTCGCCTTCGGCCGGCGCGATCAGACCCGACGCACGGGTGCGTCGAACCTGCGGGCAGTAGGCGGCGTCGAACTTCTTCTCGTCCTCGAGGTTGCAGAGCTCGTCCATCTCGGGGAGCGTCGGGGCACGCTGCACGATGCGAACGGCCTCCTCGTTGTCGAGGCCGCTCTCGATGCGGATGTCGCGATCCGGCAGGATGCACGCGGTCGCGAGCACGGCGAGCACGGCGGACGTCGAGCGCACGGTCATCCGCCGCTCTCCAGGCAGTTGCAGTTGGCCTCGGGATCCCGGCCGAAGCCGCAGCGGAACACGTAGTCCGCGATCGCATACGTCGCACCGCCGGGCAGATCGGGCACGCCGATCGACGCCTCTTCGATGGGCACTCGCAGGGGGCGGTCGTCTTCGTCGAGCAGGACCTCGCCGTCGTCGTCCCGTTCGAACTCGCGGTACCACGGGCGGTCGGTGACGATGATGCGCAGCGAGTGCAGCCCCGGCTCGAGCTTGCCGTTCTGCGCCGCCGCGTTGTCGTTGCACAGATCGACGCGCGTCTCGGCGCCCAGCGTCCAGCGCCGCACCAACGGCTCGGGGCGTACGATCGCGTCAGCGTAGCCGTTGAAGCCCAGGTTCACGTTCGCCGCGGGCACGTTGGCCGGCAGCTCCTTGCCGGTGCCCGTCTCGCCGGGGATGAGCACCGTGATGTCCGTGCCCGCGACCTTCTCGACGCGGTTGTAGACGTCGATCATCTGCGGACAGCTGCGGTTGATCTCGCCGAACTTGAACTCCTCGAGGCGTTCGGCCAGCTCGGCGCTCTCTTCACGCAGCTCGACGAGCAAGCCCGCATTCTTGATGAACAGCGCGGCCTGGGCCGCGAACAGCTTGAGCATCTCGAGCTGCTCGGCCTTGAACAGGTCGCGGAAGTCGTTGTTGCCGACGTAGATGAGGCCGAGCATCTCGCCGCGCACGATGAGCGGCACACACATCACCGAGCGCAGCTCGAGGTTGATGACTGACAGGCTGCTCTGGAATCGCGTGTCGCTGTACGCGTCGCTGATGATCTGGGCCTGCCGCGACGTGATGACCTCGCGGATGATGTTGTCGGACAGCAGCTCGGCGGGGTCGTCGACCGGCTGGCGCTCGAGGTTGCGGGCGACACGGATCTGGTAGTTGCCGAGATCGTCGGCGAGCACCAGGAAGCCCATGTGCTCGCGCGTCAACGCGACGACCTGATCGATGAGCTCGGACAGCAGGTGCTCGAGGTCGCCGGGACGCAGCAGCAGCTCGGAGAATTCGACGAGACGTTTGACCGCGTCGAGCTGGTGGGCCTGCACCGCGTCGATCGTCTGCGGCTTGGGATCGGACGGGCCCCGCGTGGGCGCGTCGTCGATCGCGCTTAAGGGCAGCTCGCAGTTACCGCTCACCACCACGTCGCCGTGGCGCAGCTCGTGGCTGCGGGTCTTGTTGCCGCGCACGAAGAGCACCGCTGCCCGCTGCGCCGACTCGAGCATGAAGCGCCCCGGCTCGTGCATGAGCGTCGCGTGAGTTGGCAGCACATCGGGCCCAGGCAGCACGAGGTGACACTCGGACGACGAGCCGATCGACGTCAGGTGGCGGCTGATGGGATGACGGCTGGGACGGCGGCCGGGAGCGGTGAGTTGGAAGTGCGGCATAAGAACCGGACGTGCACGCCGACGCCGACGCCGCGAGGCGAGAACTTCGGGGCCCCACGAACTTAGCACGGGGTTCGCCGCCCCGCGGGCCCGGGGCGTTTGGTCCACCCGGACACCTTGCCCTCGGCCTCGAGGGTCTGGCGCGGGACCCGGCGCACGCTCTCGGTCTTCGTGGGCTTGAAGGAGGATCTGCGCGATGACGATGTCGAGGGGGTGACGGCCCAGAGCAGCAGCCAACCGCCGACCTCCTCGCCCTTGCGCCGACGGACGGTCACATCGCGGCGGCGATCGATCGCGGCCTGGTCGTCCTCGCCCCGCAGATCGCAGGTGCGGCGACAACCATCGACGACGGTTCGCTGGATCACGAGGGCGAGACCGGCGGCGCCGGAGATCGCTTCGGCGGCGAGGAACGAACCACCGAGCGCAGGGTTGCCGTTATAGAAGTGGCCGAAGCCGAGCGGGATCGCGGCGAGCGCCCCGGTGCGCTTGACGGTGTTGCGGACCTCGACCTCCTGCGCGTCGTAGCGGCGTTGCAGCGCGGCGTAGCGGTTGCGCTCGCGCACGATCTCGTCGCGCCTGCCGGCAAGGTCGCTCTTGCAGACGACGAGCGCCGCCTCGCACTCCTGGCCGGCCTTGCCCGCACGGTCGATGCGGAGCTCGCCGTAGAGATCGTAGAGCTCGGGCGAGTACGTGCCGTTGGGCATGCCCCACTCGTCGGACGCCTCCATCAACCGCGTCAGGTAGGTCGCCGCCTGCTCGCGGCGTTCGGTCGAGTCGAGCGACTTGTCGCCGAGCCACGCGTCGGCGAGCAGCAACAACATCGTCTCGCGTTCGGCGGGCTCGAGCGTGGTGGTGGTGTCGGCCGCGAGCGGCTCACGCAACGCACGCACGGTCGCGAAGTCACCGCGACGCCACGCCTCGTTGGCGGCGACGAGCGCACCGCGACCGCTCGGATCGACCCTGGCCGCCTTGCCCGGTGGCTTCGTCGGCGCTGCGGGGCCCGCCGCTGCCGGCAGAGTCGGGAGCGACAACGCGAGCGTGAGCCAACCAGTGAGCGCCGCGTGCATCGAGCCGGGCGAGCGCGTAGCCTACCGCGATCGTGGAGCCTCGCCCAGGGCGCGTGCGGAGAGGCCGTCAGCCCGGCACACGCTGCTCGAGATCGCAGGACACGCGGTTCGAGCCGGGGCGCAGGGTCTGCACGATCTTCCTGGGCCGGAAGTCCTCGCTTTTGACCAGCAGCGTGACGCGGCGCGTGTCGGTGTCCTGATCGAACCGGATCGACGGGAACTTGTCGGCCATCGCGGTGCGATCGGGCTCGAGCAGGCCGTCGGGGCAGCCCTCTTCGCACGTCACCGCGAGCCCGTTGGGCGCGCCTTCGAAGGTGATCTTTGCTTCGGGATGCGCTCGATCTGAACCCGCACTCTGACTCGCTGGTGCTCGACGAGGCGTACGTGGTGCGGCACGGGCGTTTCGAGGGGTTCGTGCAGCTCGAGGCGCCCAGCGACGAGGACGTCGCGGGCATCACAGGTGGCGACCCGGGTGATGCGGAGCTGCGGCCTGGCAAGGTCGAGGACGACGAGCTCGCGGCGGTCGAGGATGGTGGTTCCGTACTGTTGCCGTGCATGGCGGCGTCGGTGCAGCGCGTGGGTGTGATGGGCGAAGGTGAGCGACGAGTGCTGCGGCGCCCAGGCCGGCGGCGCTACGTGGAGATGGTGGACAAGCGGCGGTGCGCGGACGTCGACGGCTTCTCGTTCCACGCCGACGTGTGCGTGCCGGCGCGCGACCGGGCGCAACTGGAGCGGCTTTGCCGTTACGTGGCGCGGCCGGCGGCTCCGCGGCGGTGGAGTTCGACCCGATCGACTTCGTGGGCAAGCTCGCGGCGTTGGTTACGCGACCACGCGCGAACTTGGTCCGCTATCACGGATGCCTGGCACCCCACGCGAGCCTGCGCGCCTAGGTGATGTAGGACGGTCGCGGTCCGCCACCGAGCAAGGCGGAGGTCACTTCGACGTGCTGGTCCGCGTCGAGGGCGTGCTCGAGCTGTGGGCCTCAGGGTGACACCGCGCTCGGCGGCGCCGTCGACGGGCGGTTGTCGGTGCGGCCTAGAGCCTGTCCGATTTTTTGTGTAGGCGTCCGGCTCGGCGTCAGACGGGGAGTCGCCCTTCGAAGTGGATCGCGAACTGGTGGAGGG
>JBIJCC010000136.1:0-26012 GCA_044344875.1 Nannocystaceae bacterium
TGGCTCGACCGATCGTCCGGGCCTCCGGCGCTCACTTCTCCCTTTGATCATGATCATGATCGCGGGTCGATCCCTGGCCCAGTGTGGTTGCGCACGCCCGAGATCAGGCGGCCTGAACGGTTACTCCTCGAGGGCCGCCTTGGCGTCAGCATCCTCGCGACGCTTGTACTCGAGGACATCTGCCAGCTTGATCCGACGGTGCGTGCCGACCTTGCGATGCGGGATCTTGCCCGCCTCGAGCAGGTGGACGACGTGCGGTCGCGAGACGTTGAGGAACTCCGCCGCCTCCTGAGTGGTGAGCTCTGCGTGCATCGGGAGCACCGCGACGAGACTTCCGTTCGCCATGTGCCCGAGGACCTCGACCAGCAGACGCAGAGCGTCCGGCGGAAGCGTCACGCTGACCTCGCGACCGTTGTCCTCGGAGCGCAACGTCACGGATCGCGGCGCGCGAGCGCGCTTGCTCAGCGGCTCGAGACCGCGGAGGGCCGAACGGGCGATCTCGGCGGCGTTGGTCGAGGTGGGAGCGGCGTGCATGACTGATCTCCGAGGGGAGTTTACTTCGTCCGCGCCCAAACGCAATAAACGAAACGCAGTGGGCCCCGCCATGAAAAAAGCCCCGTAGGGGCTACCTACGGGGCTCTCAGGGAGTGGAGGCGCCGGGAGTCGAACCCGGGTCCGAAGGCCGTCGCAAAGGACCTCTTCACGTGTGTGGCCAGTGGATTTGATCTCGGCTCGGGGCACGCCCATTGGCAAGCGATCCCCTCGCCCAGTCGCTGTTTCTCGTGGTCACGCCGCGACACTCGTGACCACCAGCTCGTGTGTCCACGTGTGCAGGCTACTCGAGCTCCTCGCCTGCACACGTCGTCGGTTCTTAGGCGACGAGGGCCATACGGCCGTAGCTGTTATCGTTGGCAGCTGTGTTTTCCCAGGTCGTTTTGACGCGGGGACCTGGGATCCGCGACACGCAGCCTCTTCGTTCAATGCCCCCGTCGAAACCGTGACACCCCCGTGGGTTCGACCTTCGCCCGGGGGACCAGGCGGGGTCGGTCGGGGAGTATGGGGCGGGCGGCGGCGCGGCGCAAGGCCGACGGTGCGCGCAGGACCATCGCGGAGCCGCCCGCCCCGCGCTCTGTCGCCCAACCCTCGGGCACACTCCCGCCGCCTTGTCCGAGCGACTCCGACGCCTCGCGGCGCAGATCCCCCGCGGCAGCGCGGTCGCCGACATCGGCACCGATCACGGGCGCCTGCCCGTGCGCGCGGTGGTCGATCGCGACGCCCGCCGCGTCGTCGCCGTCGACCTCCGCGCCGCCCCCCTCGCGGCCGCCCGCCGCACCCTCGCCACCGCGGCGCCCGAGGTCGCCGCGCGCATCGAGCTGCGCCAGGGCGACGGGCTCGCGCCGATCGGCATCGACGAGGTCGACGCGATCGTGATCGCAGGCATGGGCGCGGCGAGCATCGTCGCGATCCTCGAGGCGCACCTCGATCGCGTCACGCCGCGCGTGCGCCTGGTGCTGCAGCCGGCCAACGAGTGGGCGCTGCTGCGGCGGTGGCTCGCGGACGCCCGACGCACGCCGGTGGCCGAGGAGATCGTGTGGGAGCGCGACCGGCCGCACCTCGTCATCGCCACCGACGCGGGGCCGTGGACGTGGACCGACGACGACGTCGACCTCGGACCCCTGCGCGCGACCGCGGGCGAGGGGTACCGGAGGTGGCTCGCCCGCGAGTGGGCGCGGCTCGAGTCGATCACGGTCTGCACCGAGGCGACCGCGGCGTGGCGCGAGCGCGTGCGAGCCCAGTGGGAGCGCGAGCCGGGCCTGCCTACGTCGACGAGCCCCGGCGCAGCGGCGGCAGCACGTCGGGCCCCGCGACCGGCCGACCGATGAACTCCACACCCGCATGACCCGTCTCGGGGTGCGCCCACACGACGCGCGCAGAGAAGGCGATGCCGCTGCGCTCGCTCTCGCCGGTGGCGACGAGCAGCCAGCACACGGCGCCGACCGGTGGCGCGATGTCGGTGCGGAACTTCGCTCCGTCGGCGCTGGTGTCGAGCATGTGACCGACCGACGTGAGCACCTCGCCGCCGCGGCTCATCCCGACGAGCACCGGCGTGCGGCACACATGGCGTCGGCTCGAGCGGCGGGCCTGGGCCCGATCGAGCTCGCCCTTGGCGAAGCGCGTGGCGAGGGCCTGGGCGCGCGGCGTGCCGCCCCGGCCGGCCTCGACGAGGGCGCGCAGCTCGACGACGTCACGCAGCAGGCCCAACCAGTCGGCCTCGCGCGGCGGGATGGCCACCGGCTGATCGACGACCATCCGCTCGATCGGAGCCTCGTCCGCGGCGGGCTCGACCGCGACGGCCGCCTGCGTGTCGCGACGGGTCGGTCGCACCGCGATGTAGCCGTGCACCTTGGGCACCGCGCTCGCCTGCACGTCGTCCTCGACGAACTCGTAGCGCAGGCGGAAGCCGCCGATCTCCACCACCGCGCCGGCCTCGAGGACCGCGCGTTGCACCGGCCGTCCGTCGAGGCGCGTGCCGGCCTTGCTCGCGAGGTCCGCGATGAAGTCGCGGCCGTCGTGGCGCTCGATCAACGCGTGGAAGCGCGACACCGACTCGTCGACGAGCTGGATGTCGGCGACCGCGGCACGTCCGAGCGTGACCCGCTCGCGGACGAGGTAGGTGGCACCGGGGCGGATCCCTGACGGGGCGCGGAGTACGGGGCGCATCGTCGCGGCCCCCATAGCACGGCCGACGACGCTCCGCGATGTCACGCCGCGGACGCGCAGCACGCAACGCCTCGATCTTTCGGCCCGCGGCGCGTCCGCGTGCGTTGCACCGCAACGCTTGCTGGCCACGCAACGCTGGCGTAGCGTGACCGCAACGCACGCACACGCGTGCTCGGAGGAATCCCATGGGTCTGCTCTCCCGCCTCACCGGCATGGCCTCGGCCAAGAAACCGACCGACGACGTCCTTTTGGCCCACGCGATGCTGCTCATGGCAGGCGCGGACGGGGACATCGACGACTCAGAGATCGCGGTCGTGCGCGGTTTTGCCAGCACGCTCCCCGAGTTCAAGGATCGCGATTTCGGTCAGGTCGTCGGCGAAGCCCAGAAGTTGGTCCGCCGCTTCGGCAACCTCAAGGAGTCGGTCAACGCGCTGTCCGAGCTGAGCACGCCGGCGCTGCGCGCCAAGGCCTACGTGCTGGCGGCCGACATCGCGCTCGCCTCGGGCGACGTCGACGAGGCCGAGGACGAGCTGCTCACCACCATGCAGCGCCTCCTCGGCATCGACGACCAGACCGCGCAGACGATCATCTGGGTCCTCCAGCGCAAGTACGAGAAGTAGATCCCACGGCGATGACCATCACCCGCGGGACCCCGAGCGTCCGTGCCGACATGTTCGGCGGCACGGGCCAGGTGCTGGTGTGGGACCTGTTGCAGGGCCTCGCAGCGCCGCCATTCACCGCGGTGATCTCGTGTCAGCTCGCCGAGGGCGGTCGCGTCGGTCGCCACGTCCAGGCCACCGACGCCGAGATCGTGATCGGCCTGTCGGGTTGCGGCGAGGCCCGCGTCGACAATCGGCCGATCGCGTTCGGGCCCGGCGCGGTGGTGTTCCTCCCGCTGGGCAGCCGGCTCGAGCTCGTCAACGAGCGGGACGACGCGCCGCTGTGCTATCTCATCGTCAAGGCCAAGCCCCCCACCTGAGACTCCCCGCTTGACGCTCGCCGCGGCCCGCATGTTGGTGGTCCAGAAATACGGTGGCTCGTCGGTCGCCACGCTCGAGCGCATCCACGCCTGCGCCACGCGGTGCCTGGCGACCACCGCCGCCGGCCATCGCCTGCTGGTGGTGGTGTCCGCGATGTCGGGCGAGACCAACCGGCTCATCGCCCTGGCCAACGCGCTCGTGCGACCCGACGCCGAGACCGAGCACCGCGGGCCGTACGTGCCCTCGGCGGTGCGGACACCCGAGCACGAGCGCGAGCTCGATCAGCTGGTGTCCACCGGCGAGGTCGTCAGCGCCGCGCTGCTGGCGATGGCGATCCAGCGCGCCGGCGGCCACGCGGTGTCGCTGGTCGGCCGTCAGCTCGGCATGCAGACCGATCGCAGCCACGGCCGCGCAAAGATCGTCGGCGTCGACGCGGCGCGGATCAACGCCGAGCTCGACGCCGGCGCCATCGTGGTGTGCGCTGGCTTCCAGGGCGCCGACGATCGCGGCGACATCACGACGCTCGGCCGCGGCGGCTCCGACACATCGGCGGTCGCGCTCGCGGCCGCGCTCGACGCCGACGTCTGCGAGATCCTCACCGACGTCGACGGCGTCTACACCACCGATCCCCGCGTGGTCCCGACCGCGCGCAAGATCGACCGGATCAGCTACGAAGAGATGCTCGAGCTCGCCGGCCAGGGCGCGAAGGTCCTGCAGATCCGCAGCGTCGAGCTCGCGATGCGCTACGGCGTCCACGTGCACGTGCGCACCAGCTTCGACGATCGAGAAGGGACGATGATCGTCCCGGAGGAGCCCACCATGGAGTCGACCCTCGTGTCCGGCGTCGCGCTCGAGCGCAACGAGGCCAAGATCACCCTGGTCGGCGTGCCCGACGTGCCCGGCGTCGTCGCGCGGATCTTCGCCGCGATGGCCGAGCTCGACATCGTCGTCGACATGATCATCCAGAACGCCGGCGCCGGTGGCCTGGCGGACGTCACCTTCACCGTGCCCGAGGCCGAGCTCGATCGCGCCGGCGCGGCGTTGTCCTCGGTGCAGTTCGGCGCCGCGCCGCCGGCGATCCGCACCGATCGCGAGATCTGCAAGATCTCGATCGTCGGGCTCGGCATGCGCACCCACGCGGGCGTCGCGGCCAAGGCCTTCGCGCTGCTCGCCGCCGAGGGCATCAACGTGCAGATGGTGTCGACGTCCGAGATCAAGATCTCGGTGGTCGTGCACGAGCGCTACGGCGAGCTCGCCCTGCGGGCCCTGCACGACGGGTTCGGCCTGGCCCGGGATCCGCAGCGCAGCGCGCCGGAGGGGCCCGCGACGTGACGGTGCTCGTGACCGGGGCGACCGGCCACGTCGGGGCCAACCTCGTCCGCATGCTGCTCGAGCGCGGCGTGCAGGTCCGGGCGCTCGTGCACAGCACCGGCGCGTCGCTGCGGGGCCTCGACGTCGAGCGGGTCCACGGCGACGTCACCGACGCGGCGAGCCTCGAGGGGGCGATGCGCGGGGTCGAGGACGCGTACCACCTCGCGGCGGTCATCTCGATCCTCGGCGATCGCGGCGGCGAGCTGGTGCGGATCAACGTCGAGGGCGTCCGCGCCGTCGCCCGCGCGGCGCGGCGAGCCGGCGTCCGTCGCCTCGTGCACATGAGCTCGTGCCATGCGTTCGATCTCGACTGGGGCCCCGGGGCGATCCACGAGGGCGCGCCGCGGCCCAAGCCCGGCGATCCGTTCTACAACCGCTCGAAGGCGATGGGCGAGGCGGCGCTGCGCGCCGAGATCGGACTCGGACTCGACGCGGTGATCGTGAACCCGACCGGCGTCATCGGCCCCTGGGATTTCGGGCCGTCGCGCATGGGCCGGTTCTTCCTGTCGCTCGCCCGCGGGCGCCTGCCGAGCCTCATCGACGGCGGCTTCGACTTCGTCGACGTCCGCGATCTCGCGGCGACGACGATCGCTGCGGCTTCGCGGGGGCGGACCGGCGAGAACTACCTCGTCGGCGGCCGCTACGTCGCGGTGCGAGAGATCGCGGACATCGGCGCGCGCTGCTTCGGCGTCGCCGCCCCGCGCGTGGTGGCGCCGATGTGGCTGGCCCGCGGCGGCGCGCCGTTCATGGATGCGTTCGGCCGCATCACCGGCCGCGAGCCGCTGTACACGAGCGAGTCGCTGCACGCGCTGCGGGCCGGACGGATCTGCTCGGACCGCGCCAAGGCCGAGCTCGGCCACGCCCCACGTCCGCTCGAGGACACCGTCCGCGACATCTACGCGTGGTTCGAGTCCACCGGGGCCCTGTCGCGCCGCAGCGCGTGGTGAGGCCGCTACCAAGCAAGTGGGAAGGGACGGCCCGTCCCTTCCCTCCGTCGGGCACAGCCCGCCGGAGCCTCCCATCCCTCCATCGCTTCGCTCCTTGCCTTCGTCGCGGGTGAACGCTTCGCGTTCATCCGCAACTCAGAGCCCGGCGACCTTGCCCGCCGCGCGGAACTCCCAGACGAAGGTGGCGGTGGTCGTGGCGTTGGGCGCCAGCTCGAGCTGGATCCGCGCGATGCCGTCACGATCGACGGCCCGCGGACGCGGGCTGCACTCGCGCTCGAGGACCTCGACCTCCTTCACCTCGGAGACCAGCACGCGCTCGTGGAGCTCCACGGTTCGGGCGACACCGCTGGCGTTCGAGACGTAGAGCGTGACGACGCTGCGCTGCGTGAGCTTGCCGGTCAGCCGGCTCGTGTCGCGCTCGACCTCGACGTCGCGGAGCACGCGGACCCCGTCCTCACTGCCGAACGACAGCTCGAGCGGGGCGCCGGGCGCGGTGAACGACACGCTCGAGCGACCGACCGACCCGGCGACACGCGCCAGATCGACGGGCCCGGCGAGCAGCGGCCGGTCCGCGAGGTTGGTGAACGTCGCGACCACGCAGGCCTCGGGCGCGAGCTCCGGCGCGCACACGCACGTGCTCGTCGCCGGCGCGGCGAAGTCGAACAGCTGCAGTCGGTGGGGCATCCCGTCGCTCGGGATCGCCACCTTCGCCGGGACCTCGAGCAGGCGGGTCTCGCCGCCGTCGTCGACGCCCGGCAGCTCGTCGGCGCCGGTGCCCTCGGTGTTCGACGCGATCGCCACCTCGCGGAGCGCGACCTCGGTGCTCTGCTTCTCGATCGCCTGCTTCGCCCGCGTCGTCAGGCGATCCTCGACGAGCGTCGGTGGCGTCGTGCCGAGGGTCGGTCGGGCGGTCGACAGCAGCAGCGCGACGTCGGTCCAGTCCTCGCCGGTCCGCTGCCAGACCACGGCGTCGGCCTGCAGCGTGACGGTCGCGTCGGCCAGGCGCGCGCGGTAGGCCGGACGCCACGCCGCGCACGGCACCTGGTACCGGGCCCGCACCTGCGCGGTGCCCTGCCCCTCGAGCGTGAGCACGAGCAGACACTCGAGCTCGGGCTCGGGTGGCTCGGCGCCGGTGAGCGCGCCGCGGGCCTCGGCGAGGTGTCGCTGCGTGCGGGCGTGCTCGGCCTCGGCGACCCGGGCGGCCTCGGCTGCGGCGCGTTGTCGGGCCTCGATCTCGTCGAGCTGCCCGGCCCACGCGTCGGTGTCGGCCTGACCGGCGCCGACGCCCTCGGCGATCCCGCGCAGCACGTCGGCGCGCGCCTGGCCCAGGGCGTCGACGAGGACCCGCGCCCGCGTCCACGCATCGGCGCGCGCGTCGAGCTCGCGCTCGGCCGCCTGGACCTCGCGACGCAGCGCCGACGCATCGACGAACAGACCCCCGGCGGGGCGCTCGCGACGGCGGCGGAGCAGGCGGGCGTCGAGCAGCGTCGCTCCGTCGACCTCGACCTCGAGCGATCGATCGACGGCGACCACCGCCACGGGCCCGAGCTCGAGGCGCGTGCGTCCGTCGAGCGCGCACGACCCGACGCGCTCGACCTGCGCCCGATCTTCCATCACCACGACCCGCGAAATCGGCAAGGCGACGATCATGCGACTAGCTCCTGCGGTTCCCGCCCACGAGCACGCGGTCGTTGGGGATGCGGATGGTGTACTTCCCCGTCATCGTCGCGCGCCCGCCCGCCGCGATGCTGATCCGCCAGCGGCGCTGGCCGTGGACGAGCACGCCGTCCTCGGGCTCGTCGATCGCCGTCCACCGCGGCTCGGCGTCGTGCTCTTCGAGCTTGAGATCCTTCTCGTCGGCGGCGACGACCGGCACGCGCTCGCGCAGCTCGAGCTCCACGGCGGACGGCAGTCGGTTGTCGACCACGACGTCGATCTCGTGGGCGAGCACGGTGGTCCCTCCGAACAGGCCGCCGGTGCTCTCGGTGAAGCGGACGTTGCGGGCGACCTCGATGCCCTCCTCGACCCCGAGGCCGATCCGCGGGCCGCGGGCGCCCGGACCGATCGCCCCGAGCGTCGTCGTGAGCAGGAACTGCCCGCGATCCGAGACGTCGACCGGGCCGGGCAGCAGCGCGTGCGCGGAGCGATTGGTCAGCTCGAGGGTGCGGTAGACCGCCGGATCCACCGCCGGCACGCACAGGTACTGCGGCGTGAGCTCGACGTCGCACGCCATCACGGCGACGTTGGTCCACGCGCCGGTCGACGGCACGTCGGCGGGTGCAGCCGCGGTGTAGCGGTAGTCGAAGCGCCCCTGGGCGTCGACGCGGACGCAGTCGCGCGGCGGGGCCTGGTGCGCGACGCCATCGGCGAGCTGTTCGGCGCGGGCGAGCGCAGCGACGACGACGTCGACCTGGACGCGCACGTCGATCTGCGTGCGCACGCCGACGAACATCCACGCGCTCGCGGGCGCGGGCGCGAGGCGGCCGCGCATCGGGCCGTCGGGCCCCGCGATCTGCAGGCCGTCGTAGTCGAGCTGCGCCGCCGAGGGCCCCGATGGTGGCGGCGCGAGGCTGAGGTTCGCGCCGGTCGACGCCGCGCTCTCGTCGTCGGAGAACTCCTGCTCTTCCCTCGCCCGCTCCGCCATCGCGCGGCGCGGCGCGGCGGCTTGGGCCAAGAATTCAGGGGCCGGCGCCGCGCTCGGGGGTGCCATCGGCATGGCCGCCATCGGCATCGGCATCGAGCGGGCCATCATCGGTGCCGCGCCACCGGCCGCGCCGGGCGGCCCGCCGAAGCTCGCCGGCGCAGCGGCGGCGGGCGGCGGCGGCCGCATCGGCGATGGCTCTCGTGGCGGGGGCGGTCGCACGATCGCGGCCGCATCGTAGTCGGCGAACAGCCCGTCGAGCCCCGGGGGCGTCGGCCGCCATCCGGCGCGCTGCGGCTCGGGCTGGGCGCGACCGACCCGCAGCGATCGCAGCTCGGGGATCTCCGTGCGCCGCCGCAGCGACGCGGTGCACAGGGCCAGGTGCACCCCCGTCCAGTCCTCGCCGGTGCGCTGTGCGATCGAGGCGCGCATCGCCAGGCGACCGCCGCCCTCCTGCAGCGCGAGCTGGTACGTCGGGACCCAGCTCGCGCCGGGGACCTCGTACTCGATCGCCAACGTGCAGTCGGAGGGCGGCGCGGCCGTGAGCGTGACGATCGCGGCCCGCGTGACCGCGGCTCGGGACGTGCGTGCCGCGGTGCCGGCCTCGTGCAGCCTCGCCGCCGCGGTGCGCTCGCGCTCGCGCGCGTCGGCGAGCTCGATCGACAGCGCGCGCCGCCGGGTCTGCGCCGCCTCGAGCCGTCGATCGACGAACTCACCCAGGGCGATCATCGCCGCCAGCGGAGCTGGCCGCGGGCCCTCGCGGCGCGGCGGCTCGCGGAACGCGGGGCGCAGGCCCCCGAGCTCGGCGAGTCCGTGCTCGATGGCCTCGAGTTCCTGCTGCAGCCGCGCGGTGTCCTGGCGCGCGGCCTCGAGGGCGCGGGACTCGGCCGCGAGATCGACCTCGGCGCCGATCGTGACGTCGAACGCGGCCCGCACGTCGAGCACGTGCACCGCGTCGGCGCCGACCAGACGCGCGCGCAACGAGGTCGCCCGCGCGGACAAGGGGAGCCCGACCACGCGCACCCGGGCCTCGCCACCGGCCGCGTCGAGTCGAGCGACGCGCTCGCACACCGCACCGTGACGGTACACCGTGACCTTCTCGAGAACCGACGCGACGTCCATGGCTCAGTCATCATCGGACGCACGCGGCGAAGCGTCCACACGGTAACGCAGCCGGTCCAGCCCGCGCAGCCGCTTGATGCTCGCCTCGACCCGCTGCGCCTGGCCGCGCGTGTCGAAGGGCCCGAACGTCTTCGCCACCCGCCACGGCCGCCCTGCCCGCGTGCTCTTGGCTCCACCCGGCAACCGGCCGTTGTGCTGCGCGAGCCGGCGCTTCACGTCGAGCGCGATGCCGACGTACGTGCGCGGCCCGCTGCGCGAGCGCAGGACGTAGACCAACCACGCCACAGTCTCGGGCACCGGCGCCGCCACAGACTCGCGCTTCGCCGCCATCCCGGACCGACTCACGGCAGCGCCGCGAGCTCGTAGACGATCTCGGTCTTGTCGGCCTCGTCGGCCGCGTTGCCACCGTCGATGACCTTGGCGTAGAGCCCGGGCTTCTCGACGATCATCCACACAGTCTTGGCGTTGCCGAAGAAGTCCTTCACCTCGGCCTTCGCGGTCTCGAAGGTCCCGGCGGGGACGGTGACCGACTCGCGACCGACGATCGTCATCGTCGGCTTCTCCATGGCGAAGAACGGGCTCGCCGACGACCACGGGGCGGTGGCCGGCATCGCCGAGGCCTTGTTCGTCCCGGGATCGGGCTCGATCGTGTACGACGTCGTCGCCCCGTCCTTCGCGGCGTCGGACAGCACGTACGTCAGCTTGCCGCCGACCTTCTTGCCCTTGGCGTCGGTGCCGCTGCGGGCGTAGACGACCTTCGTGCCAGACGGCATCGCGTCGCGCACCGCCGCGAGCGTCCACGGCGGCGCGTTGGGATCGGGCGCCGGCTTGGCCTTGGGCGCGGCCTTGGCCGCGGGCTCCTCCTTCTTCGGGGCCTCGAGCGCCTTGGCGATCGATTGTCCCGCGCTGCCCTTGTCGTCGCACGCCGACGTCGCCGCAACCCACGACGCCAACACCCACACGATGCGCGATCGCTTCACGGCGGCGACGGTACCACGGTGCGGCGTCAGGCGGGGCTGCACGCGCCCGGCACGGCACCGCCGTCGAGGCTGACCTCCGGCGGGATGCAGACCGATGCGTCGCCGCAGTCGGCATCGCTGCCACAGGCGCTGCACACCCCGACTTGCAGGACGCCCATCACGTCGGCGGCCTCGCAGTGACCCGAGCCGCAGGCGATGTCGCCCCCACCACCGGCGAGATCGCAGGTCTGCCCGTTGGCGAGGGTCCCCGGCGCGACGCAGCGCAGGACCCCGGTCAGCGCTGCGATCGCGAGGTCGGGCTCGCACGTCCAGCCCATCGCACAATCGCCGGAGTCCCGGCATTCGCTGCACGTCGACACCGTCACGATCCCCGGCACGTCGATCGCGTCGGCGCACAGCAGGCCGTCGGCACAGGCGGCGTCGCTCTCGCAGCCCGCCCCGTAGGCGCCGGCGTTGCACGCCGAGGGCGTCGGTGGGAAGGCCAGCGGGTTGGGCAGGGTGCAGCCACCGCCCTCGCAGTCGGCATCGGACTCGCACTGGCCACAGATGCCCCCGAGCACGGGGATGACGTAGCAGGCCCCCGAGGCGCACTGCAGCCCGTCGTCGCACGCCGAGCCGTCGGGCAGGCCCTCGCCGGTCGGATCGGACGTGTCCGATGGATCGGTCGTGACCGTCACCGTCGACGCGCTCGTCGGCTCGATCGGGTTGGGTGGGCTCGTCGTCATCGACGTGGTCGCGGTGGTGTCGGCGCTGGTCGTCGTCGGACCGACCGTCGTACTCGCGGTGGTCGCCGTGGTCGCCGTGGTCGCCGTGCCATCGGTGCCCGAGGAATCGTCGTCACCGCCGTCCTGGCCGTCGACGACGGGACCGCACCCGATCGCGAAGACCGACGCAGTGAGCAACGAAGCGGACGCCAACCGAAGCCATGCCTTGGACATTCCCCGATCGTAGCAGCGCGATCGCACCGACGCACGGGCGACGGGATGCCCGCCGTCCCGGGGAAATCTGCTAGACCTCTGCTCCTTGGCGCCGCTCGTCTCCCTGCAGGGCGTACGCAAGCGTTTCGGCGGCTTCGTCGCCCTGCGCGGCATCGACTGCGAGATCGAAGGCCGCGCGATCGGGCTGCTCGGGCCCAATGGCGCCGGCAAGACCACGTTGATGCGCGTGCTGCTGGGTCTGCTCGCGCCCGACGAGGGCGTCGCCACCGTGCTCGGCATCGACGTCGCGCGCCACCCCGAGCAGGTGCGCGCGCGCATCGGGTACGCGATGGAGGGCCCCGATCGCATCGGCGGACTTTCGGGCCTCGAGTCGGTCGCCTACGCCGCGGAGCTGTGTGGCCTGCGGCGGCGCGCCGCCGTGCTGCGCGCCCACGAGATCCTCGACCTCGTCGGCCTCGACGACGCCCGCATGCGACCCGTCGAGGAGTACAGCACCGGGATGCACCAGCGCGTGAAGCTGGCGATGGCGCTCGTGCACGACCCGGATCTGCTGCTGCTCGACGAGCCGACCTCGGGACTCGACCCCGAGAGCCGCGAGGAGCTGCTCGATCTCATCGCCCTGCTGCGCGACGGCGTCGGCCCGGCGGTGATCCTGTCGACGCACCTGCTGCACGACGTCGAGCGCACCTGCGATCACGTCGTCATCATGCACGAGGGCACGGTGCGCTTCTGCGGGGCCAAGGCCGCGCTGCAGGCCGAGAGCGGCACGCAGTTCGACGTGCGCGGCGACGGCGAGCTGGCGGGCTTCACCCAGGCCCTCGCGCAGGCGGGCGCGACCGTGGCCCCCGGCCGCCACCCCGAGTCGGTCGTGGTCACGCTCGCGGCGGGCCACGACGTGCGGACGATCTGGTGGGCGGCCGACGTCGGTCGCCTGCGCCTGTTCCACCTCGAGCCCCGCGCGCTCTCGCTGGAAGAGGCGTTCCTCGCCGCGGTCAGCACCAGCGCCATGCCGACGGGTGGCCCGTCATGAGGGACCCGCGATGAAGGACGAGCTCTGCGCCATCGGCTATCGCCGCCTGCCGAGCCCGCGGACCACACGGTGGTCGCCGTGGCCGATCGCCCGCACCGCGCTGGTGCTGGCCTTCCGTCGCCGCGCGGCCAAGCTCGCCGCCGCCGTCTGCGGGTTCGTCGTGTTCGCCCACGCCCTCACCCTCGCCGGCCAGGTGCTCATCGGTCGCGCCTCCGAGCGCGGATCGTTCGGCGACGACTTCGCGTTCACGATGCTCGAGTACGTCACCGGGCAGGTGCACGGCACGCTGTCGACGTTCCTCGGCGTGCAGCTCCACACCACCGCGATCCTCCTCGGCGTCGTCGCCGGCGGGCTCATCGCCGAGGACCGGCGCACGCGGGCGTTCGAGCTGTACTTCTCGCGACCGCTGACGACCCTCGACTACGCCCTGGGCAAGGGACTGGTCGCGCTGCTGCTGCCGACGATCACGGTGTTCGTGCCGTTCCTCGGCCTGTGGCTCCTCGCGGTCGGCATCGCCCCCGATGATCTCGCGACCGAGCTGTGGCAGCTGCTGCTGCCCGGAATGCTCGGCGCGGCGATCTGCACGGTGCTGCTGGCGACGACGATCCTGGGCGCCAGCGCGCTCGGGGATCGCGGGCGCACGGTGGGTGTCGCCTACGTGCTCGGCCTCGCGGCGCTCGGCGGCTTCGCCGACGCGATGGCCCACGCCGGCCACGACTGGGCCGGCTACCTCGGGCCGCTGCGCGACGTGCAGACCGTGGCCGACGCGCTGCTCCGCGGCGGCGCGCCAGGCCTCCTCGCCGCCACGCTCGAGGTCCGCGCCGCGACCAACGACAGCGCGTGGCTCTCCGCGCTCGCCCTCGCCGTGATGGCGACCGGCGGCCTGGCGGCCATGGCGATCCAGCTCCGCCGGGCGGTGCGCGGATGACCACGCCCATCGAGGTGCGCGGCGTATCGAAGCTCTTCGGGCTGGTGCGCGCGCTCGACGAGATCGACCTCGACTTCGAGCCCGGCGTCACGGGCCTCCTCGGGCCCAATGGCTCGGGCAAGTCGACGCTGATGAAGCTCGTCACCGGCCAGCTGCGGCCCGACACCGGGCATGTCCGCGTGATGGGCCGCGATCCGTTCGCCGACCCGGCGGCGATGACCGCGATCGGGCTGTGCCCCGAGCACGACAAGTTCTACGAGGAGATGCCCGCCGTCGACTTCATGGCGGCGCTCGTGCGGCTGCACGGGTTCGGCGCCCGTGAGTCCCTCGATCGCGCGCGCGCGGCCCTGGTCCGCGTCGACCTCGAGCGCGCCGCGACAAAGCCACTGCGCGAGATGAGCCGGGGCATGCGTCAGCGGGTGAAGATCGCCCAGGCGATCGCCCACGATCCCCTCGTCGTGCTCCTCGACGAGCCGCTCACCGGCACCGATCCGGTCGGCCGCGCCGGGCTCATCGAGTTGGTGATGTCGCTCGGCACCGGTGGCCGAACGGTGGTCGTGTCGAGCCACGTGCTGCACGAGATCGAGGCGATGACGCCGCAGGTCGTGATGATCCGGTACGGCCGCCTGCGGGCCCAGGGCAACATCCGGCGGCTCCGCGCCCTGCTCGAGGATCGCCCATACCGCATCCGGGTGGAGATCGCGGATGCCCGCGGCCTCGCGGTCCGCCTGCTCGCGTCGGCGGAGATCCGCGCCGTGTCGCTCGTCGATCCCCACACCGTCGAGCTCACCACCGTCGCCCTCGACGTCACCTGCGCCGAGCTACCGCGCCTCGCCGCATCGATGGGCCTGTCGATCACGCGGATGGTCTCGCCCGACGCCGACCTCGAGAGCCTCTACGGATACCTGGTGTCATGATCCACCCGCCCGTGCCATCCAGTGCGCCGCCGCTGCCCGCGCCACCCAGCGCGCGGCCCCTGCCCCCGCAGGTGGGCCTCGTCCTGTTCTGGGCCCGGTTCCACGCCGTGCGCACGCTCCGGCGCCCGGCGAGCACCCTGTGGGTCCTCGCGTCGGTGCTCATCGTCGTCTCGCTGCGCGTCTTCGGGTCGGGCTCGACGCGCGACCTGGTCGACTTCGAGATCACGTTGATGATGCCGTTGTTGGCGATGTTGTTCGGCAGCGGCGGCCTGCGCGAAGAGGTCGAGGACCAGACCTTGACCTACGCGTTCGTGCGCCCCTTCGACCGCGGCGGCGTGTTCGTGGCGCGGACGCTCGCGGCGTGTGCGGTCGTCTGCGCGCCGGTCCTCGTCGGCGTCGCGATCGCGGCGAACGATCCCGTCGACGTCGCGCGGGATCTCGCCGTCGCCGTCCTCGGCGCCGCGGCCTACACCTCGGTGTTCGCCGGCCTCGGACTCGTGCTGCGGCACCCCACGCTCATCGGCCTCGGCGTGCTCGCGTGGGAGCAGGTCGTCGGCGGCGTGCCGGGGTTCCTGTCCCGCCTCACGCTGCGCGCCCACCTCCGCGGCCTGCTCGAACTCGACTCCGGCGCGGGGTTGTTCAGCTCGATGTTCCGCGCCCCGGCGTGGTGGGTGAGCCTGCCAATCCTGCTCGGCGTCACCGCGGTCGCACTCGCGGGCGGTGTGTGGTGGGTGCGGCACCGCGAACTCGTCGTGCCCAAGTGAGCGCACGCGTGAGCTGACGCGCGCCCCCGATCGAGAGCGCGCGCTCGCCCCACCCGTCGCCTGTCGATCCCTTGAGTCGTGCGTGCCGGCATGCGACGCTCGACGAGGGGAGCGGACTAACTCATGGCGAACTTCAAGCTGATCGGGTGTGTGGCCATCGGCCTCGGGGCGTTTGCGGGGTGCGGCGGTGATTCAGGCACCGAACTCGTGAGCGCCAGCGGCACGGGCAACGCGGACACCGGCGCCGCCGGATCGAGCGAGACGACGGCGGCATCGGCCTCCGCGTCTGCGTCGGCCTCCGCGTCCGCGTCCGACACATCGCCCGACTCGAGCGGCGGCTCGTCGGGCGCCGTCACCGACACCAACGCCGACGGGGCCGAGGGCGCGAAGTTCGACGTCGGCACCCTGCCCGACGCCCCCGAGATCCCGTGCACCAACAACGGCGGCAAGGGGGGCAACGGCGATCCCGACTTCTCGTACCTGTGGGCCGCGAACAGCAGCCAGGGCACCATCTCGAAGATCGACACCCAGTCGGTCACCGAGGTCGGCCGCTTCATCGTGCGTCCCGACTCCTTCGGCAGCCCGTCGCGCACGAGCGTCAACCTCGAGGGCGACGTGGCGGTCGCCAACCGCAGCGGCGGCGTGACCAAGATCTACGCGCTCGAGGATCGCTGCAACGAGAGCAACGGGACCCCGGGCATCCAGACGTCGACCGACGCGAACTTCCTGCCGTGGGGCGAGGAGGAGTGCATCGCCTGGTACTCGCCGTTCGCCTACCCCAGTCAGCGCCCGGTCGCGTGGACCCAAGGCGAGTTCAACATCAACACCTGCCGCTACGAGAACGCCAACCTGTGGACCTCGGGCACCGACGGCGCCTCGACCGACGTGCTGCTGCTCGACGGTGAGGATGGCGCGGTGATCGACATGGTCACGCTCGCCGGCTTCCCCGCCGACTACTACGGCATCTACGGCGGTGCGGTCGACGGCGAGGGCAACTTCTGGGGCACCAAGCTCGGCGGCGTGATGCTCGTGCGCGTCGACGTCGACGATCTGACCTACCAGACGTGGCCGGTGCCGGTCGGCAGCTACGGCATGACCGTCGACTCCGAGGGCTACGTCTGGGCGTGCAACTCGCAGTACGGCCGCTTCGATCCCGAGACCGAGACCTGGGCCACCGGCAACGGCGGCGGGTACTCGGGCTGCATGGCCGAGACCGGCGAAGATGGCCTGCTGTGGATGGCCGCGAGCAACCAGGTCATCGGCATCGACCGTCACCTGCTGACCCCCGTCACGTCCTTCAACGTGCCGGGCTCCTACGGCATCAGCATCGACTACTACGGCTACGTGTGGACGGTGGCCTACTCGGGCGGCGCCCACCGCATCGACAAGGAGACCGCCGAGGTCACCTCGTACAACGGCCTGGTCGGCGCCTACACGTACAGCGACATGACCGGTTACGCGCTGACGTACGCCGGCGGCGGCTTCCCGAGCGGCTGAGGCTACGACAGTGCGAGCAGCGACGCCGCGAAGGCGAGCGTCGCTGCGAGCGCCACCGCAGTCACGAGCACGCGACGTGGGCGGCGCTCGAGCATCGCGACCGCGACGAGCACCATCGCCTGCACGCAGGCCCACGCGGCTGCGAGCCCGACGTCGCGGAACCCGAACGCGAGCACGTAGCCGATCGGCTGCATCACCGCGACGGAGACGAGCAACAGGGTGCGCAGGGGCCAGCCGGTCTGGCGCGTCGTCGCCCGGCCCGCGCCGAACAGCAGCAACGCGAGCGCCGCGGCGCCGAGGGCATCGACGAGGAACCAGGCCACGGAGGCCTCGCCACCCCGCGCCGCCCACCACGTCGCCCCCGCGGCGCGGAGGGCGGATTCGACCGCGATGACCCCGACCACCCAGACCAGTGCCGGCACCACCGCCGCGGGCATCCACCACCGAACTCCGGGATCCGACGGGTTGCACGGGGTCGCGCGGTCCATGGCAATCTCGAGCGTAGCACCGGATTCGGCCGGTGCCTGGCCCGGCATGACCACCCCCCTGCGCAACGCGGTGCTCGACGCGATCGGCGGGGCGCTGCTCGACGACCGGCGGGAGAAGACCCTGGCGTGCCGCGTGTTGATGCGCCTGTGTGTCATCGACGGCGCGCTGCATCCCAACGAGCGCGCGGTGCTCGACGCCACGATGGCGCGGCACGCTCTCGGGTCCGACGAGCAGCGCCGCATCGGCGCGGAGATGGCCGCGCTGCTCGGCCAACCCGCCGACCCCGAGGCGATCGCGGACGCGCAGGTCCCCGTGGAGACGCTGGTCGCATCGCTCCCCAAACCGGCGCTCGCCGAGCTGTGGATCCACCTCGAGCACGGGGCCTGGGCCGACGGCACGATCGTCCCCGCCGAGGAGTGGCTGCTCGACCTGGTCCGCCGTCACCTCGACGTGGCCTGATCTCTCGGTGGCCCGGTCGGTGACTCGATCGGTGGCCCGGTCGGTGGCTCGATCGGTGGCTCGGCCGGTGGCTCGATCGGTCGACGCGACCGGATCGTGCTGCTATGACTCCGACGTTTGTCACGCCCAGTCCTCCCCGAATCCGCCGTCACCGAGCCCGCCCTGAAGAAGATGGAACGCTTCCATGCGGACACCATCGAAAAGATCCGCGCGGCCGTAACATCGAACAAGGTCGTCGTCGTCGGGATGGCACAGAATCCGCACGTCAAGCGCGCTCGCCGGGCCCTCGAGTCCGCCGGCAAGACCTTCGAGTACCTCGAGTTCGGCAGCTATTTCGGTGCCTGGCGCGAGCGCCTCGCGATCAAGCTGTGGAGCGGGTGGCCGACGTTCCCGCAGGTGTTCGTCGATGGTCGCCTGGTGGGCGGCGCCGACGAGCTCGAGAAGGCCATCGCCGATCAGAAGGTCTGATCCCCGCCGGTGCGGCCGAGGCCGTGGCGGCGGATCTTGTCGAGCAGAGTCACGCGCGACACACCGAGGCGCCGCGCGGCCTCGCTCTGATTCCCGCCCGCCTCGGCGAGCGCCCGCTCGATGAGCCCCCGCTCGAACGCCGCGACCCGGTCGCGCAGCGCCGCTGACGCGGCTTCTCGGCGGTCGCGCGGCTCGAGTGCATCGACGTCGAGCACGCCGCCGAGCGAGAGCGCGAGCAGCCGCGCGACGGTGTTCTCGAGCTCGCGGACGTTGCCGGGCCACGGTCGTTGCACCAACGCGTCGACGAGCGCCGGCGTGAACGACACCTGCGGAAGCTCGAAGCGGGCCTGGTAGCGACGGATGAAGGCATCGACCAGCGGCGGGATGTCCTCCGGCCGCTCGCCGAGACTCGGCAGCTCGAGCTCGACGACGGCCAGCCGGTAGTACAGATCCTCGCGGAAGCGGCCCGCGGCCACCTCGCCCGCGAGGTCGCGGTGCGTCGACGCGACGATGCGGACGTCGACCTGCTGCGGCGCATCGGCGCCGACCGGCTGGATCTCGCCGGACTGCAGCGCGCGCAGCAGCTTGGCCTGCACCGCAGCGCCGAGCTCCGCGACCTCGTCGAGCACGAGCGTGCCGCCGTCCGCCGCACGGAAGCGACCGTCGCGACGGCCTGCGGCGCCGGTGAACGCCCCCCGGACGTGGCCGAACAGCTCGCTCTCGGCGAGGTCCTCGGGGATCGCCGCGCAGTTGAACCGCACGAGCGGCCGGTCGCGCCTTCGGCTGGCGCAGTGCAGCAGCGACGCGATCAGCTCCTTGCCGGTCCCGGTCTCGCCGCGCACGAGCACCGTGACCTCGCGATCGGCCACGCGCCGCGCCAGCTCGACCACGCGGCGCAGCTTCGCCGAGGTCCCGACGATCGGCCCGCCGACCAGCGCTTCGAGCCGGTGCCGCTCGTCGGCGCGGCGCAGCCCGACGAGCTCGTGGGCGCGGGCGACCACCGCCGCGAGCTCGTCGAGGTCGAAGGGCTTCACGAGGTAGTCGTGGGCCCCCGCGCGCATCGCCTCGACGGCGACCCGCTCCGAGCCGTGGGCCGTCAGGAGGATCACCGGCAGCGTCGCGTCACGCTCGCGGACGAGCCGCAGCAGCGCCAGCCCGTCCAACCCCGGCATGGACAGATCGGTGATCACGACGTCGACGCCGTCGAGCCGCCCGAGCGCGGCCTCGCCGGACTCGGCAGTGATCACCGTGTGCCCGCGATCGCCGAGCGCCTCGACGAGCGTGAAGCGGATCGCGGCCTCGTCGTCGACCACGAGGACCGTCGCCATGCCGGTCGCCATGCCGGTCGCCGTGCCTGTCGCGTCGCCGGTCGTCACCCCGACACCCCCGCGCGGGGCAGCCACACCGTGGCGCGCGTGCCCTGCCCCGGCGCGCTGTCGTACCCCAACGTGCCGCCGTGTTGCGCGATGACCTGCCGCGCGAGCACCACGCCGAGCCCGGTGCCACCGGGCCGCTCGCTGACGTACGGCGTGCCGACGCGCGCCAGCAGTGCCGGCGACATGCCGCGGCCGTCGTCGACGATCGCGATCTCGACCCCCTCCCCGACACAGCGCAGCGCGAGCGTGACCACGCCCCCGAGATCGCAGGCCTCGATCGCGTTGCCGGCGAGGTTGAGCAGGGCCTCGGTGAGCCGATTCGGGTCCGCGGTGATCTCGATCGCGGCCTCGGGATCGACCCGGCGCTCGAGGGTCACGCCGGCGCCGTGCGCCCGCGCGTCGAGGATGTCGACGATGCGCGCGAGCAGGGCCGCGATCGCCACCGGCTCGCGGCGTAGCGCGGTGAGTGGCCGCGCGAACCCGAGGTAGTCGCGCAGGATGCCCTCGACGCGGGTGATCTCGCCGCGCACGACATCGAAGCGGGCCTGCGCACGGGGCTCGGTCGCGTCCTTCGCCAGCAGATCGACCAGACCACGGATCGCCGTGAGCGGGTTACGGATCTCGTGCGCCACCTTGGCACCGATGCTCTCGACCTCGCTCGCGCGCGTGGCCAGCCCCTCGAGCAGATCGGCGCGCAGCCGATCGAGATCGCGGCCGGCATCGCCGTGGGCATCCGAGAGGCCCGCGACGCTCACCCGTAGCAATGCCGCGCCGAGGATCACCGTGCACACCGTCATCACCTCGCGCACGTCCTCGGGCAGCGCTGGAAACGGCGCACCGTCGGGGAGCAACGCGAGACCGACCACCCCGAGCACGACGACGCTCAGCGCGGCGGTGCTTCGCTGCCCCCGTCCGAACGCCGCGAACGCCGTGACCGTGGGCGCGAACAGCAGCGGCACGTACGGGCTCGCCATCGCGCCGGTGCCCGCCGCGGCGACGAGCAGCGCGACGGCGGTCACCAACAGCGAGACGAACAACCACCGCTCGTCGACCTCGCGACGTCCGGCGATCCAGGCCTCGACCGAGAAGAAGCCGAGCATCGTGCCCGAGACCACCGCGAGCGCGACTGCCTGCGCCATCGACACGACCGGCAGCACGAGCACCCACGACAGCACCACGGCCGGTGCCACGAGCCACGGGCGCCGGCGCAGGAACACGGTGCCGACGCGACGCACCTGCGCGCGCGCCAGCGATCGCCGCGGCGCAGGCCAGGGCGACGTCGCAGCCGCGAAGGAACCGGCGTCCACGGACACGACGATAGCAAATGCCGCGCAGCCCTCGACCTGTCGGGTTCTCGACAGGGCCTGTCCGAACCCCGTCAGGCGCACGGGGCCGCCGCGGCGCAGCCATGGGCGCGATGCATCGGCACGCGCGATGCACAGCAGCGCCCCCATGACCCACGACACCTCCGAGTCCGACGCGCGCGTCGGTTCGCTCGTCTTCGTCGCCCTCGTCCTGTGGTTCTCCCTGGTGTTCGGCCTCGGCGTCGCCGGTCACCTCGAGGATCTGCCGCGACCGCTCGTCCCGATCACGCTCTTCGGGTCGACGACGGCGCTGTGGCTCCTGTCGCGGCGCCTCACCGCGATCTCCCGGTGGATACACCGCCTCGACGTCCGCGCGCTCGTCGGGCTGCACGTGGTGCGCTGGCCGATCGGGATTTGGTTCCTTGTCGCCGGCCGCGCGGGGACGGTGCCCGACGACCTCGCTCGGCTCGCCGGCTGGGGCGACATCGCCACCGGCGTCCTCGCCCTGGTCGCGTTGGCCGTGGACCCACGGGCCGCCTGGGGTCGCCGCGCACTGCTGGCCTTCAACGTGATCGGGCTCGTCGACATCCTCGCCGTCGTCGTGACCGCGCAGCGCCAGTTGCTCTTCGGTGACGCCGCGTCGTTGCGCATCGGTCACCCGTTCGTGGTCCTGCCGATGTTCGTCGTACCCCTCGTGATCGTCGCGCACGCGTGGACGTTCGTCCGCCTCGGCTCCGCCACTGCCCAGCCCGCGGCGCGTCCGAGCGACGTCCTTCCCGCGTGAGCAAACTCGGGTGGTCAAGGGGGCCCGGAGTCGCGATGGTTGCCGCGATGATGGTCCGCCGCGCGATGCCCCTCTCCCTCGGACTGCTGCTCGCAGCGACCGCCTGCCAGTGGCACGCCAGCGCGGGCGCGGCACCCACCGTGTCGCCGCAGCCGAGCGCACCGGCGGCCACCCCAGCACCCGCGCCCGCCCCCGCGAACGACGCCGCCGATCCACTCGCAGCGTGGTCCCTGCCCGCGCGGCCGACGTGGATGGATCGCTACGCCGACGACGCCGTCGGTGACCTGCGCTTCTTCAACATCTCCGCGCTGATGCGCGAGCACGGGCTCACCCGCGATCGCGCCGTCGAGCTGCAGAACCACTACCGCGACGCCTCGCGGTCCGATCCCGGTGGCGATCCAACGGCCCACTTCGAGGCCGCACTCGCGAAGGCGAAGCGCGGCGAGTTCGAGGGTCGCCGCGACGTCACGCGGCTGGCCGAGGCCGCGTTCATCGTCGTGTTCGACCTCGACGACACGCTGTACGACCAGTCCTACGACGCCGCGATCGCAGCGACGTGCGCCGACCTCCGCTTCGAGTTCGGCGGCAAGCCCAAGGCGATCAAGCTGGCGCCCGGGGCCAACGCCGCGCTCGATCGCGTCGCGGCCCTCGGCGGCGCGGTCGTGATCTTCACCGCCGCACCCGACGAGCCGTCGCTCGCCAACCTGCACGCGTGGCAGTTCGGCGGCAAGCCCCTGCCGGATCACCCGGCGATCGCGGGGGTGCTCACCAACAGCCACCTCGTGCTGCAGGACAAGCGCGAGGGCGACGGCGCGGCCGACCCCAAGCGCGGCCACCCGGTCATCGAGCCGTCCAAGGATCTCCGCATCGTCGACGAGGGCCTCACCCGCGCCATCCTCGTCGACGACAACCCGCTGCGGACCTTCCAGCCCCGCAACCTGCGGCTGACCAAGAAGTTCGACGCCGCGAGCTACTGCGCGACGAAGGACGCCAAGCTGAAGCGGGCCTTCGAGCGCACGCTGCCCGACGTCGTCGCGGAGATCGAGGAATCGCTGCGGTGGGCGAAGCAGGCCAAGGCGCCGTTCGCCACCGCCTACCTGCCGCACTCGCACATCGGGCGGCTCGCGGTCGGGTTCCTGCGCGGCGCCGGGATGTCGGAGAAGGCCGCGATCGAGTACGTCCGCACCCACCCGGAGGTCGTCGACCGTGACTTCTAGTCGTCCATGGCTCGCCGGTGTCCTCGGCGCGCTCGCGCTCGCCACCGCGTGTCGGCCCGACCCGGGCAGCTCGAGCACCGCGCCCTCGGTCGCCGATCCGAACGGCCGCATCGAGCTGCTGCTGTACGAGCCGACCGGCCGCGCCGCGCCAACCGACAGCTGCGACGTGGCGCTGTGCACGTCGCTCGTGGCGCTCATCGACGGGGCCGAGCGCACCATCGACTTCGCGATCTACGGCATGCGCAACCAGACCCAGGTCTTCCAGGCGCTGCAGAAGGCCAAGGCCCGCGGCGTCGAGGTCCGCGGCGTCGTCGATCGCGACCGCTACGGCAAGAACTACTACGCGAGCACCGACGCCCTGGTCGACATGGTCGGCGCGGTGCAGAGCGACCAGCGCGTCGACGAGCGGCTCGCCAAGCAGAAGGCCCGCGACGGCGAGGGCGGCGAGCCGCGCTGCGATCGCCCCGCGGGCACCCAGGGGCCCGTGCAGTGCCTCGCGTATGATCTCGGCGACAGCTGCCTGCTGGCCGCGCACGCCAGCCGCGAGCCGCTGGGCGGCGGCGACGCGATCATGCACGACAAGTTCTTCGTCATCGACGGCAAGTCGGTGTGGACCGGCTCGACCAACGTCAGCGACTCGTGCAGCGGGGGCTACAACGCCAATCTCGTCGTCGTCGCACACTCGGGGCGGCTCGCCGGCTGGTACACCCAAGAGTTCGAGCAGATGTACCGCGAGGGGAAGTTCCACACCCGCAAGGAGCAGCACGGTCCCCATCGGGCCACGCTCGCCAACGGCGAGGTCGAGCTGCGGTTCTCGCCCCAGGACGACCCGATCCGCGACGGCGTGCGCCCGCTGCTCAAGCACGCGCGCAAGCAGATCGACATCGCGGTGTTCTTCCTGACCCACAAGCGGATCGTCGAGGACCTCATCGCCGCGCACTCCCGCGGGGTGAAGATCCGCGTGATCATCGACTCGACCGGCGCCCGCAACGAGTACAGCAAGCACGAGCTGCTCCGCGCCGCCGGCATCCCGGTCAAGGTCGAGAACTGGGGCGGCAAGATGCACATGAAGTCGGCGGCGATCGACGGCCAGGTCGTCATCGCCGGCTCGATGAACTGGACCAGCTCGGGCGAGTACAACAACGACGAGAACACCCTGCTGCTGCGCAGCCCCGAGCTCGCCGCGCAGTACCACGCCTTCTTCGAGCGCACCTGGACCGCGCTGCCCGACACGCTGCTGACGGCGAACCCCGATCCCGAGTCGCAGGGCTCGACGACCGCGTGCAGCGACGGAGTCGACAACGACTACGACAAAGCGATCGACATGGAGGATCCCGGCTGCTCGGCCTGGCCGCCGCCGCTGCCCCCGATGCTGCCGTGGCGCGTCGTGCCGAAGCTCGACGGGCGGCTCACGTGCGACATCGACATGCCCGGCCAGGCGACGCGGCGCTCGAAGGAAGAGGGCGCGATCGAGGTCGTGGTGCCGGGGGTGGATCCAGAGCAGGTCGCGGCGGACTGACGCGGGTCGCCCGATCATCGGTCGGAGCGCGATCGATCGCGTCCGCGGTCGGGACAGGGGATGACGCGCGGAGGCACCGGCCGCGCCGCCTCCACCGATGGTTGGCCCCTCGTCGCCGCGGGCGCGGCGAGGAGGACGACATCGTCGCTGCATCGAGGTCGCAGCGTGACCTCCATGGGCTTGTCGCTCGGTCGCAGCACGACTTCGTCCGAGGCTCCGTCGGCCGTCGCGAGGACGACCGTGGGACAGCTCGGCAACCCGCGCACGGAGAAGCCACCCGCGGCGTCCGTGGCCACGGTCGCCCCTTCGGCGCAGTCGGGCACGATGACCACGGGGACCTCGGCCCACGCGTGGCCGTCACGATCGAGGACTCGGCCCACGAGCGTCGCGTCGCCGAGCGCTAGGTCGACGGCCGACGGTAGCGCGGGGGTCGGCGTTGGGGTGGGCGCGGGCTCCGTGGCTGCGGGCGGCTCGTCCAGCGCGCCCCCGGCGTGGGACGCGTCGAGATCACGCGCGATTGGAACTGCAGTCGACCGCTCGCCGTCACTGCGACCACACGCGGTCGCGCTGACCAATACCACCCAGAACGTCATGCCCATGCGCATGGAATTTCCAACGCGCGAGGACTCGGTGGCTTTCCACGCGCGCTGATCTTCCATCGCGATGGCCCGACCCTACTTCGTCGAGAGCCGAATCAGACGTATCGACGCCGCTCGACGAGCGTTGTCGCATCGCATCTCGGCGGGGAACCATCGGCCGACGCGAGCGTGTCCCAGCGGGCGTCGACGTCGTTCACGTCGCGCAAGGATCGGATCCATGTCGCGAGCTCATCGGGCCGTTCTCCACGGCATCGCCGTGCTCTCGTGCGCGCCCCTCGTCGGGTGCCGCGCCCGCTCCCCCTCCGAACGCGAGACCGCAGCGGTCGCGTCCGTCGCATCTCCACCCACGCGGGCTGCTGGGGCGGAGGCCGGGCCCGGCCCGGACGGTGCGCCGGTTCTCGTCCCCAGCACGGATCGCATCGAAGCCATCTCGACGTGTCGCACGGTGATGGAAGCGATGCGCGGCCAGTACTGTGCGACCGGCTGTGCATGCGACACGCACTGCTTCCTCGAAGACGAGATGCTTCGCGACCAGTGGGTACCGCGTCAACCGCCGCCCCCGTCGTGCTGGTGCTTTCCCAACGAGTCCATCACTCGCTGGTGCGAGCAGCTCTTCGACGAGCGCGCAATCGGCGACGTGGACCCGGCCACGCTCGCCACATGCGTCCAATCGATCGTGATCACCCCGTCGGAACTACGCCCGGCATGCAACGCCGACGACATGTTGGCGGGACGGAGGGACGGCCCTTCTCCGGAGTTCCGCTGCGATCCCGCATGTGACCAGATTGGCGTGCTGAACGCATGCGTACAGAGCACCGACGATTGCCCGCTCTTCTAGTGTCCTGGAAACGAAAAAGCTAGCAAAAGTTCGACGGGTGTGATCTACCGTTGAGGTGCAGCAGCGAACAGGACGCCCATCGAGCGCGGTCGTGTTGTTGGAGGACGAGCGCGAAGAGCTACT
>JBIJCC010000046.1:0-71565 GCA_044344875.1 Nannocystaceae bacterium
GATCTGCTTCGTGAGTTCTTCGGGGCTCTTCGGCGTGCTCATGCCTCGGCATTCGCACGCCCGGCGCCGCGCCTCAAACCCCGGCCTGAACGGTTACGTCGGGCCGGCTCTTGATGCGAGCCTCCCCACGCAACGACTACGCTCGACGTGAGCGCACTACGACGATCCGTGCGCACGGATCACGCAACTACCACGCCGACTAGCGCACAGTGGCTGTCGCTTGTCTCGAGCGGCCCGGTGCCCGATCGGGTGACGATTCGTCCAGCGCCGGCGAACGACGCGAGGATGCGCAGCCGACGCGCGACCAGGGCATCGACCATCCTCGTGCAAAGACCCCGACGCGGTGCCGCCTGCGGCCCCGGCGTCGGCGCCCGCGCTCGCTACAGCTCCTCCAACCCCCCCGGCCCCTGCTCCGCGTACCCGAACGTCTCGACCTCGACCCCGGTCAACCCCGCGATCGACACCAACAGCTTCGTGTGCGCGACGTTCTGCCCGCCGAAGCCCCCGCGCAGATCCAACGATCTCCCGGTCTCCAGCGCACCCCCAGCCTGCCCCGCCAACACGAACGGCATGTCGCTGTGATCGTGCAGGTTGCCGTCGTTGATCTCGGTCCCCATCATCACCACCGAGTTCGCCAACAGGTTGCTGTCGCCGTCCGGCATCGCCTTCATCTGCTGCAGCAGGTACACCAGCTGCTCGCAGAAGAACCGCCGGTACGCGATGAAATCGAGGGCCAGCGAGCCGTTCAAGTCCGACCCGTAGTGCGACGCGTCGTGATCCGCCGCCGTCACGCCGAGCTGCGCCAGCCGGGTCGGGCTCACCGGGTGCGACCACATCAAGGAGGCGACCTTGGTCATGCCGCACGACAGCGCGAGCACGGCGAGGTCCATCTGCAGCTTGCCGACCGTGGCGAAGAACTCCTCCTTCTCCCAGGTCTTGGGGTAGTAGTCCGTCTCGAGGACGGTGAAGCCCTCGGTGTTCCACACCACCTCGGAGCACGAGCCCGACAGCGTGCCCTTGATGCGGGCCTCGACCTCGTAGAGCGACTCGAGGTGGACCTCGAGCTTCTGCTGCTCGACGGTGCCGAGGGCCTGCTTCAGGCGCTTCACGTCGTCGATGGCGCTGTCGATGACGCTGCCGGCGCGCAGCCGCGGCCAGTCCGGGCCCGGATCATCGGGCTGGTCGAGCGCGCCGAAGATGCTGTCGAACGCGGCCAGCGGGTTGTCCTGCGGCGACACCTGCTGGCCCGCGCCGATGTACGACCAGCTGCCCGAGCCGTTCTGGAAGTTGGTCGCGACGCCGAGCTGGATCGACTTGTGCGGCGTGCTCGCCCCGAGCGCGTCACCGAGGAAGAGGTCGAGCGAGACATCGCCGTTGCCGGTGAGGATCTTCGCGATGCCGCCCTCGTGCGTCGCGCCGCCGGCGTACATGTCGAGGCCGCGGATGAAGACCAGATCGTCGCGGACCGCCTCGAGCGGCGCGGTCATCGTCGGCAGCGAGAAGTTCGTGACGCCGCCGGTGGGGTGCCACAGCGAGGGGATGCAGCCGTCGGGGATGTACACGAACATCGCCTTGACGTCGCCCACGGCCGCCATCGCGCGGCGGCCCATCATCAAGCCCAGCGGCGAGGCCACACCGGCGGCCGCCAACATCCCGAGCACCGATCGTCGTGAGGTCTTGATCAGCATGGACGTTACTCCTGGCGCAGCACGAACGAGGGGGCGGTGTACTGGTGGACGAGCATCTCGTAGAGGTTTCCTTCGGCGTCGTCGAACATCGCGGTGAGCTCGTCGAGGGCGCACTCGTCGGCGGGGATCGGGTTGCGGCCCAGCGTGAAGCGCTGGTACTGCTCGACGGCGCAGTGGCCGGGCTCGATGCGCTCGGCCAGCACCGACGAGAGCTCGGCGAGGCCGTCGTAGGGGATCTCGGTGCCCTCGCCGTCGACGTCGATGATCGATCCGCTGGCGTCGATGGGGAGGTTGTTCTCGGTCTCGCGGAATCCGGCGACGCCGTCGTACTGCTCGAAGCCGAAGCCGAGCGGATCGATGAGCTGATGGCAGCCCGCGCACGATGGATCGCTCGAGTGCTGCGAGAAGCGCTCGCGCGTGGTGGCGTTGGGGTCGATCGCGGGCGGCGTCGCGTCGACGCCCGGCGGTGGCGGGGCCAACGGCTGGCACAGCAGCCGCTCGCGCACGAACGCGCCGCGCTTGATCGGCGCCGACTCGTTGGGGTGGGCGTGGCTGGCCAACACGCTGCCCAGGCGCAAGAGGCCGCCACGCTTGCCGTCGGCGACCGGCACCATCACCGGCTCGGCGCTGCCCGGCGCTGCGAGTCCGTAGTACGCCGCGAGCGCGTCGTCGGCGAACGTGTAGCCGGGATCCAGCAGCTCGGCCATCGTCTGCTCGCCGTCGAAGACGACGTGGCCGAGGAACGCGCGCTGCTCGGCGGCCATCGCCTCGCGCACCTCGGGCGTGAAGTTGGGATAGACCTGCGCGTCCTTGTTGACCTGCAACAGCGGCGCGGTGCCGAGCCACTGCGTGGCGAAGGTGTCGAACGCCGCGCGGCCCCGCGGATCGGCGAGCAGGCGCCGTACCTCGGTCTCGATCGCGGCCGCGTCGGCGAGCGTGCCCGCGTCGGCCGCGGCGAGCAGCGCCTCGTCGGGCAGCGTGCCCCACAGGCCATACGACAGCGCGGTGGCGATCTCGTGGGGCGTCAGGCGGAAGCGACCCTCGTCGTCGGGCTCTCCGAGCTCGAAGCGGTACAGGAAGTGCGGCGAGACCAGCATCGCGCGCAGGGCCAGCATCGCACCCTGGTAGAAGTCGCCCTCGGTCAGCGAGGCATCGAACTGCGCGGCGTAGTACGCGACCTCGTCGGCGGCGAGCGGCCGACGGAAGATGCGGCGTCCGAAGCTCTCGACGAAGTCCTCGGCGCACGCGGGATCCTCGGGCATGCAGCCGAGCGACAGGCCGCCGTCGATCGCCGCGGTCGCGACCTCCTCGGCGACGTTCATGTACGCCTCGACGTGGCGATCGGTGACGACCGAGGCATCGGCGTTGTTGTCGAAGCCCTCGATGAGCGGATCGATCGGCACGTCGGCGAGCGTCAGCGGCTCGACGCCGAGGAGATCCACGATCGTCTGGTGGTACTCGCGCCGCGTCAGCAGTCGCAGCCGGCGCGGGCCGTACGCCCCGGCCTCGCAGTCGACGGGCGCAGGCCCGTCGTCGCCCGCGGTGCCCGAGTCGGCCCCGGTGCCCGCGGTGCCCGCGGCATCGTCGCCCTCGGTCGCCGCCGCGCTCCCGCCGTCGCCCCCGTCGCCGCCGTTGCCCTGGTAGCAGCCGCCCAGGAGGCCCAGCACCACCACGCCGCGAAGTCGTCCCTGCATGCGTCGGTTGGGTGGGGAGCACGGCGTGCGAGTGGATGAAGGAAACTCTCCGCGCAGACCGCGACAGATCATCGTGTGCCACCGCCTACGCAATCTCGGCACGCGCGCGCGCCCCCCGGGAACCGGTGGCCGCGCCGGGCAAAGGGCCCCATGGACGCCGGCATCGCGCCGCGTTCGCCACCGACCATGACGACCCGTCGCCCGACCCGCCCGATGTCGCCCTGGATCCTCGCCCTCGCGTTGCTCGGTGCCGCGCCGGCGTGCGACGAGGTCTCACCCCGCGAGGCCGGCTTCGTCGACCACGAGGAATCGCGGGATCTCGATCCGGTGGACGGCGGCAAGTTCGACGGGGCGCTGGCGTACTTCAACCCCGATCTCATCTGGGACGACGCGATGTTCACCAACACCGGGGTCGTCACGGCCGCGGGGATCCAGGCGCTGCTCGAGGCGACGCCGTACGACAAGCGCTCGTTCCTCGCCGACGAGCAGATCGACGGGCGGCCGTTCTCCGAGGTGCTCGTCGAGGTCGCCCGCGGCAAGCAGCTCAACCCGATGCTGCTGCTGGTGCGATTGCAGGTCGAGAAGTCGCTGGTGTCGAAGGCCAACCGACCGTCCGGCAACGCGGTCGACTTCGCCCTGGGCTGCGGTTGCCCGGACGGCCAGGCGTGCAACGAGAGCTACCGCGGCCTCGACAAGCAGCTCGACTGCGCGGCGGGGACCCTGCGCACGCAGTACGACGCGTCGGTTGCCGGCAACGGCGCGTGGCGCATGCTCGTGGCCAAGGAGACCCTCGACCCGCGCACCGTCACGCCCAAGAGCCACGCCACCGCGTCGTTGTACGCGTACACGCCGTGGGTGCTCGAGGGCACCGGCGGCAACTGGTTGGTGTGGAACGTCAGCCGCAAGTACATCGGCGCGATGATCGACGCGGGTACCTGGGGCGAGGCCGCCGATCCGATCGAGCCCGAGGCCCCGACCGGCTCGTGCGTCGATCACTGCGACTCGGACGCGGCGGTGCAGCTCGGCGATGGCCAGGCATGCTTCTGCGACGACGCGTGCGTCGAGAACGGCGACTGCTGTGGCGATCGCGAGGCGGTGTGTGGCGCGGGTGCTGACGATGGTGCTGACGATGGTGCTCCGGACGACGGCGGCGATCCGCCGCCCGAGCCGCCCGAGCCTGGGCCCGGCTCGTGTGCGGACGCGTGCGATTCCAGCGATCCCATCGACGTCGGCGACGGCACGCAGTGCTACTGCGACGAGTTCTGCGCGACCAACGGAGATTGCTGCGCCGACCTCGACGCCGTGTGCGGTTGAGCCGCGCGGTTGACCGGGACTATCCTGGTCGCCCCGGAGCGTCGGGGCTTCACCGATGCGTTGGCTCGCAGTCCCGACCTGGTTCCTCGTCGCGTGCACCCCGGCGTCGCCGCGGGTGGAGCCGGAGGCGGCGCCTGCCGAGGCGTCGGCCCCGATCGCGGTGCCCGTCGATCCGGGCCCGGTGATCGCATCGGAGCCGGCACCGATCGTCGCGCCGACGCCGGAGCCGGAGCCGGAGCCCGCGCCCGCGCCGGTCGCCGTGTCGCCGCGTCACGCCGCCAAGCTGCAGATCGCGTTTCCGCGGGCCGACCTCGGTTGGACGGTCGACATCATCGATCTCGACGCCGAGATCATGGCGGCGGCGATCGCTGCGGGCGAGGGCATCGACGACGGCGACGACGAACCCGACATGCTCGCGCCCGACTCGCCGGCGATCCCCCGCGGCTGGAAGGTCGGCGACACGTGGAGCCTCGTCACGCGCGACGGCGTGCTGCGCCGTCAGGTCAGCGGGTTCATGGTCTCGGGGGGCGCGAGCGAATCGCACTTCGAGGTCGTGCTCGGCGGCGTGAAGACGCCGGCGACGCTGCCGGTGCTCGCGATCCGCGGCCGCGACGTGGCGGAGGAGCTGCGCTTCACCGCGCCGCCCAAGCGTGACGTCGCCCTGCTCGGCGACGACCCGGTGGCGGCGGTGCGGGCCGCGATCGTCCGCTCCGTCGATGCCGAGGGCCGCTCGCTGTTCGAGCGCGCGCGGATCGGCACGCGGCACCTCGCGATCTACGACGGTCGCTTCCCCGGCGGTCGCACGCAGATCATCGTGCTCGACGCCCCGCTGCCGCGGATCGACTCCGAGGCCGATCTCTCGCGTGCCTCGGCGTTGCTGATGCGTCGCGACGATGGCACGCTCGAGTTCGTCACGCGGGCGGGCGTCGACGGGACTCTCCGCCTCCGGGCGATCGTCGACGTCGACGGCGATGGTGTCGACGAGGTCTTCTACGAGGATGCCTACTACGAGGGCTCCTACGAGGTGGTGCTCCAGTGGCAGGACGGCAAGCCGCGCACGCGCACGCTCGCCGGCGATGGGGCGTGAGGGGGCCGGTCGGTGGCGTGCTCGACCGCTTTGCGGGCATGCTCGCGGGTGGATGTTCGCGGGTCCCCCGGCGGTCGAGCCCACCGAGCGCACGCGCGCCGCGGTGACGGAGCGCGCCGAGCGGATCTACGACGGGGCCGAGCGCGCGGCCGAGGCGGAGATCGCCCGGCTCGACGCCGCGAAGGCCTGGGCGATCGCCGAGATGGATCGCGTGACCGACGAGGCGATCCGCCGCCTCGACGCGGGCGGCGATCCGGATGCGGTCGAGCGCTGGACGAAGGAGGCGATCGCCGGCGTGGTCGAGCGGGCGTCGGCGCCGGACTTCGACCCGCGCCCGCCTCCGACACCGCCGCGCCCGGCCGCGATCGCCCCGCCGGTCGCACGGACGCCGGTCGCCGCCGGCCCCATCGCGGCGCCCTCGCCCGAGCGACCACCGGCCGCACCGCCGTCGGTCGGTGAGCCCGAGGCGCCCGAGGTCGAGGCGCAGGGCTGTGCCTTGGCTGCGGAGTCCCCCCGCGGTCGTGCGCCCATCGGGTGGGCGCCGTGGATCCTCGTCGCGCTTGCGGTCCGGGCACCGCCGGTGTGCACTGGCGGCCGTGAACGACGCCGATGACGACGGCAGCTCGACCGACGCGCTCGGTCGGCTGTTCGCGGCGCAGGAGGCCGGCGGCCGATCGGAGCAGTACGCCGCGGCCCGCGTCCGCGCGGCGCTGCTCGGCTCGGCGGCCCAGATCCCTGGGCTCGCGCGCTATCGCCTGCGACGGGTCCTCGGCGAGGGCGCGATGGGCCAGGTGTGGCTCGCCGACGACCCCGAACTCTCGCGACAGGTCGCGATCAAGCTGGTGCGCGCGCAGGCGGGCGAGCGCAACCTCGTGCACGCGCAGCGCCTCGCCCGCGAGGCCCGGGCGATGGCTCGGATCTCCCACCCGAACGTCGTGCAGATCTTCGACGTCGGCACCCACGGCGATGACACCGGGGTGTTCATCGTCATGGAGTACGTCGACGGCGAGACCCTCGCGCAGTGGTCGTCGTGCTCGCCGGCTCACACGCACCGCGAGGTGCTCGGCGTGTTCCTGCAGGCCGCCGCGGGGCTCGATGCGGCCCACCACGCCGGGCTCGTGCACCGCGACTTCAAGCCCGCCAACGTCCTGCTCGGCCGCGACGGCCGGGCGCGGGTCGGCGACTTCGGCCTGGCGCGCACCGATCACGAGGCGCGCCGTGTCCACGCCACGGGCCCGATCGACGATGAGCTCAGCATCACGCAGGGCGGCTCGCTGACCGAGAGCGGCGCGGTCGTCGGTACGCCGCTGTACATGGCGCCCGAGCAGCACACCGGCGACGACGCCGACACCCGCAGCGATCAGTACGCCTTCTGCGTCGCGCTGTACGAGGCGCTCGCGGGACGACGGCCGTTCCAGGGCAAGCTGGCCGAGGTCTCGCGGGCGAAGTTCTCCCGGGAGCTGATCGAGCCGCTGCCCGGCCGCACGATCGGCGATCCCGTGCTCGCGGTGCTGCACCGCGGGCTCGACCCCGACCCGAGCCGACGCTGGGAATCGATGGCCGCGCTGTCGTCGGCGCTGCGACGGGCGAGCGCGCCGCGGAGACGATGGCTGGCCGTCGCGCTCGCGGGCGTCGCGACAGCCACCGTGCTCGGGCTGACGCAGGAGCCGGCGACAGAGTGCGCGACCGGCGAGATCCAGTGGGATGGCACCCGGCGCTCGAGCGTCGTCGAAGCACTCACGATCGCGAGCGGCGAGACGGCCGCGGAGAACGTCGTCGACCGACTCGACGAGATCGCGACGGCATGGCGCGCCGGCGCGCTGGAGGCCTGTGAGCGCGTCGATCGACGCGCGCAGCTCTGCGTGCGCGACGTCGGCACCCAGTTCGATGCTACGGTCGGGCTGCTCGCCGAGGGCGATCGCCGGGCGGTGGTCCGCGCGGCGGCGGCGGTGGAGGGGCTACCGAGCGTCGACGGCTGCGCGGCCGAGGACGAGGCCGATCGCGGCGAGATCGATGCGCGCACGCTCGCGATGAAGGACAAGCTGGCCGAGGCCTCCGCGATCGGTCGCGCGGGCGCGGCCGACGAGGCGCTGGCCCTGGCGATCCCGGTGCGGGAGGCGGCCGTGGCCCAGGGCGACCAGGGCCGCGCGATCGCGGCGACGGCTGCGTTCGAGATCGGCTTCGTGTACCAGCACACCGAGCGCCGCGACGAGGCGGAGCCGTGGCTGCGCACCGCCTACTTCGAGGCGCTGGCGGTCGGGGACGATCGGACCGCCCTGGCCGCGGTCCCCCCGTTGGCGATGCACATGGCGACGCGTCGTGACTTCGCGGCGGCGGAGGAGTGGTTGCGCCACGCCGATGCCCTCGTCGCCCGTCGGCCGCCGACCCTGATCGTGCAGCGAAACTTGATGACCGCCCGCGCAACGATCGCGGCGCTCCGCGGCGACACCGAGTCCGCGGCGCGACTGCTGCGGGAGACGATGCAGCGCGCCGAGGAGCAAGGCAGCGATGTCGGCTGGCTCTCGGCGGCGGGCAACCTCTCGACCGCGCTGTTGCGACACGGGGCGCTCGACGAGTGCATCGCGCTGCGGCGCGAGGTCGTGGATCGCTCGGCCGCAGTCTACGGACCGGACGCGCTGGCCACCGCCCACGCCCGCGTCAACTACGCCGAGGTGCTGGCGAATCGGGATCGACGCGCCGCGCTCGACGAGCTGCGGGGCGCCCAGGCACTCCTCGTCGGCTCGGGAGACGCGGCCCACGGCGGCCTCGCCAACGCGTATTTCACCGAATCGGTGATCCTCGGGCGCCTCGGCGAATTCGCAGGGGCGATCGTCGCCGGCGAGAAGGCCCTGAGTGTCCTCGAGCGGTTCGACGGCGCCAACCTCGGTCGCCGCGCGGTGTACCTCGCGAGCCTCGGGAGCGCGCGCGACGATGTGGGGGACACCGAGGGGGCGATGCGGGATCTCGGCGCCGCGCTCGACCTGCTGAGCGACGGGCCCACGCACGAGGCCGCCGAGATCCACCTCACCCGGGGATACATCCTGCGCAAGATCGGTCGGTATCCCGAGGCCGCGGAGGCTGCCCGCACGGCGCGGGCAATCCTGCGATCGCTCGCCAGCCCGAGCGAGGGTCGGATGCTCGCGACCTACGCCGATGAGGCGTATGCCCTGCGATCCGCCGGCCGTTGCCCCGAGGCCCTGGCGTTGCTCGACGAAGGCGCGGCGTGGGCCCAGGCCACGCCGGCGCTGGGGGGCGATGCGATCACGCTCGAGGCTGAGATCGCGGTGGCGCTGCACGTCTGTGGCCAGCCCGCCGCGGGTCTCGAGCGGCTCCTCGCCGCCCGGAGGAGCGTCCCCGCGGGCTCACCCGCGGCCGCCGGTCTCGCCATCGCCCACGCACGGATCCTCGGCGAGGATCGATGGGTCGAGCGCGGGATGCACGAGGCCTTGGCCCAGGTCATCGCCCTCGTCCACGACGATGCGTCGATGCTCACCGAGCTCGATGCGTTTCGTCGGACGCATGCGGCAGTGCCGTCGTCCCCGCCGGGGTGACGGCCCCAGTCGCGCGGTCGCGCCGCGCGTCGGCTTTTGGGTCGGCCGTGACCGACCGGGTAGGATGGGGTGCGAATGGCCAAGGGGGTCGACATCGTCGTCGTCGGCGACGACGGCAGCGTGGCGGCCGAGGGGACCGACGCGCGCTACCGACTGCGCAACAGTGCAGGTCGCTACCGGATCCTGTCCGATACGCCCGGTCTGCTGGTCCTGCGCCGGGTCCTGCCCCACGAGGAGGCGCCCGGCGAGTCGAGCGGCGACGAGCTCGACGACCTCGAGCAGCTGCTGACCGAGGACACCAGCCCGATCGAGGTCGGTGGTCGGGTGGTGTTCGCCGGCGAGATCCTCTCGCCGATGACCCTCTTCCAGGTCATCGAGATCGTCGCCGAGCGGGGGTTCGTCGGCGAGATGCAGGTGTTCTCGTCGGGCGGTCGGTGGTTCCAGCTCACGATCGATCGCGGCAACCTGCTGCACGCGCGGAGCAACGATCCAGCCGATCGACTCGGCGAGGTGCTGGTGCGCCACAACGTGCTCGATCGGGCCGCGCTCGCGACGATGCTCGACGACGTGACCGTCAATCACCGGCTGGGGCAGGTCTGCCTCGACCGTGCGGTGGTCGATCCCGAGCGACTGTTCGCCCTGCTGGGCAATCAGATCGCCGGCATCTTCCTGCGCACGCTGACGGTCGGCGACGGCGCGTTCGTGTTCTCGACGCCCGACCCGACCCAGCCGCCGCCCGATCACACCGTCCATCTGTCGGTCCGCGCGCTGCTGATGGACGGCGTGCGGAGGCTCGACGAGATCGAGATCTATCGCCGGCTCATCCCCGGCAACGACGTGCGCCTCCGGGCGGTCGAGAGCCCGCGCACCGGGGCCCTCGACGCCGACGCCCTGGCGGTGCTCGCCCGCTGCGACGGGGCGACCAGCCTCGGCGACATCGCTCGCGCGCTCGAGCTCGACGAGTTCTCGGCGACCCGCGCCGCCTACTTCCTGGTCAAGAGCCGCAACGTCGAGGTCGTCTCGCGCGATCGGATCGACGAGGCCGAGGTCCGGCGGCTCGCGGCGCTGTTCAGCGAGATCCTCGGCGACGTGTTCACGGCGATCTCGGGGGCCGGCGGCCTCGACCAGGCGCAGCAGATGCTCGGCGCGTGGGTCGATGGTTCGGGTTACGGCGCCGTGCTCGGCACCGACGTCGCGAGCTCGGGCCGCATCGATCCCCAGACCGTGCTCGCCACCGTCCGCGCCGCGCGCGAGGACGACCCGCTGGCGACGTTCATGCACGTCGCCCACGAGCTGGTCTCGTTCGCCCTGTTCTGCGCCGGGTCGGCGCTGACCCGGGAGCGCGAGATGGCCCTGTCGAAGGACGTCAACGCACGGCTCGAGGTCGTGCGGCGGCCCTGAAGCGCTCCGGACGAAACCGCCCGGCGAGGCCCCCTGGCGGGCCCCTGGCTGCCCTGGCGTCGATCGGGTGGAACTCTCGGGTGGATCTTGAGCCGTTCCAGGGGGCACGATCGACTCCAAGGCCGCCGTGATCTCCCCCGCCCACCGGCTCGCCCGCGGCGGCAGCACCGACAACGTCCAGGTGCTGCCGTGGTCCGGGGACGAGCACGAGCTGTTGGCGATGGCCCAGCGCGGCGGCGCGACCGCGGCGGCGGTCATCTACGACCGCTTCGCCCCGGACGTGCACCGCGTCGTGGCCCGCTGCCTCGGCCCCGACGCCGATCGCGACGACGTCGTGCACGACGCCTTCGTGCAGATCCTCCGCGGCGTCGCGCGCGTGCGCGAGGCCGCGGCGCTGCGCGGGTGGATCACCGCCGTCGCCGTGAACACCGCCCGCTCCGAGCTGCGCCGTCGTCGACTGCGGCGCCTGTTGTGGTCGAGCGATCCCGTGCCGGATGCCGCGGGGGTCGAGGCCGACCCCGAGACCCGCGATCTGCTGCGCCGCGTGTATCGCCACCTCGATCGGCTCGGCACGAGTCTGCGCCTCGCGTTCGTGCTGCGGTACATCGAGCGCCACGAGCTGCTCGAGGTCGCCCGGCTCATGGACTGCTCCCTCGCGACCGCCAAGCGACGGATCGCCCGGGCCAGCGAGCAGTTCGCCGCGCTCGCGGCCGACGATCCCGAGCTCACGCGACGCTTCTGCAGGGGGACCCCGTGATCGACGCGCCGCAGAGGGTCGAGCTCGAGGCGATCGGGGAGTTCGTCGCCGGTCACGTCGACGGTGCGCGGTCGACCTCGGCGCGCCTCGCCGCGCGCGAGCGACTGATCCGGACCACGTCCGGTGACACCGCGCCGACGCGCCGCACGTGGTGGGTGGGGCTCTCGGTGATGACGGCCGTCGCCGCGGTGCTCGCGATCGGTTGGGCGTGGTCGTTCGCCGGGCGCGTCGACGAGGGCGAGCTCGATGGCAGCCCGATCGCACGCACCGCCGATGGCGAGTGGGTGCAGGCCCCCGCGCGCGGCGACGCGACGCTCCCGGTGGGGCCCGGGGCGATGCTCGCCCTGCACGATGGCGCGCGCGGCCGCGTCTCCGTCGCCGACGACGCGGAGGTCGCCGTGGTGCTCGAGGCGGGGCGACTCGAGGCCGAGGTCGATCCCAAGGCGCGCCGTCGGGTCTCCATCGACGCGGGGCCGTACCGCGTCGCCGTGGTCGGCACCGTGTTCCGCATCGACTGGGAGCCGGGCGTCGGTCGCTTCGCGGTCGAGGTCACGCGCGGCAAGGTCGAGGTCCAGGCACCGTCGAGCAGCGCGCCGATCTCCGTCGACGCGGGCCGTCGGCTCGTTGCGGGCTCCGACGGCGCGCTGACCCTCGGCGCGATCGAGCCGATCGTCCCGGCCGCCGCCGAGCCGGACGCCGCGGCCGAGCCGGATGCCGTGATCGAGCTCGTCCCCGTTGCACCACAGGCGGCGCTCGAGCCCGATGCCCCGGCGAAGATCAAGCCGAGCAAGACCAAGGCGAGCGCCGCGGTCGCCCCCGGGTGGCAGGAACTCGCGGACGCGGGCAAGTACGCCGAGGCCCTCGCCGCGGTCGAAGCCTCGGGCTTCGACGTCGCGCTCGCGGGTCTGCCCAGCGCGTCGCTCGAGCAGCTCGGCGACGCTGCGCGGCTCGCCGGCAAGGCTGCGCGGGCCGAGCAGGTCTACCTCGCGGTGCGCAAGCGATTCCCGCGGTCGCCCGCGGCCGCGCGCGCGGCGTTCCAGCTCGGTCGCGCGGCCTCCGATGCCAAGCGCGACCCCAAGGCCGCGATCGGCTGGCTGCAGACGTACCTCGACGAGGCGCCGCGGGGGAGCTTCGCCAAGCTCGCGCGCGGTCGACTCATCGGCGCGCTGGTCGACGCCGGGGAGCGCAGCGCCGCGCGGGAGGCCGCCCGCGTCTACCTCGATTCCTATCCGGACGGTCCCCATGCGAAGATCGCCGGCGCGTTGCTCGAGTCCCCGTAGGGCGGCGCGAAGCGGAGCGATGATCACGGCCTCGGTAGCGCTCGCGCACGTGCTGGCGATGGCCCCCGCGACGTCTGACGGCGCCGCGCCGACGCCCCCGGATGCCTCGACGATCCCCGATGCGCCGACGTCCGCCGACGCATCGACGCCGGCGACCCGCCGCACGATGCTGCTGTGGGCCGATCCCGCCGCGGGCGACGACGCGCGCTGGGCCACGCGCGTGCGTCGGGTCCAGGCCGAGCTCGAGGCGCTGGGGATCGCGACGGTGCTGTTCGTGCCGCCGGCCGGCCGTGGATCGACGAGCGACATCTCCGAGGAGATGGCGCCGCACGGGGCCCGCATCGCGATCTGGATCGCGGCCGATCGCGATCGCGCCGAGCTGTGGCGCCGCGAGGCCACGCGCCTCGAGCACGTCGCGATCGTGACCGGCGAGGATGCGGGCGACGCCGACGACACCACGTTCGCCGTGCGCGTCGCGGAGGTCGCCAGCGCGCTGTCGACCGAGGTCGAGATCCCCGAGCCGAGCGCGCGACCGGCCGTGCTCGCGCCGATTCCCCCGGTGCCCCGCGCCCCGCCGGCGCCGCGCTGGGACGTGCGCGCCGGCATCGACGCCGGCGGTGCGTCGCGCAACGTCGGCGCGTTGCTCGGGCCCGTGCTGGGCGTCGGCGTGCGACTCGGTCGCGGCCGTCGACTGGGCCTCGACGCCGAGTTCACCGCGACCGCGCTGTCGGGTCGCGTCTCGGGCCAGGCCGGTGATGCGCGGGTCGGGTGGTTCGCCGCGCGCACCCACGTCGGCGTGTGGCCGGTGCCGCGGGCCCGCGTCTCGCCGATGCTCGGCCTCGGCGGCGGTCTGCTCGTCGCGTGGACCCGCGGCGACGCGGTCGCGCCGTTCCGCGGCCGCACCGATCGCACCGCCACGGGCCTCGTCTCCGCGATGTTCGACCTCGCGGTGCGCGTGAGCCCACGGCTGCGCATCCGCCCCGGCGCGCGCGTCGGCGTCGCGCTGCCACCGGTCGTCGTCGACACCGAGGATCGCTCGCACCGCACGGCCGTGCCGGTGGCGGAGGGCGTGCTGACGCTGGAGTGGACGCCGGTGACTATCGGTCGCGTCGGCGCCAGCCGAGCGCGGCGATGACGAGCAACCACGCGCCGCTCGTCCCGCGGCCAGAGACGGCGCATCCACGCGAGGAGCCGTTGTCCAGCACCGGCGCGTCGGATCCGGTGCTGCTGCTGTCGAGCGCCGCCGCGTCGTCCGTGTCCGGGGCGTCGGTCGTGGAGCCGGCGCCGGTGCTGCTGCTGTCGCCGCCGTCGTCGTCGCCGTCGTCGTCGGGCTGTGGTCCCACGTCGACCTGCAGGATCGTCGAGCTCGCCACGTTGCCGCCCCAGTCGCGGGCGATGGCGACGACCGACCAGCTCCCCAAGGGGAAGTCGACGTCGAACACGAACGGCGGCGCGGTCAGCTCCATCGGCTGGATCTGTCCGTCGATCTCCAGCCGCACGTCGCGGAGCCCGACACCGTCGCTGTCCTCTGCCGCGATCTCGACGCGGACGGAACCGGGCTCGGCGATGCTCGTCGGCGACGTCCCGGGCGCAACGATCTCGACCGTCGGCGGGTCATCATCGCCGCTGCAGACGCCACCCGGGGGTCCGACGGGTACGGCCTGGCACGAGTTCGTCCACGTGCCGTCGTTGCCGCTCCCGCCGGCGTAGAAGCCAACACACGCGTCGGTGACCTCGGGGAAGCCGTCGGCGTCGTGGCACGGCGTCACGTCGATCCCGGTCGTGCTCTCGATCCACGGAATCATCGGCGTGAGTCGTCCGAATGGCGAGGGATTGTCGCAGGTCGTGGAGAGCGCGACGCCGGCGACGCGCCAGCTCCCGTCGGCGACCTGCACGAAGGCCGGTGCACCGCTGTCGCCGTGGCACGGCGCCGCGTCTCCGTGCACGAAGAACGAACCCTCCGAGACGTCTTCGATCGTCACTTCGCCATAGTGTTTGCTGTCGTCGTAGACCTGCTCGGGGGAGGTGCCGCCCATGCCGACGACGACCGCGGAGGCGCCGTCGTGGATCGCCGCGAGCTCGCATCCCGCGGCGATCGGGGTGAAGGGCACTGCGGTCGGCGCGTCGAGGACACAGACGCCGAGGTCGCCGTCGAACGTGCAGTTGCTGCGCTGGGCGTACGCGTGTCGGCCCGCATCGGGGTTGGTCCCATCGTTGAAGGCGAAGTCGAACTCGTCGTCGCCGGTGGGCACGTTGGGGCACGTGTCGTCGAGCACGAGAACCCGGGGGTGGATGAGGACCGCCGAACACTGGAAGCTGCCGACCCGGAGCTCCGCGGCGGCCGGGAAGCCGCAGGGCTGGACCGGTGCGCCGCCGGCGATGCGCTGCGGCTCGATCGCCGCGCGCAGGGTCGGCGCCGCGAGGGCGGGGGCGGCGAACGAGACCGTCGCGCCGGCGACGAGGGTGGAGCAAGCGAGCAGACGGCGCAGATCGAGGTGACACGGGGTCATGGCACCTGGGTGTCCGGCGCCCGGGATCCTGATCGCCGCGCCGCGAGAAACGCCCGTAGGCCGGGCCTCACCGCCCTGCGGCGGCCTCCGCCTCGAGCACAGCATCGGCGGCCGCGTCGAGGGCCCGCGCCTCGCGGCGATCCCCACCGGTCGCGCGGAGATTCCCGGCGAGGCCCTTGCGCGCGCGGGCGAGGTCCGGATGATCCGCGCCGAAGCGGCGCGTCATGATCTCGATCGCCGCGCGCCACTCGGCCTGCGCCGCGGGCATCCGTCGCTGCAGCTCCAGCACCCGCGCGAGATCGGTGTGGCACGCCGCGAGGAACGGGGTGTCGGGCGCATCGCTGCGCACGAGGCCGGCGATCGCCGCCCGGAGCTCGCGCTCGGATTCGTCGAGCCGGCCCTGCTGCTCGAGTGTGTTCGCCAGCGTCACGCGGCCATGCAGCACGTCGGGGTGCTCGGGCCCGAGGGCGCGCTCCCAGCCCGGCAGCGCCGCGCGGATCGTCGCCTCGGCGCCCTTGGGGTCGCCGCGATCGAGCTGCAACACGGCGAGGTTGCTCCGCGCCATCGCGACGTCGGGGTGCTCGGGCCCGAGGGCGCGCTCCCACGTGGCCAGGGCGGCGCGCGCCATGGTCTCGGCCTCGTCGAGCTTGTTCGCGGCGACGAGCGGACCGATGAGGTTGTTGCGGATCGACGCGACCTGCGGGTGGTCCTCGCCGAGGCTCGCGATGCGGGCGGCGAGGGCGAGCCGCAGCTGGCGTTCGGCCTCGAGGTTCTTGCCCTCGGCGTAGAGCACCTGCGCGAGGTTCTCGCGCGAGTCGGTGATCTGCAGGTGCCCGGGCCCCAGCACGCGCAGGCGCAGCGCGAGGACCTCGAGGTGCTCGGCTTCGGCCTCGGGGTAGCGACCCTGCGCGACGAGGATCACCGCGAGCGTGCTGCGGGTCGTCGCGACGACGGGGTGCTCGGGCCCGAGCAGGCGCACCTGGGCCGCCAGCGCGGCGCGATCCTCCTGCTCGGCCTCGAGATACTTGCCCTGGGAGTAGAGCGCGCCGACGACCCGCGATCGGGCGCGCGCGACTTCGGGATGATCGGCGCCGTAGCGCTCGACGAGCGCCGCCACCACGGCCCGGTGCTCGGCTTCGGCCTCGACAAACTTGGCCTGCGCGCTCCAGACGCTGGCCATCGCGGCGCGCAGCTCGAGCGTGCGCAGCTCGGGATCGCCGGTCAGCACCGCGAGCCCGAGGGCGAGCTCGGCGTACGCGAGCCCGGCCTCGGGCCGCGCGAGCGAGACCCCGACCACCGTGGTGAGGCCGATCGTCGCGACGGTCGCGAGATCCCACTGCCCGAGCCGAGGCGCCGCCTGCAGCACGCGCCGGTGGTCGGCGGCCGCGTCCTCCCAGCGGGCCTGGGCCGCGCGGACGCTCGCCCGCGCCGCCCACAGCTCGACCTGCAGCGGCGGGTAGTCGATCGCGGTGATCTCGGGCGTGGCGGCGTCGATCACCGCGGCCGCGTCGTCGGCCTTGCCGGCGGCCTGCGTGGCGCGTGCCTCGGCCAGCTGCGCGCGCCCGCGCTCGACGGCCTCGGCCTGGTCGGCGCGCGGTGGCACCACGGCGGCCTGCAGCGCCTCGACGTCGGCGCAGTGCTCGAGGGGGGCCAGCGATTCCACCAGGCGATCGGCGTTCTGCAGCACGGCCTCGTCGGCGCTGCGCAGCACGCCGACGGCTGCGCCCAGCTCGCGTCGCGCGGAGTCGAGGCAGGTCATGCGCAGATCGAGCGCCTCGGCCGATTGCTCGCGCAGCACCGCGGTCGCCTCGCACGCCGACGTGTGCATCGCGATCCACTGCGCGCCGTAGTCGTCCAGCGCTGCAGTCACCCGCGCGGCCGTGGTCTCGGCGTACCCGAGGCCCGTGGCGATCAACGCGGCCTTGGTCTGCTCGGCGTGCGCGGGGGACCAGACCTCGGCGAGGCGCTCGGGTGCGCCGCTACACGGCGCCTGAGTCGACGGCCACAGTTGCCACGCCAGCGCGCCGGCGATCGCCACGCCGCCGGCCGTCGCGGCGACGCGTCGAGTGCGAGCGCGACGATGGCTGGCCTGCGCGAGCGTGCGCAGCAGCGCGTCGAGGCTCGGCCAACGCTGCGACGGATCGGCCGCGAGGCCGCGACGCACCGCTTGGATCACCGCGCGGGGGGCCGTCGCCTGGCTCGGCCACGGCGGGGGACCGGCCTTCTTCGCCTGCAGGAGCTCGTCCATGCGACCGACGAACGGGAGCGCGCCGGTCAGCGCCTCCCACAGCGAGACGCACAGCGCGTATTGATCGGTGGCGACGCCGAGCTTGGCGCCCTCGTGTTGTTCCGGCGCCATGTAGGGCGGCGTGCCGCGGACGAGCGCGCCCGAGCTCGCGTCGTCGGCCGGTCCACCGAACTCGCGCCGCGCGTAGCCCTCGTCCGACGAGGTGGACGGCGAGGGGAGGTCCTCGCCCCGTCGGCGGCTGCGGGCGAGCCCGAAGTCGGTCACGCGCACGCGGCCGTCGTCGCCCACCAGCACGTTGGTCGGCTTGAAGTCGCGGTGCAGCAGGCCGACCGCGTGGGCGGCGGCCAGGCCATGGCCGGCGTGCACGAAGGTCTCGACGATCTCGGGCCACGCCCTGGCGCGTCGGGCCAGCCACGCGCGCAGGGTCATCCCAGGGACGTACTCCATCACCAAGAGCACGCCGAAGTCCTCGTCGCTCTCGACGTCGAACACCGCGACGACGTTCGGGTGGCTGAGCTGGGCCATCGCGCGGGCCTCGTGGACGAGCCCGCTGCGCGCGGCCTCGGACATGTTGCCGAGGTGGAGCAGCTTCAGCGCGACCTCGCGCTGCAGCTTCGGGTCGTACGCCCGCACGACCGCACCGGCGCCGCCTCGGCCCGACTCCTCGATGACCAGATAGCGGCCGACGCGGGTGCCTGGGGTCGCGCGTGACGCGGGCTGCCGCGACACGCCGGGCCGCGGTTCGTGCACCACCGTCAGATCGGCCGTGAGATCGTCGCCGGGCGCGTCGGGGTCAAAACCGGCCAACGTCGCCGAGTATGGCGCGGCGCGGCGCTCCGATTCAACGCGCGGACGCGGGCCGCTCGGCGGTCCTGCGGTAGACTCGTCGGCGGCGCGGTAGACTCGTCGGCGGAATGAGGGGATGAGCATCCAGTCGACCACGCGTCGGGTCGCCTTCGAGACCGCTCGCCTCGCCCTGGCGCGGGTCCGCATCGATACGGCCGAGGACTTCCAGGGCGCAGCCGAGCGGGCGACGAGGATCTGCGCGGAGGCCCTCGGGGTCGAGCGCGTCGGCATCTGGCTGTTCCACGACGACGGCGCGCTCGAGTGCGTGACCCTGTACGCGCGTGCAGCCCGGGGGCCGATCGCCGCCGATGCCCTGCCGTCGCGCAGCTTCCCGATCTACTGCGCCGCGCTCGATCAGTGCCGGGCAATCGTGGCCGACGACGCCGTGAGTCACCCACTGACCGCCGAGCTCGGCGAGGTCTACCTGCGACCGTACGGCATCACGTCGATGCTCGACGCGCCGGTGTTCCGCAACGGTCGTGTGTTCGGCGTGCTGTGCCACGAGCACGTGGGGGCCGCCCGCAAGTGGACGCACGCCGAGATCGAATTCGCCTCGGCGGTCGCCGAGGTCGTCGCGCTGGTCTTCGAGCAGACCGAGCGAGCGCGCGCCGAGGCCGAGCTGCGCGAGAACCTCACGCGCACCCGCGAGTTCGAGCGCCTGCAGGAGGTCCGGCGGCTGTCGAGCGCGGTGGCGCACGACTTCAACAACGTGCTCGGCGCGGCGCTGGGCCAGGTCACGCTCGTGGCCGAGGGCGATGCGGAGAGCCGTGCCAGCGATCTCGCCGATCTCCGCGAGATCCTCGAGGTCGGCCGTCGCCTCGCCGCGAGCCTGCTGCGGTTCAGCAACCCCCGCGCCGATGTGGACGAGCCGTCGCGGACGCTGGCGCTCGCGGGTCTGCGCGCGACCGTGCCGGTGCTCGGCCTGCTCATGCGACCCAACGCGAAGCTTGCGGACGAGATCGCCGGCGACGAGGTCCAAGTCGGTCTCACCTCGCTCGAGCTCGAGCAGCTCGTGCTCAACCTCTGCGTCAACGCCCGCGATGCGGTCGCCATGGGCGGAACGGTCGGTCTCGTGGTCCACGGTGACGCCGAGCTCTCGCTGGTCGTCCACGACGACGGCGTCGGCATGCCCGACGAGGTGAAGCAGCACCTGTTCGAGCCGTACTACACGACCAAGGCGACCGGCACCGGCATGGGCCTCGTCGTCGTGCTCGAGCTGGTGCGCAAGGCCGGTGGGACGATCCAGATCGACAGCGCGCCCGGCCGCGGGACCCGCGTGCGCGTCACGCTGCCGCGGGTGTGATCGCGCGTCACGCCTCGAGGATCGACTCGAAACCGCCCATGATCATCCGCGCGCCGTCGAACGGCATGTCGGCGGAGTTCATCCGCGGATCCTCGCGGATGCGGGCGACGGCGGCGTCGCGGACGGCCTTCGACGGGTACTCGATCCGGGCGCTGGCGCGGCGGTTCCTGACGTGGTTCGTGCTCCCGCCGAAGGTGGCGTGACGGCCTCACCGCCGCGTCAGCGTCACCGTCGTGCTCTCGCCCGGTGCGATCTCCACGCCGACCACCGTCGCGATGCCCCGCGCGTCGGCGACGATCGTCCCCGCGGACCCGCGCGAGGTGGTGAAGTCGACGGACTCGCCGGGCTCGAGGTGGAACTGCTGGGCGCGGCGCGGCGTCACGTCGACGGTCATCGTCGCGTCGGCCAGGGCGTTGTCGATCGCGGTCGACCACGTATTCGCCGTGTCCTCGGGATCGGTCCAGGAGAAGCCGAGGTTGATGCCCCCGACCAGATCGCCCAGGGCGGGATCGCCGGGCCCGGGGTCATCGTCGATCGAGCTGTTCGTGAAGGCCGGGTGGCTGAGGTCGCGGGCGAATCGCTCGGGTGGGTACCAGGCGGCGACGTCGGCGGCCGCGGCACTGCCCCCGCTGTGATCGCCGTCGTTCCACGCGAAGGCGAAGGCGAGCCGGTGCTCGGTCATCGCCGCGACCATGTCGACCTGCTCCTGCCAGGTGGCGAAGCCATCCTGTCGGCCGCAGTTCCACCCGACGAACGGCAGATCGTCCTCGGCGTGCGCGGTCACGAGGGCGATCGCGTCGTGGTGCTCGGACCAGATCGTGCCGTCGGGCAGGGTGTCGTCCGGCAACGGTGCGGTGGTGATGCTCGTCAGGCTGGTCTGACGGAACCGCGGTCGATCGGGGAAGAGCGCGGCGAACATCGTCGGGTGGTGCAGGCCGAAGGTGATCGTGCCCCACGCGCCCATCGAACCGCCGGTCAGCGTCACGCGCTCGGCGTCGGCCCCGTAGTACGCGATCGACCACGGGATCATCCACGCGAGCCGCTCCTCGGTGAACGGATACGCGTGACGCACCCCGCCCGGCTCGGCGACGTACCCGAACCACATGGTCTCGAGCGCCGCTGCGCCGCTCGGCTGCACGATCGCGTCGCGGTTGCGCATCATCAGGGTCTGCGGGCCGCTGTGCGTCTCCTCGACGGAGAACACCCCGGGCAAGCCCGACTGCCAGCCCATCGTCGCGTCGCCGAAGTACAGCCAGTAATCACCGTAGTCCCCGGCGCCGCCGCCCTGGGCCTGACTGCCGTGGAGGATCACCGACAACGGCAGGCCGCGCGTGCCGGTGATCTCGGTTTGGGGAGTGTACTTCCCGCGCGCGCCCGAGTCGTAGACCTTGATCGGCTGGCGCGGGTCCACGCGCTCGGCGATCGGATCGACGGTCGCGTTGACGCCGGGCGCGATCGACTCCACGGGGTTGCCCTCGAGGTCGGTCGCGACGACGGCATACCAGGCGCAGTCGTCCTCTTCGGCGGTCGCCACCGCGAGCCCCGACCAGATCGGCAGCGACACGCCGGGCTCATCGAGCGTCGCCGCGGGCAGCACCGCCATCGGCAGCGAGGCGTCGAGGCGCGCAGGCGGCGTGAAGGCGCCGCCGAACAGCTGACCCGAGTGGTTGAGGATGCCGTCGGCCACCGGCGTGAGCGCGGCGAGATCGGCGTCGTCGGTGATCGGCGTCGCGGCGCGGTACAAACGGTAGCGATACGCCTCGCCCTCGCTGCCCTCGGCCCGGTCGCGCCACTGCACGAAGCTCTGGCCGTCGCGGTGCGTGACCGCCATCGCGCTGTCGAGGGTCGTCGTCGTCGCGTCGGTGAGCGTGCAGCCGACCACGCCCGTGTCCGAGGAGCCGCCGTCCGAGGAGCTCTCTGTCGGATCGCCGGTGAGATCGGCGCTCGCCGAGCTGCCGGTGGGGCCGCCGGTAGGGCCGCCGCTGTCGGGCCCGGGCGACGACGTCGAGGCGCCCGTGTCCGTGTCGGCGCCCGAGGGCGACGCGCCACCGCACGCCGCCGCGAAGACGCCGAGCCACGCGCAGCGCCGCATCACCGCGCGCTCCGTCGACGACGCGCGAACCCGACGAGCCCGAGCCACAGCCACGACGAACCCATGGCCTGCGTCCTGCAGCCGCACCCGCCACCCTCACCGTCCGCCGAAGCGCCGCTCGAGTCCCCGCTGCCGCCGGTGCCCGCGGTCCCATCGGCTGCGCTGCCGCCCTCTGCGGTTCCACCCGAGCCGCTGCCGTCCGCGCCCGTGTCGGTGCCTGCGGGATCCGGCGGCAGCGGCGAGTTCAGCAACCACCGCACGGTGCGGCGCAGCTCGGTCTCGTTGCCGGCGATGTCCCGCACGCGGGCGAGGACCTCGACCTCGGGGTCCGACAGCGCGCTCGTCAACGGGATCTCGAGCACGTCGTGGGGCATCGCGCCGCCCTCGGCGAGCATGCTCGTGCACGTGCCGGCCGCGTCGACGATGCACACCTGCAGCGAGTCGACATCGATGCCGCTGGGGATGTCGACCGTCCCGACGCGCAGCGCGGTCACGCTCTCGCCGTCCACGAGCGCCGCCAACGTCAGCGTCGGGCGCTGGGTGTCGTCGAGCTCCTGCGGACCGCCCGGCGCGCCGATGTCGATCCAGCGCGCGAGCAAGCCGAGCTCCTCGGCGGTGATCTCGGTGGGATGCGCCGCGCCGAAGTCGAGGTCGATGTCGTCGGGCGGGCTGCTCTGGTCGAAGGTGTCGTCGGTGTTGCCGTCGGTGCGCATGCCCGCGGCCTTCCAGTACAGCGGGCTGCCCAGGGCGTTGAACGCCCGGAGGTAGCGGGTGAGCTGCGGCCGGCGGAAGACCGTGCCGTTGGTCGTCGCCATGCGCTGACCCTCGGGCACGCACGACTGACCGCGATCGCCGACCAGGCACCACCACGTCGAGCCCTCCTCGACGCCGGGCACGTCGAGCGCGAGGGCGCCGGCCGGATCGGCGCTGCTGTGGCACGAGTTGCAGCGGTCCGCGAAGATCGGCGCGATGTCCCGCGCGAAGTCGATCTGCAGCGCGTAGCCGGGGACCTCGCGCACCGCCGGCCCGTCGTCGCCGGCGCCCGCGAGCAGCGGCACCATGCCTTGGCCGAGCTCGATGACCGGATACTCGGGCAGCGCCGCGAAGGTCTCGTCGAACGATACCCGCGAGTCCTTGGAGTGCACGTGGCAGCCGCCGCACGTCTTCATCTCGCCGGGCCGCAGGCTCTGCCAGCTCTGGTCGGTGTTGAGCGTGCGGCCGTTGCAGTCGATGCCCTGCATCAAGTACGGCGTGTTGGCGGGGAACCGCACCAAGAAGCTCGTGTCGGGATTGCCGCTGGGATCGAGCAGCTCGACGCCGCCGTCGTCGCGGTTGCGCACCCCGAACTCACCGAGGATCACCAAGCGCTCGCCCGCGACGTTGGAGATCTGCTGGTAGAGGTTGTCGCCGCGGTTGGGCTGCACGCCGAGGATGCGGACGCCGCACAGGTCGTCGTCCGTGTAGTTGATCGTGTCGGTGCCCTGCAGGTGGAACTGGTGCTCGCCGACGAAGTGGATCCCGCCGACCGGGTGGGTCTCGCGGTCGAGGATCGACGCCGCGCCGAGCAGACCGAAGGGCGTGCCCACCGGCAGCGCCGCGTGCGACGTCTGCAGGTCGGCGCGCTCGATCGAGGCCGGTCGCTCCACGCCGTGGATCGCCGCGTAGGGCACCACGGCGCGCGGCATGATCTCGTGCCACTCGCGGGTGTCGACGATGGGCGCCAGATCGCTGGGGTGCGTCGAGGGAATCGTCGTGGTCTCGTAGATGCCCGCGTCGCAGGCGGGGGTGTCCAGGTCGAGCTGCGTGAACACGTTCGCCGGCACGCCGTTGCCCGACCCCGAGGTCGCCGGAGGCGTGGGCAGGCCGAGCGTCTCGAAGATCGAGTTGTCGGCGACGGTGCTGCACGCGCCCTTGCCCCACACCACCGCGAGCGATCCACCCGGCAGGGCGGCGGCGTGGCCGAGCTTGCCGGCGAACACGATCGGGTCGGTGTAGTTGGGATCGATGTACTCGGGCGCGGGCATCGGCCCGGCGAAGCTGTCCGCGCTGCTCGACCACGACGCCAACCGCACGATGTCATGCGGCGCGTAGAGATCGGCCAGCGGCGCCGCCGGGTCGAGCATCCCCTCGCGACCCTCGGGCTCGGGCATCACGCCGACCAGGTGCCCGAGGCCGCTGTTGTTGCCGCGGTAGTAGTCGGTGAACCACACCCGACCGTCACCGTCCTGGGTGAGGAAGTGCGCCGCCTTGTGATCCACGTTGGCGCTCGTGATCGGGGAATGATCGCCGCAGTGCTGCCCGTAGAACGCGAAGGGGTGGGCGCCGTCGGGCGCCTGCACGTAGATGTTGAACGCATTGCCGATGGTGCCGAAACCACCGGGGCTGCCGTTGGTGTAGCGGAACGTCAGCCCGCCGAAGATCTGCCAGCTCGACAGGGCGACGCGCCCGTCCTGCAGCACCAGCGGGTGCTGCTCGAGGGACAGCGAGTGGTGGCTCGACAGGTCGAGGTTGCGACCGTCGGGATCCATCGCCCAGATCCGCGAGCCCATCCCGGTGCTGTTGGTCCCGAACACCAGCGTCGAGTCGTTGCCGTCGCGCGTCGAGGTGAACGCGATGCGCCCGTCGGGCAGCCATGCGGGGCCGGCGTCCCAGGTGCCCGCCACGTGCGGCAGCTCGGTGAGCTCGCCCGTCGCGACCTCCACGATGTACAGCTGGGCCTCGGTGGCCTGTAGCAGGCGACCGGGCAGGTCATACCAACCACCGTCGCCGCCGACCTCGACCGCGAAGTTCTCGCTGCCGTGCTCGAGCGGCCCGCGGAACACCGCGAACGCGATCCGCTCGGCGTCGAACGACACCGCGGGATCCATCGCCGCGCACGCGGCCGCATCCGTCGCGCCGCTCGAGCAGTCGTACAGGATCTCCTCGGTGCCGTCGGGCTGCCGCAGCACGAGATCGCACGGCCCCTGGAACCCGCCGAAGAAGTGGGTCACGTCGGGCAGCACGTCGTAGACGTCCATCCCCTGCAGCGTCGTGCCGTTGGGCAGCGTCAGCGTGTCGGTCGTCCGCTCGCAACGGACGTACGCGATGGGGTCGTCCTGCGCGGCGGCGAGCGTCGGGAGCAGGAGCGCGCCACCGGCGAGCGAACACGCGAGGGACCAACCGGGAAACGCAGGGAACACGCGCGGACTCGGCATCGCCGGGTCAGTCGCCCGAGGCCGATCAAACGGCTCACAGGGGGCGCGTTCCTCCGCAACTCAGTCCGCAGGCTCGGGCTCCGCGTCGCCCCCGTCGTCGGAGCAGCGGTACCGGATGTCCTCCAGCACGTCGCAGCCCGCCGGCCTCGCCGTCGGGTCCGGGCCGCCGCCGCCGTTGGCCCACGCCTCTGCGAGCTCGGGATCGGGGCACGCCCAGTCGCCGAGCGTCCCCAAGCACGCGTCCGCGGCCGCCTGTTCCTCGTCGGTGAGCGCGACGCAGCCGAAGCCGGCGACGAAGTCCTCGGTGAGGTGATCGACGCAGGCGTCGTGCTCGACCGGCACGACCTCGACGGTGCAGCCACCGCACGCCGCTCCATCGCCCTCGCAATCGGCACAGGTGATCGACAGCTCGCCGCAGCGCTCGACGTACTCGCAGGCGACCTCGGTCACGACCTCGGCGGCCTGCTCGGGGGTGCGATCGGCGATCGTGGGCGGTGAATCGGCACGATCGCAGGCCAACGGCAGCAGGCAGAGCAGGAGCAAGGGCGAAGGGAAGCGGGGCATGCCGGGTAGTGCCGGAGGCGTCACCCGCGATCGAGCCCGATCGTGTGTGTTGGCTCCGGAGCCCCGCCTCGCGTCCGGCCAGCGCGCGACTGTGTCACAATGGCCGGCCCCGATGATCGCGCTGCTGCGCCCGCCCACGCTCGCCGACGAGGACGCGACCCGCAAGGGTCGGCTGATCCTCTCGCTCCTGCGGACGATGTTCGCGCTGGCGGCGATGGGCTTCACGACCTCGTTGTTGGATGCGCGCAACGACATGCGCGTGACGGCGGCGTTCTACCTGTCGATCTTCGTCGCGCTCGCGGGGCTCGCGGCGCTGGTGCACCGCGGGCGGGTGGTGCGCGCGGCGTGGATGGTGTCGCTCTTCTTCTGGTTGGTGATCGCGTTTGTCACCCTGTTCTTCGGCGGCCTGCAGGGGCAGAACGCGGCGACGTTCGTGGTCAGCGTCCTGCTCATCGGCGTGGTCGTGGGGGGCCGCGCGGCGGTTTGGCTGGCGTTCGTGAGTTCGGCGTGGTGCGGGGTCGTGGCCGCGCTCGAGATCGGCGGTTGGCTGCCCGAGCAGCTCTCCGGCTATCGCCCGCTCAACGCATGGACGGCGGCGACGATCACCTTGGTGCTGACCTCCGTGCTGCTGCGTGGCGCGCTCGAGTCGCTCGAGGCCATGAACCGTCGCGAGCAGGCCGCCGCGCGCGAGCGTGACGAGGCGTTGCGGCGCTCGATCCACTCGCAGAAGCTCGAGGTCGTCGGCACGCTCACCGCCGGCGTCGCGCACGACTTCAACAACCTGCTGATGGTCATCGGAGGCGCGAGCGAGGTGCTGCGCGCGCGCGTCGCCCCCGACTCCGGGACCGCGGCGGTCTTCGACGATCTCGACGCCGCGACCTCACGGGCCGCGCTGATGACCCGGCAGCTGCTCGCGTTCGGGCGCACGCCGAAGGACGAGGCGATCGCGGTGGATCTCGGCGAGTTCCTCCGCGCGTCGGCGACGATGCTGCCGCGCCTGCTGGGCTCGCCGATCACCCTGCAGGTCGACGCGGCCCCGGGGTGTCGCGTGCTCGCGGCACCGGCCGGCCTCGAGCAGATCGTCCTCAACCTCGCGGTGAACGCCCGCGACGCGATGCCCGAGGGCGGGACCCTGCAGTTGGTCGTCGCCGCCAAGGGCGACGAGGTCGAGCTGTCGGCCACCGACACCGGCGTGGGCATGGACGAAGCCACCCGTGCGCGGATCTTCGAGCCGTTCTTCACCACCAAGACCACCGGGACGGGCCTCGGTCTCGCCACGGCGCGCGAGCTGGTGACGCGCTTCGGTGGAACGATCGCGGCGGTCAGCGAGCCCGGGCGCGGCACCACGTTCACCGTGCGACTGCCGCGGGTCTCGGGCGACGCCGGGCAAACCCGGGGACGAGCACGTCGCGCGCCCGAGGTCTCCGAGCACGCCGTGCGCCGCGTCCTGCTGGTCGAGGACGACCGGCTCGTGCGTCGTTCGACCACGCGCCTGCTCGAGCGCGAGGGCTTCGAGGTGATCGCGGTCGCCGATGGCGAGGAGGCCCTCGCCCTCCTGGCGTCCGCGCCCGAAGTGGCGTGCGTCGTCTCGGACGTGTCGATGCCGCGCATGGACGGCGAGACGCTCGCGCGCGAGCTCGCCGCGCGACGCCCCGATCTGCCGGTGCTGCTGGTCAGCGGCAACCACGAGCCCAAGCCGCCTGCGCCCGGTGGTCCCCGGCGCGGCTTCCTCGACAAGCCCTTCGACGGGCCGAAGCTGCGCGAGGCGATCGCGGCGCTGCTGCGCGGGTGAGCGCCGATCCCGGCGCGCGTGGCGGTCCATCGCCCGGTTGCCGAGCATCGACATCGCGCCCGGCCCGTGACACCGTTCTTGCCCCTGCCGTCCGCGGTGGGCCAGCCGCCGTCGATGTCGACCTGGTTCGCTGCGATCGCCCGGTTCGTGCTGCATCACCGGCGGCCGTGCGCGCTCGGGTTGTTTGCCGTGTTCGCGTTGACGGTGGCCGGGGCGGCGCGGCTCGGCTTCGATCTGTCGTCGAAGGCGTTCTACGGCGACGGCGACGCGGCGACGGCGGCCCTCGATCGGCTGCACGAGCGCTGGGGGCACGACGACGCGACGGTGGTCGTGGTCGTGGACGCGCCGGATCCCGACGGTGTCCTGACGGCGCCGCGCATCGACGCGATCCGGGCGATCTCCGACGAGCTGCGCGCCCTGCCCGAGGTGGTGCGCGTCGACGCGCTGACCGATCACCCGGCGTCCGCGGCGGTGGCCGGCGGCTCGCGGCCGGCGCGGGCCTGGCTGCACACCGCACCCCTGGTGCCCCTGTTGATGGCCGCCGACGAGCGCACCGCCGCGATCGCGGTGGCGCTGCGGTTCAGCTCGGATGATCTGCCGCCGACGGTCGCAGCCGTCGATGCGATCGCGTCGGTCGTCGCCGCGCACGACGGCGTCGCAGGCTTGCAGTTGCGCACCGGCGGCCTGCCGGTCATCCGCGCCGGCTTCGCCCGCGCGACACTCGAGGACCAGCGGGTGCTGGTGCCCGCGTGCCTGGCGATGGTCGCCTTCGTGTTGTGGCTGGCGTTCCGCCGCGGCTGGCAGGTGCTCGTGCCGCTGGCGCTGGCGCTCGTGCCGACGGCGATGCTCGCGGGCGTGCTCGGCTGGGCCGGCGAGCCGATCGGCCTGCTCAACCAGGGCTACTTCACGCTGCTGCCGGTCATCGCCGTCGCCGATGGGATCCACCTGGTGTCGCGGGTGGCAGAGCTCGGCAAGGACGCGACCGATCGCGAGGGACGCGAGCGGGCGATCGTCGACGCCAGCGCGCGCGTCGGGCTGGCGTGCCTGTTGACGTCCGCGACGACGGCGGTGGGCTTCGGCTCGCTGTTCACCTCGAGCATGCCGATGCTGCGGAGCTTCGGTGGCTGGGCGGCGCTCGGCGTGATGCTGGCCTTCGCGGTGCTGCTGGTGCTCGGGCCGCTGCTGCTCGCGACCGTCCGCGATCTCGGCCCGGCCGGCACCCACGGTGCGCGAGACAATCCGCGATCGACTGCGTCAGGGTGGTTGGCGCGGTGGACCGCGGTCGGGCGACGACGGCCGGCCGCGGTGTTGGTGGTGGCGTGCGGCGTGACGGTGGGGATGCTGTGGATCGCCCGCGACGTCCCGGTCGACAACCGCCTGTCCGATCTGCTCGATGCGGGCCACCCCGCGGCGCGGGCGAGCGCGGAGATCGACGCGCGGCTCGGCGGCGTGCTCTCGGTGGAACTCGAGATCGCGGGGCCGGCGGGACACTGGGACGAGCCGACGCAGGTGCAGGCCCTCGCGGCGTTCGAGGGGCGCGTTGCGGCGCTGCCCGACGTCCGCGCGGTGCTCGGGCCGGGCGTGCTGCTGCGGGCCAGCGGCTCGGAGATCGGCCGCGACGCCGCGACGATGCAGCGGGCGTGGCGACGGCTCGACGAGATCGGGCTGCGCGCCGGCGTCCTCGACGATGCGCGGGGGATCGCCCACGTGGCGGTGCGCGTGCCCGACATCGGCGGCGAGCGATTCGAGGCCCTGGTCGCCGAGATCGTTCGCGAGGCGGAGTCGCTCGATGGGGTCGAGGTCACCGCGGGCGGAACTGCGGCGCTCGCCTACCGCGGGGTCAATCGGATCGCCGAGCAGCTTCGCTCGAGCCTCATCGGCGCGTTCGCGGTGATCACGGTCGCCGTCGCGGTGGGCTTCGGCAGCGTGCGCGCGGGCCTCGCGAGCATCGTGCCCAACGCGATCCCGCTGCTGCTCGGCTACGCCATCATCGCCCTGTGGGTCGGGCGGTTCGATCCGCTCGGGGGGATCGTGCTCGCCGTCGCCCTCGGGATCGCGGTGGACGACACGATCCACCTCATCGGTCGCACCCGCGAGGCCCAGCGGGGTGGCGCGGGGATCGAGGCCGCGTTGGCCGAGGCGGTCGCGCGATCGGGGCTGGCGTGCGGGATCACCTCGGTGGTGCTGGCGGCTGGGCTGGCGTTGTTCGGCCTGTCGAGCTTCCCGCCGCTGCGGCTGCTGGGTGGACTCGGGGCGACCGTCATCCTGGTCGCGCTGCTGTGCGATCTGTATGTGCTGCCGGCGGTGATGATGCTGCTCTCGGGGCGGGAAACGACCGCGCCCGTGCAACCGCCGGTGCGGTGATCCGTCTACCGGCCAATGACGCCTCGCGTACTCACCCTCGCCCTGTTCATGGCCGCGCTCGCCTGCGACTCCAAGACGGAGGACGCCGCCAAGAAGGACGACAAGAAGTCCGCCGACGCCAAGGGCGGCAAGGCCGACGCGAAGGACGCGAAGGACGCGAAGTCCGACGCCAAGGCCGACGCGAAGCCGGCCGACGGCGCCGCGCTGCCGACCGAGACCGAGGTGCTGGCGCTGGATCAGGGCGAGAGCAAGATCCCCGCGACGATCGAGGTCCCCAAGGGCTGCACGACGTTCAACGACGACCCCACCTCGATCCGCGTCGAGTTCGGCGAGGGCCGCGAGCGCGGCAAGCTCTTCGGCGTCCAGGTCAAGAAGGGCAACGAGTTCAACCTCAACCTCGCCGAGACCGAGAAGATGATGCTCGAGAGCAAGTACAGCAAGAACGTCATCCTCGAGAAGACGCCCACGATGCTGCGCTGGACGATGCAGAACGAGGGCAGCGAGCCCAACCACAAGTTCCAGATGATCGTCGACCTCGGCGGCACCAAGTGGATCTGCGAGGACGGCAACCACGGCGGCTTCGACGAGGCGGCCTCGAAGCGGCAGCGCGACGCCTGCGCGACGCTGAAGGCCAAGTAGTGGGCCTACCTCGCAGCTCGTGCGGCGAGCCAGGCGTCGATCTCCTGCCGTAGCGCGAGCGTCCCCACATCCGTCGTGTAGCCGTCGCGCGCCTGCTGGGCCAGCGCGCGCGCGCGGACCGGATCGGTGCCGGCGCCCGCGAGGGCCTCGGCGAGCAAGAAGCGGCGGTCCGCGAGTTCGTTCGGTGGTGTGGCGCCCGATTCGGAGAGCCGCAGCGCCCGCTCGAGATCGGGGATCGCCTCGGTGAACTCGCGCCGCTGCACCCGCGTCTGTCCGACATTGAACAGCGCGAGCGCGACGTCGTGGTGGTCGGGACCGAGCGCCGCCTCGGCGATCGACAGGGCGCGGCGGTTGTACTCGAGCGCGGCGTCGAGCTCGCCCTTCGCCTCGAACGCATTGGCGATGTTCATGAGCGACAGCGAGATGCTGGGATCCGTGGGTCCGAGGGCTTTCTCGCGGATCGCCAGGGCGCGCCTGTGCTGGATCATCGCTTCGTCGTGGTGACCGTCGGCGGCGAGCATGTTGCCGATGTTGTCGAGGGTCGCCGCTATGTTCGGGTGCTCGGGCCCGAGCGAGGCCTCGCCGATCGCGAGGGCACGGCGCGCCGCGACCACGGCCTCGGCGTGGCGCCCGAGGCCCTCGAGTGCGAGGGCGATGTTGGCGAGCGAGAAGCCGACGTGGATGCCGGCACGCGTTGGTGCAACCGACCGCGTGGACCCATGATCCCGCCTTCAGCCCGCCTCGCTGCTTGCCCTCATCACGAACTGCGTCTGACTCGCGGCGCCGGTCGGCGTGTGCGCGACGACGCGGCGTTGGGCGGTGAGCCCCAGGCCCGGCACCGGAAAATCGTAGTGACAACCCACGGCATCGGCGACGAACGATACCCAAGCCCCACCTGCCCAGGGTTGCCACTCTGCCGTGATGGACCCGCCATCTGGGAGGTTCGCGATCGTGAGCCGCATCGTCGCGGGCGCGCTACCTGAGAACTCATCCACCAGGGGACCGAGCACAGTGCCACCAACGCTGAGCCGCAGCTTGCCGTCAACCATTGCGGTGGAGACGATGACCGTCGCCGCATTCGTGAGTCTCACAGTGCTCATTGCGAACGACGGCCGCGGCAAGAGCAGCGCCGGGCAGGAGCTCAACATGCCTACGAGGAAGGGACGGCGACGAGCGAACATGCTGGACCGTACCCATTCCGAGCGCATCAGACAAGCTAGGGGGTCTCGAGAGAACCGAGTCCGACCCCGAACCCGCTGGCTCGGCGATGTCACCCACGGCGCGCGCGAGCCCGAAGTCGGCGACGCGGACCCGACCGTCGCTGCCGATCAGCATGTTGCTGGCCTTGAAGTCCCGGTGGACCAGACCGACGCGATGGGCGGCCGCGAGCCCGCGCGCGGCCTGGGTGAACGCGTCGAGCACCTCCTGCCAGGGTCGCGGCGTCGACAACCACGCGCTGGCGGGCCCGCCGTCGACGAGCTCCATCGCGATGTACACGCGGTCTTCGAACACGCCGACATCGTGGACCGCGATGACGTTGGGATCCGACAGTCGCGCCATCGCCTTGGCCTCGCGCCACATCCGCGAGCCACGGACGTCGTCCTCGATCGAGGCATGGAGTTTGAGCGCGATGCGCCGATCGAGCGCGAGATCGGTCGCCATGTAGACGACGCCCATCGCACCGGCCCCGAGCTCGGATTCGACACGGAACGTACCATCGACGATGGTGCCGGCTTCGAGGCGTGGGCCTACTGGTCGACGTGCCGGTGCCGCGGCGACCGCCCGTAGCAGCGAGTCGGATTCCTCGGCGGCTGATCGCGCCAGCCCGGTGGACGACGGAGTTGAGTCGTCGACCTGCTGATCCTCCTGGCCGGCCATCGGCCCCGGAGTTTATCAGAGGAGCCCGTCGCGGCCCGGGCATCGGGTCCGCGTTGATCACTCTCGTCGTTCGCCAGTCTACCAAGACGATGCCTGCAGGTTGACCGGGTGGATCGGCCACACGCAGGTCTGTCAGGTCTGCTCGGTCGATTGGATCTGGTGGGGGTGCGTCGAGTCGGTCAGTTGCTTCGACGGTGGCGCACCGGGGGTGCGAGCGCTGAAGCGCGCCTCCCCGAGCCGCCGTGTCGCCGGGTACGATGCGGTGGTGACCGACGACGCCCAGGCGTGGTTCCACGCCGTTCTCGACGCGGCCGCACCTGCGGCTGCCGCCGCGCTGCGCGACGACCCCGAGCTCGCGCAGGGTTTGGTCGCCGCGTGGCGCAGCGCGGCCGCGGGGTGGACCGCTTCGCCCGTGCCCACGGCGAGGTTCGCCGCGTATGTCGGCGCGCGGCTGCCCGCCGACGGTGACGCCGATGCGATCGGCCGCGTCGTGGTCGGCGATCTGTGGCTCGCGTGCGCGTCGGTGGACGATCTTCCCGGGGCCCACGCGATCCTCCGCGAGCGTCACCTCGTCGACGTGAAGCGCGGCCTCGGTCGGCAGGCCGACGCGACCACCATCGACGAGCTGGTCCACGAGGTCTGGCAGCGCATGCTCGTCGGCGACGGCGAGCGACCGCCGCGGCTTGCCGACTACTCCGGGCGCGGGAGCCTGGGGCGGTGGATCAGCGTGGTCGCGCGGCGCGTGGCCCTCGATCGGGCGCGGACGACCGGCCGGGTCATCGATCCGATCGACGACGATGGCGCGGGCATGGCCGCCGCCTACGGCGATCCCGAGCTGGCGGCGATGAAGCGGGGCACCCGCGACGCGTTCCGCATCGCGCTCGAGCAGGCCGCCGCGGCCCTGCAGCCCCGCGATCGCAACATGCTGCGTTACGCGTTCGTGCACCAGCTCGGTGTCGACGAGATCGCCGGGATCTATCGCGTCAGCCGGTCGACCGCGCGACGGCAGCTCGCGGCGATCCGCGAGGCCCTCGTGGCCGCCGTCCGCGAGCGCCTGCGGGTGATGCTGCGCGTCGACGCGGCCGAACTCGAGCGAGAGCTGGCGCAGATGCACAGCGCGGTCGCCGTCACGCTCAGTCGGATCCTGCGTCCGCCGCGTTGACGGCGAGCCACTCGACGAGGGCCTCGCGCTGCTCGAGGCGTAGGGCCTCCGGCGCGTCGCCGGGATCGGCGTCGAGCTCCGCGAGGGCGGTGCGGATGCCCGCGATGGCGGCGGTGCGATCACCCGCGGCGAGCTGCGCCTCCGCCAGCTCGAGGCGTCCGGCGACGAGCTCGACCGGCCCGAGGCCATCGCGCTCCTCGATGGAGAGCGCCCGCTGGACGTGTTCGATCGTGCGCTCGGCGTGTCCGCGCGCGAGCTCGACCCGGGCCAACCCCCGCAGCGCATTGGCGCAGTACGGGTGATCGGGCCCCGCCGTCGCCTCGAGCATCGCGAGGGCGGTGCGGAAGTGGTCCTCGGCGGCGTCGAAATCCCCGTGATCCAGATCGATGGAGCCGAGGTTCGTGCGGGCGACGGCGATGTCCGGGTGCTCGGGCCCGAAGGTCGCGCTGAAGACATCGATGGCGGTGGCGATCGACGCGCGCGCGGCCATCTCGTCGCCGAGGTGGCCCTGGACCATCCCGAGGTTCATGTACGCCCCACCGACCTGCGGATGGTGCTCGCCCAGCAGCAGCGGGAGCAGCCGGGCAGCCTCCGCGAAGTAGCGTTCTGCGAGCACCATGTCGTCGCGGTAGAAGTGCACCCCCGCGATGTTGTTGAGGAGCATCGCGATGCGCGGGTGCGTGTCGCCGTAGTGGCCACGCAAGAGCGCGAGCGCCAGCTCGAAGTTCGCGAGGGCGGCGTCGGGATCGCGATCGATCAGCGTCGTCCCGAGATCGTTGTACACGCCGGCGAGCTCGGAGGCGCCGACCTCGTCGCTGCGCTCCAGTCCCTCGATGGCCAGCGCGAACGATCGCGCGGCCTCGTCGAGGTCGCCGCCGCGCAGGCTGATGTGGGCGCGCGCACCCGTGAGGCGAGCCGTGGCGAGGTCGCGCAGCGCGGGGTCCATGCGATCGATCGCTGCTTGCGCGTGGCGTGCCCAAGTGGTCGCCTCCGCCGTGTCTTCTTTGAGGCGACTGCTCGTGAACACCTCACGCGTGGCGACCCATGCCGCGATGTCCTCGCGACCGAGCGCCTCGGCCAACAGGTACGCCTCTTCGGCGGCGGCGGCTTCGTCGTCGTAGTCGCCGGCGAGGTGGAGGATCCCCGACTGTTCTTTCAATGCCTCGGCGAGCAAGGGCTCGTCGAGCGTGCGTGCTCGCGCGACCGAAGCGGCGACGAGCGTGCGTGCGCCGTCGAAGCGGTGCGACGCGGCGAGCGCCGACGCCTGCGCCAGCTGGGCGCGCACCGCCGCGACCGCCTCGGGATCCGATCCCGACGTCCGCGCCGTCGCGGGCCCACAGGACTCGGGCTCGGCGAGCTCGTGCACGGCGGTGCGCAGCACGGGGTCGAGCCGCGTCGCCCGCTCGAGCACGTCGAGCTGGGTGTCCAACTCGATCGCCGCCAGCGTCAAGCAGCCGTCGGCGCGCAGCAGCTCGGGCTCGCGCAGGCACGCATCGGCGGCGCGGGTCCGCCACCGCGCGACCCAGGCGTCGAGATGCGTCGTCACCTCGGGTGCGAGCGCGGCGTCTGCCAACGCGACGACGGCGTCCCGCCGATCCCGCGTCCAGGTCGCGTCCATGCGCATGGTCGCCGAGGCGCAGGTCGGGTCGACGGCCACCTGCGCGGGCGCAGAGCCCAGTACGAACGCGCCGATCGCCACGAGCATCGTGAGACCCGAGGCGATGACGCCGCGGCGCGCGGGCCGACCCAGCGCGTCGACGAACGCGTCGATGCTCGGCCAGCGCATGGTCGGATCGGCCGAGAGCCCGCGTGACAGCGCCGCGCGCACGGACCCCGGCAGCCGGCGCACGTCGCCGTCCGGCGGCCGCACCCCGAGGAGCGCCTCCCACAGCGACACGCACAGCGCGTACTGATCCGCGGCCGGTCCGACCTCGCCGCCGTCGCGCTGCTCGGGCGCCATGTACGTCGGCGTGCCGGCGAAGTCCGAGGCGGTGCCGTGGGTGGCCTCGAGCGACCGTTCGCTGCGCCCGGTCGTCCCGGCGAACTCGCGGGCCAGCCCGAAGTCGGTGACGCGCACGCGGCCATCGGCGCCGACCAGCACGTTGTCCGGCTTGAAGTCGCGGTGCACGAGACCGGCGGCGTGGGCCGCCGCGAGCCCTCGGGCCGCGTCGATGTACGCCGCGAGGATCTCGGCCGAGGATCGCGGCGCCCGCTCGACCCACCGGCGCAGCGTCTCGCCCTCGACGAGCTCCATCACGACGTAGAGCCCGTCGCGATCCTCGAGGCGCCCGCACTCGAACACCGCGACGACATTGGGGTGCGAGAGGGTCGCGAGCGCCCGCGCCTCGCGTTGCAGCCGGCGATCGGCGTCGCGGTCGTTGCGGTCGGGTCGCAACAGCTTGACCGCGACCGTCCGCTGCAGCCGCGGATCGTACGCGGAGCAGACCACGCCCATGCCGCCCTGACCCACGCGCGCGAGGATCAGGTAGCGGCCCACGCGGGCCGGCAGCGCGAGCTCGGGCCACGGCGCCGACCGAACGGTGTGCTGCGGTGTGTCGTCACCCTCCTGCGAGCCGATGCTCGGCGGCGCGACGCCGGCCTCGCGGGCCGCGTGCGCCACGAGGGCGGTGCAGTCGGCACAGCCATCGACGTGGTGCTCGATCGATGCGCGCACCGCCGGCGCGAGCACGCCCTCGGCGTAGTCCATCAGCGCCTCGACGGAGGGGCACCCGTCGTCGAGACGGTGCACGCCGGATCGCTCGGACCCTCCATCGTGGCGTGGGGTGGAGCGTGGTCGCGCCGGGGCTGCAGGGACGTCGGTCGTGATCGGGGCTCCTCGTCGACTCGACGGTGCGCCCGACCGATCGTGTCACGCCCCGAGCGTGTACCGTGGCAACGCGCGCTGATCCGCGGCGAATGACCGCGAATCGTGCATCGCGCCGCCGGCGCGGGCACGGTCGCGGCGGCGCCCGGCGGTCCGCAATGTTCCGGCGGGGCGACGTGTTCGGGTCCCTATGCCTCGTTCCCCGCGCCGCGTACCGTGCGCGTCGCTCCTCCGAGTCTCCGAGGGTAGCGCCCATGGAAGAAGACCAAAAGTCGCAGCCGAAGGGGCTCCTCTCGCTGTACTACGCCGACCGGCTCGATGCCCTCCACCGCGGCGAACGACGGCGCCACCTCGTGCAGGTCACGAGCTACAGCGTGGCGGTGCTTGCGGGGTTCGCGAGCGCCTTGTCGCTGAGTGCCGCACGAGTGGTCGCGGGCGCCATCTTTGCTGCGGTCGCGGTGGTGTCCTTGCTGATCGCTCGACGGTGAATGCCCGCTCGAGCTGGCGACCTCACTCCTGGCTGTCGCTGAGCTCGTCGCGGATCACCGCGCGGGCCGCAGTGCGGGACGCCGGATGGCCGTCGCCCTCGAGGCGATCCAGCACGGCCAGCAGCGCCGTCTCGCGCTTCTCCGCGGCGGCTTGCTGCCGCTGCTGGCGGCGATTGCTGCGGACCAGCAGCACGGTCATCACGATCAGCATGGTGCCGAACGCGAACGCGACGAACAGCGCGATGGCATAGCCGAGCGCGACCCGGCCGCCGAACACCTGCATGCCGCTCTCGTCGCCGCGCGCCTCGGCCTTCTCCTTGTTGAGGTCGAGGCCCGCGTCACCGCCGACCACCGCCGCCAGCGCGATGCTGCGGGTGGTGTTGGCGATCGCGGCCTGCATCTCCGGGCTGTCGAGGCCGCGACCGACCGACGGCATGATGTCGTGCTCGATGATGTGGGCGATGGCGGGCCCGACGTCGCGCTGGATCGTCACGGCCAGCGCGGGGCCGACCTCCCCTTGCAGGCCCGACCCGACCCCCGCGAGAGCCGCGTGCGTCCCGTGGCGCGCGAGCTTCTCGACTTGGGTGAGGTGCTTGTCGGACAGCGATGCGGTCAGCGCCGCGTCGACGATCTTGCCGGTCATGCGCCCGGCCGCCGGCCCGATGTGTTCGTCCAGGCCCTTGCCGATCGACTTCGCCATGTCGAAGTCGGCGAGCCCCAGATCCATGCCCTTGGCCGACTGCTTCACGCCGTCGAACACGCCGCGCACGATCGATGCAGTCAGGTCGTGCATCGCCGACTGCATCGGCTGCGACGACAGGATGCGACCGAGGCGCGCCTTGTTCTCCTGGGTGTCCAGGGTCTCGAGCGACTCGTCGATGACGCCGCGGGTGACTCGCTCCCCCACCTTCTCGGAGACACGCTTGGGCTCGGCGAGGGCGACGTGGGGGGCCGCGATGGCGGCCAGGGCCGCGCACAGACCGAGGCGTGCGGCGAGGCGTTCAGGCATGGGTGCTCGAGGCATTTCCAAGAGTCGTGCCACCGAGGAGCCTTGGATTTCGCGGGGCGGTCGCGTCGACGCACGCGCCCGGCGTCGCACGAGCGCACGATCGTGCGCTCGCGTCACACCGCACCGGCCGCCGCTCGGATTCACCGTCGCCGCGAGCCGGTGGGTCGTGCGGGTCTTCCGGTCGCGCGGCGACCCGTCACGGTCGCGCGCGCACGACCACGCGACGGTTGCTCCCCAACAGTGTCTCGTCGAGCACCCCGTCGATCACCTCCGCGACCGCGGTGTTCGCCTCGACCGAACGCATGCGCAGGCGGATCTTCTTGCCCGCGTCATCGGTCACGTACTTGTCGGTCGCCGCGCCGACGTAGATCATCCCGGTCGAGTCGTCGCAGACGCGGTTCGACCAGCCCGCACCCGAGAGCGTGACCGTATCGATCGCGCCGTCGGCCCGCTTGGTCCACGAGGCGATCTTCGCCGTCTTCACGTAGGTGTAGTCGGTCTCGCAGGAGCCGAGCGCCGGCTTCTTGCCGCCGCCGCCGGCCACCGCTGCCTTGCCGAACAGCGGCTTGGGCGTGGTCCCCGGTGTCACCACGACCGTCGCGTGGAGCGTGCGCGCCACCGCGGGCGCCATCGCGACCCGGGCCGATGCCCCGTCCTTGGTGACCGCATCGACGACGAACCACAGCTTGATGGACTCGTCGTCGTCCTCGAGGTAGCCGTGATCGCCGACCTCGACGCCGTCGGTCGCCGTCGCGTCGACGTAGATGCGCGCGCCGTCGCCGGCCGCCATCGCGACGACCACGGGGGACTTCACCGCCGAGATGTGTTGCCATGCGCAGTGGCCCACGTTCTTGCGCGGCGCGACGCCGATCGCGGGGTAGTGGAACGCCTTCGGATCGCCGTGGTTGGTGTCGCCGACCTCGCAGTGCCCGACCACGCCGTCGGCGATGATCGGATGGCGAGCCTCGATGTCGTCGACGAGCTTCGACAGCGAGGCGTACTGCGCCGCGGTCACCCCACACATGTCCGCCACGATGTCGGAGTCGGCGAGGCCCTCGGCCTTGGCGATCGCGCCGAAGTCGGACACGCTGTTGCACGACTCGCCGTACTTGCGCTTGATCGCGAGCTCGATCCCGATGGTGTCGCCGTTGACCGGACGCGCGTGCCAGGCGACCCGCTCCTCGCCCATGTGCTGGTAGATCGTGCCGTCGCGATCGATCGTGTAGTGGGCCGCGGACTGTCGGCACTTCCAATTGTCGTTGTTGCCGCGGGCGTGGTCGCCGTTGTGGATCACGATGCGGCGGATCGGATCGGTGCGCCCGCTGCTGCGGCAGTCGACCTCCCCGAAGTAGCGGAAGTCGATCGCGAGGCCCGCCGCGCGCCCGGTCTGCGCCTCGCACAGCTGCGAGATCGACGGCCCCCACTTCGAGCAGGCCGCCTCGCCGTTGCCCGTGCAGGTCCGCCACGCGTTGGCGAGCTTGACGGCCTTCACCTTCGCGCACGCGGCCGTGGTGCTGGCCTGCAGGCTCATCGGCATCGCGGCCGCCGGGGCCTCGCGGTGCGCGTCTGCGACGGCGTGGTCGACCGAGGCCGGCGCGTCGCAGGCAGCGACGAAGCCGAAGACGAGCAGGGCGCGGGTGGGGGAGGTGGCGCGGGGATCCATGTCGAGGCGACAGACCGCGGGTCGAACGGATCGATCAACGAAAGTGCCGCTCGGCTGCGACGCGCCCGTGCCGGTGGCACCCGCATTTGTGGCCGCGCGCACGTCGGTGTACGCTGGATCGCAAGATGCAGGCCGTTCGCGCCCACCTCTGCGCGGTCCTGCGCGTTGCTCCCGGCCTGTCGCTCGCCTGCGTGCCGGCGGGCCCCTCGGTTCCGCCTGCGTCTCCGTCGGCCACGCCCATCTCCTCGCAGGATCCGGGCGTGACGACGACGTCGTCGGGCTGCGCGGGCAAGCGAGCGTCGCCGCTGCTGTTCCAGGTCGACGCGACCCAGCAATCGGCGCTCGAGCAGGCGATGGCGCGTGACCTCGCCGTCGTTGCGTTCGACTGCACATCGATGACGGTCCTCGACTCGTGCCGCCTCGATGGTCGCTATCAATTCGTGGCGGGCCGTCGCGAAGAGATCAATCGCCGCGTGGCGTCACCCGAGGACGCGGCCGCGCCGCTCTGGGGGGCGTCCACGCCACCGCTCGTCCTCGAGCCCGGCGAGACCCTCGAGCTGCGTGCCATCGCCGTCGGTCAGCGGCGGGCGAACGTCGCTGGCGCCGCGACGAAGGACCTCGAGGGCAACTGCGCCCGGGCGACGCACTTCATCCGGAGCGCGCGCGTCGGCGCCTACGCACTGACCGGCAAGGTGGGCACCACCACCCACGAGTCCAAGTCGGGCGATCTGAGCGCTTGCCCGAGTGACGGGGTGAGCACGCCGCTCCCACCACCGCAGTGCAGCGGACCGCTGCAGGTCGAGCTGGTCCCGATCGGTCGGTGAGGGCCGCGCCGCCCCGCACCGAGATGCAAACGTCGAGGCGCGCCGCGAGTGATCCGGGCGCCGCCCCGCGGCGTTTCCCACGTTGCACCCCGCGAGAGTGATGTCCGAGCCGACCCAACCGACACCGCCGCCCCGGCCCAGCGCGGAGGCGCTCGACGCATCGGTGCGCCTGGCGAGGCTGCGCCGGCAGATGTTCGCCCGGGTCGAGACGCCGTTCATCGCCCAGTACCACGTGCTGCGGCCGATCGGCGGCGGCGGCATGGGCCTGGTGTTCGCGGCCTGGGACCCCTCGCTCGATCGCGTGATCGCGATCAAGGTGCTGCGCAACCCGTGGTCGAGCAGCGCGGGGCACGTGCTGCGTCGCGAGGCGATGGCGCTGGCGCGCCTGCGTCACCCCAACGTGGTCGCGGTGTTCGAGGTCGGCGAGCACGACGGCCAGGTGTACCTGGCGATGGAATACGTCGAGGGCAAGACCCTGCGCGCGTGGGTCGGCGAGTGGCGACAGGGGGCCAAGCGCGATCTCGACGCGTTGCTCGGCGTGTTCGAGCAGGCGGCCACCGGCCTCGCGGCGGCCCACGCCGCGGGTCTGGTCCACCGCGACGTCAAGCCCGAGAACGTGATGATCGACGGCGAGGGCCGCGTGCGCCTGATGGATTTCGGGCTCGCACGGCCGAGTGCTCGGGCGACGCCGACCCAGGACGCGCCGCCGTCGGCGGCGACCGCCGAGGGCACCACCGAGAGCATGGGCCTGGCCGGCACGCCGGCGTACATGGCCCCCGAGCAATTCGAGGGCCTCACGCCGGGGCCGGCGGCCGATCAGTTCGCGCTGTGTGCATGCCTGTTCGAGGCGCTGTACGGCCGTCGTGCGCGACCCGAGCGCATGGAGACCGCCGCGGCGATGGCCGACACCCCGATCGCGCTGCCGGTCGACCCGCGGGTGCCACGGCGATTGCAGGCGCTGCTCTGCCGCGGCCTCGACCTCGATCCGACGCGGCGTTGGCCCTCGATGGCCGCGCTCGCCGACGCGCTGGGCCGCCTGCGCCGGCCGCGATGGGGGCGCTGGGCGAGCCTGGGCGGCGCGCTGCTCTCCGCCGGGGGTTGTGGCCGCCGGCATCGCGCTGGGTCAGCCCGGCGACGCGGCCTGCACCGGCAGCGCCGCGAGGATGGCCGGTGTGTGGGACGACGCGCGCGCCGAGGTGCTGGCCGGAAGCGTCGCCGACAACCCCGCGCCGTTCGCCGCCGACGCATGGGCGCGGCTGCAGCCCGAGCTCGACGGCTACCGCTCGCAGTGGATCGCCACCCACCGCGAGACCTGCGAGGCGACCCAGCTGCGCCGCGAGCTGTCGACCGAGCAGATGGATCTGCGGATGGCGTGCCTCGACGATCGCCGCCGCAACCTCGACGCGCTGCTCGACGTGATCGAGGCCGGCGGTGCCGAGTCGCTCGCGCTCGCCGAGCAGGGGACGTTGGCGCTGCCGCCCATCGACGCCTGCTCCGATGCGCGCTACGTCGCGCGCCAGGGCTACGACCGCGACGCGACGGCGGGGTCGGAACAGATCGACGGCCTGCTCGCCCACACCGCCGCGCAGCTCGCCGCCGGCGATCCGGAGGCCGCCCGGGCGACCGCCGCCGATGCGCTCGCCCAGGCCGAGAGCCTCGGCGACGACGTCGCCATCGCGCGCGCCCAGCTCGCCCTCGGCAAGGCCCAGCAGACCCTGTCCGAGATCGTCGCCGCCCACGACTCGGTGGTGACGGCCTACGAGCACGCGCGACGCGAGCACCTCGACGACGTCGCCGCCGAGGCGGCCACGGTGCTGGTGCGCCTGGGCGGCTTGCGCTCGCGCTTCGACGAGGGCCTGTGGTGGCTGCGCATCGCCGAGCTCGACGGCGCAGAGCTCGACGACCCCGAGATCGCAGCCCGACGCGAGCTCGCCGCGGCGGCGCTGCTCGAGTCGGCCGGCCGACCGCAGCAGGCCCTCGCGCGGGCCGAGCGTGCGCGTGACCTCCTGCGCGAGCGGGTCGGTGTCGACGACCGCAACTTCGTGTCCGCGCAGCTCGAGGTCGGCAAGCAGTTGCTCGGCAGCGGCGACGTCGAGCGTGGCGCCAGCGTGATCACCGAGGCCGCCGTCGCCCTGCGCACCGCCCTGGGTCCCGATCACCCCGGCAACGCGCGCGCCGAGATCCTGCTCGCCAACGCCGCGCGGATGCGGGGCGACTTCCCCACCGCGATCGCGCACTCCGAGCGCGCGTTGGCGTTGACGGAATCCGCCGTCGGTCCCGACCACATCGCGCTGGCGCCCTACCTCGAGTCCCTGGCGCTGGGACTGAACAACGTCGACCGCCGCGACGAGGCCCTGGCCGTGCTCGACCGCGCGCTGGCGTTGCGACGCCCGCGACCACCGCACGAGGTGGTGCTGGCCCGACTCCACGGCCGCCGCGCCGAATTCCTCGCGTTCTTCGACCCCGCGCGATCGCTCGTCGCCTACGAGCTCGCCTGGGACATGAGCCGCGCGGCGCTCGGCGAGGGCCACCGCACGACGGTGCGCTATCTCCTGGGCAAGGGCTCGGCGCTCGGTGCGGTCGGCCGCGAGGCCGAGGCCGTCGAAGCGATCACCACCGCGCTGCTCGTCGGTCGATCCACGCTCGGCGACGAGCACCCCGAGGTCGGCACCGCACACCTGGCCCTCGCGCTGGCGTACGAGCGCCAGGGCGAGTACACACTCGCGCTCGAACACCACCTCAGCCGGCTCGAGCTGCTCCGACGGCTCCACGGCGACGAGGCCTACGCGCTGGTCGGCGCCCACAACAACGCCTGCGTCGCCTTCCTCCGCACCGAGCAGGCCGAGCAGGCGCTGACCCACTGTCGCCGCGCCCTCGCGATCGCCCAGGTCGCCCCCGGCGGCAGCCCGTCGCTCACCGCGGAGCTGCACAACTCGCTCGGTGGCGTGCTCGCGATGCTCGCGCGCAACGACGAGGCGACCGCGGCGTTCGAGGCCTCCCGCGCGGCCTGGCGCAGCGCCCTGGGCCCGGACAGCTTGGAGGAGACCACCGCGATCACCAACCTCGGCGAGCTCGCCGAGCGGGCCGGCGATCGCCCGAGGGCGTGCGCGTACTACCGCGAGGCGCTGTCGATCGAGCAGCGTCACCGGGGCGCGGACGACCCCGAGCTGGCCGAGACCCGCGCGCGGCTCACGGTTTGCCGGGGCTGACGCGGCAACAGCTCGGAGACCTCGGGAACGTGCAAGCCCTGAGCAAGCCACGAGGAGTTTGCAGGGGTTGACCCAAAGCGATCCCGTGGACGGTGCTGTGCTAGGGTGGACAGCGATGGTCTCGCTGCCGCGATCGCTGTTCGCGTGGCTCGGACTCGCCTCGGTCGTCGGCTGCAACGAGGCGGGCGAGCCCTCCACGGACGCGAGCACCTCGGCCGCCGATCCGGTGTCCTACGCCGCATGTGACGATGTCGTCGAAGGCTGCGCGCCCACCGACTGCCTGCGGCGGGACGACGCCGCGGGCTCATGGTCGATCTGTTCGCCCGTCTGCACCGAGGACGCCGACTGCCCAGTTGGCGGTGGCGGCAACGTCCCGGTGGTCTGCGATCCGCAGCAACGCTGCGTGTTGGAGTGCGTCCCCGAGATCCTGTCGTGCCCCTCGGGCACCACATGTGTCGACGGGGACGTCGCACAGTGCATGTGGCCGGCGCCGTGAGATGGGGCTGTCGGATGGCCCGGCTGTGGCCTGGTCACGTCGCGCGTGGCGTCGGAGTTGCGCGTCGCAGGATTCGCTGTGGCGAGCACCGTCACGACGGCGGTTCGTAGCACTCCCAGGGTCGCTCCCAGCACTGCCCCGCGATGCAGCTGCCGCACTCGCAGTCGTCGTCGGACGCGCAGGGCGCCCGCACGCAGGTCTTCTCGACGCAGTCGTGGAGGATCGGACAGGCGAGCGCGCCGGCCTCGTCGCACGGAATCGCGACGCACCCGTGCGCATCGCTGCCGGCAACGCCCGGCTCGCAGCGCGCTCCGTCGGCGCAGGTGAACCCGTCGTCGCACGGCACCGGCTCGCAGACACCCGACTCGGGGCAGCGATCGCCCGCGGCGCATGTGTCGGGCGTGCAGCGCAGAACGCATGCGCTCACTTGCCCGCAACAAGGGTCGTCGCCCTCGCGGCACACGGAGTCGGTGGCGCCCGGCTCGTTGCAGGCCTCGTCGTTGGCGCAGGGCTCGGCGCCCTGTGCCCAGTCGAACGCGCAGCCCGTGGCACCGCCGCAGCCGCCGCTCGGGTCGCTACCGGCGGGCACGCACTCGAGGTAGTCGCCGAGATCGCTGCAGTCGGCCGGCGTGCGACACGGCGAGAACGACTCCGGCTGTCCCGGACACGACTGTGGCGGCCCGTCGGTCGACGGCCCAGTCGTCGACGTGGAGCTCGCCGTCATCGACGACGACGCACTGCCTGTGACATCGGCGGCATCGTCCGAATCCGGATCAGGATCCGTCCCGCAGGATGCCCCCACCGCCAGCACGACCAACTGGACGCTCGATGTCGCCTTTCGCGAGGACGAGTCCCGGTTGCGCGCCGAGAACGCAGCGGAGAACTTCGCCGTCGTCCGTCACGTGGCTCTCAACCTCCTACGCAGCGTCAAGGGCTCGAAGGTCGGTATCAAGGGCCGCCGGCTCGAGGCTGGATGGAGCGAAGAGTTCCTCATGAAAGTGCTCGCGGCCCATGCGAATTAGATGCAATCGCCCTGGTGTTCTCCGAGTCGAGTGCGGCAGCCGGTCCGGGCTTGGCGGAGGCAGTGACGGCCGGGGGTCTACTCCGGGGCAGCATTGCAATCGCGATTCCGACGAGTGCCAGCGAGCCGCCGAACAGGATCATGCGCTTCACGTTCGCACCGCGCAGACGCGGGTGCAAGGACGCAGAACGCAGAAGCCATTTCACCAGCCTATGCATCACGGCCGTGGCTTGTCAAGCTGCATGACTTCCGCCCCTCGAAACCTGTCAACGCTCGTACCGCGAGCCTCCCAGCTGCGCCGTCAATGAACCGCCCAAGGGGTTTGAAGCGGGTATCCGTACCGGAGGTCGCGGGTGGTGGTGGTGGACGGAGAAGGATCGCGCGAACCGCCGGGCGCGCCGGGCCTGCATCGTCTCAACCGGATCTCCGCGAGGACCCATGCCGAGCGCGCGCGAACTTGCTGCGCTGCCGCGGATGTCTGGCACTCGAGGCGAGCGAGCCTGCGAGCGTAGGTCAAGGACGCCCTGTGGTCCGCCCCGAGCCAAGCGGGGGTGGCCGCGACGTCGGCGGCGATCGCCGCGATTGTACGAATGCTCCGGCACCGCCCGAAGGTCGAGGACGACGAGTTCGTCGCGGTGGAGGGCGCCCTGCTCCCCCCACCCTACCTCCGCCACGCCGCAAGCACCGGCCGCGTCCGCTCGTTCCACAACTGAAACACCAGCACCTGCCACAACGGCCACGACAGATCCTGCCGCCCACTCCGATGCGTCGCCCACAGCCGCTCGACATACCCCGGCCGGAACCACCCCGACTCCCGGTACGTGCGGCTCCCCACCGCGTCGTCCATCAACGCCCGCAGATCCCTCCGCAACCAGCTCCCGACCGGCAGCGAGAACCCCTGCTTGGGCCGGTTCATGATCGACGCCGGCACGAAGTCGTGCACGAGCTCGCGGAGGATCCGCTTGGTCGTGCCACCCCCCAGCTTGTACTCCACCGGCAGCCCCGCCGCGAACTCCACCACATGGTGATCGAGCAGCGGTACCCGCACCTCGAGCGAGTGCAGCATCGACATGCGATCGACCTTCGTCAGCACATCGTCGTGCAGGTACGTCGTCAGATCCGCCGCCTGCAGCCGCGCGATCGCAGGCCCGCTCCGCATCCCGGGGGTCAGCCCCGCGAACACGCGCCGGGTCTTGGCCATGTCCACGCAACCGAGCAACGATTCGGCGAACAACGAGCCGCGCATCTCCTCCGAGAAGATCGACCGGAAGCGGGCGTAGTGGGCCTCGGGCGCGAGGCTCACCCGCTCGAGCAGGTTGCGTCGCCGGCCCTCGGGCTCGAACAGCCGCGCCGCCACCGACGCCGCGCGGCGCACGACCTGCGGCACCACGCCGAGGCGCCGCAGCTCGCGGTCGAGGTGGGCGTAGCGCGTGTACCCGGCGAACAACTCGTCGCCGCCGTCGCCCGACAGCGCCACCGTGATCCGCGTGCGCGCCAGCTTGGCCACGTGCCACGTCGGCAGCAGCGACGGATCGCCGAAGGGCTCGTCCATCGCGTGGACGAGCGCGGGCAGATCGGCCACCGCCTCGGGTCCGATGCGCAGCTCGTGGTGCACGGTGCCGAGGTGCTTCGCGACCGCGCGCGCGTGGGCGGTCTCGTCGAACGCCGGATCGTCGAAGCCGATCGAGAACGTCTCGAGCGAGGGGCCTACGGTCTCGCGCGCCAACGCGACCACGGCCGTCGAGTCGATGCCCCCCGACAGGAACGCGCCGAGCGGCACGTCCGAGACCAGGTGCGAGCGCACCGCGGCGCCCAACACCTCGCGCAGCCGGGCCTTCGCCTCCGCGAACGAGCCCGGCGTCGTCGCCGAGGGATCCGGCAGCCGCCACCACGCCGTCTCCGTGATGCTGAGCCCGCCGGTCGGGCCCCGCTCGATGCTCACCAGCGTGCCCGGCGCGAGCTTGCGGACGGCCCGGAAGATCGAGCGCGGGGCCCCGATGTAGCCGTAGGCGAAGAACTCGTCGATCGCCTGCTCGTCGACGTCGCCGGGCACCAGCCCCGAGGCCATCACCGCGTCGAGCTCCGAGCCGAACGCGATCGCACCGTCGACGTGGGCCCAGTACAACGGCTTGATGCCGAGGCGATCGCGGACCAGCGTCAGCCGCTGCCGCCGCGGCTCCCACACCGCGAATGCGAACATGCCGTCGAGCCGCCGCAACGCGTCGGCGCCCCAGGTCTGCCACGCGCGCGCGAGCACCTCGGTGTCGCAATCGGTGGTGAACGAATGGCCACGACCGACGAGCTCGTCGCGCAGCGCCCGGTAGTTGTAGATCTCGCCGTTGTACGCCAGCGCGATCGCACCGCCGTCGACGACGAACGGCTGGGCGCCGCGCTCGGTGTCGAGGATCGAGAGCCGCCGATGACCGAGGCACGCGCCGTCGTCGAAGTGCACGCCCGCGCCGTCGGGGCCGCGGTGGCGGATCTGCTCGGTCATGCGTCGCACGCTCGCGCGGGTCGACGCCGCGTCGACCCCATGGGTCAGCAACAACCCCGCGAGGCCGCACATCCTAGCCCGCGTCCCCGAAGGCGAAATCGCGGACGACGTCGAACAGCCGCTCGCACGTGGCGCCGTCGAGGCCGTGCACGCGACGCTCGAGCCACAGCGCCGAGCACCGCCGGCAACACTCGGGATCCGTCATCGCGGTGCGCAGGGCGGCCGTGGCCTCGAACTCGTCGCGCGCCACGAGCCCGCCGGTGTCGCTCGGATCGTTCATCCAGTCGACGTCGTCGCGTCGGCTCTCGAGCCGGCCGCGACGCATCCGCGCGAAGGTGACCTCGGCGTCGGCGTGCGGGACCAGGTGCACGCTCGGTCGCCCCGACACGTAGTGATACGCGGCGAACGACGACAGGTTGGTGACCATGACGTCGGCGAGGAGCAGATCGGCGAGGTTGTCGGGCCGCTCGTCCTTGTGCTTCACGTGCACCCGCGGCAGGCCGCGCATCGCCGCCTCGATCGCCGCGAGGAAGCTCGGCTCGTAGCGCTGACGATCGTGCAGGCACAGCAGCACCTGGCCATCGTGCGCCAAGGCCGTGTCGACGAGCGATCGCAGCAGCGCGACGTCGGGCGCCACCGGCTTGGGGTCACCGGGTCCGCTCCACGAGCCGGGGAAGATCCGCCCGAAGTGCCAGGTCAACGACAGGAGCACCGTGGTCCGCCGGCCAATCTCGAGCTCCGGATACCACGGCGCGAGGTCCTCGCGGCGATACGGCGGCGCGAGCAACAGATCGCTCATCGGCATGCCGATGATCCGGCACGATGCGGGATCGAGATCCCACGCGTCCATGCGCCAGTCGCGGTCGCGGCGGCCATAGCACTGCGCGAGGAACCGCGACGAGGGATCGCGGGGGTCGTCGTCGATGACGCGGGCGACCTCGCGGTAGTACGTGCGCAGGTCGGCGCGCGGGCGGGCCTTCCAACCCAGGCCGTGCCACAGGCTCACCATCCGCGGCGCATACGACTTGGGCGGCACGTGATTGTCGAACAGGACCACGTCGGCCGCGAAGGACCGGGCGCGCGCGTCACAGTCGGGCGCATCGCGATCGACGAGCTCGGCCGCGAAACCACCGAGCGTCGCGATCGGCTCGGTGCGCAGCCGCTCGGGTCGCTTCGCCACGACCAGCAGCTCGCAGTCCGGTCGCCGCGACAGGTGCCACGCGACCGCGAGGCTCTCGCCCTGCAGCGTCGTCGCCCACAGGAGCACGCGCAGCGGGCGATCGGGCACGGAGGCGAGCTGCGGCGGCGCGATCGCAGCGCGCGGCCGCACGATCCGCCGCCGCAGATCCGCCCGCAGCCGTCGCGCCCGCCGCGACAGTCCGCGCAACACCAGCTCGGCGACCTCGCGTGAGGTCTCGAACCGCTCGACGAACGGATGACGGAGAAGTCGGGGCATTTGCGGTGCTCGGGGCGGACCCCACGACATCGGCCAGGGCGCGACGGCGCACCGTCACCGCCTCCGCCTCCGGGCCGTGCATGGGAGTCGGAGCTGAACACCGGGCGGTTACCCGGCCGTCACTCCGAATCGACGCCGGACCCGTCGCCGCGCGCGCACCCCGGGCCCCCTGCGCCGCAACGATTGCCCGTCGAATCCAGGCCTTTTGCGTGGTCATGAAGTCCCGGGCAGGTCACGGCCACGTAAACTCCCACGATGGGTCGGATTGCCAGGGTGTTCGTCGTGGCCGTTGGGGCGACTGCATGCGGCGCGACAACGCCCGCGGGATCCGGGTCGGGCTCGACCTCGAGTACGGGGAGCCCCCGCTCGAGACGAGCACGGGCGACCCCGGCACGACCGCGCCCATGCCCGAGAGCACATCGAGCACCGGGACCACCACGGACGTCACGGACACCTCCGGCATCCCGGTGAACTTCGACGTCGGCGAGATGCCGGGCACCACCACCGCGTCCGACACCACGACCGGGGAGCCGATGTTCGACTGCAGCAACCTCCCGGAGCTCCCGGTCGAGGCCTCGGTCGTGCGTGCAGTCCCGGGTGGCGAAGACCTCGAGTTCGACGCGAACGGCAACCTCGTCCTCGCCGTGCGCGGACAGAACGCGCTGTTCCTGATCCCCCGCGAGGGTGATCAGGTGCTGCTCAACCCCGACATCAACCTCACCTCCACCGCCGGCACCGCGGTGCTGCCGGATGGCGACATCGTCGTCGCCGACGAGTTCTCGCCGCTCATCGCCCGCGTCGACCCCGAGACCGGGCAGATGACCCCGATCACGTACGGGCCGGGCATCGGCGGCTGCAATGGACTGATCGTCGGCAGCGACGGCATGCTGTACTGCGCGACCTACTGGGATGGTCCGCCCACCAGCGGCGTGGCCCGCATCGATCCCGACACCGGCGACGCCGAGTTCCTCTATCAGGCCCCGGGGATCGACGGCATCACGTTCGCCGCCGACGAATCGTACATCTACTTCAACGAGGGCGAGTTCTACGGCGCCGGCACCGGGCACCTCTTCCGCGCCCCGTTCGACGGGGACGTCCTCGGCGACGTCGAGGATCTCGGGCCCCCGCTCGCCGCGACCCAGGGCACCGTCGATGGCATGGTCAGCGACGTCTGCGGCAACGTCTACATCGCGACCCAGGGCCTCAACAGCCCCGAGTGCGCAGGATCGTCGGCGGTGCGCGTGACGCCGGACGACGAGGTCGCGATCGTGGCGTGCCTCGGCAACGGCGCGTTCACCCCCGGGGTCGCGTTCGGCTCCGGCGTCGGCGGCTGGGAAGCCGACTCGCTCTACGTGATCGACTGGGTCGGTGCGGTGTGGGAGATCCCCGTCGGCGTCCCGGGCGCTCGGCTCCCGCATTTGTGAGCCCGGACTTGTGAGCCCGGATTCGTGAGCCCGCATTCGTGGGCCCGCATCCATGAGATGGAGTGACATGCAGCGGCACACGACAGCACTCGTCCTCTTCCTCACCGCGTGCGGGAGCTCCCCGGGCGCGGGCGAGACCTCCGGGACCACCACGTCGGGCACCTCGACGGCGGACTCGACCGGCGGTGAGGGCTCGTCCACGACGTCGACGGGCTCGACCACCTCGGGGTCCACGTCGGGCGACACGAGCGGGAACTCCGAGGGATCGAGCTCGACCGGCGGGGAGATCGAGTTCGCCGGAGCCTGCCCCCTCGACGTCCACGTCGGTGGTTTCGTGGCCGGCTTCGAGATCTCGTACAGCGCCTTCTCGGGCTCCGTCGCCGACGGCGTCGTACCGCTGAACGTGCTCGAGCAGGTCGGCGAGGACGGCAGCTGCACGCTGTGGCGCCGCAACAACCCGTTCTGCGACCCGGGCTGCGGCGCCGGCGAGACCTGCGACTTCGACGGCAACTGCCTCCCCTACCCGTTCAATCACGACGTCGGCGTGGTGACGGTCACCGGCCTGGCCAAACCCGTGGAGCTCGAGCCGGTGCCACCGACGTACTCGTACTTCGACACGATGATCCCGCACCCGGGGTTCGAGCCCGGCGCCCTCATCACGCTGCAGACCACCGGCGGCGACTACTCGCCGATGCTGCTCCACGGCATGGGCGTCCAGATGGTCGTGCCGACCGAAGACGAGCTGTACATCGATGGCAGCGTGCCGCTCGAGGTCGAGTGGACGCCGGGCGACGCCCACGCGACCATGCGGCTGCAGGTCGCCGTGGATCAGCACGGCATCACCCCGCTCGCGATGATCTGCGAGGCGCCCGCCGATGCGGGATCGTTGACGGTCTCGGGCGCGCTCATCACTCAGTTCCTCGCCAACGGCATCTCGGGCTTCCCGAGCGCCGACTTCTACTTCGAGACCATCGACTCGGTCGACATCGAGCCGGGCTGCGTGGACTTCGTGGTGCGCTCGCACGACCAGCTGTTGGTCCGCGTCGCCGGGCACACGCCCTGCAACGTGACGGCCGAGTGCCCCAAGGGCGAGATCTGCGACGTGATGAACCAGACCTGCGAGTTGCCGTGACGCGCGGCGCGCTCGGTCACTCGCCGGGGGCGACGCCGAGCATCCCCACCACGCAGTCGAGGCCGAGCGTCGCGTCGCAGATCGACTCGACGCAGCAGCGAACGCCCCGATCGCCGTCGGTTGGGGTCACGTCGAGGGCGTGACAGACCTCGTGGATCCGCGGGTTGGGGATTCCACGGATCTCGCGATCACCGTCGACCTGCGCGCAGCCGGGGCCGATCTTGTACTCGAACGCGAGCTCGTCGACCAGCGTCTCGTCCTCGACGTCGCGCGGGAGACGATCGCCTTCGGGATGCACGCCGTTCCGCCAGTCGCGGAAGACCAGCGCGGCCTCGCCCCCGACGTTCGGCTCGAACGGGACGTCGGTCGCCGTCGCGGTCACCGACGGAACGCCGGTCAGCGCCACCATCGACACCTGGCGGCCTTCGAGCTCGACGAGCTCGCCGACCAGCCGATCGGTGTACCGCGACAGCGGCGAGAGCGGCCCGTCGCTGGCGATGCACTCGGCGTAGACGCCCTCGGCATCGGGCTCGCCGCAGTCGACCCCCGCGTTCCAGCACACCGCCCCCGAGGGCTGCTTCATGTCGCCGTTCGGGTTCGCCTCCTGGTACTGCGGATCGTCGAGCACCGACGGATCATCCATCGAGCAATCGGCCTCGGTCGTCACGAGCACGATCGTCACCGCGCTGTTCGGGCGCAGGAACGGTCGCTCGCCGGTGTTCCAGGCGGCCGTCGGATCGAGCGCGAGGTGCATCGCCGCCAGGGGCGACTCGTAGCCGCACCCATTGATGCCCTGGGGTGCGAGGCACGCGACGGCCTGGGCCACCGCGGAGTCGGGCACCGCGTCACCGTCGATGTCGACGGGCTCGACATCGGGGACGTTGTCGCGCTCGTCGGCGTAGAACGCCACGAATGGCTCGTCGGGCACGACATCGACGGGGCACGACGCGGTGCACACGTCGGGTCGGATCTCGGGGTTGCTGCCCAACGAGGTGAACCAATCGATGCGCGCGTTGCAGCCGTTCGGGGTCGGAGCGCCCATCGCGGGGTCGTAGCCGGCGAACTCGAACGGCGCGCACGACGGACTCCCGACGTCGGTCGTCGTGAACATGATCTGCACGTCGACGGGTGTGCCGAGCGGACCCTCGAGCGTCCGCACCAGCGGCACGAGCGAGCGCACGAGGGCCGCCTGCGCGTCGGGGGTGTCCGCCGAGTTGTCGACGACGACGAGGATGTCGAGGGCACACGGGTCGTCGACCGTGCAGCCGGTCTGCGGGAGCACGTCGACGGGCGTGGGATCGGTGGAGACTCCGTCGTCGGCCGTCACCGATCCGCCGGTCGACGTGGCACTCGGATCCGAGGTCGGCCCCGCCGATGGATCGGTCGGTCCGGTGCCCTCGGACGATCCGTCTGTGAGCTCGATGGAACGGACGCAGGCGGCGACGCCGAGGAGCGACCACGGGAGGGCGAAGCGGAGGGCGGTGCGAGTCATCATGCGAGGGATGTCCGCACGGTGTCGAATCCTACGGCAGCTCCGCGATCGTGTCGTCAGCGGCCGAGCGTCGCGAGCCACGCGCCGACGTGGTCCGCCAGCTCCGGCCCCGCGCGCCACGTGACGGTGTGGCCCGCCGCCGCGTACTCGGGAAATCGCAGCGCCTGCTCGGTCCCGTCGACATACGCGAGCCGGAGCAGGCCGGGGCGCTCGGCACCCTCGGGCGACGTCGCGTCGACCGTGACGGCCGTGACCCGGTCGTCGAGCGCAGCGAGGGCGTCCACCAGTCCCTCCGACGGGACCGCCCCGTCCTGGCCGGCATGCGTCACGAAGACCGGCACGTGCCGAGCGAGGTCGAGGAAGCGACGGCCGTCCCACTCCGGACAGTAGTCGGGGAACTCCGGGTTCGCGAACATTGCGTCCTCGAACAGCGCGAAGTAGCTGTCCTCGACGCCCAGCATGCCCATCGCCGCCGTCAGCTCCACCTCGGCCCCTCGCTGATCGCTCGGCAGGGTCCGTCGGTAGGCGGTGGTCCGCTCGTCGGCGTGCAGCCACGCGATCGACGTCGCGTCGACGCCGAGCACCTCGTTCAAGACGTCGAGATCGCAGATGTCGTCGCGCAGCGCGAGCCCGAGCGATCGAGAGGTCCCGCCCGGCGCGTCGCACTGGTACTCGTCGGCGCAGGGCCCGACGAACGGCCGATCGCGCTGCCCCTGACACGCCAGCAACGGCTGGACGAGCACGGCCGCGAACCTCGACGCGACCTCTTCGGGCGGGTGATCACCGGGCCCGAGCACGCGGTCGTACCAAGCGTCGATCTCGTCGGCGAGCAGGACGTCGGGGTAGTGCGAGTCCGCGATCTCGGCGTGGTGGAGCAGGTGCTCGAGCATCACCGTGGCCCGCACGCCGCCATAGCTCTCGCCGACCAGCACCACGCGGGCGTCGTCGAGCTGGCGGTGATGGTCGAGAAAACGCAGCACGACCCGCACGAAGGTCGCCGCGTCGTAGTGCGCCTCGAATCCGATCTCGGGCCGCGCGCCCGACGGGTTCGGCATCGAGTAGGAGAAGCCAGTCGCCGGCGCATCGATGTGCAGCAAGTTGGCGAACCGGGTCCACGAGGCCGGGTTGGGGCCGGGGCCGCCCCGTTCGGGATCGAGGGTGACCGGCGCGGTGTTGAGGCCCAACAGCAGCACCGTGGACTGCCCGGGTCCGCCGTTGAAGAACACCAACAGCGGCTTGTCCTCCGGCGCCTGGTCGGCGGGGTGGAAGCTGTAGAACACGCGGGCCGTCGGGACGGATCCGGACCACCCCGCGGCCACCAACGTCCCGCCGCCCACCTCGAAGAACCCCGCCTCGGGCACCAGCGCGAGCGCGTTGCCGTCGGCGCCGACACAGGTCGCATCGCTGCAACTCCACCGCGCGTCGGTGCATAGGCCGCCACAGCACAGGGGCTCGCCGGTGCTGCCGCCGACGCCCGTGGATTCGGCAGATCCCGCGGACGTCGCGTCATCGGTGTTGCCCATCGATGGGTCGTCGGGCGCACCGCTGTCCCCGTTGCCCGTTGCGGGCATCGTGCTCGAGGACTCGGCGGCGCTCACCACGACCCGCGCGTCGACGCAGCCCGAGGTGCACCCCGACGCGAGCACGCACCATGCTCGCCATGTCCGATCACCGCCGGCGCCTCGCCTCGATGCCATCGCGAACCGGATGTCCGGGGCACGCCCGATCCTACGGCGAGCCCCCGCAGATCGCCGCGGCTCGCTTCGCGATGGGCGAGTCGGGCGCACGGCGCAGCCACGCCGCCGCCTCGCCGCGGGCCTGGACGACGCGACCCAGCCGGCACAGCGCCTCGATGCGCAGCCCCGCCCGCACATCCGCCAGCGGGCTGCTCGGGTAGCGACGCGCGTGACGATCGGTGGCCTCGAGCGCAGCGGCGGGATCGTTCGCGCCGAGGGACGCCGCGGCCTCCGACAACCACGCGGTCGCGTCGTCCTGCTCCGCAGGTGCGTCCTTCGTCGTTCCCCGCGCTCGGACGACAGGCTCGCCACGCGGTCGAACCGTCGGGGCAGCCAGCTCGTCGACCGGCGGCAGCTCGGCCGCGGCGATGGTGGGCTCGATCGGCGCATCGGATCGCACGTCCACGTCCGATCGCACCTCCACGCCCGATCGCACCTCCACGCCGTCGTGCTCGCGGCCTGGTGCGGCCTCGGCCGTCATCGCGACGACCCCGACGACCGCCGTGGTCCCGACCGCCAGCTTCGCCGCGGTCGCCATCGCCGCCCAGCGCGGCGCGATCGGGGCCAGGGCTGCCCCGGGCACGCGCAGGCACAGCAGCGCCCAGGTGCGTGCGGTCGCCCGCGGTCGATCCTCGCGCGCGCGCACGACGACGGCGAGCCCCCGCTCGTCGAGGTGATGGCGAAACCTCGCCCGCACCGCGCGGAGCCGATCGTAGACGGTGCTCGCCGGGATCGAGAGCGTGGTCGCGACCTCACCGCCGCTCATGCCCTCGAGCTCGGCGAGCACGAAGATCTCGCGCTGATCCGCGGCGAGCGACTCGAGGAACACATCGAGCGTGTGCAGGGCGTCGAGTTGGCTGACCGTCCGGTCGCTCGACTCGCCGTGCTGCTGCCACGCGTCGTGACGTCGACGCCGACGCACACCGGTGCGGCGATGGTTGCTCGCGACCCGCCGCGCGATCGCATACAGCCACGACCTCGGGGAGCTGCCGTCGAACCGCGACAGCGCCCGGTACGCGGTGACGAAGGTGTCCTGCACGACGTCGTCGAGCATCGACTCCTCGACGCCGAAGCGCCGCACGGCGTGCCACACGAACCCGTAGTGGGCCCGATAGAGCTCGCGAAAGGGAGGGGCGGCCATGCCCGATGCCGTGACGCCCATGGTCGTCCAGCCTAATGTCCGGGGGCGTTGGAATTCTACGGGGCGAAGATCTCGAGGCCCACGACCAGGCGCGCGGAGACCGGCGCCTGCCGGAAGCGCTCGACGTCGCCGAAGGTGAAGGCGTAGCCCAGCGCGCGTCCGACGACCTCGACCGCCGTCCACAGGCCGATCCGGCCCCAGCGCCGGGCGACCCCCGCGCTGGCCAGGGGTCCGAACTGCGGGGCGCCGGCGCGGCGCCGCGGGGTCACCCCGATCGTCGTCGCCCGGAGGCCGCCGACCTCGACGCCGACGCACAGCGGGAGCTCGAGCGCCGCCGCGCGGACGCGGTAGCAGCCGCGGACCCCGACGAGACCGGCCTGGTACCGGGCCCCGACCGCGGCGCGAGGTAGGCCCCGTGCAGCTCCGCGCGCCAGCGTCGTCCCGCGATCCCGAGGGCGAGCGCGGGGCCGCCGGTGATGCCGGGGAGAGCGCCCGACTCGAGCAACCCGGCGACGCGGGCAAGCGCCGTCGGCGGAGCGCGTCGACGCGGCACGGGCGATCGGGTCGGCTGCGGATCGATGGGCACGTCGAGGGCCTCGGGGATGTCCTCGATCTTCGGTGCCGGTGCGGCCGGCTCGAGCGGGGCCGGGTCCGGCTCCGGCACGATCTCGGGCGCCACGATCTCGGGCCGTGGCCGCGTCCCCGATCCCGCGGGCTGCAGCGCGACGACCGTCACCAGCGCCGTCGCCTCGCCCAGCGCCTCGCACTGCGGCTCCGTCAGCGCGCGGGTCTCGACGTGACCGCGGAACTCGGTCTCGAGCGCCAGCCGATAGCCCCCCTCGACGAGGTCGACCCGACCGCGCACGGCGATCGTCCCCTCGCCGCGCCCGTCGTCGATCCGCAGCGCCGCGATGCGGGCCTCGATCGCCGCGGCGCTCGGGCACTCCGGCGGCGCGGCCCACTCGAGCGTGTAGTGCTCCGCGAAGGGAGGCGGCGGGAGCGACGGCCCGTGGGCGAGCGCGGGCCGGCCGAGCACGGCGCCCGCGACGACGGCGATCGCGAGCGCCCGGATCACCCCGCCGCTGTAGCGCCTGACGCCGCGGCCCGCAAGACGGGGGTCAGCGCCGGGACGGGGCCTTGGCAACTATCGTTTCCAGTTCTGCTGCGTTGTGGCAATGATAGTGCTCCATCGATGGGCCAGCGCACCGCACCCCTCCTGCCCTCCCTCCGCCGGACCTTGGCGGCGCTCGGCGAAGACCTGCGCCTGGCGCGACTGCGCCGCCGGATCTCGGCGACCCTGTTGGCCGAGCGCGCGGGCATGTCGAGGCCCACCCTTCGGGCGATCGAGCGGGGCGAGCCGGGCGTGACGATGGGCGCCTACGCAAGCGTGCTGCACAGCCTCGGGCTCGACGACAACCTCGCGTCGCTCGCGAGCGACGACGCGCTCGGCCGCGAGCTGCAGGACGCGGAGCTCGCGGCCCGCCGTCGAGCCAAGACGGCCGCGGCGAAGACCCGGCGCAAGTCCACGGCAGAGCGACGATGACCGGTGAACGCACGATCGAGGTCGTCGCCGATTGGGTCGGCCTGGGCGGGCCGCAGCAGCTCGGGCACCTCCATGCGACCGCGTCGCGCGGCAAGGAGGTGTTCGCCTTCGAGTTCGCACCGACGTGGCTCGAGCAGCCCGACGTCCCCGCGATCGATCCGGCGCTGCCGGTCTTCGGTGGACGGCAGTACCCGCGCCGCGGCCACGCGAACTTCGGCGTGTTCCTGGACTCGTGTCCCGATCGCTGGGGCCGCGTTCTCATGCGCCGCCGCGAGGCTCGATCGGCGCGCAAGGAGGGCCGCGCGGAGCGACGTCTCCTCGAGTCGGACTATCTGCTCGGGGTCTTCGATCGACACCGGATGGGAGCGATGCGATTTCGACTCGATCCCGAGGGGCCCTTCCTCGACGACCGCGAGGGCCTGGCGGCACCGCCGTGGACGTCGCTGCGCGCGCTCGAGCAGGCGAGCCGGGCGCTCGAGGCCGACGACGCCGAGTCCGACCCCGCGTTCGACGACTGGCTCGCACTACTCCTCGCGCCGGGAGCATCCCTCGGCGGGGCTCGGCCGAAGGCCGACGTGGTCGATCCCGCGGGCCGCCTGTGGATCGCGAAGTTCCCGAGCGTCGCCGACACCCATGACGTCGGCGCATGGGAGCACGTGACGCACACACTGGCCCAGCGAGCGGGCGTGGCTGTCCCGGAGGCGACGGCGCAGGCCTTCGCAGGCGACCAGCGGACGTTTCTCATCCGACGGTTCGATCGCGATGGACTCGCGGCCCGCGTCCACTTCGCCTCGGCCATGACGTTGCTCGGCCACGTCGATGGCGATGGCGCGAGCTACCTCGAGCTCGCTGCGTTCCTCGAGCGCCACGGCGCCCACCCGGCCCGCGATCTCGAGCAGCTGTGGCGCCGCATCGTGTTCGCGGTCTGTGTGTCGAACGTCGACGATCACCTCCGCAATCACGGCTTCCTCCTGGGATCGAAGGGCTGGGAGCTGAGTCCCGCCTACGACCTCAACCCGGTCGCCGACGGCGAGGGACTGAGCCTCGACATCTCCGAGACCGACAACGCGCAGGATCTCGACCTCGTCCGAGACGTCGCGCAGTACTTCCGCGTCAAGGCGCCGCGCCGCGAGGCGATCATCGCGGAGGTGGTCTCGGCGGTGTCGGCCTGGTCCACCGTGGCCGAGGCCAGTGGCATCACCCGGGCAGAGCAGCAGCGCATGGCGCGGGCGTTCCGGCTCGCCGACGCCTGACCGCTCACGCACCGCGGACGCGACGGTGACGCAGGCCATCGAGGGCGAGCTGAACGCCCTGGACCTTCCCGACCAGCAGCGCGAGCGAGGCGTCGTCGATCGCACGACCGGCGTCGAAGACCTCGTCGAGCTCGGTGACGACGACCCGCGCGTCCGCGAGCAGGGCCGCCGCCGCGCCGAACTCGGTCGCATCGGCGCCGCCGCGGGATCGCAGCGCGGCCAGATCGCGCGCGAGCACGGCGAGCTGCGCCCGGGCGCGCACCACCGTGCGCTGCGGCGCCTCGGTGGCGAGCCGGTCGAACGTCGGGTAGCCGGCCGACGCCGCATCGAACGCGCGCTTGCCCAGCACCCGCTCACCGCCGCCGCCAGTCATCGCGACCTCGTCGTTGGGGTGCGCATCGGCGACCCCACAGCCGGCGGCGAGCGACGAACCCACGACGAGGACCAGGGCGATGCGGGCAGCGAGGGTCACGCTCGCATTGATTTGCAAGAGCGGGGCCGGGCCCACGGCATGCGGACCATGGGGGAATCCGCTGCGACCGCCGAGGTCCCGTCAACGCGGCGCCGGCCCGTCGACCACCCGGATCGGGTCACCGGACGCCCGCAGCGGTGCCGATTTGCGGTTGCTATCGAGGGTCGCAAATCCGGTCCCGACCGGTTCGGGATCCTGGCGAGCGTCGCCACCCCCGCCCGGCAGCCGGCGCCCGACCGGGCGAATCCGTCCCACCCGCGGCTCACGGGCCGGCGTAGGCGCGCTCGAGCGCGGCGATGTCGAGCTTCACCCTCGAGAGAAATCACCCGACCTGCGGCGGCGCCGAGGTCGTCGAGCCGGCGCCGTGGAACGACAGGCCCGACGGCGCGCCGGGGACCTCGATCTGCGTGGTCGTGACGGTCGTGTCGCCGAAGTCGATCTGGAACAGCTCGCCGGCCTCGGAGAAGCCGTAGGCGCGGCCGGCCCAGAACGCCAGGCCGAACACCTTGGAGTACGGCATCTCGCCGTAGTTGCGCAGGACGTCGCCGGTGCTCGGGTCGATCGACACGATGCAGTCGCCGGTCTCGCAGCCGGGGCCGAAGACCGTCAGCCACGTGTCGCCGTCCTTGACCGAGACGACGTCGCCGCTCGAGCGCAGGCCGTCGGGCAGCACGCCGAGCTCGGTGACCGCGCCGGTGTCGACGTCGATGCGGATGTACTGCTCCTCGACGAAGCCGACGAGCGCCTCGGCGTCGGGATCGACGGTGCCCGCGGGCACGAACGACAGCGAGGTCGGGTAGTCGCCGTCGGCGATCAGCGTGCACGCGCCAGTCTTGCGATCGATCGAGTACAGCGCGCCGTAGGCCGTGCCGAACATCCGCGACTCGGCGTCCAGCGCGATGTCGATGATGCTCGCGTCGCAGCCGTCGAACGTGCCGACCACGGTGACGGCCTTGGTCTCGGGATCGAGGCGGTACAGCGTGTCGGCGCCGTGGCCGAAGACCTCGGCGATCTCGGAGATGTCCTGGTCCTCGAGGTCGAGCTTGCCGTCGGGACCGAAGTCCATGCGCATCGGCGACGTGGTCTCGCCGACCTCGTCGATGCCGGCCGACAGCGACTCCTCGTCGTCGGCCGCCGGCTCGGCAGCGCATGCGAACAGGGCGAACAGCGGCGACAATCGGAACGATCGAATGGTGTGGGCCACGACGAGTTCTCCGCGAGCGCCGCGGAGGCTACCACCGGTTCGTCACGCGCGAGCGACGGCAACGACCGCGCACGTTCGCGCAGCGCGCCTCATGGCGCAAGCGTGAGATCGACGACGACGGGCAGGTGATCGGACGCCAACGCAGATGCAACGCAGGGCACGGGATCGCCCTGCATCGGCAGGAACTGCCCCGCGGGCGGCTCGTCGACGCCGTCGTCGCGGCAGGCGTCGAACACGACCGCACCGTCGAGCTGGGGCCCGTCGAGCCACACGTAGTCGATGCGGATGCCGTCCTGCGCCGCGCTCACGTTCCAGGTGCCGATGCGCTCGGAATCCTCGTGGGTGACCTCCACCCGCTCGAGGCCCGCGGCCGCGATCGTCGAGAACGGGTCGTAGGTCAGGGGGAACTCGATGTCGTCGCCGAGCTGGTACGACGGCGGCAGGCCGGCGGGCTCGGCATCGAACACGGTGCCGATCGCGGAGTCATCGGTGTTCTCGTTGAAGTCGCCCATCACCACCACCGGCTCGCCGGGGTGCCTGTCGCGGACGTCGGCGACGGCCTGGCCGAGCCGCACGAACTCGACCTGGCGGCGGAAGAAGTCGAGGTCCTCCTGGCCGGACTTCGCGTGGACGGCCAGGACGTTGATCGGGCACCCCTCGAGCACCAGGCGCACGCCGAGGAAGTCGCGACCCACGTCGTTCGCGTCCGCATCACCCGACAGCTCGCTGCCGTAGGAGTCGATGCGCGCCATCGGGTGCGGGCCCATGCACGCGTTGCGAAGCTCGCCGCCGATCGCCGGCGAGGTCTGGGCCTGGATCGACTCGGGCCAACCCAGGGCCGTCGTCAGGGCCCGCAGCGGGGCGGTCTCGCCGTCGCCGAACTCCTCGATGCAGACGATGTCGGGGGCGAGGCGCGCGAGCAGGGAGCCGAGCGCGTCCCACTCGTCGGTGCCCTCGGCGCCGACCGACTTCACGTTGAAGCTGACCACGCGGAGATTCGCGCCGTTGCACACCAGCGGCTCGGTCGTGCTGCTGTCGGCGTCGTCCTGCGTGGTCGCGCCCATCGTCGTCGTCGGCGCGGTGGTCGTCGGCGACATCGTGGTCGTGCCCTGCGTGCCCGTCGACCCCTCGTCGCCGGTGGTTCCGTCGGTCGGGCACGCGGCCGCTGGCTTGTCGCACGCCGAGCCCGACGGGATGCACCCGGGGATCGGAGCACACGCGAGGGCGACGGACAGGGCGTGGCGCAGGCGTGACACGGGTGGCGATGATGGGACATGCCCCGCGCAGTTGCCAGGGGCGAGGGGGCGCTGGGGCGGTTTTCGGCCGCTACGGCGCCTTGCGGACGACGCTGTCGACGACGGCCCCGGCGCGGGTGACGAACTCGAAGCGGATGCCCTGCGCGTCGGCGAACACCCGCATCGCGCCGTGATCCTCGTTGAAGCGCACGACGCTGCCCTCGATCGGGGCCTTCACCGCGTAGCGGTTGGGGTTCCCGCCCAGGCCGTTGACGAAGTAGAGCATGCCGCCGGTCTCGATGCGCTCGTAGTGGTGGTCGTGTCCCGCGATGACGGCCGTCGCGCCCCACTCGCGGTAGGGCCAGCGCAGCCGCTCGTCGGATCCGTGATCGCCCGAGGAGTACGGCGGGTGGTGCATCACCACCACCTTCCATGGGCCGTCGGCGGCCGCGAGCGCCTGCTGCAACCACTTCGCCTGCGTCGAGCCCGCCTCGATCCCGTCGGGCTCGTGCGCATCGCTGTCGACGACGAAGACGTCGACCGGGCCGATCGACGCCGTGTAGTAGCGCTCGTTGCCCGGCAGCGTGAAGTAGTCGGTGTGCGGCTTCAGATCGGTCGCGCGCCAGTCATGGTTGCCGAGCGCGGGGAAGAACCGGTTCTCGCCGGCGCCCTCGCCGTACCGGCCGCGGTAGGGCGCGATGAAGTCGTGGTAGTACTGCCCGATGTTCTCGTCGATCGTCGACGCCGCGCCATCGTTGTAGTTGTTGTCGCCGGTGGTGAGGATGAACTCCGGGGTCCACCCGTGCACGAGCGCGGCGACGTCGGCTTCGGCCGGGCCGGCCTTGCCGAAGTCGCCGATGATCGCGAACTCGACGGCGTCTGCGGGGCGCTCGACCGCGACCCGCTCGGCGGCGGGCGGCTCGGCCGGCGCACCCCCGGAGCCGCCCACGGGCGCCGTGCACGACGGCAGCGCCGCAAGGACGACGCCGAGGGCCGCGCGCACCATCACGGACAGACCGTGACGTTCATGTTCATCGAGCAATCGAAGTCGTCGCAGTCGACGAAGTCATCCATGTCGTTGTCGACGCCGTCGTCGCAGAGCTCGTCGGTGTTCTCGCTGGGGCACGCGGTGGTGCCGTCGCAGTCGAAGTCATCGCAGTCGATGAAGCTGTCGTCGTCGTCGTCCCAGCCGTTCGAGCAGGCGTCGTCGGAGTCCTCGGGGCCGTTGCACGACACCGCCGCCTCGGCCATCACACAGTCGAGATCGAGGCAGTCGATCGCGTCGTCGTCGTCGTTGTCCATGCCGTCCATGCACTGGGCCGCATCGTTCTCGGTGCCGCCGAGCGAGTTGCCGCCGCACACGGTGACGTCGGGGTTCATCGAACAGCTGAAGTCGTCACAGTCCGTGTACGAGTCCTGATCGTTGTCGACGCCATCGGCACAGGTCGCGTCATCGCTCTCGTCGACCGCGGACGTGTCGTTGGCGGTGTCGTTCGCGGTCGAGTTGCCACAGACGGTGACGTCCGGCGCCATCGTGCAGTCGAAGTCGTCGCAGTCGGTGAACATGTCGCCGTCGTTGTCGACGCCGTCCATGCACGCCGCGTCGGTGTTCTCCGCCCCGCCGCTGGCCGTGTCGGCGGACCCGGTGTCCGGATCGGCGGCGGTCATGGTCGCGTTGGTGGCGTTGCCGTCGTCGGTGTCCCCCGAGCTGCCGTCGTCGAGGCAGGCGGTCGCGAACACGAGCACGAGCAGGGGCGAAAGACGAAGCGTACGCAGCATGGGACAGGCTTCTAGACCAACTCCGCCGATCCAGACAATGGCGCTTCCAACGCGATGCACAGTCGCGGAGGCCGGGGTATCGGGGCTCACGTCCGCGGGGCGCGGGCAACCGGGGCGTGACGGCGAGGTCGCGCGGATGCTAGTGACACCCGGGTTCCGTGCCGCGCCCGACCCCGACACTGCGCCGTTGCGTGCCGACGATCCTCGCGCTCGCCGTCGGCCTCGCGCCGCTCGCCTGCGACGGGGTCCGCCGCGCGTCGTTGAAGACCACCGACCCCGGCGTGCAGAAGAACCCGCGCTGGGAGCGGGAGCGCGGCGACGGTGGGTCGTTCCGACTCGGGCCCTACACGATCGAGCGGGCGCGGATCCGCGAGAGCTCCGTCGACCTCGCGATGGTCACCGCCGCGGTCGGCCCCCGACGACCCGGCTGGCGCTACGACCTCGAGCTCGTGGTCCACGGGCCCGACCGCGACTTTCGAGCCACGTGCACCGGCCACCGCGTGCCGACGGTCGGGGCGGACTACGGCGAGGTCGCCGACGTCACCAACGACGAGGTCCGCATCGCCTGTGACGTGCAGGGCGAGCACCGCTGGCACCTCGAGACCAACGGCCGCCTCGACAAGAACCTGGGCGGCACGATGACGGCGACCGACGCCCCCGCGATCGCGCCGCTGAAGCTCGAGGTCCTGCTGTGGGTCGTGAAGCTGAAGCTCATCCGCCGCCACCTCGACGCGCCAGTGCTGCAGGTCCGCCGCGACAAGCAGGTCCTCGGCGCGATGATCGTGGCCCGCCCCGAGTGGGCGTGGATCGCCGCGGGCGAGTCGAGCGAGATCCGCGGCGTCGTGCTCACGACGCTCGCGGCGATCGATGCGTTGCCCCTGGGCTTCGAGGACTGAAGCCCGGCGGGGAAGGGCCTACCAGCGGTAGGTCATCAACACGCGCATGTCCTGCAGCACGTTGATCCCGGTGTCCCCAGCCGCGGGCTCCACCCGACGGTCGCGCCAGATCGCGGTCAGGAACAGCACGTCGCGCCACAGGTACACGTGGGCGGCGGCGCGGTACTGCAGCTCCTGCAGCTGGCGCCGCAGGTCGTAGCCCAGCACGTCCGGCGGATCTTCGAAGTCGGTGGCGAGGTACTGGCCGAAGTCGGCCGCGAGCATCAGCCGCTTCGAGATCGCGAGCACACCGAGCTGGATGTTGTACGCCGTCTGCCAGTTCTTGAAGACCAGCTCGCGCTTCGTGTAGTTCTCGGCCGAGAACTGCAGCCGGCGCCAGCGCACGATGAACTGCACGTTGGCCGCCGGGTAGCGCTCCTGCGAGCGCTGGTCGTACTTGCCGCCGACCGCCAGCGCCACCGCGAGCGGCGACGGCGTGTAGATGAACGGGGTGTCCCAGCGGTTGTAGTAGCCGACGAAGTTCATCCAGAACTGCGCGCCCGCGGAGAACGTGTAGTTGTTGTTGTTGTCGGGGAAGAACGTGCCGCCGATGTTGCCGGCGAAGCGACCGCTGCCGCCGCCCAGGAACGTGCGGTAGAGGTACTTGCCCTTCTTGTCGATGGGCCCGCCGAACTCGACCGCCGCGCCGTTGCCCTGCTCGAACGCGTTGTACACGTAGAACGCCGGGTCGGCGAGCATGCGCTTGTGGACCGAGCGCACCAGCTCGAGCGACAGACCGCCGCCGCCGCTGTTGACGTTCATGTAGTGGCCCTTCTTGCCCAGCGGCACCTGGAACATGGCGAAGACCACACGCGGGGTCTTCTCCATGCGCGCCGAGATCAAGAAGAACGAGTTCTGGATGAACGGCATCTCGCCGAGGGCGCGCAGCTGGAGCACGTCGAACTCGGTGTTCGACTTCTTCTCCTGCACGTCGTAGCTCTGCGCGACGCGGGCGACGACCGACAGGCGGAAGTTGGTGCCCGGCTGGCACACCGTGACCTCGGACGTCAGCTTGCAGCCGAGGTCGTCGCAGTCGGTGCGGCCGTCGTTGTCGTTGTCGACGCCGTCCGCACACACGATGTTGTCGCGCTCGCCGTCGTTGTCGCCGTTCTTGCCGATGAGGTCGGCCTCGCTCTGGCCGCGGCCGGGGCGGATGTCGTCGCCGCCGCCCGAGCTCGCACCGCCGCCGCCGCCCGCGTCCCACGAGCCCTTGCACGCGGTGGTCGAGCCGCAGTCGAAGTCGTCGCAGTCGACGTAGCCGTCGTCGTCGTTGTCGACCCAGTCGTGGCAGGTGGTCTCGGTGTTCTCGGGGCCGCCCTTCTCGCAGGCGCGCTCGGACTTGCAGTCGTCGTCACCGCAGTCGTAGACGGTGTCGCCGTCGTTGTCCTGGCCGTCGTCGCACACCGTCTCGGTGCGCGGGGCCTCGGAGACCGGCGCGGACTCGGCCGGCTCGGCGGCGGCATCGGGCACGTCGGGCTCGGCGGCGCGGGCACGGAAACCCGGTGCGAGCCAGGTGGCGACGAACGCGAGCAGGAACGACAGGACCAGGGATACGCGGTTCACGGTGCAGGTTCGCAGTCTCGCGGGGGCTATTCGCACACCCTCGGGGTCGGGCAGTTCGTCACGAGCGGGTTGTGGCTGCAGTCCCAGTCGAGGCAATCGACGAAGCTGTCACCATCGTTGTCGACGCCATCGGAGCACTTGGTGTTGGCGGCCTGGGTGGTCGCGCCGATGCTCTCTTGGCACACCTGGGCCACGTCGGGATCCTCGCTGGTCCGGCAGGAGAAGTCGGCGCAGTCGGTGAAACCGTTGTTGTCGTTGTCGACGCCGTCGGAGCAGGCCTCCGGCGTGATCTCGAGGATCGCACTGCAGTACTCCACGACGTCCGGATCGAGCGACTGCGAACACGAGAAGTCGAGGCAGTCGATGAAGCCGTTGTTGTCGTCGTCCTCGCCGTTGCTGCACGCCTCGACCGAGGTCTCCATCGGCTGATCGGCGCAGTACTCGACGATGTCCTGGTCGTCGGACATCGAGCACGAGAAGTCGAGGCAGTCGACGAAGCCGTTGTTGTCGTCGTCCTCGCCGTTGGTGCAGGCGTCGAGCGTGTCCTCGGCCGGGACGTTGGCGCAGTACTGCAGCACGTCCAGGTCCATCGACATCGAGCACGAGAAGTCCATGCAGTCGGTGAAGCCGTTGGCGTCGTTGTCGCGACCGTCGCTGCACGCCTCGAGGCTGGTCTCGGGGCCCGTCTGGCCTACGCAGGCCTGGATCATCGCGCAGTCGTCGTCGTCGCAGTCGCTGACACCGTCGCCGTCGTTGTCCTTCTCGTCGGCGCAGGTGATGTCGGTGCCCTCGTCGCAGACCGTGACGAACACGCCGTTGCGGCAGCCGAAGTCGGCGCAGTCGGCGAAGCCGTTCTGGTCGTTGTCGAGGTTGTCACTGCAGGTGACGTCGGTGTTCTCGCGGATGCAGCAGGTCTCGGGGATGTCGCGACAGACCGGATCGCCGCAGTCGAACTGGCCGTCGTCGTCGTTGTCGACGAAGTCGTGGCAGGTCAGCACGTCGGCCTCGGCGTCTTCGCTGGGGAACTCGGGGACGACCTCGCCGCAGAGCGTCGACTCGACCAGGCAATCGGGGTCGCTGCAGTCGATGAGCAGGTCGCCGTCGTTGTCGAGGCCGTCCTGGCACGCCTGGTCGTTGGACTCGTGGCCGATGATCGGCAGCAGCGGATCCTCGTAGCACGACGACGCGAGCGCCCCGGCCAAGAGCGCCGGGGCCATCAGGCGGGCGCAACGGCCTAGCGCAGACACGCGGCTCGACCTCCGCCATAGCGGCGCTCGAACGGCACGTGGATCATGCACGAGCCGGGCTGGCTCGATTGGTTGCCGAAGGCGCCGGCGTCGGCCTTGCCCTGCAGGTAGGCCTCGAAGTTGAGGCGGTCGTCCTTGGCGATCGCGCGGCTGGTGTGGCGCCAGCGGGCGAACTCGAGGACGGCCTGGCGCAGGTCGGCGGGCGACAGCTTGCCGACCCACTTCGACGCCTTGTTGTCGGCCGCGACCGCCGCGGCGACCTCGTCGACCTTGGACTCGTCGACGGCGTAGACCATGTGGCAGATCTTCGCGCACTCGTCGTAGCGATCGGTGTGCTTCCACTTCACCGAGTGACCGTCGTCCGTCGACACCAGGCGGTTGTAGGTGCCCTCGCCGGTGGTGTCCTCCTCGACGGAGTGCAGCGAGGTGAGCACGAACGGCGGGACGCCGTGGGCCCAGATGCCCTTGCGCGCGCGCTGGGCCGCGCGCTGAGCCTCGATGAGCTCGGGCTTGCCGGGCGCGTCGTCGACGCTCATCACGTGGGCGAGGCCCTCGCGGATCAGCGACTCGGCGAGATCGGGACACCACGTCAACATGCGGCCGTAGGTGTCGGTCTTGCCGTCGCTCGTGCAGTGCCAGACGCCGCGGCGACCGTGGTACATCGCCATCTTCGCCAGGACGTACATCTCCTTGGCGGTCCAGCCGCCCCACTGGTGCACGGGGCCGTGGGACTCGAGCGTGTTGAAGCCGGCGAGGCGGGCCTGCGCGCCGCTGTACGTGCCCGAGAGCACGCGGAAGCTGTCGCCGTCGTTGAACGACACCGGCACCGCGTCGCCGTTGAGCACCACGCGGGTGCGGACCTGGGCGGCCTCGGCGGTGCCCGGCGCGAGCCAGGACAGCGCGAACCAGGACAGCGCGACGGCGGACAGCACCGCGGCCAGGCGCGGACCGGCGGAGGCCAGTGCGAGAAACGGTGGGGTCGTGCGGGGCATCGGCGATTCCAGGGCAACCCGCGCGCGGGCGCGCCGTCTTAGCCGCTGGCCCCTGCCGTGACAACCCCCTGCCGGCCGGGGCTGCGTGCGCGCTGCGCTGCCGGTCGTCGCTGCGCGAGCGACCGCGGACGATCGGGCTCGCAGTGACGCGGCCGTGACGCTATCGTGCGAAGGTGCTGCGCGTGTCCTCGAGCTGGTTCGCCGTCGCGGTGCTGCTGCTCGCGAGCACCGCGTGCAAGGAGCGTAACCCCGCGTTCGTCGGGCCAGGCACCAGCAGCGGGACCGACGCGAGCGACACCGCGGATCCGAGCAGCACCGAGGCGACGGATCCCACGTCGAACCCGAGCACGTTCACGACCACGCCGGACCCGACGGTCGAGACCACGGTCGATCCGACCGGCGACGCGAGCAGCTCGGGCACCGATGCGACCGCGAGCACCGGCCCGTCGGGCGACGTCAGCTACCCGGCGTGCGATTTCGGAGCGGAGCCCGAGTGCCCCGACGGCTACGACGACTGCGTCGACATCCAGGACGGCAACTGGTGCACCGTCTTCTGCTTCTGCGACGACCCGAGCACGTGCCCGCAGCCGACCAGCGGCACCGCGACGGTCGAGTGCGCGGGCCCCCGGGGGCAACCAGTGCGCGCTCGGCTGCGACGACGGAGCCGCGTGTCCCGACGGGATGCAGTGCGTGCAGGTCAACGGCAACATCGACCGCTGCGTCTGGCCGTGAGCGAGGGTCGCGCGGGGCGTGTTGCCCGGGGCGCCCGCGATGATATCACTGATATCTCCCATGGCGCAGCTCATCGTCCGAGGCCTCGACCCCCGCGTCGTCGACCTGCTGAAGCGGCGGGCCGCCGAGCGCGGCCATTCTGCGGAGGAGGAGCACCGCAGGCTCCTCGTGGAGGCCCTCGTGACGGCCCCGCGCACGAGCCTCAAGGAGCACCTGCTCGGGATCCCGCGGGGCGGCACCGACGAGGACTTCGCGCGACACGACGACCACGGCCGCAAGGCGGCACTTTGAGCTACTTGCTCGACACCAATGTCGTCTCGGAGCTCCGCAAGGGCAGACGCGCCGACAAGCATGTCCAGGCTTGGTTTCGCGGCGTCGACGACGACGCGCTGTTCCTCAGCGTCCTCGTCGTGGGGGAGCTGCGCCGCGGGGTCGAGAACATCCGGCGTCGAGATCGCGCTGCGGCGACCGCCCTCGATCGTTGGCTCGACACGCTGATGACCGCGTACGCCGACCGCATCCTCGAGGTCACGACAGAGATCGCCGCCGTGTGGGGCCGGTTCAACGTGCCCGATCCGCTGCCGGTCATCGACTCGCTGATCGCCGCGACCCACGTCCACGACCTCACGGTCGTGACGCGCAACACGGTCGACATCGACCGCACGGGTGTGCCGACGATGAATCCGTTCACCGCCGCGCGGCGGTGAGGCCACGGGCGCACCGCTGCGGGACTGAGTTGCGTGCCCCGGCCGGGACGGTGGCGGCCGCCCGTCATCGCGGTCGACGGAGCCGGCAAAGGGTGGCTCGTGAAGACACGACGCCTCGCGCCCCCCCATCTCGTCCTCGTCGCCGCCTGCCTGGCCGCGGCGTGCACGAATTCCGGATTGACGAAGTACGACGAGATTCCGCCGGAGGAACCCGCCGACGCCGAGGTGCCCGTCATCGACGACGAGGAGTGCGCGACCCAGTGCAACGTCGCGCTGTCGCAGTTCGCCTTCCTCGAGGAGGGCGAGGAGCCCTGCTACCTCGATTGCGCCGTCGGCATCGGCGTGGGCTTCGACGGCGAGGCCTCGGGCAGCATCCTGTGGTCGGTCATCGAGGCCGAGGCGGACGGAGATCTGCAGATCGGCGGCAGCTGCAACCTCGTGCTCGAGTGCGGTGAGTCCTGCGCGCGGTTCTTCTCCGACTGCGCCCGGGTGAACGTCGAGAACGAGGAGTACTTCGCCGCCTGCGTCGATGAATACGAGCAGTGCCGACGCGACACCCAGTGCGTGGAAGCGCTGACCAACTGCCAGGTCGCCGCCGAAGACACGCGCCAGGAGTGCCTCGACGACGGCTACGCTCCCGACTACTGCCAGGACATCTACAACGAGGCGAACGTCATCTGCGGCTGCGTCTACAACGCGTGCCTGCTCGAGGAGAGCGGCCAGGAGTGCTTCGAGGCCACGCCGCCCCCGATGCCAGCGCCGCCGACCAGCCCTTCGCCGGGCGTCTGGAACGTCTCCCGCGCCTATCTCGACGCGCAGCTGGCTCGCCTGCCCGAGATCGGCGTCGAGGTGTTCTTGATCCCGCGCGTCGATGCACAGCAGGTCCTGCGCGGCGTCGAACTGCGATCGATCCGCAACGGCGACGCGCTGTACTCGCTCGGGCTACGCAACGGCGACCTAGTGCGCTCGATCGGCGGCCGCACGATGGAGGCCATCATGGACGACATCGCGGTGCTGCAGGGCGTGTTCTCCCAGGCACAGGTGCAGGTCGCGATCCGCCGCGACGGCGCGAACAAGGTGCTCACGTACAAGATCCAGAACTGAGCTGCGGATGAAACGCGACGCGCTCACCCGCGACGAAGCCGGCCGCGGGCAGCGCAGTCCCCTCGAGATCGCCCCGCGCCGCGTCCCGGCAACGTCGCGGGCTCGCCGCAGGTGACGGCCCGGCGGCACTCGAGCAGTTCGATCGCCTCGCACATCCCGGTGATCAAAACCGCTCCAGCCCCGTCTCTTCCGGTCGAAGGGCCCCACGACGGGGCATAGAGGTTCGACATGGGTAGGCTGGAACATGCAGTGTTGGCGGCGTGCATCGTCGCCGTGGGTGGTTGCGACGATCCGCTGGTGCATCAGGACGATGATCACACCCGCGAGATCTACACGGCCAAAGTGCAACAGTGGACGCAGTGGGCGTTGCGACTGCCGTGGGCAGAGGGACCGATCCTCGACGACGACGGTAGCGAGTGCGGGCTCGAGCAATCGGGCAAGACCTGGCTACTCGCGGGCACCAGCGGCGGACCGGTGGAGCGCGCGTGCACGATCCCGCGGAATCGGCACTTGTTCTTCCCGCTGATCAACTACTGGGTGGCGCCGCCGGCGACGCGGGTCGATACCCCCGAGGAACTCGCGGAGGTCGTGGCCTTCATCGCGACGTACTTCCCGGCCCAACGCGCGAGGACGTGCGCGTTGACGCTGCGCATCGACGGCGAGGATCTACTCCCCGATCTCGAAGCGATGGACGAGGAGCTGTTCGCCCAGCAGGTGGAGCTGTTCGAGGTCACCCTCGGCGAGGACAACTTCATCGGCAATCCGACGGCAGCCGGCGTCCGTCCGGCGGCCGCAGCTGCGGGGCACTGGGCGCTGCTGCGACCGCTACCGCCGGGCGATCATGTGCTCGAGTTCGGCGGCGCGCTCTGCCGCGACGACGGTGAGATCCAGTTCGAGACCGCCGCCACGTATGCGTTGCATGTCGAAGACTAGTCACCCGGATCAGGGTTTTCTACCAAAAAGATCACGCGTCCCCGTGCACCGCGAGGGTGCGGTCGCCGAACTCGCGGAGCTTGTCGAGGATCT
>JBIJCC010000196.1:0-7858 GCA_044344875.1 Nannocystaceae bacterium
ATCGCTGCCACGGGACATCCTCCGAAGGGGTGTGTAGACAGCAACTTGACGGTCAGGCTCTGTCCCGAATTCACTTCAAACTTCAGCTCAGGCAGAGATCCAGACCCGCGCGGGTCGGAGGCGCCGAGGCTGTGCGGCGCGACGTAGGCGACGGTGGCGTCGACGTCGTCGGGGTAGAAGCGGCGAAAGTACACCGTGGTCATGCCACCGGCCGGATCACCGAAAACGGGTCTGACCGATGGCGCGACGATCGGCGTCGCCACCACCGAGACGGGTGTCGCCATCACCGAGACCGGCGAGGTGGTCGCTGCGCCGCGGATCGATCTCGTGCTGCCAGAAGTCGTCGATCCGCTGGGCCTGTCGACGCCCGGCGCGACCGGTAGACCCAGCACGCTGTCATGGACCGCCGTCGCGAACGACGAGCGACTCGGGTCGTGGAAAGCTCGCCGCATGCAGCCGCAAACCACCTCTCTCACCCTGCTGCTCGTGGTCGCCTGCAACGGCTCCCCGGCCAGCACGGACGCGAAGGCCGGCACCGAAACCAAAGCGGACGGCAGGCCGACGATCGATCCGGCGATCGCCAAGAAGCTCGCCGACGGCGTCAAGGCCGTGCGCAGCGTCGATGCGACCGTGCGATCGGAGATCGCCGCCGCGGCTCTCGCCGAGGCCGAGGTCGGCCGGCTGCCACCCGAGCTCATCACTGCCTTCGCCGACATGCAGACGGTCCCGCCCGAGATGCGGAACCTGATCGCGATGAAGTCGGTCGCGACCCCGGCCATGCTCACGCCATTGGAGGCCATGTGCAGCGGCAAGGGAACCGAGACGCTCTCCAAGATGGCGCAGGTCGCCCCCGGCGACAAGATCGCGTTGGTGTGGGACCGCTGCGGCCTCGACGCTGCCGGCCTGGTCTCCCGCGCTCAGGCCGAGCGTGCCGCGCTGGGTCCGTTGGTGCTCGCGCACCTTGCCCATCGCGTGCTCACCGACAAGGGCGGCGCCACCCCCGACGAGCTGACGCTACTCCAGGCGTTCGTCGTCGATTCTGGTGGGCGCTGACTTGGCGCGGCCGCTCGCGATCGTGGATCGCTCGTGGGGTTGCGCGCCGATGGGACGCCGTACTCGGCGACGGGCCGCTTCGATCGGGGGTCGAGCGCAACGAGCCATCGCGACGCGCGAGCATGGCGACCACCGCGAGCCACTGCGGCTCGCGATCCATCGCGGCCTCGACCGCGGCGCGGTCGTCGGGGCCGAGCTCGCCGCGCACGTAGGCGGCGATGCGCTCCTCGGGCAACGGCTGCCCGGGCGACGGCATGACGCGGACGGGCGACCGCGAAGCAGAACACGGCGGGGACGGGATCGGCCAGGGCTTTGTTGCGCTCGGGCCGTTCAGTGCGTGGCGATCAGATCCCAGCACGCCTGCTCGGCCGCGGCGATGACGTCATCGGTCAGCGCGATGCGCTCCTCCGAGTTCGCCCGCATCATGCCGACGAACGCGCCGAACGCCAGTTCCATCAGCACGGTCGCCTCTAGTGGTTTGACCAACCCCTGGGCCTGGGCGAGTCCGATCATCCCGCGCGCGAAGTCCTTGAGGTTGCGATCCAGCGCGATGCTCTGCTCGTCGAGATACGACGCGTGGTTGTGGGTCTCGATGAACATGAAGGCACCGGGGGCCTCGCGCGCGAACGCGATGATCTCGAGCCACATCACGCGGAACTGCTCGCGCGGCGGCGCGCCCTGGGGAAACGCGCGGAACACCCGCTGGGACACCACCGCCTTCCACTCGCGGTACAGCTCGTTCACCAACGCCTCCTTGCTGGGGAAGTAGTGGTAGATCGTGCCGGCCGCGATGTGGCCGCGTTCGGCGATCTGCGGCATCGCGGTGCCGTGGAAGCCGCGCTCGACGAAGCACCGCAGCGCGGCGTCGAGGATCGACGCGCGGCGGTCCGCTCGGGCCGGGGGACGACCCCGCTTGGGCGTGACGGCCAATTCTCGAATGAATGTTCGAATGTTTTCCGCGACTTGTCCACTTCCCCCCGAATTCCGCTTGCCTGGCCGCTGAAACGCGGCATATTCGCGACTCCGACTTTATCAAACGAACGTTCAGTCGGCAAATGAACCGCCAGCCACGGAGCCTCTCGACCCATGACCACGCGACCCATTCTCGCCCTGATGGGCCTCAGCCTCGCCCTCCCCGCCTGTGACCTCGAGGTCCCGCCTGGGGACGTCCGCGATCCGCGGGTGTGGGGCGACGCGTTCCTCGCCAAGTACGCCGACGAGCTCGTGGTCCACGAACTCGAGCCCGGCCCCGCGCCGCTCGAGCACCCTCGCGTCGTCCTGCTCATCACCGGCGTCACGATCCCCGCGGCGTGGTTCGAGCCCGTCAAGGCCCGACTCGCGCGCGACGGCTTCATCCCGGTGGTGTACGAGCCGCCCGAGCTGCTCAGCGGCGATCTGTTCGAGAACGCGGAGCTGCTCGGCGACGTCATCGACCAGCTCCGCGTGGAGTACGACCAGGACGCGATCGACATCCTCGCCGAGTGCACGGGAGGGCTCATCGCGCGCCACTACGTCCAGTCACTCGGCGGCGAGCAGAAGGTGTCGCGGCTGGTGACGTTCATCTCGCCGCAGCACGGCCTGCCCAAGGCACCGCTGGCCGAGGGCTTCGTCGGCTGGCCCGCGCTGCACGACCTGACGCCCGGCAGCGAGTTCCTCACCGCCGTCAACGACGCGCCGCTCCCCGAGCACGTGCCGATCACCTCCATCTACACGTGCACCGACGAGTACATCCAGCCCTACGAGACCTCGATCATCCCCGGCGCCATCAACATCGGGTTGTGCGACGGCTTCGTCGGCCACTTCCAGTTCTTCTACGATCCCGAGATCTACCTCGTGATGCACGAGGCGCTCACACAGCCGCTGACGGCCGACGGCGACGACGACGATGCCGGCGACGAGGACAGTGACGCGGACGGCCAGGACGCGGATGACGCCGGAGCCGAGCGCGACGCGGCGCAGGACGACGCGGATCAGGACACCGGGTGCTCGGTGGGCGGCGGCGGGCGCGGTACGCCGCTGCTGTGGGCGCTCGGCGTCATCGGTGGGCTGGTCCGCCGTCGTCGCTCGCGCTGACGTCCGCTTCAAGTTGTAGCGAACTCGGCCATCGGCCAGCAGCGACAGTCGCTCGCTGGCGATCGCCGGCCGTGCGACGTAGCGGCACAGCCGCTCGAGCTGCGCCCGGTCGCGCGCCGGCACGCACACGTCGGCGTGCAGCGAGAACCCCTCGACGTCCGCGCAGCGGCGCTTGTCCACCTTCACCACCTCGACCGGGCGCCGCCGGCCCGGGCGCCGCAACGCTCGTCCCTCACCTTCACCCAGCGCGCCGACGCGCTGCACCGACGCCGCCATGCACGGCAACAACATGGAACCGTCATCCTCGACCGCCGCGACCTCGTCGTCCTCGACCTTGCCGCGGCGCCGCAGCATCCGCACCACCCGGGTCGCCACCTGCGCCGCGATGCCCGCGACGTCCTCGTCGCTCGGCGCCTCGAGCTGCACGAACCCCTCGAATCGCCCGTGCCGCACCACGTACGCCCCATCGAGCACCAGCGAGTGAAAGTGCGGGTTCAGATCGAGCGCGTCCCCGAAGCGCTGGATGAACTAGACGGGGCCGACGTAGTCGGCGGACGCGTAGCGTCCAGTCGGCGCAGCCGACACCACGTCGTAGAAGGCGCAGCCAATGTCACCGCGCCGAAGTGCACGTCACGCGCGTCGATCATTCCGACCTTCTCGCGCACTTTGCCGCGGATCCACCCGGACACCGCGCGCACGAACACGCGCAGCACGACACCGAGCAGCGCAGGCTCGTACCCCAGCATCGTCCGCAGCGAGTACGGCAGCGACAGGACCCACTGCCGGATCGGCACGGCCGGCAGAACATGATCCGCCAGGTGCGCGGCCGTCTCGGCCATGCGCCGGCCCCCAGACGACGGACACAGCCCGCGTCCCTTGCACGAGAACGCGACCCACCGCTCGTGACCGCAGTTGCAGCGGACCCGCAGAAATCCATTCGCCAGGATTCCGCAGTCGAGCAGCGCTCGGAGTTGTCGCCGCACGAAGGTCACACGCGGGCACGACGGCGTCGTCGTCGGATGACGAGCGCGCTGAAGCCGAGCAGCACGACGAGCTGCTCGCGATCGGGAGTGCTGCCGGTCTCCGCAGCGGAGCAGCCGCAACCGCTCGCCGCGGCCTTCGTCGGCTCCACCGTCTTGGCGGGTTTCTCAATCGGCGCAGCCACCGGACCCGCGGGTGCGCCTTCCGGACGAACTCTTCCGACAACGGACTCCTCGACGTTGCGGCAAATGTAGTCGCACTGCTGTTGCGAGATGCACATCCCGGTGCACCAGCACTCGCCGCCTTGCTTGCAGACGCAAGTGCCGTCCTCGCACTTCTTCTGCGGCCCGCATTCGCACTCCGAGTCTTCCACGCACGTCCCATCATCTGGACAAGGACAAGTGATGTCCGGGCAGTCATGCGTGGGGCACTTGCCATTCCAGGTCTGCCCAACCGACGTGATATTGGTGCCGACGACACGCGCTTCGTAGACGACCTCGACGGAATACAGATAGGTATTCGCTGGGCAGCTGGACCCGTATTTCGAGTGCCGCACCAGCTCGATCTCCTCCCACGTATCTCCGCCGACTGCCGTCGGCGTCCCCGTCACGGAGAAGTTGCTGCTGGTCGATGGCTGCCATGAGCCATCGATGCCGGGAACGCCGCATTTCAGTGTGACGTCACGTTCCACCTGCACGTTGCCACCGCTGCCCCGTTTCATCACCCGGATCTCGACGACGTCGGTCGGGTGCTGCTCATCCGCCCGCCGAGGACACCGGTTGCGCACCTCGAGCTCCAGGTCGTCGGCTCTCGCCTCGCTCGCGACTGAGAGCAACCAGCCCCAAGACGCGATGCGGAGTAGTGCCAACAGGATCCGAGTGCGTGGTGGCCGTGCTCGTCGTTCCGACATCCTGAGTGCCATGGTCGTTGCCTTGCGGGTTGAAGTGAGCCGAGGTGCAGTGACGCCCTTGCGAGACGCACGCGTCGGACGTCGCACCCCTAGGTGCGACCACCGCAGAAATCGATCCAAAGTTTTTTCGCGGCGCGCCCGAGCGGATAGGCGACATAAAGGGCTCCTGGTCCTGTACTTTACATAACCCGGGATCTCGGCGTTCGCGTGGGGGCGAGGCTCGCGAGGCTCGCGGGGCCGGTGGCCTCCACGCCTCGAGCAGGGCCGACAGCTTCGAGTGGCAGCTGCCGTGGGGCTCGTGCGCCGGGCTCACGGCGATGACCTCGCCGCCGACGATCTCGAAGCCGCACGCCGGCATGACGAGCCGCTCGTCGGGCGCTAGTAGATCCTCGGATCGTGGAAGGGTCGCCATGGGCATGGGCAGCCACCGGTTTGCGAGCCGGCGCCGTTGGTCTCGACCAGCGTGGCAGCCCGCACGTGCGATGGCACTGCGGGCGGCGTGCCGCGCAAGGTCCGAGGGATTCCGTGAGGGGGTTCGCGGCGTGGCCCGTGGGTGAGCCACGGGCCGGCCCGCCAGCGGGCCTCCGGGCCGGTCACTCGCGCGTCGGGATACGCGTTTGTGGGTCGGTTCAGCGCGGCCCGAGGATCGAATGCCTGCCTCCCCACACCTGGGGGGTATGAAGACTCCCACGGCAACGGTCATGTCCCCGTTCTCGGCCATCGCCACTCGGGCGCAGGTTCGCGTCTCTCGCTGGCTCCCGCTCGTGGCTGCGCTGGCCATCGCCGCGCCGCAGACGGTGAACGCGGCTCCGCGAGCAACGCAACCGGCCGCGCCGGCGCCGGCGCCGACGCTGCCCGATCAGGTGTGGGCTCCGATGCTGCAGCGCGAGGTCGAGCTCATCATCCGCGACGGCACGGTCGTCACGGGGACGCTGATCGGCCACGATGCGACGAGCGTGACCGTGATCGGTACCGATGGCGTGGTGAAGGTGCAACCCAAGGCCGCGGTCGTGCTGTTGCGCGCCGTACCTCCAGCCGCTGCGGCAGTGCCCGCCCCGGTGGTGGTACCGCCGGCGTACCCGCCAGCTTCGGCGGCGCCACCGGTCGCACCCGCGCCGCAGCGCCTGCCAACGGGCAAAGGCTTGCTGGTCTCCGGCGCGGTGCTCACGTCGATCGGCGCCCTGTTGTGGGCGACCTCCGTCGGCCTCGCGGCCGACCGCACGACGAACTACGAAGGCGAGACATATCCGTCGTTCAGCCCGGGGGTGTGGGCACCGTTTCTCGTCACCAGCATGTTCCACCTCGGCGCAGGCATTCCGATGCTCGCCGTCGGTGCCAGGCGACGACGTGCGTACAGCGAGGCTGGCGACCGTCCTTCGCTGTCGTTCGCGGCGGTGCCGAGCGGCCGCCGCGGTGCGTCCGCGTCGTTGACCGTGCGGTTCTGATCGGAAGGCGCAGCCTGCTAGAGCGAGAGCGCGATCGGAAATCCCGCCTTCAGCTCGGCCGTGCAGTCGGGCCCGAACGCATCGTCGGCCGCGTCGGTGTTGGCAATGCTGCCCTCGGCATCCTGCATCGGACACCGCGGCTCGGCGCAGTGATCGAGGCCAAACGTGTGACCGACCTCGTGCAACGCGGTGTTCGACAGGCGATCGATCGAATGCGCAGCGTCGCGCGCCTTGCGGCGGAGCCGAAACGTCGACACGACCGCAGCCTGGCCCGGCGCGCATCATCGCCGCGTCGCGCAAGAAGACCGACCGGCGTGATGCGTACTGGATCGCGAAGACTCTGCAGACGGGGATGACGCCGCACGTGGTGTACGTGCCCGACGGCGAGGTCCGCGAGCTGCGTCGGTTGCTTGCCCGACGGGCGATGATCAAACGGGATCTGAAGCGCTGGCAGGTTCGGCGCATAGGAAGGATAAAGGGGGTGGCGAGGGTCGCGAGAGATTCTGGACTGGTGATAGTCCGCACGCCCGACGTTCCCAGCAGGAAGAACGACACGCGCCGATACTGGAGCTGCATCCGTCGGCGCTCCTTCTCCTTGACGGCGGCGAGCTTCTCGCGCTCCTTCTCTTTTTCCTTCGCGAGGCGCTCCTTCTCCTTGGCGGCGGCGAGCTTCTCGCGCTCCTTCTCCTTGATGGCGGCGAGGCGCTCCTTCTCTTTTTCCTTGGCGAGGCGCTCGCGCTCCCGGACCTTCTCGAGCTTCTTGTCCTCGCGCTCCTGCTCCTTCTTGCGGCGCTCGTCGTCGCGGGCGCGCTGGGCCTCGTCGCGCTTCGCTCGGCCTCGAGCTTGCGCTCCTCAGCCTTGCGAACGCGCTCCTGCTCGCGCTCCTGCTTCTTGCGCTCGCGCTCCTCGTCGCGTTCGCGTCGCTTCGCGACGCGCTCTTCCTCGCGGCGGCGACGCTCCTCTTCGCGACGCTCGGCCGCGGCGGCACGCTCGCGCTCGGCGGCGAGGCGCTTCTCTTCGCGCTCGCGCTGACGCTCGGCCTCCTCCTCGGCGAGGCGACGCTCGCGCTCGGCGGCGATCTCCTCGGGCGAGGGCCCGAGCTCGAGGCCGAGGAGCTGCCGGACCTCCTCCTCACCGACCCGCTCGCCGCCGCGCTCCGCATCGGTCTCACCGGCGCATAGGAAGGATAAAGGGGGTGGCGAGGGTCGCGAGAGATTCTGGACTGGTGATAGTCCGCACGCCCGACGTTCCCAGCAGGAAGAACGACACGCGCCGATACTGGAGCTGCATCCGTCGATAGCCCACAGGGTGTACGGGCGTCTGACGTCGCGTACCCGAGAGCGGAGCGCCGGCCGCTCGCTCGATCTCGGGACGCACGCGGCCGTCGCGGTACTCC
>JBIJCC010000006.1:0-189793 GCA_044344875.1 Nannocystaceae bacterium
AGGCCGTCGCCCTCGCTGAGGCAGCCGCACCTGCCTGCATCGCTACTTAGAATTCCCTTCTCCCCTGTCTCAAAGTCGTTGACACGTTCCGTGGTGCCGTCGGTGGTGCCGGTGCTACCGCTCGAGCCGCTCGAGCCGCTCGTGTCCGCGGTCGAGGTGCCGGTGCCCGCGCTCGTGCCCGCGGTGGTCAACGTGACGCTGGAGTCACTGGAGTCCGATCCGTCACTGCCGATGCTCGCCGAGGCGGAGCCCGTGGTCCTGACCCCGTCGTCGTTGCAGCCCGCACCGACCAACGTGGCGAAGATGGCCAGCGCCATGCTCCGCGTCGTGGCCATTCGTGTGGTCAAATCGCGCCGTCCTTTCGTCAGACTTCGGGTGTAGACGACACGCGGTGGTCCATGCAATCACGAACTGCCGAGGGGCGGAGACGAGCGACACTTGGTCGCTGTCCTCGCGCGTCGATGCGCGATAGCGTTCCACCGATGAGGACGAACGGTTGTCTGGCCCTGCTGCTGTGGGTCGGCTGTGGCGGCGGTGACACTCCGGTCGAGGCCGCGCCGCAGGCCCTCGCCAACGAAGATCCAGCGGCGATGCTGAGCGCGGCCGCCTCGCTCGAGGCCGCCGGGGATCTGGGGGCTGCGCTGGCCAGGGCCGAGGCCGCGCTGGCGGCCGGAGGGGGGCGCGACGCGGCGCTGTCGGTCGCGAAGCTCGCGATCCGATCCGAGCAGTACGACCGCGCGCTCACGGTGCTGCAGCCACTGGTCGACGTCGATCCGAACGACGCGACCGCCCAGTACGACCTCGCACTCGTCCATCACCGGCGCAATGACTACAACCGGGCCCGCTCCGGCTACCTCGCCGCACTGCGGGCCGATCCAAAGCAGGCCGACGCCCGCTTCAATCTCGCCCTGCTGTGCTGGACGCAGGGCGTACAGGAGGAGGCCCGCCACCACGCCGCGAAGTTCCGCGAGGCCTTCCCCACCGACGTGCGCGGCCACGAACTCGCGTCGATGATGAGCACGAGTTCCCGACCGGCGACCGAGGCGGGGCCGAGCGTGGCCGCGCCGTCCGATCTCACAGCGACTCGAGGGCGAACGTCACCGCCTCGATGATCGTGTACTGCTCGGGTGCTTGCACCGCGGAGGCGGCCGGCGGCGTCGCGAGGCCCTCGGAGTGCCAGCGCACGATGCCGCGCTCGTCGAGCACGACGATCGCGGGGCTCTGCCCGAGGTTCTCCATCACGGTGTACGCGTTCTCGAGTCCGAGCTCGCGCGCGGCGTTGTACTCGGTCTCGTTGGGCCGGCGGAACATCGGCAGCGCCCGCAGCTCGCGACCGTCGGCTCCCTTCACCGCCCAGCGCGCAGCGAACGCCCGCAGGTCGCTGTCATTCATCGGCTGCTTGCGCGCGGTCGGGAACGGCACATGCGCGAACATGACGGCCACGTCCTTCGCCGCGAGATCCTCCTGGGCCTTCTGCAGCACCTGCATGAATGCGACGGCGTGGGCCTCCTCGACCCGATCGCCCCAGTCCCAGTACACCATGAGGCGCTTCCTCCCGACGAGCTGCCGACCGTCGAGGATGCCGCCGTCGATGGCGACGAGCTGCACCATCGGGCTCGCGTGGCCGAACAGGCGGCGACGGGCACACGCGGGGGCGCGATCGAGCTCGGCGGCGCCGACCGTCCAGAACGGCGGGACATCCTCGAGCGGCGGCAGATCGGACCGCGGCCTGGCGATCAGCTCGACCGTGGTCAGCTCGCCGCCCGCGTGCGGCCACAGCAGGACGCGGTGCGGCGCGCCGTCGGTCAGCCGCGCGTCGTCGACGTCGGCGCTCGTCCGCACGCGGCGGTCGTCGATGCTCCACAACACGTCGCCCCGGGCGATCCGCTCGCAACCCCGCTTGCAGCCGAGGTTGTAGGCCACCAGCACGCCGTCGCGGTCGAGCGCGGCGTCGTCGAACCCCCACGGCGAGGTGCCCTGAGGTCGATCGCAGGCGACGATGACGACGACGGACACGAGCACGGACGGGACGCGACGACGCATGGCGCCCGATCAACGCCGGACGTCGGCGTCGATTTCACCGAAACGTCCCAGGCACGGGCTCAACCGCCGACCGCGTCGACCTCGGCCGGCTCGTCCTTCACCTTGGGCACGCGGCGCACGATGGTGCCCTCGGCGACGGGCGCCAGGCCGTGCCGCGCACGCACGGCGTTGGTCGGCTGGGCGTCCTCCTCACGGGCGCAGCGGACCGTGAGCATCGACGTGCGGTGGCCCGCGCGCTCGAGCAGCTCGGCCGGGCGATAGTAGCCGCGCGCCGCGACCACCTCGGGCTTCGGGATGTCGTACCAGACCTTCACCAGCTCGACGGACTTCGGCAACACGCCGTCGTGCTCGAGCGCCCACTGCCGACAGTGATAGCGACCCAGCCACGGGCGGTACCACTTGCCCTCGCCGTTGACGCGCCGCGTGATCTTGCCGGCGCGGTCGTACCAGATCCACGGCGTCGGCTTGTTGCGCGGTGAGTTGGCGTCCGTCCGCAGATCCCAGACCTCGCCGTCCGCGTCGGTCACGAGGACCTCGAGGAAGTCATTGGTGCGCATGGGGTTCGGCGCGAACATCTCCCAGGCCTGGCCGGTCTGGGTGAGGTTCATCCACGGCGCGACGGACGACGTCGCCGCCGGGCGGAACGCGTGGCACGAGTCCTTGTTGGGGATGCAGTGCAGCGCGACCGCGGTGATGTGCACGATGACGAACGCCGTCGCGAACCCGCGCCCGAGCGGACCGTAGGCCCACGGGGCCGCGGCCGCAGGCAACGCAGGCCCGACCCGGCGTCCGAGCACGCCGCCGACGACGAGCGCGAGCGCGCCGGCCGACGCCACCACCACCAGCGACGCCTGCCCGGTGGCGAACACCTTGGTCAGCACGACGCCGAGCACGGCGAGCATCGCGGCGACGAGCGCCCACGTCGGCATGCGACCGCGATCGCGGTGCAGCCGCGGGAGCGACGGGTCCTCCGGCGGGATCGCGGCCTCGCCCGGCCGCACGAGTGCCGCCATCCCGGGGACGCGCAGCCGTGCGGCGACCCGACCGAGCGCGCGCAGCAGCGACGCGGTCTCGGTGCCGTTCAGGCACACGAGATACACGAGGATCATCACCGGCGCGAACATGCCGATGTTCATCAGCATGAAGATCTGCACGTGGAAGAATACGCCGATCGTCAGCCATAGGCGGCGACCGAGCACCCACGTGGTGAAGCCGTCGAGGTCGATCGCGACCGTGCGGCCGCGCGCGCGCAGCACGAACGGGCGGTCGCGGAGCCGTCGCCAGCCCCAGCCGATGACGAGCATCCCGAGCGCCCCGCCGACGCCGACCATCCACTGGATCGTCGCGACGCTGGGCCCACCGCCGGCGACGTGCACCGGCAGCGCCACGATGACGACGCCGAGCACGGCGACGCCGATCGTGATCCACAGCAGCCGCGAGACCGGCCTGCGCCAGCCGGTGACCGGCACCAGGCCCTCGCGCAGGGCGAACCGGGCGACCAGACCGACCAGCATGAGCGGGAAGCCGATCTGCCAGAAGTGGACGCCCCAGGTCATCAGTCGGAACACGTTGGTCCCGAACAGCGACGACATGAACTGCGGCGGCGCGCGATAGAAATGATCGAGGTTCAGCGCGTAGTACAGTGAATCGCCCGCCGACCAGATGCCGCCGGTCTTGGCGCTGCCGGTGTACAGATAGACCGTCGCCAGCTGCAGCATCATCAGCATCCGCGGCCACGCCGGGATACGGCGGTAGATCGCCTCGAGGCCGTGCGGGTGCTCGGCGTCGGGGACGAGCCCGGCGCCGCCGCCGGCTCGGCCGCGCTCCGACAGCCGACCTTCGCGGCGCAGCCGTCGGCACCGCAGCCAATTGTCGACGCTGTACGCGTGACCGCTGCGGGTGAGCATCATCAGGAAGCCGAAGACCTTGAACACATCGTCGGCGCCCGTCAGGTAGATCGGGTTGCGGCCGCTGAGGCTGTTCATCAGGAACCACACCAAGACGGTGGCGGTGCGCGTGCGCCAGCCGACCATCATCGCCACGACCGCCGCGACGTAGACCCACAGGTGGATCCAGAAGAACGTGGGATCACTGCGCAGCAGCAGCAGCGAGTGGCGCGGACCGGTGAGCAACGAGAGCGCGGTGGCGAAATCGAGGCCGGCGTCCTCGCGGTAGTGGGCGAACTGCTTGGCCGCGAGGACCTTGCGCGCGGTGTCGGTGTAGAACAGGCCCTCGTCGGTGAACAGGAACTCGAGGTGTTCCCAGAGCCCGACGAGGTTCAACAGCAGCAGCACCGAGAACAGGATGCGGAACAGGCCGATCGTCCGCGGATCCTCGGCGCGCATCCACAGCCGTCGCCATGTCTCGGCGTGGACGATGCACAGCGCCACGAAGGCGAACACCGCGAGCAGGACCCACCACCCCAGCGTCGGCGACAGCGCCTGCGCCTCGAGGTTGGGGGTGCGTTGTGCAGCCGCGAGCAGTGGAGTCCAAGCGTGCGATCCCGACACCTCATCAGCGTGTCGGGCAGCATCGACGGGGCGAAGCGCAGAGAATTCCGTGCGTTGACTCGGCAAGCAGACGCACGCACGCGGATGCCGGCACTGCGCAAAGCTTTCGCGCGGATCGAGCCCACGGATGCGCCCGCCCGCGGGCATGCTGGGGTCATGGTGCTGGCGTTCGAGCTCGTCGATCTCGGGGCGTTCGTGGGCATGGGCCTGTCGGTCCTCGTCGTCGGGGCCCTCGTCGTCGGCCTCGGGCTGTGGCTGCGGGGACGCGCCCGGGCGGACCCGCCGGGCCTCTATCGTGGGCTCTGAGCCGGGCCACGTGGCCATGGGCCGCGTGCGCGGGAGCGGCGCTCGCCCCCGCTACCTCGACCCACGGGGCTCTGCTACTCCTGCCGAAGTGCAGCCGGCGCGCGGCCAGCTCGTGATCGACTCCGCGGACGCGGGGCACGTGATCGCGCGCTACAACCCCCTGCTCATCGCCGTGTTCACGCGGGCCCCTTGCGAGGCCGAGGCCCGCCAGATCCAGCGTCGCGCCGACGAGGCGATCGCCGCGGGTATCCGCGGCGGCGTGCTCTACGTCGTCGGTCGCCGGAACATGTCCGGGGGCATGGATGCGCGCGTGCGGACGGTCTTCGAGGAGATGATCCGCGCCAATCAGGATCGCTCGGGCAGCTCGGCGGTGGTGATCCTCACCTCCGGCTTCGCGGCGTCGATCGCCCGACTCGCCGTCACGGGGTTCATCCGACTGTTCCGCCGCAGCACCACGCTGCGGGTGTTCGGCTCGCTCGAGGAGGCGTGCCCGTGGCTGGCCGACGATCACGCCCTCCGACCGCGACGATCTCCTGGCCGTCTACGATCGCGTCACGGCCCGGCTGGAGGGCCTGCCGCGCTGATCAGCCGGCCGGCTCCGGATTGATCACGCCCGTGCCGCCGCCGCCCAGGTACGCGTAGCTGTCGGCGGTGTCGTAGCCGACCACCGCCACCGAGAGCGGCGCCGCGCCGCCGACCTCGTGCACGCCGTCGTCGACCGGCACGCGGCCGACCTCGAAGCCGCCGCCGGCGTCGAAGAAGATCGCATCGTCCAGCGCGACACCGTCGACGGTGACGCCCGCGCCCTGCGGCCGCGTGATCACGAGGAAGTCCCACGTCCACTGGCTCGGCACCAGCAGCACGTAGCGCTCGAGGTGCTGCTCGATGGGCGCGAGCTGCAGCATCGCCGGATCGCCGATCTGCGGCGCGCCGGGGATGTTCTCGTAGCCCGTCATGTAGTTGAACACCGCGATCGGCCGATCCGACTCGACGTAGAAGTCGCCCGGCGCCGCGATGTTGCCCCCGGTGTAGAACTGCAGCTCCTCGCCGCGCTGCAGCACGAGCGGCCCGTCGGGCACACCGGTCACGCCCGCGGGCACGTCGAACTCGATCGTGGTGTCGTCCTCGGAGGCGTAGATCTGCCACAGCGAGGTCTCGGGGCTCTCGGGGATCCGCGGCGGCACCCGGGCCGCGACGAAGCTCTTGCCCCACAGCCGCAGCCCGGCCATCTGCTCCTCGAGGTGATCGCAGGCGTACTTGTTGCCCGGCACGAACGCGCACTCGTGGCCGGTGAACACCGCGATCGGCCGATCGCTCTCGACCCGTGTGCCGGTGAGCGACGCGTTGTCGGCCGCGACCATCACCTGGGCGACGTCGCCCTCGTCGAGCGTCACCGCGAACGTGCCGCCGGCCACGCCCGGGGGCACGCCGCCGGCGCCGGCGGTCGCGGTCGTCGGCCGCACCTGCACCTGCGTGCCGTCCTCCGCGGCGACGATCGTGATGTAGCCGCGGCCCGAGCCCTCGCCCCAGTGCACGACATCGACGATCGTGTCCCAGGCCTCCAGTGGATACAGCAGGGACGCGTCGCTGCTCCACCAGCCCATGACCAGCGGGTTGAACTGGTACGCGATGATCGGGATGCTCGAGCGCACGCGGTAGGCACCGCCAACGCGCACGCCGCTGCCGGTCTGCACGCGGTTGTCGAGCTCGAACGTGTGCAGCCCCATCGCCGGCACGTCGATCGGGCCCGCGACGGCGACCCATGCACCGCCCTCGCGGGTCTCGACGACCACCTCGGCGGCCGCCGCCCCCTGGACGTTCGACACGACCACGGCGAACTGCTGGTTCTCGAAGATCTGCGCCTGATCGAGATCGACGGCGAAGAACGTGCAGCCAACGGTGGTCTCGGTCTCGCCGAGCTCGTCGCAGGTCGTCGGAACGCCGCCGCCCTCCCCGCCCTCGCCGGAGCCGAGGTCGAAGAGGAACCCGCCGTCGCTGCTGCTCGCCGCCGCGGTGGTGTCCGCCGACGCCCCGTCGCCGTCGCCGCCCCCGCCCGGGGTCGAGCCCGCGGAGCCTGGCGCGCCGGTCTCGTCTCCGCCGTCCAGGGTGCTCGGGACGGTCGCGGTGGGATCGTCGTCGCGCAGATCGCCGGTGCAGGCGGCAGAGACCAGGAGCAGGGCGAGGGTGCGTCGCATGCGGTGGGGCCGGAGTTACCGACCCCGCATCGCGGTTCCCGGACCCGACACCGGCGCGGGACCGCGCGCCGCCTCACCCGCCGCGCGCGGGCCGGTGCTGCGGGTGCTCGTTGAACCAGACCTGCAGCGACTCCTGCGTGATCTCGACGACGAGGTCCGCCTTGCCGACGACGCACTGGCAACCGAGTCGACTGTACGGTCGCACGTCGAAGCCCATGTCGAGGCGGTCCTCCTCCATCTCGCTCATCTCGGGCAGGCTCGCCAGGCCCTCGCGCACGTAGACGTGGCACGACGAGCAGGCGCAGACGCCTCCGCACGCGCTGCCCATGCGCACGTCGTGCTCCTCGGCGATGGCGAGCAGGTCGTCTTCGCCCGGCTTTACCTCGACCTCGCAGCGCACACCCGACGGGTCGATGAACGTGATCTTCGGCATGGTCGGCTCTAGGGTTCGATGGTGCTGGGGTTGTGGCCGCCGCGGCGCTCGTCGAGGGCGTCGTCGCGATCGAGGGCGGACTCGATCGCCTCGACGCTGCGCCCAGCCATGCCGGCCTGCAGCGCGCGCTCCATCCGACGGCGGGCGAACGGCTCGCTGACCGCCTCGAGGGCCTCGCGCGCCCGCGTCACGGGCTTCGCCTCGCGCGGACCGCTCGGACCCAGGACGTCGTCGGCCTGCGCGAGGGCGGCGACGATCGCCGCGCGCTCGTCCTCGGGCAGCAGGCCTGGCACATCGCCCGCCTCGGCGAGCGCGACGCGGACGGCCAGGGCGACCCGACCGATCTCGACGCGGGCCTCCGCGAGGTTGCGGGCCTCGAAGTCCTCGTCGGCGTGATCGAGGCTCTCGAGCACGAGCGCGTCGACGTCGGCCTCGGCGAGGCCGTAGGTCGGCTTGACCTCGACCGTCTGCTTCACCCCGGTCATGAGCTCGCGGGCGGTGACGGTGAGCAGCGCGTCCGCGTCGAGCTGGAACGTGATCTCGACCCGCGCCATCGAGGGTGGGAGCCGCGGGATGCCGCGCAGCTCGAACCGCGCGAGCGAGCGGCAGTCCGCGACCATCTCTCGCTCGCCCTGGACGACGTGCACGACCATGCCGGTCTGCTGCTCGCTGTAGTTGGTGAAGACCTGCCGCGCGGCGATCGGGATCGTCGCGTTGCGCGGGATGATCTTCTCGACGATGCCGCCCATGGTCTCGAGCCCGAGCGACAGCGGCACGACGTCGAGGAGCGTCACACCGGGACGCGCGCTGCCCGACAGGACGTCGGCCTGGATCGCCGCGCCGTAGGCCACGACGCGATCGGGATCGATGTCGTGCAGCGGCTCGCGGCGGAAGAGCTGGGCGACGAGGCGCCGCACCAGGGGCACGCGGGTCGAGCCACCGACCAGCACGACGCCGTCGAGGGCGCGGGCATCGACCCCGGCGTCGGCCAGCGCGCGGCGGCACGGCGCGAGGGTGCGGCGGGCGACGGGCTCGAGGATCGCCTCGACGCTCGCCCGCGAGAGCGCGTGGTCGACCAGGCCCGATCGCGGCAGCGACACGCCGACGTCCTCGGCGGTGGACAGGGCCTCCTTGGCCGCGCGCGCGGCGTGCATCGCCTCGGCCTGCTGCCACGGGTCGGGCGCGGCGACGCCGGCCTGCGCGAGCAGGTGGGCCGCGAGCACGCGATCGAAATCATCGCCGCCGAGCGCAGAGTCACCGCCGGTCGCGAGCACCTGGAACACGCCATCGTGCAGGCGCAGCACGCTGATGTCGAAGGTGCCGCCGCCGAGGTCGAACACGGCGAACGTCCCCCGCTCGCCGCGATCGAGGCCGTAGGCCAGCGCCGCCGCGGTGGGCTCGGCGAGCAGTCGGTAGACCTCGAGGCCGGCGATGCGCCCGGCGTCCTTGGTCGCCTGGCGCTGGGCGTCGTCGAAGTACGCCGGCACGGTGATCACGGCGCCGCTGACCGGCGCGCCGAGCTCCGCCTCGGCGCGGGCGCGGAGCACCGCGAGGATCTCCGCGGACACCTCGATGGGCGTCACGCGGCGCGACCCGACATCGAAGCGGAGCACGTCGTCGCCGTCGAGGCGGTACGGGTGGGTGAAGTCGATGTCGGCCCGAGCGCGGCCCATGAACCGCTTCACGCTGGAGATGACACGGTCGGGCGCCTCGACCTGGCGGGCCCGCGCGGCGGTGCCGACCCGCGGATTCTCGGGATCGCCGTAGTCGACGACCGAGGGCACCAGCGAGCTGCCGTCGAGCTCGAGCACGCGCGGCGCCTCGCCGTGGGGCGCCAGGGCCACGAGACTGTGCGTCGTGCCGAGATCGATGCCGATGCCGAAGCCCGCCTCCCGCGGCCGAGTGCGCGCCGCGATCGGCTCCTCGATCTGGAACAGGGCGCCGGCGGAGAACAGATCCTCGTCGTCGTGATCGTCGTGGGACATCAGGCCTCGTGATCGAGCTCGTCGATCAGGCGCTGCAGGTAGCGGCGCTCGACCAGCGCGACGGCGGCCTCGCGCACCGCCCCGCGTTGCAAGGCCTGGACGGAGCGATCGAGGGCCGCGTCCTGCTCGCCCACGACGCGCTCACGCAGGGCGTCGACCGCCGCAGGACCGCGACCGCGGGTCTCGGCCAGGCCGTCGCGCCGCTCGATCATGTCGATGAGGAAGGCCTGGGACATCGGCGGCGCCCCGCGTTCGGGATCGGAGACGTCGAGGTCGATGCCGCCGAGGCGGCACAGGTACTCGGCGCGGCGCACCGGGTCGCGCAGCACGCGGTACGCCTCGTTGATCGCGCCGCTGCGCTCCATCGCGGCCCGCCGCTCGCCGTCCGATCCGCCCGTCGCGTGATCGGGGTGGTGCCGCTGCTGCAGCGCGAGGTAGCTGCGCTCGAGCGCGCCGACGTCGAGCTCGTACGCCGGCTCGAGCCCGAGCACGGCGAAGTGGTTGTTCGCGTCCATCGCCGAGGCCGACCGGTTCAGAACGTCACAGACTCGCCGCAGCCGCACGCGTTCGACACGTTGGGGTTGTCGAAGCGGAAGCCGTGGCCGCGCATGCCGGTCTCGAAGTCGATGCGGGTGTTCTTCACCAGGCGCATCGACTTGGGATCGACGTACACCCGCACGCCGCCGACCTCGACCACGGTATCGCTGGCCCGCGGTGGGCCGTCCTCGTACTGGAACATGTACGAGTAGCCGGTACAGCCGCCGCCGCGGATGCCGAAGCGGATCGCGGCGCTCGGGGTGCCGCGCTTGACCAGCTGGTCGCGCATGACCTTCGCGGCGCGCCCCGTGACGATGACCGTCGGCGGCGCGTCGGACTCCGTCACGGTCCCCGAGCCGGTCGGGGCCAGCGGAGCGCTGGTCGGGGCGGAGGCGGGTTCGGCCATCGCGTTCACGACGAGTGGGCCTCGGCGGCGGTGCCCTGGGCCTGGGCCTGGGCCTCGAGCTGGGCCTGCTTGGCCTGCCAATCGCGGATCGCGGCCTTGATCGCGTCCTCGGCGAGGACCGAGCAGTGGATCTTCACCGGCGGCAGCGAGAGCTCCTCGGCGATCTGGCCGTTGTTGATCTCGAGCGCCTGGTCCACGCGCATGCCCTTGACCCACTCGGTCACGAGGCTCGAGCTCGCGATGGCGGAGCCGCAGCCGTAGGTCTTGAAGCGTGCGTCGGTGATGACGCCGTCCTCGACGCGGATCTGCAGCTTCATCACGTCGCCGCACGCGGGCGCGCCGACGATACCGGTGCCCACCTCGACGTCGTCCTTGTCGAGGCTGCCGACGTTCCGGGGGTTCTCGTAGTGATCGATGACCTTGTCGCTGTACGCCATGATTCGGGCTTTCGTGGGGCTAGTGGGCCGCCCACTGGATCGAGTTGAGGTCGATGCCGTCCTGCACCATCTCCCACAGGGGAGACATCTCGCGCAGGCGGGTGACGTGGCGCTTGAGGGCGTCGGCCACGTGGTCGACCTCCTCGCGCGTGGTGAAGCGGCCGATGGTCATGCGCAGGCTCGAGTGCGCGAGCTCGTCGTCGAGGCCCATCGCCTTCAGCACGTAGCTCGGTTCGAGGCTCGCCGAGGTGCACGCGGAGCCCGAGGACAACGCGATGTCCTTGAGCGCCATCAGCAGGGACTCGCCCTCGATGTACGCGAAGCTGATGTTGAGGTGGCCCGGCAGCAGGTGGTCGTAGGCCCCGTTGACGAACACGTGCTCGTTCTCGGCCATGATGCGGTCGTGCAGGTGGTCGCGCAGCCCCTGGATGCGCGCCGATTCCTCCGCCATCGACTCGCGGGCCAGCCGGACCGCCTCGCCGAAGCCGACGATCGACGGCACGTTGAGCGTGCCCGAGCGGTTGCCCCGCTCGTGACCGCCGCCGTGGATCTGCGGCGCGAGCCGGACCCGCGGCTTGCGGCGCCGCACGTACAGCGCCCCGACGCCCTTGGGCCCGTAGATCTTGTGGGCCGACATGCTGAGCAGGTCGATGGACATCGCGTCGACGTCGATCGGGACCTTGCCGAAGGCCTGTGTCGCGTCGGTGTGGAACAGCACCGAGCGCTCGCGACAGACCTTGCCGATCTCCGCGATCGGCTGGACGACGCCGGTCTCGTTGTTGGCGAACATGATCGAGACCAACGCGGTCGCGGGCGTGATCGCGGCGGCGACCTGCTCGGCGGTGAGCAGCCCATCGGGGCCCACCGGCAGGTACGTGACGTCGGCGCCGTGGCGCTCGAGGTACTTGCAGGTGTCCAGGATCGCCTTGTGCTCGGTGACCGCGGTGATGACGTGCGGCCGCGTGCCCTCGGCGCCGGACTGCACGTACTCGACGACGCCCTTGATCGCGAGGTTGTTGGACTCGGTCGCGCCGCTCGTCCACGTGATCTCCTTGGGATCGGCGGACAGCGTGCGGGCGAGCTCGGCGCGGGCGTTGTCGACGGCCTGCTCCGCCGTCCAGCCGAAGCTGTGCGTGCGGCTGGCGGCGTTGCCGTACATCTGGGTGAAGAACGGCAGCATCGCATCGACGACCCGAGGGTCGACGGGGCACGTTGCGGCGTAGTCGAGGTAGATCGGTGTCTGGACGGTCATGTCGCCCCCGGGGCGTCGGAACGGCCGCGCAACCGGATGGGCGCGGGCGAGAGGTGAACGCCGGCGACGAGGCTCGGCGTGGGATCTTCGGCGTGCACCGACTCGCAGACGGCACAGTCGCCGACCACGTGCTCCTCGGTGCAGCCGCGGCAACCTTCGAGGTAGGCCAGGCTCTCGGCGAGGTCGCGCTCGAGCTGCAGCAGGCGCTCGACCTGGGCGCGGGTGGCCGCGAGGCGGCCGCGGAACATCTCGCGCAGGTTGAGCATCGCGTCGGGGCCGCTCGCGGCGGACTCGACGGTCTGGATGAGCCCCTGGATCTGCGGGAGCGTGAAGCCCATGTCCTGGAGCTTCGCGATCCAATAGACGCGGGCGACCTGATCGACCCCGTAGAGCCGGAAGCCCCCGGTCGAGCGCGCCGCCTTGAGCAGCCCGAGCTCCTCGTACAGCCGCAGCGCACGCAGGGACTTGCCCGTCTTGCGGGCGAGGTCTCCGATCTTGAGGGGTGCGTCGGCGGCCATCGGGCGAACCTTCACCTTACGTGAGGGTCAGGGTTTCGCCGCGGAGTCTGGCCCGCGCCCCGGCGGCTGTCAACCGCGCCGGCGCAAAGTCTGACGTTACGTCAGGAGAACCAACGGGAACGCCCCCGAGGGGCGGGGGCGAGGCGTTGCGGGCGACGGCGGAGCCGACGCCCGTCCGGGTCAGGACCTCAGCCGCCCTTGGGGGTCGGCTTGGCGCGGCCCGGCTTGGGCTTGACCGGCTCGACCGGCTTCTTCGGATCCGGGGTCGGCTTGGGCGGCTTGGGCTTGACCGGCTCGACCGGCTTCTTCGGGTCGGGCTTCGCCGGGTCGGGCTTGACCGGATCCGGCTTGACCGGCTCGACCGGGTCCGGCTTGACCGGGTCCGGCTTGACCGGGTCCGGCTTGACCGGCTCGACCGGGTCCGGCTTCGCCGGGTCCGGCTTCTTCGGGGTGACCGGCTTCTTCGGGGTGGTCGGCTCGTGGCTCGGCGCGACCGGCTTGGTCGGGATCTCGAGCGGCGGCGGCGGCTCCTCCGGCGTCACGCCGAGGTCGGCGGCCAGCGTCGGGCTCGTGACGCCCGAGACCATCGTGTAGCCGACGGCGCCGGCGACGGCCATCGCACCGAGGCCGCTGCCGACCAGCGCACCGGGGCCCTGATCGCCCGAGCGGGCGTGGTAGGCGAAGGACATCGGCGAGCTGCCGTAGGTCGACGCGAGCGACGCGAACTCGACCGCTGGATCCCCGCCCGCGGAGACCTTGCGCGCGGCCTCGAGGGCGGCCTTGCCCTCGTCGGTCGCCCGGTTGCCGATGCCCTGCACCGCGATGTGCACGACCGGCGTGCCACCCGGCTGCGCGATCCATGCCGTCGCGCTCGACAGCGGGGCGAAGAAGCCGAGCACGGCGTTGATCTGCGCGGGCTTCACCTCGGTGGACGTCTTGAACGCCGCGTCGACCAGCTTGCGCATCGGCGCGCCCTGGATCGCGTCGAGCGGCATGTGCATCGCGAAGCTGACCTCGTTGCGGCCGAAGGCCTCCCCGAGCTGGTGGGGCAGCGACGCGAGCTCGTCGCCCGACGGACCGGCCGCACCGCCCTCGAGCAGCTTGCCGACGCTCGCCGCGTCGGGACCCGCCGCGACGGTCAGCATGCCGTCGTGGGCGAAGGTCCAGAAGTCGGCGCTGAGCCCCGCGTACGACTTGAGGACGTCGAGTTCCTTCACACCGGCGACCGCGACGTGGAAGGCGTCGACGGTGGCGGTCCCGCCTTGGATCTGGGTCTTCTCCCAGGTGAGCTTCGAGTCCTTCACCTCGGGGATCGAGGTCGGGAGCTTGGCCTTCTCGGCGAGCACCTTGTCGAACAGCACGGCGACACCCGAGGTGTCGCCGATCCCGGCCTGGGCGTAGAGACCCCCGGGGGCGACCGAGCCGGCGATCACGAACTCGCCGGTCAGGCTCTTGAAGCTCGCGACGACCTCGGGCGGCACGTCGCTGCCCATCTCCTTCGTCATCGCATCGGCCATGATCGCGGGGTTGACCCGCATCCACACGAAGCCGGCGCCGGGCTGGACCTGCGACAGCGTCTTGGCCTCGCCGGGCTGCAGCGCGGCCTTGACCTGCGCGGCCTCGGGACCCTCGGGGAGCGCCACGGCGATGTGAACCAGCCCGGGAAGCGTCGCGACGGCGGCGGCGATCTGCTTGCCGTCGTTCGACAGGTTCATGAGCAGGTTCGATTCCTCGAGGTCGACCCCGGGGAGACGGTCCGACAGCAGCTTGCGCACCGGCGCCGGGTCGGTCTGCGGCTTGTAGCCGTCGACCGTGGCCTGATCGTCGCCGCACACGTTCCAGCCGGTGTGACCGTCGATCGCCTTGCACTTGTCGGTCTCACCCGGCGTGGCGCCGAGGGCCTTGGCGAGATCGGTGATCGCCGTCGGCTTGTCCGCCGCGAAGATGATCAGGGTCTTGCCGGCGCCGACCTTGAGCAGCGCGCCACCCTCGTTGGGGCGGAGGCCCGACGCCGCGATCGCGGTGACGACCTCGGCCATCTTCACCTTCACGCCGTCGAACTGCGTCTTCGCGCTCGCCAGATCCGCCGGGATCCCGGTCGGGTCGGCACCGAGGGCGGCCAGCGGCCCCTCGACGAACTTCGCCCCCTCCTCGCCGTACTCCGCGAGCACCGAAGCGTCGCGGATCAGCATGAACTCGGCCTTGTCGTCCGGCACCAGCGACAGCAGGTGATCGAGGCCGGTCAGCATCGGCGCGACGGGAATCGGCTCGGGCGCAGCGACCTTGGCCTCGTCGGCCTTCTTCTCCTCGGCCTTGGCCTCGGTCTTCTCGTCGGCCTTCTTCTCGTCGGCCTTCGCGGTGGTGTCTTCGGTCTTCTTGCCGGTGAGTTCCTCGAGCTTCCCGCAGGCAGGGACCGCGGTGGTGGCGAGGAAGATCAACGAGAGCGGTAGCGCGATGCCGCATCGCCTGGTGGGGAGCATCGGCGGAGCATACAGGCGGGCACCATGCGGCGGTAGGGGCGCCGTGTCGAGCATGACCGAATCTCCATGATGGCTCCATTCGCCCGCAGACCCCCCTGGAAACCCAGTTCCGTCGATCCGTTGTGCGAGATCGGAGCGCCGCTCCGTGCGTTCGCAGCCGATCCACGTCGACACTCGCCTCGGCGTAGTGCGGCATCGAACGCGTGACGCGAGCCCTGTGGTCAAGCGCCCGGCCGCGCGGTAGCTTCGCCCCGGAGCACACGCATGGGTTTCTCCGAGAAGATGCGCGACAGCCTCGGGGCCGAGGGCGCGAAGATCGAGGTCATCGCCCCCGGCGACGCGGTGGCCCCCGGCACGACGGCGAAGTTCTCGGTCGTCATCGTCGGCGGCAGCAAGAGCGCGGCGGTCGACGCCCTCACACTGCGACTGGTCGAGGCCGCGCGCCACTGGGTCGAGGCCGACGGCACGATTCGCAGCGAGCAGAGCGTCACCGACGTCGACCGCTCGACGCTGACCGCCGCGTGGACCCGGACGACGGGCGCCGAACGCCGTGTCGACCTCGCCGTGACCGTCGAGCCCGGTGCTCGGCACGCCGTCGACGTCGAGCTCGAGGTCCCCGCGGCGACGCACGCGTCGTCGTCCGCGTGCACCCACACGCTCTCGGTGCAGGCGGACATCAAGGGCCAGATCGATCCCACCGGTCAGGCCCGCGTCGTCGTCGGGTGAACCACGGGTGCGGTGCCCACACGGCCGCACACGGCCCCTCGACGCGTCGGTGATTGCGACGCTGGCGTGAGCGGTCGTACGATCGCGGCATGAGCTTTCGGCGCGCGTGGATTCCGGGGTTGACGGTCGCAGGGGCACTCGCAACGCCCGGGCTCGCGCACGCGCAGCGGACCGTGTTCCTCAACCTCGAGGCGCAGGCGGTCAACACCAACAGCGGCAACGACCCGAGCCTCAACTCCTACGCGAGCACCTCGTTCGTGCCGGGCACGCTCGACGGCTACCCCGCGCTCGACGACGAGCAGCGCGCGGAGCTGATGTACTGGTTCAAGCACGGCACGACGCCGTTCGACATCCACTTCACCTACGAGCGCCCCGCGGTCGGCAACTACGACATGCTGGTGTTCGGCAGCGCGGCGGACAACGCCGAGCTGTTCCCCGACCTCGGCTGCTCGGCGTCGATCGGCCTGGCCGACTGCGCCGACGCCGACGCCGAGAACATCAGCTTCATGTTCTGGGGCTGCATGCCGGCGATGCAGCAGATGGATCTGCGCCGCGTGGCCTTCTTCGGGCTCACTGCGCTCGGCTTCGGCTGGGGTCTCGAGGGCGTGGACGTCTCGGGCCAGGTGATGGGCAGCTACACCCTGTCGGGGATCGAGTTCGGCAACTCGTGCGTCTCGATCGCCGGTTCGTCGCAGTGCACCCACGTCGGCTGCGCGAGCGGCCAGCAGAACTCGACTGCCGATCTCACGCCCGCCGTCGGGGCGCGCATCGACGACGGCCCGCCGACCCTGACGATCGACAGCCCGGCGAACCTCGCGGTGGTCGGCTCCGACGTCACCGTCACCGCGACCGTCGAGGACCAGTTCGGCGACGTGACCGTCTCGCTCGAGATCGTCGAGGCCGGCCAGTCCCTCGACGACGATCTGCCGCCGCACAGCTGGGGCCTCACCAACATCCCCGATGGGATGTGGACGCTGCGCGTCACGGCGACCGACGTCGACGCGAACGTCACGATGCAAGAGGTCGTGGTCTGCGTCGGTGTGGACGACTGCGGCGGTGCGGTCGACACCGGCGGCGGCAGCAGCAGCTCGAGTGGCGGCGCCGACGGGACCTCGACGACAGCGGCCGCCGACTCGACCGGGGACGGCGGCGGCGAGACCTCGTCGAGCAGCGGCGATCCGACCACGGGCGGTGGCGCGGTGTCGGGCATCGGCTCGAGCACGGTGACCGCGGGCGCGAGCGGTGGCTTCGGCGGCGGTGCCCCGGACACCGGCTGCGCCTGCTCGGCCCGTTCAGGGCCCGGTGGCGTCGGTGTCCTGCTCGTCGGACTGCTCGGGCTCGCCGCCGTCCAGCGGCGTCGCCGGCGGTGACTCGCCGGTCCGCACGAACGTCCAGTCGCCAGCGCCCGACGTCGTGCCGTCACCGCGGCCGAATGATCCGGTGAGGGCCGAGCCCTCGCGGTTGACCAGCAACCACCCCTCGCCCCGATCCCCACGACCGTCCTGCCACGTGAAGCGCACGAGGTTCGACGGCAGCGCGGCGCCGTCGGGTCCGGGGCCGTCGAGCTGCTCCATGTTGAGGACGTAGCGCCGCGCGATGCCGCTGGCCTGGAACATCCCGCGGTAGCGCGGGCCCGCGAGGTCGTCGACCTGCAGCGTGCCCTCGACGCCGGCGACCTCGCCACGCCACTGCCCGTGCACCGCGACCGGCGGCACGTAGACCTCGGCGGGCGGCAACTCGGGGGGCTGCGCCTTGTCGCACGCGCACGCGAGCAGCAACACGAGCGCGGGGGAGCGCGTGCCGAACAACACGGTGCGGATGACCCGCCGGCCTCCGGAGACCATCGAGTGCCGGCATCGTAGCAGGGAGCGGCCAAAGGCAAAGCGCCCCGCCGCGACGGGCCGCGCGCACCGCTTCAGTCCTCGAGGTGGCCGAGCTTGGCGACCTTGGTCGCGAGGTAGCGCTCGTTGTGCGGGTTCTTGCCCGCGTGCAGGGGGACGCGCTCCACGATCTCCATCGCGTAGCCGGACAACCCCGCGACCTTGCGCGGGTTGTTCGTGAGCAGTCGCAAGCGCTGGACCCCGAGGCTGTGGAGGATCTGCGCGCCGACCCCGTAGTCCCGGAGATCGGCCGCGAAGTCGAGCCGGAGGTTGGCCTCGACGGTGTCGATGTCGCCGTCCTGCAGGGCGTACGCCCGGATCTTGTTGAGCAGGCCGATGCCGCGGCCCTCCTGGCGGAGGTACACGAGCACCCCCCGCCCCTCGGCGGCGATGGCGGCCAGCGCTGCGTCGCGCTGCGCGCCGCAATCGCACCGCAGCGAGTGCAGCGCATCACCGGTGAGGCACTCGGAGTGCATCCGCACCAGCACCGGCGCGCCGTCGTCGACCGTGCCCATCGTCAATGCGACGTGCTCGCTGCCCGACAGGGCGTCCTCGAAACCGTGGAGGACGAAATCGCCGTAGGCGGTCGGCAGCTTGGCCGAGGCCACGCGGGTGACGAAGGTGTCGTGCGCGAGCCGGTACCCGATGAGGTCCGCGATCGTGCCGACCGCGAAGCCGTGGTGGGCCGCGAACTCGAGCAGCGCGCCCATGCGCATCATCGTGCCGTCGTCGTGCATGAGCTCGCTGACCGCAGCGACCGGCTGGAAGCCGGCGAGGCGGGCGAGATCCACGGCGGCCTCGGTGTGGCCGGCGCGGCGCAGGACCCCGCCGTCGCGCGCGCGCAGGGGGAACACGTGCCCCGGCCGCACGAGGTCGCGGGCCGTGACACCGTCGCGCACGGTCGTGCGGATCGTCAGCGCGCGATCCTTCGCGGAGATCCCGGTGTCGATGCCCTGGGCCGCCTCGATCGACACCGTGTACGCGGTGCCGCGCTTCGCCGCATTGTGCTCGACCATCGGCGGCAGCTCGAGGTGGTCCGCGAGCGCGTTGGACATCGCCAGGCAGATGACCCCGCCGGTGTAGCGGATCGTGAACGCGATGTTCTGCTCGCTCGCGAACTCCGCGGGGATGATGATGTCCCCCTCGTTCTCGCGGTTCTCGTCGTCCACGATGATGACGGGACGGTGCGCGCGGAGCTCGGCGAGGATCGTGGAGGTGGGGGAGATGCCTGCGACCAGGGTCAGTTCCTCGGCGCGGCAAGCATGGCCGGTTTGCCCGCCCTGTCAAACGTGGGACAGGGGTGCTCGCGCACCGCGGTCGGCTCGTCTACAATCCGCGCGCCATGCCGTCTGGGCGAGCCGAGCGACCGTTTCTCTCGATCCTCTGTGGGGTGTCGATCGCGACGGCATCGCTGCCGGCCGGCGCTGCGGTCACGCACGCGCCGTCGACCGCGACGCCGCCCGTCGCCGCGCCCGTCGACGACGGCGCCGCACCGACGGATGCCGCGAGCACGCCTGCGGCCCCGACGGAGCCTGCGACGGAGCCTGCACCGTCGCCGACCGAGGCGACACCGCCCGAACCTCCGCCGACGACCTCCGCGACGACGACCACCCCGACGCCGGAGCCAGCACCCGCGACGCCGAAGCCGGCACCCGCGGAATCGGCACCGGCGAAGTCGGTCCCGGCCGAGCCCGCCGCGACGGAGGAGGGCGAGGACACCTCGGAGCTCCCGCAGCGCCTCACACCGATGCAGACCGCAGGTTGGTGGACACTCTTCGGTGGCGTCGCGGTCGGCACCCTCGCCGGCGTGATGGCCGGCCTCGCCGAGCGACGAGAGGATCGGGCCCTTCGGCTGTCGGTCCGCTTCGAGCTCGACACCGGCGCGCAGACCCGCTTCGAGGACGTCCAGGGCGAGTACGACTCCGCGCTGCGCAGGGGTCGGGCCCAGGCCAACGCCGGGATCGCCCTCGCAGTGATCGGCCTCGCCGCCGCGGTCGCGGGGATCGCCGTGCTCGGGGTCGCGGGCGTGCGGCAGCGCAAGGCCGCCAACCGCAAGGACAGCGCCCGCCTGCAGTGGCGGGGCAGCGGAATGCAGGTGAGGTTCTGATGCGACGGCTCGTGTTCGGTGTGCTCGCGGGACTCGTCGCCGGCTGCTTCGATGCGCCGGCCGCGGCGGTGATGTTCAGCTGCGAACCCGACGGCGCGTCGGCGTGCCCCGATGGGTACTCGTGCGAGGCCGATGGCTGCTGCCACCGCGACGGCACCGATGTCGCCGCGCACCTCGGCGAGTGCAAGTTGGCCGGCGGCAGCGACGGGGCGACCACGCTGCTGCCCGGCACATCGTCGGGCTCGTCGTCCTCGGGCACCGGCACCGACGGGAGCTCGAGCGGCGGGACCTCGAGCGACGGCGGGACCTCGAGCGACGGCGGCGGCTCCTCGAGCGGCGGCGGCTCCTCGAGCGGCTCCACCAGCATGTGATTTTGCGGACGCCTCGCGCCCGCCCCGCCCCACCCGCCGCCCACCGCGGGCTCGCGCGCTTGAACGCTTCGGCGGTGTGCGATAAGAAGGCCGGCCTCCCGTAGGCCGAGTCAAACCGTGGGCCTCAAGGATCTCTTCTCGACCACTGGCCGTGCGAAGTCGCGACTCGACAAGCACGTCAAGGTGATCACCAACGCGTACACGCAGTCGGCCGATCGCTACCACGCGATGCAGCAGCTGCTCGAGGACGGCTCGGACGAGGCCCTGGTCGGCCTGATGAAGCGCTTCGGCGTCATCGCCACCAAGAGCATCGAGGACGAGGAAGAAAAGGGCTGGGCCTACCGCGAGCTCTCGGCGCTCGGGGCCAAGGTCCTGCCGGCGCTACGGCAGTTCTGTCTCGAGTCCGACAACGTCGCCTGGGCGCTGCGCATCCTCGAGGACGTCGCCAACGGGCCGCAGGAGTGGGAGGTGCTCGAGGCCATGATCGAGCGCCATCCGCCCGAGTACGCCCGCGATCCCAAGACGAAGCTGCAGGTCCTCACCCACCTCGCGGAGATCGACGACGACCGCGTCGTAGAGATCCTCGTGCGCTACCTCGAAGATCCCGACGAGGCCGTGCGGTTCTTCTGCGTCGAACAGCTCGTCGACATCGCCGATGAGCGCGCGAAGGGGCCGCTGCTCGCCCGCCTCGGCAACCCGGCCGAGGACTCGGTGCGCCTGCGCAGCCGCATCCTCGACGGCCTCGCGACGCTGGCCTGGGACGTCTCCGATGCGCAGGATCTGGTGACGAAGAACCTCGGCAACGAGCACCTGTTCCAAAAAGGCAAGATCGTCCGCCGCTGACCGCGACCGGCCGTCGCGGCGCCGAACAGCGCCGCCCGCGACGGTTGCCGCCCGCCATCGACTGGGGCACCCTCCGGCCCCAGATGCCACGCCGCGACGATATCAAGCGCATCTTGGTGCTCGGCTCGGGCCCCATCGTGATCGGGCAGGCGTGCGAGTTCGACTACTCCGGGACCCAAGCGGTCAAGGCGTTGGTGCAGGACGGCTACGAAGTCTCCCTGCTCAACTCGAACCCGGCGACGATCATGACGGACCCGGAGATCGCGGCGCACACGTTCGTGGCGCCGCTGGTCCCCGAGGTGTTGGAGCAGATCCTCGCCGCGCACCAGATCGACGCGATCCTGCCGACGGTCGGTGGTCAGACGGCGCTGAACCTCGCGATCGCGGCGTCGCGCATGGGCATCCTCGAGAAGTACGGCGTCGAGCTCATCGGCGCCGCGGTCGACGTCATCGCCCGCGCCGAGGATCGCGAGCAGTTCAAGCAGGCGATGCTGGAGATCGGGCTCGACGTCCCGCGCTCGCACTACTGCCGGTCCATCGCCGAGGCCCGGGCCTCGCTCGACGACATCGGCTTCCCGGTCATCATCCGACCCAGCTTCACGATGGGCGGCTCCGGTGCCGCGGTCGCGTACAACCGCGACGAGTTCGAGAGCCGCGTGCGCTTCGCCCTGGGCGAGAGTCCCGACGGTGAGATCCTGCTCGAGGAGTCGGTCCTCGGCTGGAAGGAGTACGAGCTCGAGGTGATGCGGGATGTCGCGGACAACTTCGTCGTCATCTGCTCGATCGAGAACCTCGACCCGATGGGGGTCCACACCGGCGACAGCATCACGATCGCGCCGGCGCAGACGCTGACCGACAAGGAGTACCAGCGCATGCGCGACCACGCCGGCATGGTCGTGCGCAAGATCGGCGTCACCACCGGCGGCTGCAACATCCAGTTCGCGATCGACCCGCGAACCGGCCGCGAGATCGTCATCGAGATGAACCCGCGGGTGTCGCGGTCGAGCGCGCTGGCATCGAAGGCCACCGGCTTCCCGATCGCCAAGTTCGCCGCCAAGCTGGCGGTCGGCTACACGCTCGACGAACTGAAGAACGACATCACCCGGGTCACGCCGGCGAGCTTCGAGCCGTCGATCGACTACGTCGTCACCAAGATCCCGCGCTTCGCCTTCGAGAAGTTCGCCGGCACCGACGACACGCTGACCATCCAGATGAAGTCGGTCGGCGAGGTCATGGCCATCGGCCGCACCTTCCGCGAGTCGCTCGGCAAGGCGATCTGCTCGATGGAAGAGGGCACCTACGGGTTCGATCACGAGCCCGCGTGCACCGACGCCGAGCTCGTCGCGATGCTCGGCCGCCCGCAGCCCAAGCGGCTGTGGCACATCGGCGCCGCGTTCCGCCGCGGTATCCCGCTCGAGACGATCGCCGAGCGCACCAACATCGACCCCTGGTTCCTGACCCACATCCAGGTCGTGCTCGAGTGCGAGGCGACCATCAAACGGGGCCTGAGCGGCAAGGTCCCCGGGCCGGCGGTGCTGCGCTGGGCCAAGCGCAACGGCCTGTCGGACCGGCGCATCGCCCAGCTCATCAGCGTCTCCGAAGAGGCGGTCCGCACCCGTCGCCTGCAGCTCAAGCTGCGGCCGGTGTACAAGCGCATCGACACGTGCGCCGCCGAGTTCGACTCGCGCACGCCGTACATGTACTCGACCTACGAGGACGAGGACGAGGCCGATGTCTCCGGCCGGCGCAAGGTCGTCATCCTCGGCGGCGGGCCCAACCGCATCGGTCAAGGCATCGAGTTCGACTACTGCTGCGTCCACGCTTGCTTCGCCCTGCGCGAGGCCGGCTACGAGACGATCATGATCAACTGCAACCCCGAGACGGTGTCGACCGACTACGACACCTCCGACCGGTTGTACTTCGAGCCGCTGACGCGAGAGCACGTGCTCGAGGTCCTCGACGCCGAGGCGCGCTCGGGGACGATCGTCGGCGTGCTGGTGCAGTTCGGCGGCCAGACACCGCTCAAGCTCGCGCAGTCGATCGAGGCCGCGGGCTACCGGCTGCTCGGCACGCCGGCCGAGGCGATCGATCTCGCCGAGGACCGCGAGCGCTTCGGTCAGCTCCTTTCGCGCCTCGGCGTGACCTGCCCGCGCTGGGGCGTGGCGCGCTCGGCCGAGGAGGCCTTCACCGTCGCCCACCAGATCGGCTACCCGGTCCTGGTGCGGCCGAGCTACGTGCTCGGCGGTCGCGCGATGGAGATCGTCGGCTCGGACACGCAGCTCGATCACTACATGCGCAACGCGGTGCGGGCCTCGCCCGATCACCCGGTGCTCATCGACGAGTTCCTCCGCGACGCGACCGAGTTCGACGTCGACGCCGTCGGTGACGGCACCGACATCGTCGTCGCCGGCATCATGGAGCACATCGAGGAGGCCGGGGTCCACTCGGGCGACTCGTGCTGCTCCCTGCCGCCGGTGAACGTCTCGCGCGACACCCTCGACGTCATCCGCCAGATCACGCGCATGCTCGGCCGCGAGCTCGGCGTCATCGGCCTGATGAACGTGCAGTTCGCCCTGCGCGGCCGCCGGCTGTACGTGCTCGAGGTGAACCCACGCGGCTCGCGGACGGTGCCGTTCGTGTGCAAGGCCACCGGCATCCCGTTCGCGAAGATCGCCGCGCGCGTCGCCGCCGGCGAGACACTGGCGAGCCTCGGTGCCCGCGAGGTGGTCCCCGACCACGTGTGCGTGAAGATCCCGGTGTTCCCGTTCCGGAAGTTCGCCGAGGCCGACACGCTGCTCGGCCCCGAGATGCGCAGCACCGGCGAGGTCATGGGCATCGGCCCCGACTTCGGCAGCGCCTTCGCGTCGGCGATGATGGCCGAGGGCACCGCGCTGCCGACCTCCGGCCGCGTGTTCATCAGCGTCACCGACCAGGACAAGGACGACGTCGTCGACGCCGCCCGCAAGTTCGTCGAGCAGGGCCTCCAGATCGTCGCGACCCGTGGCACCGGGGCCCGCCTGCGCGAGTCGGGCATTGCCTGCACGGCGATGAACAAGACCACCGAGGGTCGGCCGCACATCGTCGACGCGATGCTCAACGGCGAGATCGCGATGATCGTGAACACTTCAGACACCGCCGAGAACCGCGCGGCGAGCTTCACCACGCGGCGCACCGCGCTGCTGCAGCGCATCCCGTACTTCACCACCGTCTCGGGCGCGCTCGCGGCCGCCGAGGCGATCGCGTACCTGCGCACCGGTCGTCGCGCCCCGCCGGTCTCGCTGCAGGAGCTCCACGAGCGCCCGGGCTTCTCGCCCGAGACCGCCCCGGCCTTCCGCGCCGGCTACCGCTGACCGTCCGTGACCTCTGGGCACTCCACCATGGCCAAGTACACGCTCACCTACTTCGACTTCGCGGGCAGCCGCGGCGAGGAGTGCCGGCTCGCGCTCCACTGCAGCGGTGTGCCGTTCGAGGACGAGCGCCTCAGCCGTGACGCCTGGGCGGCCCGCAAGCCGAGCTCGCCGTGGGGCGGGCTGCCGATCCTGACGGTCGAGGGCAAGGGCGAGGTGGCGCAGTCCAACGCGATCCTCTCGTTCGTAGGGCGTGCCCACGGCCTGTTGCCCGCCGATCCCTTCGAGGCGGCGCAGCACGAGGCGGTGATGTGCGCCGTCGAGGACTTCCGCGCCGAGCTCAACCCGACGGGGCGCATCGCGGATCCCGAGCAGAAGCGGGCGGCTCGCGAGGCGTTCGCGGCCGGCTACCTGAAGATGTGGTCGGCGTCGATCGAGCGCTTGCTCGGCGCCCGGGCGGAGGGGCCGTTCTTCGGCGGCGCCGCCCTCTCGGTCGCGGACCTCAAGCTGTTCATCATCATGCGGTCGATCATCGGCGGCGGGATCGACCACGTGCCGACCACGGCGTTCGCCGAGTTCAGCCGCCTGACGCGCCTGTACGAGGCCGTTCGCACCCACGCGGGGGTCGCCGCCTGGACGGGCCGGTAAGTCCTGGTATCGTCACCGACCCATGGCCGAGGAAACGTTCCCCATGACACCCGCCGGACTCGAGCGACTGCGCGTCGAGCTCAAGCGGATCAAGGAGGTCGAGCGCCCGGACAACGTGCGCGAGATCGAGACTGCCCGCGAGCACGGGGATCTGCGTGAGAACGCCGAGTACCACGCCGCGAAGGAGCGTCAGGGCAACCTCGAGGGCCGCCTGCGCTACCTCGAGTACCGCATCGCCCACGCCGAGGTCATCGACCCGGCGACGATGAAGACCGACCGCATCGCCTTCGGTGCCACCGTCACGGTGCTCGATGTCGACACCGACGACGAGATCGTCTACGCGATCGTCGGCGAAGACGAGGCCGACGCCGACCAGGGCCGGCTGTCGATCTTCTCGCCGATCGTGCGCGCCTTGATCGGCAAGGTCGAGGGCGATGCAGTGACGCTGCACCTGCCCAAGGGGGCGCGCGAGCTCGAGGTCGTGCGCGTGGAGTACAAGCCGCTGTGACCCTGACGCGCATCGGCATCGTCTTGGCCGCCGCGCTGGGATTCGTCGCGTGTCGCCCCGGCGAGGGCGACTACTGCCAGTGTCCGGGCGAGTGCCGCGGCGGGCTGGTGTGCGCGCAGTCCGGCGCGGTCATCGACAGCTGCATCCCCCCCGGCCCCGACCAGGCTGCGGGTCGCTGCATCGAGCAGGAGGGCCTCGCCGACATGGCCGACACGGCGGCCGAGACCGTGGCGCCCGAGTACCACGACGTCGGCGGCAAGCGGGACTTCGAGCCCGGCACGCCGAGCGACGACAGCACGACGACGACGTCCTCGTCCTCGTCATCGTCGTCGTCATCGTCGTCTTCGGGCACCGGGGACGCCACCGCGGCGGGCAGCAGCGGTCCCGGCAGCACCGGCCCGTGACCGAGCCGCACTGGCTCTGGCGGCTCGATCGCGCGGCGTGGGCCGACGCCGCGGCGGTCGAGTGGCGTGCGGCGACCGAGAACGTCGCGCGCCGTCGCACGGCGATCGCCCACTGTCGACGCGCCGCGGGCATGGCCCTGAACGGGGTGCTCGTCGCGTGGGCGCAGCGCGAGCCCGAGCGCCGCGACGAGCTCACCGCGCGCTGGGGTCGTTCCTACGTCGAGCACCTCCAGCGGGTCGGCGCCGGGGACCACGGGCCCCTACCCCCGACGGCGATCGTGCTCGCGCAGGCCGTGCTCGCGACGCCGATGACCGCACCGCCGCTGGTCGCCCTCGGCGCGCGCGCACACGCGGACGTCCAGGCGCTCGTCGACGCGACGCGGGCGCTGCTCGACACCTGCGCTGCGATCGGTGCCGACGGCGCGGCCGTGTAAGGCCCCACGCGGCCCGCCGTTGGCGCCCACGTCGGGCCCGCACGCGATCCGCTGCCGTTGGCCCACGTTCGAACCTCGCGCTAGCCTTCCGACCCATGGCTTTCCCACGCATCGGCCCTTCCCCGCTGTTGTTCCTCGCCGTGGCGTGTCAGCGCCTCGACTCCGGTTCGGTCGACGACGGCCCCGACCCGAGCGGCGGCAGCACCGGAACGACCGGGGCCGTCGTCGAAGAGAGTGACGACGGCACGCCCGCCGAGAGTGAGGACAGCGATCCCGACAGCGGCGGGCCCACGGAGTTCGACTGCGATCCGGTGGCGCAGACCGGCTGCAACGACGCCGAGAAATGCACCGTCGTGCTGCAGGCCGGCGAGATCGCCTACACCTGTGTCGTCGACGAGGCGACGGTCGATCCCCTCGGTGGCTGCGAGGCCGCGCTCGGCTCCGGGATCGACGGCTGTCCCGCCGGCTACGCCTGCCTCGCCGACGAGACCGAGACCGGGCTGTGCATCCCACTGTGCCTCGACTCCGGCGACTGCGACAACGCAGTGTGCATCCCGGACCTCCAGCACGGCGTCCGCTACTGCGCCTCCGAGTGCTCGCCGTTCGAGGGCGGCTGCGCGACGCCGCTGCAGTGCCGTCGCCTCGACGACCGATTCGGCTGCGGGTTCTCGCGACCTGACGACGTGGGCAGTCAGGGCGAGCCGTGCACGCCGCAGCAGGACGCTGGCTGCGGCGAGGGCTTCGTGTGCCTGCCGGGCGGACTGATCCCAGGCTGCAGCTCGGACAACTGCTGCACGGTCGTCTGCGACACCGACGCGGACACGTGCGACACGCCGGCAACGTGCACGCCGCTGTTCGACGCGCCGGCGCCGGGCTCCGAGTCGATCGGCGCGTGCATCGTCCCGAGCTGACGCTCGCGAGCCCGCGATCTCCCGCGAGCCGGCCGCCTACGGCAGCGGCACGGCGAGCGCGCGACAGCCCGTCGCAACACCTGGCCGGATCGTCGCGTCGCCGCGCAGGGACATGCGCCCCTCACGGGCGACGAGCGTCGACGGCACGGGGAGGTTCTCCATGCCGGACACGCGGGGCCGCGCGAACAGACCGAGCTCCGCACCGCACTGCATCGGCGTCAGGGCGTGGGCGGGGCCCACCGCGGTCGCGTCCTCGCTCACCGAACCGCCGGCACCGGCCCACAGATCGACGAACACGAGCTGCGTCCCGGTGACGACGCCGAGGAACGCCGCGGTCGGCACCTCGCTCTCGGCCCCCGGCTCGGTGACGACGAGCATCGGCCCGAGCTCCGTGTTCACACCCTCGTAGCGGCAGGCGGCGACGCGGCAGGTCGGCGCCGCACCGGTGGCCGCGGGCTTCGCCGCGAGCGCGAGGCTCTCCAGCGTCAGCGTCGCCGCGCTCGCGACCACGGCGATGGGGCAGCGATCGGGACCGACCCACTGCGCCACCACGTCGCCCGTCGGCGCCGGGCGGCACTCGGGCGGCGGCGGTGGCGGTGGCTCGACGGGCGCGGCCTGCTCGGCGGCGACCGGCGGCTTCTCGCAACCGATCGGCGACATCGCGAGCGAGGCCGCGAGCGACGTCACCGCGAGCGCGCCGAGCCGCATGCCGGACTCACTGGCGCGCAGCTCGGATCACGATCGCGCCGCCCTGCCCCGTGACGGCCTCGGTCGGCGAGAACGACTCGGTCACCCAGATCTCGTTGCCCTCGCCGTCCTGCCCCTTGATCGCGCCATTGGCCGCGACGCGCACGATCGGATCGAGGCAACCGGCGGTCTCCTTCTCGGGCAGGGGCCCGAACAACAGCACGCGGTTCTCGAGGTCGTCGTTGATCGTGTACGTGATCGTCAGCTGCTGCACCTGATCGAGCTGCTGCTTGACGCTCTTGATGTCGCAGTCGGCCTGGGCGTCGACCTGACCCGGTTCGCACAGCCGATCGGTCCAGCCCTCGCCGCCGAGTTCCTGGGTGCCGAAGATCTTCTCGCCCTCGCGGCCCTCTTGGCGGAGATCCGGGTTGCCCTCGTAGAACCCCTTCAGGCACTCGCGGTACTGCATCGTCGCGACGACAGTCGAGGTGCCGACGTAGGGGTTGCTCGCCTGCGACTCACCGCGGCGCATCTCCAACTTGACGAAGCCGTGGGTGAGCTCCTCTTTCTCTTCGTCGCATCCCGGCAGGAACGCGACCGCGAGGAGCACTGGAACGAAGGACAGGCGAATCGAACGCATCGTGCCCGGAGCATCGCAGATGCGCAGGCTGGCCTCCACACCCCTCGCCGAAGGCGCCCTCGGACGCGTGCGACGGTGCGAACGCCCGATCGCAGGCCGACGCGGAAGCGCGGGGGCGGGGGCGGCGACGCAGGAATCGCCGAGCTGTGACGGGGATCACAGGTCGGGTTCACCTCCGTCGGCCAATCTCCGCGCGCCCCGTACCGCCCGTGTTAGGGTCCCGCGCTGCGGATCGCGCGCACGCCGCCCGGCACCATGCTCCACGCCGTACCACCCGCGAAACCCGAGCCCTCCCTCGTCCGTCCCAGCGCCAACCCGCTGGGGGAGAGCGCGATGGATCGTGCCCTCGTCCAGCTCGAGTCCCGCCTCGCACCGTGGCGCGACCGGGCCCGCGCGTGCGGATCGAACGATCCCGCGACCCGCCGACCCGAGACCCGGTGGCTGGTGGAGATCCCCGATGTCGGTCCCACCTGCGAGATGCTGCTGGCCGATCGCCTGCTCTACGATCTGCAGCCGCTCGAGCACGAGGCGATGCTCGCGTGGGTCCGCGCCAACCAAGACGAGTCCGGCGCGTGGGTCGACGTCCACGGACGACCCGACCTGTCGCTCACCGCCCTCGCCTACTGGGCATTGGCGCAGGCCGGCGACGACCGCAGCAGCGATCGCATGCTCAAGGCCGTGCGGGTCGTCCACGCCCTCGGCGGGGCCCAGCGCGCCGACTTCGAGGTGCGGCTGTGGCTCGCGATGGCCGGACTCATCGAGTGGTCGTGGCTGCCCGCGATCCCGGGCGAGCTGTTCCTGCTCCCGCCGCAGATGCCCCTGTCGCCGGCGCGCTTCTCCCCGTGGGCGCGCGGCGTACTGACGCCATACCTTCTCATCGCGCGCGCGCCCGCGCGGCTGCACCTCGCGGATGCCTCGGAGCTGCTGCTGCGCCGCCAGGGCGAGGCGCTCGTGGCCCCGCGACTGACCCGCCCGGGCCTCGCCGGCGATCTGCTGCAGGCGTTCGATCGCGGCGTGAAGCTCTCGCGCAAGCTCCCCCGCGGGCCGCTGCCGCAGCTCGCCCAGCGTCGCGCGCTGCGCTGGCTCGACGAGCTGCAGCAGGATCACGGGGGCTGGTTCTCGACGCGACCGACCCTACTCTCGCTCATCGCGTTGCGGGTGATGGGCGCGCGCACCGACGACCCTCGCATCCGTCGCGGCCTCGACTACCTCCGGGCCGCGCGCGGCCGCGTGCGTGCCGATGGCGATCAGATCTTCATCGCCCAGGGCATGTCGGCGGCACCGCTGTCGATCACCGCGGAGCTGCTCGCCACCGGGCTCGTGGCGGGCGACGTGGCGCCGATGCTCCGCACACAGCTGCAGGACCCGGGGCCGTGGCAGACCCGCGCCGACGCGCCGGCGGGCGGCTGGCCGACCGAGCCCGGCGCCCGCTCGCACCTCGATCTCGACGCGACCCTGTCGGTGCTCGACGCCCTGTCGACGCTCGCCCCGGGGGATCCAGCGGCCGCGCCCGCCTGGGCCGCCTCGCGCCGCGCGACCGCGGTGATGCTCGCGATGCAAGAGGGCAGCGGTGCGTTCGCTCGGTTCGAGCGCGGCGAGGCCGACGTGTTGATGCAGCGGCTCCCGTGGACCGACGCCGATCTGTTGGCGTACGGCCGCCCCAACGACGCAGTGCACGTCCGCCTCACCGCGGCGGTGCTCCAACGGCTCGCGGCCACCGGCCTGCGCACCGAGGACGATCGTGTCCGTCGCGGCATCGACTTCCTCGCGCGCACGGTCGGCGATCGCAACGACGACGTGCCGCTGGTGACCGCGTGCGCCGTCGCGGGCGCCGCGGGTGCGCTGCTCCCCGACGACCACGCACTGCGCCGCGAGATCGAGCGGCGCATCCGCGTGCGACAGCGCGACGACGGCAGCTTCGGCTCGCTGCACGACACCGCCGCAGCGCTCGGCGCCCTCACCGATCTCGGCCACGCGTGCGTGCAGGCCCAGCGGGCCGCGCGTCACCTCGTCGCCGCGCTCGAGCGCGACCCAGACGCGTTCGTCGACGGCCGCACCACCCACGACGGTGGTCCCGGACTGTCCCCCGATACCCTCGATCCCACCGCCGCTGCACGCCGCAGCGCGCAGGTACTGCGACGCCACGCCGCCCTCGCGGCCCAGGTCACGGAGTTGCGCTCGTGAAGCCGATCCACGCCCACTACGACGTCGTCATCATCGGTGCAGGCCTCGCCGGCTGCGCCACCGCCCGGGCCCTCGTGCAAGCCGATCCCCACGGCACACGCCGGATCCTGGTGGTCGACCGCTACCCCGGTGTCCACCCGCGCTTCTCGGGCGAGTGGATCCATCCCCGCGGCGCCGCGGTGCTCGACACGCTCGGGTTCTACGGCCCGCTGCGCGAGGCCGGGGCGATGGACGTCGACGGCTTCGCCGCCTTCGAGAACGCCGACGCGAGCTACGTCGACCTCGCCTACGCCGAGATCGAGGGTGAGCGGCCGCGCGGGCTCTCGGTGCACCACAAGGTGCTGGTCCGGACGCTGCGCGCCGATCTGCGCCGCGAAGGTCGCGTCGAGCTCGTCGAGGGCGTGACGGCCTGCGAGCTGCGACGCGACGCATCGGGTCGGTTCTGCGGCGTGGTGCTCGAGGACACCAAGGGCGTCACCTCCGAGGTCGCCTGTGATCTGATCGTCGCCGCCGACGGCAAGGGCAGCAACGTCCGCAAGCTCGCCGGCATCGAGGATCGCCGTGAGACGATCGGCTTCACCGCCGGCGTCGAGGTCCGCAACGCGACGCTGCCCGCCCCGACCTACGCCCACGTCATGCTCGGCGCGTGGGGTCCCGTGCTCGCCTACCCGATCCACCGCGAGCCCGACGGCACGATCCTCACCCGCATCACCTTCGACCTGCCGCGGGAGCTGCCGGTCAAGGGCGAGGCGATCAAGCAGTACCTGCTGCGGGCGTTCGTGCCGTTCATCCCGGCGCCGCTGTCGGAGCAGGTCGCCGCGGCGATCCTGGCCCGCAAGGGGCCGCTCGAGATGGCGCCGACGGTCGATCTCCCGGCTCCGCCCGCGGTGCTACCGGGCCTCGTGCTCGTCGGCGACGCGGCCGGTTGCTCGCACCCGATCACCGCGAGCGGCATGACGATGGGCCTGCGCGACGCCGAGACCCTCGGCGAGCAGGCGCGGCGCCGTCAGGCCACCCCGATCGGCGAGCCCTGGCTCGACGACGAGGCGCTCCGCCGCTATCGCGTCGAGCACGATCGCTACGTGCCGACCCGTCAGGCGCTCGCCAGCGCGATCTACGAGGCGTTCCGCGGCGAGACCGAGGGCGCCCGCGCGATCCGTCGCGCGCTGTTCGACTACTGGCACAGCGGGACGACCGCGCGCCGGCGCTCGATGGCGCTGCTGTCGTGCGCCGAGCTGCGTCCATCGGTGTTCCTGTCGGAGTACCTGCGGACGGCCGGCCATGCGCTGAACGTCAGCTTGATCCCCAAGCACGCGTCGCACTACCCGGTCGCCGATCGCGTGCGCCAGGCCCGGGGCGCCGCCAAGCTCGCCCGCGACAAGCTCGGCCTCGTCGCGAACGTGGTCTGGGCGCAGCTTCGTCCGAGTTGGATGCAAGCGGAGCCCAGGCCGCTGCGCATCCGCACACCTCGGACCGCCGCCCGGCCGAGCGCGCCGGCCGCGGTCCCAGCCGAGTAACCAGCCGAGTCACCGGGCGAGTCACCGGGCGCGACCGCCCGGGCCCACACGCGCCGTGTGGCCCAGGAAAATCGCGCCGCACGGCGGCGCGGCCTGCTACGCTTTGATGACTGTGGGCGCCCGCGTGCTCGTCGTCGACGACGACCCTTGGATCCTCCGAATGGTCAGCGCGACCTTGGAGAAGAAGGGCTATGCCGTCGATACGGCGCGCGAGGGTCGTCAGGCCCTGGAACGTGCACGAGCCGTCCGCCCGGACGTGATCATCTCCGATGTGATGATGCCGGTGATGGACGGATGGACCTTCGTGCAGCAGCTGCGGACGATCCCGCAGCTCGCCACGGTGCCGGTCATCTTCCTCACCGCGGTGGGCAAGGACGAGGCCCGCCTTCGTGACCTCGGGTTGTCCCCCGACGACTACCTCGCCAAGCCGTTTCGCTTCAGCGACCTCGAGAAGCGCGTCGCGTCGGCCCTCACGAACCACCAGGGCGCGGGCAGCTACCAGACCGCGAGCGGCGTCACCGGCATGAACCGCGATCTGACGCCGGCCGGCGCGACGCCCCGCGCCGACGCGACGATCGATCCGATGACGGGGATGCCGTACCCCTATCCGCCGCCGGGCTACCCGCCCCAGGGCTACCCGGCCCCGCCGCCGGGCTATCCGCCCCAGGGCTACCCGCCATATCCGTACCCCCCACCGCAGGCCGCACCGTATCCGTACCCTCCGGGGTATCCGCCGCCGCAGGCGCCGCCCTACTATCCGCCCGCGCCGACGGTGCCGCCGGTGGCCCAGCCGCCGGTGGCCCCGCCGCCGATGGCCCAACCGCCGGCGTCGCCGCTGCCACCGATGGCCCAGCCGCCGGTCGCCCCCGCTCGCCCCACCGCGGCCGAGATCCCCTCGCACATCACCCCGTCGGGCTCGTTCCCGGCGCAGCGCCGCAACACGGCGATGAGCGGGCGCCTCGAGCAGCTCGGCCTCTCGAGCCTGCTCGTGATGATGGAGATGGAGCGCAAGGGCGGCGTCATCACCCTCAAGGAACTCGAGTCGGGTGTCATCGGTCGCATCTTCCTGCGCGGCGGACAGGTCGTGTCGTCGCGCCTCGACGCGCGCCCCGATCTCGACGGACGTCAGTCGGTCTACATGATGCTGACGTGGCGCGCCGGTGCGTTCTCGTTCAACGCGATGGAGGTCGACATGGAGGACACGGTCCGCTCGTCGACGACGCATCTGTTGATGGAGGGCGCGCGGCTCATCGACGAGGCCAACCGCGACGCCGGGGGCTGATCCCGCGGGGGCGAACGATGGCCGACGACGAGTGGAGCGCGGAGCGGGACGGACCCGCCGCCGCAAAGCGGCCCGCGCCCACGGCGGGTGGCGACGACGAGCTGCTCCCCGATCCCCCGATGGGCGCGCCGCCGGGCGGCCTCGATGGCTACCGTGCAGGCCGGTGGTTGCGCGCCGGCATCGTGCTGTTCATCGTCGGTTCGATCGCCGGAACCATCGCGCTCGTCCGCCATTGGCGGGCCGAGGACGCCGCGAAGAAGGCCGCGCCCAAGCTGCCGAGCTACGACGTCGCCGCCGACGTCGACGACGTCGAGCGACCGAGCCAGCTCGTGTGGTCCGACGGCGTCGCGCGACTCGGCCTCGCGCGACCCAAGCCCGGCGTCCCCGGCGTCGAAGAGATCGTTCTGCCCGATCGCCGCATCCGGCTCGCACCCGGCCACGACATCGCGCAGATCAAGGTCGAGGTCCGCGAGGGTCGGACGGTGTCGATGGCCGTCCTGGTGGGCAAGGTGATCGAGCTGGCGCCGCTGGGCTCGGCAGATCCAGGATCGCCGCCAGCTCCGCCGGCCACGGCGCCGTGAAGCGCACGCGCTCGCGCGTCCCCGGATGTGTCAGCTCGAGTCGATGGGCATGCAACGCGTGGCGAGCGAGCCCGAGCTCGGCCTCGAGGTCGCCCATCAGTCGCCCGTGATCGTAGACGTCGAGGAAGGCCGACTCGTCGATGCCGTAGAGCTTGTCTCCGAGCACCGGGTGACCGAGGTGCTCGAGGTGCACGCGGATTTGGTGCTGCCGCCCGGTCCGTGGCCGCGCCGACACGAGCGTGATCGGGCGGCCGCGGAACTCGCCGAAGGCCAGGGGCTCGACATCGGTGGTGGCCAGCATGCCGCCCTCCGCGACGGGTCGCGGGCCCATCTTGATCCGCACGCGCGAGCCGATCGCGGCGCCGATCGGCACGTCGACGTGCACCGGCGCCGCGAGGGTGCCGTGCACCAGCGCGAGGTAGTCCTTCACGACCTCGCGCCGGCCGAACGCGCGCTTGAGGGCGGTGGCGCTTCCACCACGACGACCGAAGGCGATCACGCCGGACGTCTCGCGATCGAGGCGATGGGCCATGTCCCAGCCGTGGCCGGCGCCGAAGACCTCGCGCAACAGGGCGGTCAGCGTGTGCAGGTGGTACCGGGCGCTCGGGTGCACCGGCAGCCCCGCGGGCTTGTCGATGACCAGCAGCGCGGCGTCGTGGTGCAGGACGCAGGCCGTCCACGGGACCGGCGGCTCCACCGGTGCCGGTCGCGACACGATGACCGTCTGCCCGGCCTGCATGCGTGAGGCCGCGCGCAGGGTCTGCTCGGGGCGCTCGGGGCAGCGCACCTGGCCGTTGGCGATGATGGTCTGCACGCGCGTCCGGGACAGCCGGCGGATGCGCGCGGTCAAGAACCGGTCCAGCCGGAAGCCATCCGTGCTCGCGTCGACCTGCAGCGGGATGTCGATCCAGCCCGGCCGTGCATGGGCCTGGACGTGGGGCGTGGGGTATACTGCGCCGGTCATGGAATCGAAGTCGACAGAACCGGCGGCGGCAGCGGCCGGAGGACCCCCGCGTCGGAACATGATGCCCGTGGTTGCCGGCATCGGGGCAGTGCTGGCGGTGATCCTCGCCATTGCGCTGTGGCCGAAGGCGGACGACGGCGATGGCAAGGGCCGCAAGCGGGCGAAGGCCGAGTCCTCGGCGAAGTCGGGCGCAGACGGTGATGGCAAGTCTGCGCTGTCGGGCCAGGCCGCTGGCGTCGCGGCGCGCACCTACGACGAGCCCTCGGCCCCGGGTCGCGGCGGCAAGGTCAACCCCGCCGTTCGCCTGCCGCAGCTCGGCATGGCGCCCGAGGGCGCGGGTGCACCGGTGCCCGACGACACGCCGCCGGCGTTCGCCAACGTCGCCGAGGAGATCGCCTGGTACGAGGCCCGGCTCAAGCGCGCCACCGCGAACCTCGAGTCGCGCAAGAAGTTCTACGAGCGCCTCCCCGAGGTCCGCGAGCGCATCGCCAAGGGCCCCGATCCGCAGCGCCAGCTCGAGGTCTTCGAGGGTCGCAAGAAGATCGTCGAGGACAACTACACCAAGGCCCAGGCCGACGTCGCCGAGATCGAGCGCAAGCTCAAGCAGCTTCGCGGCTAGGATCGCCGATGTCCGACGACGCCGTGCTCGCGATCGTGCCGCTCGAGTTCGTGTGGCCGACCGCCGATCCGTTCCTGTTCTGTGTGCACCACGAGGACGCCTATCCGGCGGGCAACGAGCAGATGGGCCCGGCCGCCTCGCTGGCCGGGCGCAACATCGGCCAGGACTTCGCCGGCAAGGACGGCTGGCGGATGTACCACGGCGATGTCGTGCCGGGCTTCCCCCAGCACCCGCACCGCGGCTTCGAGACGGTGACCATCGTCCGCCGCGGCTTCATCGATCACTCCGACTCGCTCGGCGCCACGGCGCGCTTCGGCGGCGGCGACGTGCAGTGGCTGACGGCGGGCCGCGGGATCGTGCACGCCGAGATGTTCCCGCTGCGCGAGCGCGGCGAGCCCAACCCGGTCGAGCTGTTCCAGATCTGGTTGAACCTGCCGGCGGCGTCGAAGATGGCGGCGCCCCACTTCTCGATGCTGTGGCGACGGTCGATCCCCGAGGTCGTGGTGCACGACGAGCGCGGGCGACGCTCGCAGCTGTCGATCGTCGCCGGCCAGTGGGGGGACGCCAAGGCCCCGCCGCCACCGCCGGAATCGTGGGCGAGCCACGCCGATGCCGACGTCGCGATCTGGACGATCGCCCTCGACGCCGGTGCGCGCCTCGTACTGCCCGCGACCGGTGCCGACGTCGGGCGCACGGTCTATGCGTTCCGCGGCCCCGCGGTCGAGCTCGCCGGGCGCACGCTCGGCCCGCGCCAGGGCGGCCTCGTGCGCGGCGACGCCGAGATCGCGATCGTCGGCGGCGACGCACCGTCCGAGCTGTTGATGCTGCAGGGCCGCCCGATCGGCGAGCCCGTCGCGCAGCAGGGCCCGTTCGTGATGAACACCCGCGCCGAGATCGAGCAGGCCTTCGTCGACTATCGACGCACGCGCTTCGGCGGCTGGCCGTGGCCCGTCGACGGCCCGGTCCACGCGCGCGAGCAAGGCCGGTTCGCGCTCCACGCCGACGGCCGGATCGATCGCCCCTCGGACACGTGATCACGCGTCGGCCCGCGGATCACAGCTCGATCGGCAGCCTGCGCGCCAACGCCCAGTCGATCGACGCGGGGGCGTGGGGGTCGTCGCCGTGCACCTCGATCGTGGCGCCGAGGGCTACGAGCTCGACACCGCGACGCGCCGCGTCGCGCAGCGCCCGGCCATACACCGGATCGATCGCGTCGCCGGGCGTGAAACAGGCCGCGTCGTCCCGCATCACCGCGAACACGACCGCCGCGCGCGCCCCGGCCTCGACGCACCCGACGAGGTCCTCGAGCTGCTTGGTCCCACGACTGGTGACCGCGTCCGGGAACGCCGCGACGCGGCGGCCGGACTCCACGCGGATCCAGGTCGTCGCCTTCACCTCGACCCAAATCGGCGGGGTGGTCGGCGGGGTAGTCGGCGGGCCCGTGGACCCGGAGCGGGAGGCCCCGTTCACCGCGCCGAGCAGCGCCGCACGCGGGACATCGGCAAGCACGAGGTCGATGCGACTGCGCCCGTCGCGGCCGTAGGCGACCTCCCCGTGGGCCCACGCCGGCCCGACGAACTCGGGCAGGCGCCCCTGCTCCCACGCCTCGCGCACCCCGGCCACCGCGGTGCTGCTCTCGACGGCGACCCAAGAACCCTCGGCGCGGACGAGCACCCACGTCCACGGCAGCTTGCGCTGCGCGCCGGATCGGCCGTGGACGACGACCTCGGCCCCCGGCTCGAGGCAAGCCGAGCATGCGGCCCGTGTTCGGACAGTGCGCCACGATCGTGCGCCCATCGTCGAGGGCGATGTCGGCGAAGAACCGCTTGCGCCGCCCGAGCAGGCGCCCGGTCGACAGGGGGGCGAACAGACGCATGGTGGGTGCCTCGGAGCCCCGAAGCCGGGCCGGTCCCCGTGATATCGTACCGACGACCCGTGGCGCACTCCCCGATGCGATTGTTGCTCGTCGTCGCCCTGCTCGGCCTAGCGCCGATGTCCGCCTGCTTCGATGCCCCGCACGCCGACACCGGCGCGCGCAAGTCCAGCGCCACGGCGCGCACCGAGCCGCAGCGCGCCGCGACCGCGCCGTCCAACGGCTTCGGCGATGCGATCGCGTGGCGCGGCCTCGAGGAGGGCCTCGCGGAGGCGACCAAGCTCGCCCGGCCCCTCATGCTCGTCGTGCACGCGAGCTGGTGCAGCCAGTGCAAGGCGCTGAAGCCCAAGTTCGAGGACCCCGAGCTGCGCGCCTTGAGCGAGCAGTTCGTGATGGTGAACGTCGATCAGGACCAGGTGCCCAAGGCCCTCGAGTTCGCGCCCGACGGCAGCTACGTACCGCGCGTGCTCTTCATCGATCCCGACACGGGCCGCGCCGACACCGGACTCGTGAACGAGAACCGCGGCCGGACCATCTACTACTACAGCCCCGGCGACGACCTGGTGGGCACGATGAAGAAAGCGCTGCAGCGACATGCCGGTTGATCCCACGCCCCGACGAGTCATCCCCGCGCGCTGGCGCCTCCTCGCGGCCCTCGCGGCGCCGGCCCTCGCGATCGCCACCGCGGCGAGCCTGACCGTCGGCACGAGGGCGCGCGCGGTCGAGACCATGCCGGTCTCGGCGATCAAGCCCGGCATGAAGGGCCACGCGGTCACGGTGTTCTCGGGCACCGAGTCCGAGCGCTTCGAGATCGAGGTCGTCGACACGATCCGCAACTACCTGCCCAAGCAGGACGCGGTGCTGTTCAAGTCCAGCGATCCTCGGCTCGAGCACTCGGGGATCGTCGGCGGCATGAGCGGCAGCCCGATCTTCATCGAGGGCAAGCTCGTCGGCGCGCTGTCGTACGGCTGGCGCTTCAACAAGGATCCGCTGGGTGCCCTCACACCGATCTCCAACATGCTCGAGGTCGGCGCCCTACCCTACCGGCCCGACGTGCTGCCGCACCCCAAGGGCAGCGCGCGCGCCGGCATGCAGGGCTGGTCGGACACCGTGCTCGGCCTGCGCCAGGATCCCCTGCCGCCACGGCGACGCGCCGCCGAGCTCGATCCCGCCGAGGGCCTCACGCCGCTGACCGTGCCGCTGTCGGTCTCGGGGCTGTCGAGCGGTGCCACGCAGATGCTCGTCGACGCCTTCGGCATGACGCCGGTGCGTGGCGGCGGCAACGGTGGCGAGGCGAGCCCGAGCAAGGGCCCGCGCAAGTGGAAGATGGGCGACTCGGTCTCGGTGGTGATGGTGCGCGGCGACAGCTCGGTCGCCGGCAACGGCACCGTGACGTGGGTCGGCCCCAAGGGCGACCGTCTGCTCGCGTTCGGTCACTCGATGTTCAACGACGGGCCGACCAACGTGCCGATCGCCGACGCGCGTGTGCACACGATCCTCGCCAGCGTCGAGCGCTCGGTGAAGCTGTCGAGCCCGCTCGACATCCAGGGCCTCATGTACCAGGACCGCCAGCCCGCGATCGCGCTGCGCACGGATCTCCGCGCGCCGATGATCCCGGTGTCGGCGACGATCCAGGGCCCCGATCGCGATCTGCCGCAGCGGACCTACGACAACGAGGTCGCCGTCGGCGTGAGCCTCACGCCCAACCTCATCGCGGTCGTCCTCGCCGAGGGCGTCGACGAGGCCGCGCGCGACGCCACCGAGGTCGTGGTCAAGGTCACCAGTGATCTGTCGGTGTCGACCAGCGCCGGCCCCCGCGAGATCCACCTCGAGGAGGAGGTCTTCTTCCCCGAGGGCGTGATCGGGCGGATGCTCGGCGGCAGCCGCAGCATCGCGCTGATCTCGTCGGTGCTCGACAACCCCTTCGAGGTCGGCTCGATCCGCCGCGTGCGCCACGACGTGACGCTCGAGTACGGCACGCCGCTCGACTCGATCCAGCTGGTGCGGCTGCGGGACAGCGAGGTCCGGGCCGGCGACGTCGCCCACTTCGAGGTCGTGCTGCGCAGCTACAAGGGCGAGGAGCGCACCGAGGTCCTGCCGATCCGCATCCCCGACGACGCGGGCGGCGAGGAGATCCAGGTCGAGATCGCGGGCGGCGACTACATCCGGCCGTATCGCCCGTTGCCGGGCGACCTCGACGACCTCGTCACCACCATCGCGCAGACCTATCCGTCGCGCGCGATGATCGCGAGCATCTATCGCGAGCACGAGGGCCTCGCCACCAAGCACGGGCTGCTCCACGAGCTGCCGGACAGCGTGCTCGAGACCCTGTCGGATCAGAGCTCGACGCAGAGCGCGGTGCGCTTCAAGCAGCTGGCTCGCCGCGTGATCCCGACCAAGAACATCATCGAAGGCATCCACACCCTGCGCGTGGAAGTCCTGCCGCGCCGCCGCACGAAATGACGCCCATGGCCGCCCTCTCCACTTCCCTTCGAATCCTCCGCGGCTCGCTCGCCGCACTCGCCGGCGCCGCACTGCTCGAGCCGGGCTCGGCCATCGCCGGTGGCACCCGCACCTGGACGATCTCGGACCAGGCCGAGTTCGACAAGGGCGACACCACCGGCGCGGCGATCGAGTCGTCGGGCCGCGTCACCGTCGGCTTCTCGCCGGCGCGCGGCGAGGTCCCAGGCACCACCGCGTTCTCGTGCCTGTCGACGAAGTCCGGCGCGCTCATCGGCACCGCCGACGCCGCGACCATCCAGCGCGTCGTCCCCGGCAAGCGCAAGCGGGCCGGCAAGGAGGAGCGCAAGGGCAAGGGCAAGGACAAGGCCGAGGACTCCGCCGACGACGACGCGCCGCGGCTCGTCGTCGAGCAGGTCGCGAAGCTCGACGGCGTCGTCGTCAGCGCGATGGTCGAGCTCCCCGGCGGCGACATCGTCGCGGCGACGCTCCCGGGCGGCAAGCTGGTGCGGGTCGACAGGAAGGGCAAGGTCACGCCGTTCGCGACCCTCGAGGTCGAGCAGGTCTGGGCGCTGCTGGTCCACGGCGGTCGCCTCGTCGCGGCCACCGGACCCAAGGGCGAGGTGTGGTCGCTGTCGTTGGCCGGCAAGGACCCCAAGGTGTTGCTCGACGTCGACGAGAAGGACGTGCTCGCGCTGGCGTCGGTCGGCAAGGAGCTCGTCGCCGGCGTCGCGCCGCAGGCCAAGCTCTACCGCGTCACCGACAAGCCCGAGGGCGAGATGCTCTTCGACTTCGCCGGCGACGAGGTCCGGGCGCTCGCGACGACCAAGACCGGGCTGGTCGCGGCGGTGAACACGTTCGCCGATCGCAAGCTGTCGAGCCTCGACGCGCTGACCAAGACCCTCGAGCGCACCAGCCTCGTCGGCCAGGCGCCGGCGGGCTCGCTCGACGGCGAGCGGATGATCCAGGCGTCGGGCAAGATCTACCACGTCGATCTCGGACCCAAGCGCGACCTCGATCGCGCGCTCGAGGCCACCTGGGAGACCTGGCTCGACCGCGACAAGCAGTACTTCAGCAGCCTGCTCGCCCTCGACGAGGTCGGCACCGTGCTGGTGTCGACGAGCGACGACGCGAAGATCTATCGCGTGCGCGGTCCGAGGGACGTCGCGACCGTGGCGGATCTCGAGGAGCGCCAGGCCACCGCGCTGTGCACGGGGCCCAAGGGCGAGGTCATCGCCGCGGCGGCCCACGGCGCGGCGGTCTACGAGCTCGGCGCGGCGCCGGCGAAGAAGGCGACGTACACCAGCGACGTCCTCGACACGTCGCAGCCCGCGGCGTTCGGATCGATCCGACTGCGGGGCAACGGACCGCTGGCGCTACGCGCCCGCTCGGGCCCCACCGCCGAGCCCGACAAGCGCTGGACGGACTGGAAGAACATCGCGCTGACCCGCGAGTCGGCGGCGTGGCGCGGCAACCTTGCCGCCCTACCCCACCGTCGCTCCCTGCAGATCGAGGTCGTGCTCGGCGCGCCGGATGCCGAGCTGCGCGAGGTCGAGGCGTTCTACGCCCCCGAGAACCTCGCGCCGATGATCACCCGGGTGGAGGTCGATCGCCCCGGCATCGACGACGGCGAGACCGATCCCAAGGTCACCATCTCGTGGAAGGTCGACGCCCGCGACGACGACGACCTCGTCTACGACGTGCGCGTGCGACCCGAGGGCACCGGCGAGGACGCGTGGATCGGCCTCAACCCCGAGGGCGAGCTCGTGACCAAGCGCGAGCTCAAGTGGGACATCTCCACGGTGCCGGACGGCGTCTACGAGGTGGAGGTCGTCGCCAGCGACGAGCCCACCAACGGCACCGGCAAGGCCCGCAAGGACGAGCTCATCAGCCCACCGTTCGTCGTCGACCGGCAGCGGCCCGCGATCTCGACCCCGACGGTGAGCGGCAACGTGGTGAAGGCAGTCGCGACCGACGCGTCGGGCCACATCCACGACGTGAGCTACGCGATCGACGGCGGGCCCATGCGGGCGGCCAGCGCGGCGGATGGGCTGTACGACAGCGGCAGCGAGAGCTTCGAGGTGACGTTGCCGAGCGACCTCGGCAAGGGCAGTCACCGCGTGGTGTTGCGGGCCCGGGATGGGTTCGGGAACACGACGAGCGTCGCGGTGATCGTGAAGCGGTAGGTCTACCGTTTCTTCTTCGTCCTCAGCATCGCCACGATCCCCGCAGGCAGGCCCGCGACGCGCTCCGGATCCGCGAGCGCCTCGAGCTCCTTCACCGCCTGCGGGCCGAGGCCCTCGACGTGGGGGCGGACGAAGTCGAGCCACTGCGTCGCGGTGAACCGCTCGCCGCGGGAGACCGGGCGCAGGAAGCCCTCGCGACCGTCGACGAAGCGCCGCGGATCCGCGGCGGGCTCGAACACGAGATCGTAGACCTCTCCATCGACCGTCACGAGCGTGCCGGTCTCGGGGAAGCCGGAGAGATCGATGTCACGCATCCACTCGTCCCACGAGCCGACGACGGTCACGTCGGTCTCGTTCGCGAACTTGCGCAGCGCCGGCCAGGATCGAGGAGCTTCGCCGGGTGACTGTGCGGTTGCCATGGTGGGTGCGGCGCACCGTACCACCGTCGGGCGGCGCTGACCGCAAGCAAAACCGCGCCGAGGTCGGACCTCGGCGCGGTCGTTCACAGGCACGCGCTGCGGCCGCTGTCGCCTAGTTGCAGACGTACAGGCCGAGGTCCGCGATGTTCTCGGGCTGCGGGTTCGCGACGACGATCGGCAGGCTCGTCCACTCGATGGACGGATCGAACGCGTCGCCGCCGTTGGTGTCACCCTGGGTCACCGTGCAGCGCCGCCGCACGGCCTCGTCGACGGTCCCGACCACAGGCACGCCACCGGACCACTCGGCTCCCGGGTCGAACCCGATCTGGCCGAACACATCGATGGTGGCGGCGTCGCAGACGAGGTCGATCGCGTCGTCACCGTTGAAGGTGAGCGCCCCGCTGCCCTGATCGCAGAACGGCTGCCCCGCGAGCAGGGTATGGCAGAGGACGAAGACGTCGTCGGGGTTGACGATGCCCGCGAGCGCGATGGTCGAGGTCGGCGCGACCCCGCCGTTGGCGTAGACGCGCACGCTACAACCCGCGAGGTTCACCGACGAGGCGCCCGAGTTGTAGATCTCGATCGCCTTGTTGTTGCTCGTGCCCTCGTAGTACTCGCTGAAGTACAGCGCCGTGGGGCTCCCGCCCGCCTGCGTGGTCAGCTGGCCCGCGTCCGCCGGCGCGTAGCCGTTGGACGAGCCCGCGTCGCCGCCGTCGCAGTAGGTGTACGTCGCGCCGCCGTCGCCGGTGAAGCGCACGGCGAAATCGTAGGTCCCCGGCAGCGGTAGGGCCATCGTCGCCACGTACTCGTCGTTGTTCGCCTCGTACGACGGCGACGCCGGCCCGTAGCTCGCGTTGGGCGCGCCCGCGGTCCAGACCCAACCGGCATCGAGGGCCGGATCGGTCCCGTCGCCGCCGTAGCCGACCTGCATCTGCACGTTCGCCGCGGGATCGTTCACGCCCGACAGATCGGTGAGACCACCGATGAAGAGCCGCCCGAACACGTCGACCGGCGTGCCCTCGAGGTCGACCACGTTGGTCGGGAACTGCAGGCGACAGAAGTCGACGTTGTAGTCCGTCGGCAGGCAGCTCGCGTTGGCGGAGCCCGGCGTGCCGAGATCACCAGGGCCGAACGGCGTCTGGCTCGGGCACCAGTTCCCGCCGTCGTCGTTGGCGACCGTGTCCGTCGTCGTCGGCTCGAGCTGCATGCTCGCCCCCGCCGGGTCGGGGAACGTCGCGCCGTCGTCGTACACGATCTCGTCGATCGTCACGCCGCCGCACACCAGGCGCACCGTGTCGGAGCCGTTGACCAGGGCGAACGCGCCGGGCCAGGCGTAGTCGGGGACGAAGCCGGGCATGGCTCCGGTCGCCAGCGTCAGGGACGATCCGGCGTCGATCTGGAGATCGGTGTCGATGACGAACGACTCGCCGACGCCGCCCCCCTCGACGGTGCAGCCGCGGAGCTCGAAGGTCTCCACGAGGCTCGGGTTGTAGAGTTCGAACCACTCGCCGTTGGTGTCGTCGATCGCGGTGGGGTTCTGCATGACCTCCGTGATCACGATCTCGGTCGCCTGCGGCAGCGGGAAATCGGTGCAGCCGGCCTCGTCGAACGTACAGCCCGCCGTGCAGCCCAGCGCGCCGCCGGTGTGCCCGAGGTCGAGGCAGGTCGTCACGCCCAGAGCGACGCCGTCGCACTGCTCGACGCCATCGATCGCCCCGTTGCCACAGAGGCTGCAGCCGCTGGTATCGAACCCGCACGACGCATCGCACGCAAGGGTGCCGCCGAGGAAGCCGCCCGGCACGGTCGTGCAGTCCTGTCCGGCCAGGTCGACGCCGTCGCACGCCTCGATGCCCGCCGCGACGTCGTCTCCGCACAGCGTGCACGCCGAGGTATCGAAGCCGTCGCAGCTCGCCGCGCAGGCGAGCGCGCCGCCGTCGAAGTCGCCCTGGGTCTGGCAGGTCTGACCGTCGAGCGCATCGCCGTCGCACGCCTCGGCGTCGCCGAGACTCCCGTCGCCGCAACAGTTCGTGAAGTCGAGCACGCAGTTGTCGGCACAGCCGACCTCGCCCGCGCCGAAGCCCGCGTCCGCACAGGTCGCGCCGTCGGGGAGCTGCACGCCGTCGCAGGCCTCGAGGCCGTTGATCTGACCATCGCCGCACGAGAAGTTCACGCAGCCGGTCACGTCGAAGGTGCAGTCGTCGGCGCAGGCGAGCTCGCCGGCGTCGAAGCCCTGGTCGGCGCACGTCTCGTCGCCGAGCTCGAGGTCGTCACACAGCTCGCCGTCCTCCAGCAGGCCGTTGCCGCACTCGGCCAGCGGCGCACACCCGCTGGTGTCCAGCGCGCTGCAATCGGCGGCGCAGGCCAGCTCGCCGGGGCCGAAGCCCTCGCCCTCGCACGTCGCGTCTCCGAGGTCGCTGCCGTCGCAGACCTCGGCCCCCTCGATGGCATCGTTGCCGCATTCGCGGCCAGGTCCGGTGGTGTCGCTCGAGGACGCCGATGCCGACGACGACGACGACTCCGCGCTCGAGGATCCGCCGGAGCTCGAGTCGCTCGTATCGGCGATGGTCGTCGCGTCCTGCGTCGTCGAACTCGAGTCCGCCGTCGATCCCTCGGACGAGCTGGTGTCGGCGGTCGTGATCGTGACGGAGACCGACACCGAATCCGACTCGCTCGTGTCAGCGTCGCCCCCGGTGCTCGTCCCCGAGGAGGCCACTGCCCCGTCGTCGCCGCAGGCCGGGATCACCGCGAGCGCGGTCAACCAACGCAAGTGCACTCTGTATTCGCGAGTCATGGCTCTCCCCGATGCGGCGCGGAGGCGCCGAACGGCGCGGAGCCTAACAACACCCGCCGGCGCAACGCGACCGATTCGGGCCGGGACCGGGCTGTGCGATCGCACGAACGCGAACGGCTCCGTGACGCACGCGCCACGGAGCCGACATGCTCGCGAGGATCTTCAGCGGGCGGGCTTGGCCGCGGGCTTCGCCGCCGGCTTCGCAGCCTTCGGCTTCGCCGCCTTGGGCGCCGCCGCCTTCGGAGCCGCCTTCGCGGCCTTCTTCGCGGCGCGGCTCAGCGAGCCGTGCAGGTCGACGATGCGACCCAGCGCCAGCGAGCGCAGGTGATCCGCATACTCGTGGTCCTTCGGCTGCTTCTTGAGCTCGAGGATCTGCTTCACGATCGCATCGCGACCGCCGAGCTGCTTCACGCGCTCGCCGAGGGCGTGGAGGTGGAGGAGCTTCGCGTTCGACACGTTGCGGAGCCGCCGCTTGTGGCCCTCGGCGGGCTCGCCCGCACCGGCCTCGACCAGCGCGATGACGGCGTCGATCAGCTTGGACTTGTCGCCGAAGCGCTCTTTGACGATCTGTTGGGGTGACTTGCTGCTCATGTGGACCTCGGTCGTCGCCGCCATCGAGCCCGAGGGCTCGCAGCTACGAGGGTGATGCAGCGGCCGAAATGGCCGCGGCCCGAATCCCCTAGGGGGAGCGGGCCGCGAACATCGCCCCCGGAGGGGCGGCAGGCAAGGAGAATCGTCGCGACGCGACGAACCTCACATGTTCTTCATCACGCTCTCTTTGATCGCCTTGATGTCGTCGTTGGTCGCCTTGACCGCGACGGTGACGGCGTTGCCGCTCGCGTCGATCTTGACGCTGTCGACGACCGACTGCGGGACGCCGACCGTGCCGGCCATCGCCTTCATGCCGTCGAACTGCTTCTGCAGCTCGTCCTTCTTGGCGGTCGCGGCGGCGGCGTCGGCGAAGCCGACCGAGGCCGCGAGGGCGACGCCGCCCGACAGGTCGATGCTGCCGGCCGCGTCCTTCGCACCGTCGGCGGGGCTGCCCTTCAGCATCTCGGCGGGGAGGGTGCCGGCGACCCAGATCGTCTTGCCGGTGTCAGCGCGGCCGATGACCTCCTTGAGGCTGCCGTCGAACACGGACTTGCCCTTGCCGTCGATCAGGTCCTTCACGCCGGCGGCCCAGTCCTTCGAGGCGAGGACGATCGAGCCCTCGTTGACGATGTAGCCGACGCCGCCGTCTTCCATCGTCAGGACCTTCTTGCCGTCCCTCTCCTCGACCTTCCACGGCTCCTTGCCCGACTTCTCCTTGATCTTGCCGTGGATGCAAGTGAGGTTCTCCTCCTTGCCGATGCCATCGGCGTTCACCACGGCGGCGAAGGCCTGCTTCGTGGGATCCATGCCGAAGGCGATGGTCTTCCACTTGTCGAGGCCGAGGTTGCACGCCGTGGCGGCGTCGAGCATTTCCTTGCCCTCGCCCTTCTCGATGAGATCCTTGTTCGTGGTGTAGAGCTCGGACTTCACGAGTCCGGCAACGTCGACGCCGCCGACGACGGTCGCGGCATCGGGGATGAGCTTGGCCGAATCCGCACCGCCGCCCTTGCAGGCAGCGACACCAAGCAGGGCCATCGCGAAGGTGGTGGTGTAGAACGTCCGCTTCATGGGGCACGGTTCTAGTCGAGGGGGGGGGACCGCGCAACAGGAAAAGCAGACGGTGTCCCGTCGACGCCTCGACGGCAACGGTGATCTGCGGCTGCAACCACCGAGGCACGCACATCGTCGCCACCTCCGACCAGCGCGTCCTCGAGCCGGCCACGCCAGGGTGGGAACTCGTGGGGAACAGCGTCCGCATGCGGGAATCTTCGCTTCGCGCGGCACGCGGCCCCTGGGGTGGCGGCCGGGCTGATACGCTTCGCGCCCATGCCCTGGAAGAAGTTCGACTTCAAGGGACAAGCCGTCTACGTGCGCGTCTTGGCCACCGGAAAACCGATCGTCCACCGCGGGCGTGTGGAACTCCGCTATCGACTCGGCACCGCGAAGTCCTATCGCGCGGGCCCGGAGAACCTGATCGACGTCGGCGGCGAGATCGTGTCGGACGAAGACATGGGTGGCAACGTCCGTGAAACCACTGGAGCCAACGCGGCGCTCCGCGAGAGCCCGGTGACGCCACCGGATGATGACGCAATCATCATCTATACGGACGGTGCGTGCTCGGGGAACCCGGGGCCCGCGGGCGTGGGCGTGGTGTTCCAGCGCCCTGACGAGATCGTCGAGGTGTCCGAGTTCATCGGCAGCGGCACCAACAACATCGCGGAGCTCACCGCGATCCTCCGCGGCCTGCAGAACCTCCGCGAGGACGAGCGCGAGCGCGTCATCCACCTCTACACCGACAGCGGGTGGAGCCTCGGCGTGTTGATCGGTGGCTGGAAGGCGAAGACCAACCTCGAGCTCATCGCCGAGATCAAGGAGCACCTCGACCGCCTGCCGAAGATCGAGCTGCTCAAGATCCGCGGGCACGCGGGCCAAGAGGGCAACGAGGAGGCCGACCGTCTCGCGACCATGGCGGTGCGACGCGAGACGTCGATGACGCGTGCCCGTCGACGCAACCGCACGGGCGCCGAGATCGAGTAGGGCGCCCTCACGGGCGCAAGCGGACCGCGGCGTCGCGCAGCGGTGCATGGCCGATCCCCGCGCGCAGGAAGGCCGCAAGCCGCTCGCGTCGCACCGACAGCGGCGTGCGCAGCTCGGGCTGCATGCGGGCGAGCAGCGGGCTCACCCCCGGGTCGCTCGCGTCGCCGAGATCGATCGCGTGCAGCTCGAGGTGCGCGTCGCGTCGACCGGCGGCGCGGCCCAGCGCGGCGCGGACCCACGCGGGCCCCGCGAGCAGGAACGTGCCCACCAGCGGCAGTCGCAGCGGTCCGCACACGGTGATCGGCAGCTCGACCAGGCCGCTGCCGCCGTGCACATGGGGACGCCGCGGCCCGAAGAAGGTGCTCGCGCCGCGGATCATCGACTGCGACCGGCGCCCGTGCGCGCGATGCCAGGCGATCGCCGCGACCTTCGCGGCGTAGTACGACCACGACGGCAGCGCAGAGCTGTCGTACAGGTGCCCCGTCGCGGCGACCGCAGCGAGCATGCGATCGTCGTGGGTGTAGCCAGGCGCACGGAAGCCCAAGGGCTCGGCCCCGAGCTCGCGCAGCGCTGCGTCGCACTGCTGCAGATCGGCGCGCAGCGCCCCGTCGTCGCCGCGGACCATGTCGTAGGCGTGCGCGTGGCTGTGGTTCGCCAGCTCGTGGCCGCGCGCCAACGCCTCGCGGAGGATCGCCACGCCGGGGCCGTCGACGTCGAGTTCGCGGCGGAGATCGGCGCCGATGACGAAGAACGTCGCGCGCACACCGAGCTCCGCGAACAGCTCGAGGAAGCGCGGGACCCAGCAGCGCAGCGCGACGTCGGCGGCCGCGGGCTCCGGCGCGGGCAGGCCGTGGATGGCGTGGTAGCAGGCCAGGCCGTCGAGATCGACGCTGACGTGCGCCGCGTCAGCCATCACCGCGCCCATGGATCGCCACCATGAGCCGGGCCACGTGGCGGATGACCTTGGGCACCCGGTTCAGCAGCCGCACCGACGGCGCCCGCTTCTCGCGGACGTGCACCGGGATCTCGAGCACGCGCAGCCCACGTCGATGGGCACGCACCACCAGCTCGCTGGCGAACACGTCGTGCTCGACCACGCAGGCCTGGACCACCGGCACCACCGTGTCGCGCACGAACGCCTTCAGCCCGTGCGTGTCGGTGCCGCGGAAGCCGACCGCGACGCGCAGCATGCCGTTGTAGACCCGGGTGGCGACCCGGCGACCGAGCGGGCGGGTGTCGTCCGCGCCCCGCATGGCCTTGCTGCCGACGACCATGTCGACGCCGCCGGCCCGCAGCAGCTCGATCGCGCGGCCGTGGAACTCGGCGTCGCAGAGATCGATCTCCTCGCAGATCACGAAGCGCCCGGAGGCCCGCAGGATGCCCTGGCGCAGCGCACCGCCGTAGTTGGGCTCCGGGTGGCGGAACATCGAGACCTCCGGGTAGCGACGGCCGAGTTCCTCGCCGATCCGCGGGGTCTCGTCGCGGCTGCCATTCTCCGCGAGGATGATCTCGAACGCCCAGCCGCGCTCGCGAAGCGCGGCCCACAGCGCCGCGACGCTCTCCTCGAGGATGAGCGCCTCGTTGTAGACCGGGATGACGACCGAGACCTCGGGACGTCCGTCGTTCATCGCCGCACCCATGCCGCCGCCTCCATGCCGTCGAGCAACGCATCCTCCATCGAGCTGTAGACCCACGCACCGTAGCGCCCGCAGCTGAGCACGCCCTGCTCCGCCAACCATCCGTGGATGGTCGCCGTCGCCGCCGCGTGGGCCTCGTCGAACACCACGTAGGCATACTCGATGTCGTGCTGCTCGGTGAAGAGCACGTCCTCGGGGGAGGTGATGGCGCCCATCTCGGTGAGCCCGGCGAGCACCGCCGGTACGTCCGGGTCTGCGTCGCGGTCGGTGAGCTCGACGTAGAGGCCGCCGCACCCCGGCGGGGCCATCGCCGGCGAGGCGTTGGTGAAGATGCCGACGCGGAAGAACGGGAACCGCGGCTCGGGCACGTAGACCCAGTGCTCGGGGATCGGCGCCAGCGTGCGCGTCGCGACGTTGAGGTAGCGCCAGCGGATCCACCTCAGCGCCGCGCGGGCCTCGGCGACCGCGTCCGGGACGCCTTGCATGCGATCGACGAGCACCGGCAGCGGCATCGTCGAGACCAGGCGGCCGTAGGGCACGACGCGATCGTCCGCGAGCCGCACCGTACGCCCGATCGGATCGATGGACGCGACCTCGGCGTCCACCCGCAGCTCCACGTCGCCGCGCGCCTCGAGTCGACCCGCGAGCGCGAGCGCCAGTGCATCGATCCCACCGCCGGTCGGATAGAGGAAGCGCGCGTTGTAGCCGAGCCCCTCCTGGCGCATGCCGATCGCGCCGGCGAGGATCTGCGTCGGCTCGGGCACCGGCACGTAGCGGGTGACCCACGCCGACGCGAGCTTGTCCGGCGCGACGCCCCAGAGCTTGGTGTTGTACGGGACGAAGAAGTGCCGGGCGATCCCGGCGCCGAAGCGGTGCTCGGCGAACGTCTGCAGGCTCGCCCCCGGCGGCAGCGCGTCGGTGCGGCGACCGGCCTCGAAGAGCCCGAGCAGGCACTCGTGGACCACGGGCAGCGGCAGGCCGAACAGGTTGGCCTGGAACGGATAGGGCAGCATGACCCCGTGGGTGAACACCCCCGTGCACCGTTCGATCTCCACGAGATCTCCGGGGGCGAACAGATCCGCGACCAACGCCTTGCTCCGCGCGTCGCGGAGGTGGAGCCAGTGACCCGTGATGTCGAAGGTGAAGCCGTCGCGGCGGTCGGTGCAGGCCTTGCCGCCGACGCGGCCTTCGCGTTCGAGCACCACCGAGCGACCCGGCAGGTGCAGCGCGCACGACAGCCCGGTGAGCCCGGCGCCCAGGATCACCACGTCGCCGCGATCGTCCACGGGCCTCACATTACCGCATCGGGTTACGGCAGGGCGGCGCGGATCGTCGGCGCACGCCCGTGGACAGCACGGCGGCGGACAATGCACACTGGCCCCCGCATGGAGCTGCTTCACCTCGGCCGGTATCGCCTCGTCGCACCGCTCGGCGTCGTGGGGCACACCAGCCGATCGTTCTCCGCGCGCCACGAGGACGAGCCCGAGGACGGCGCGCCGAGCTACGTCGTCAAGCTGCTCGACACCAGCCGCGGCAGCGACGGCGACGCCCGCCGCGCTCGCTTCGAGCACGAGAGCCGGCTGCTGCGCGCCTGCAACCACCCGTCGATCCCCACGGTGCACGCCGCCGGCGAGCAGGACGGCATGCCCTACGTGGTGCTCGACCGCGTCGACGGCATCGACCTCGGCACGCTGTGCGGCCACGACACCGCGACACCCCGCGCGTTGGGCCGTGATGTCGCGGTCTACGTGCTCGCGCAGATCGTCGACGCCGTTCGCCACATCCACGAGCTCGAGATCGAACAGGAGGGCAGCGGCGAGATCATCTCGCTCGGCGCGGTCCATCGCGGCCTCTCACCGACCAGCGTGCTCTGCTCGCGCACCGGCGATGTCGTGGTCTGGGACTTCTCGGCCGCGAAGAGCCGCTGGCTCGCGCCCGAGTACGACGACCGCAACGCGGGCGACCCCGCCTACTGGGCACCCGAGCGCCTCGAGGGGGCCGCCGACGCGCGCAGCGATCTGTTCTCCGTCGCCGTGATGCTGTGGGAGTTGCTCCGGGGGCACCGCTGCCTCGCCGGCGCCGACCCGGCCGCGACGCGCGAGGCGTTGGCGCGCTTCGACATCTCCCAGCCCGCCCGCCGCGTGCCCGGCTTGTCGCCGAAGCTCGGCGAGGTGCTGCGCAAGAACCTCGATCGCGATCCGTCGCGGCGCTACGAGGACGCGTACCAGATGCTGCAGCGCCTGGCGCAGGCGCCCGAGGCCGCAGCGGCCGAGCGCTCGCGCGAGGCCCTGGGCGAGCTCGTCGCGAAGATGGCCCCGCCGATGTCGTGAGCACGACGGCCGAACTCTGCGCGCCGCTTGGGACCCACCGCAGGGCGGCGTGGACCCTGGCGCTGGTGTTGTTCGGCAGCTACGCGTACTTCGTCCCCGCGCCGGCTTGGAATCAGAATTCGCGGTTCGCCCTCACCCGCGCGTTGGTCGAGCGCGGCTCGACGATCATCGATCCCGACCACGAGACCACGGGCGACAAGAGCTTCCGCGACGGCCACTTCTACTGCGACAAGGCCCCTGGGGCCTCGCTGCTGGCCGCCCTGCCCTACGCGGTGTTCCACGCGATCGGCCGGATCACCGGCGCCGAGTTGCCCGGCGCCACGGTCATTCCCCAGGATCCGCGCGACGCGAAGGCCGGGCGCGCGCCGAGCCTCGCCGAGCGCAAGCCCGGCGATCGCATCCTCTATAACCGGGCGCATCGGCTGGGCTCCTATTTCGCCGGCGTGTTCAGCGTCGGCGTGCTCTCGGTGCTCGGCGCCCTCGCGCTCTGGTTGGTCGCGCTGCGACAGGCCGCGGGCAACGTCGCGGTCGCGAGCGCGTGCGCGCTGACGTATGGACTGGCCACGCCCGCGTTCGCGTACAGCACCGCGCTGTACGGCCACCAGAGCTGCGGCGCACTGCTGATGATCGCGTTCGCGGTCGCATGCCTTGCGGGGCGCGGCGCCGATCGGCGCGCCGCAATGCTGATCGGATCGGCGCTCGGGCTTGCGGTCACGATCGAGTACACCGCCGCGTTGCCGGCCGCCGGCTTCGCGCTGTGGTGGTGGTGGCGCCAGGGCCTCCGCAGCGCGCTGTGGCTCGGCGCCGCGGCGGCGCCGTGGGCCCTGCTGCTCGCGGTCTATCACACCGTCGCCTTCGGCGGCCCGCTGTCGACCGGCTACGATTGGGTCTGGCTGCCCGAGTTCGCCGAGGGGATGCGCGTGCGCTACGGCATCGGTCGCCCCGACCCCGAGGTGCTCGTCGCGATCGCGTTCGGTGCGTACCGCGGCCTCTTCTATCTCTCGCCGGTGCTCCTGCTCGCGGCGTGGGGGCTGGTCGTCGCGGCGGTGTCCCGCGCGCGCCCCGACTCCGTGATCGACGGAGCGCCGGCACGGATCGCGGTCGCCGTCTGCGTCTACTTCCTGCTGCTGAACGCCGGCTATTACATGTGGGACGGCGGCGCAGCGATCGGGCCGCGGCACGTCGTGCCGATGCTCGGCCTGCTCGCCGCAGGCCTCGTCCATGCCCGACAGGTCGTGCCGCATGCGTTCGCGACCCTCGCGATCGTCAGCGCAGCGCAGCTCCTGCTCGCGACCGCGGCGATGCCCGAGGCGCCGCAGAGCGGCAACCCATTGTGGGAGTTCGCCCTGGGCCACGTGCTCGGCCGCGACGCGAGCACCGACGCGATCGCGAGCAACCTCGGGCTGCTGCTCGGACTGCCCGGGGCGTGGAGCCTCTTGCCGCTCGTGGGGCTGTGGATCTGGGCGGCCCCGATCGCGACGCGGGCCGGCGCGCCGGGCTAGAACCGCCGCGTCAGCGACAGGCCCATCGTCCCGCGGCCGAGCATCGCCGACACCTGCGTGTCACCGCCCTTGGTCTCGCGGTTGCGCAGGACCATCCATCGCGCGACGCCGCCGACGAGCAACCCGACGCCGAGGCCGAGCGCGACACCGCCACCGATGTACAGCTTGCGAACCTGGTCGAGCTGGTCGTCGTAGGCGCCGTACGTGTCCGTCGACTTGCCGCCCTCGATGCGCCCCGCCACGAACACACCCACGCCCGCGACGATGCCGACGGCGCCGAGGGAGACGAGCACCGCCGCCGCGGGATCGCGGGGCCACTTGGGGCGATCGTCGGTCTTCGCCGGTTCGGGCTCCGGCGGCGTGACCTCGGGCTCTGTCGTCTCGGTGGGGTCGTCCTCGGGCGGCGAGTTCTCGGCGCCCGGCGGCATCGCAGCGTCTCCCGCGAGGATTTCCGCGCACTTCAGGATCCCGTCGCGCGCGTACTCGGCCGAGAGCTCGGGCGGGTTGGTGGCGAGGTAGCGCTGGTACAGCTTCACCGCCGCCGCACAGTCGTTGCGTTTGCGCTCCGCCTGGGCCCACGTGTAGAGGAACGCGGGGTCGTCCTGCTTCGCGTAGCCCTTGCGGTACTCCTCGACGGCGAGCTTGTAGTCGCCCTTGCCGTACGCGGCATTGCCCCGCTCGAGGTGCGCCTTGGCCTCGGGATCCGTCGGCACCGCGCGCGCGCCTTGGGGCACCGCGAGCGCCAAGAGCGTCGCGAACGAGACGAACACACGCGCGAAACGAAGTCGCGTCACTCGGGCGGCATTGCGGCGTCGGGGTCCCACGTTTTTTTCGCTGGCTCTGGCGACGTCGGCTTCTTCGGCTCGGGCTTCTTCTCGGCGGCCGGCCGCTTCGGCGACGTCTTGGGTTGGGGGCTACTCGTGGAGCTCGGGCGCGGGGTCGACTTCGGCGAAGGGGCCTCGGGGGACGACGCCGTTGCAGCGGGCTCGGGGAGGAGCTCGATGTCGTCCTCGATCGGCGCCTGCGCGGCGACGGGCGGCGCCGCGACCGGGGCCGCGACGGGGGCCTCGACCGGCGGCGCCTCGACCGGCGGCGCCTCGACCGGTGGCGGCGCCGGTCGCTCGTCGGGGTCGAGCGGTGTGTCGGCGCGGATCACCACCGACGGCGCCGCGACCGGCACGTCGGCGGTCGGCCGCGCGTTCATCCACGCCGCCATGCCGCCGACGGTGAGCCCGACGCCGGCTGCGATGGCGGCCCACGGCGTCGCGCGGCGGCGCGGCGGCTCGTCGACGTCGCCGACGTCACTCTGGGTGACGGTGCTGCGGGAGACATTCGAGTCGACGCGGGGCGTCGCGGAGCGGCCGAGGACCTCGCTCGGGATCTCGCGCGCGTCGGCGCTGTCGATCACGGTCTGCGCGGTCGGGCCGGCGAGGCCGGGCGTCGGCGGCAACACGGCGGGCAGCGCCGCGGACGAGCCGCTGAGGCTGACGTCCGAGCGGTCCGCGTGCAGCTGCGCCGCGGTGGCCTGGATCTCGTCGGCGAACAGCTCGCGCATGAATTTGCCCATGCGGGCCGACGACACCGGCAGGCGGTGCTCGCGGGAGAAGTCCTCGAGGTCGATCTGCAGATCGATTGCGTGCTGGTAGCGCTGCTCCGGGTCGGAGTGCAGCGCACGCATCACGATGGTCTCGAACTGCGGCGGGTAGTCGGGGCGGATCGACGTCGGCAGCGGGACATCGGCCTTCGCCACGCGGTTGATGATCGCGATCTCGTTGTCGCCGGCGAAGAGCCGCGCGCCCGTGGTCATCTCCCACAGCAGCGTGCCGATGGAGAAGATGTCGCTGCGCCGATCCACGACCTCGCCGCGACACTGCTCCGGCGACATGTACGGGACATTGCCCTTCAGGGTCCCGGCAATGGTGTTGCTCTGGAACGCAGCCGCCTTCGCGATCCCGAAATCGACCAGCTTCACCGCGCCGTCGTAGGTCACCAGCACGTTGGACGGAGACACATCGCGGTGCACGATGCCCAGCGGCGTGCCGTCGGTGTCGGCCTTGTCGTGGGCGTGGTCGAGGCCCGCGGCGACGCCGGCGATGATGTGCAGCACGTGCTCGAGGGGCAGCGCGACCTCGGCCTTGCGGGCCGCACGGACGATGCGACGCAGGTCCTGGCCCTGCACCCACTCCATCGTGAAGAAGTAGTGACCCGCCTCCTCGCCGATGTCGTAGACCTGGACGATGTTCGGGTGGTGGAGCGTGGCCGCGAGCCGCGCTTCCGTGAGGAACATCTTGATGAACTCGTCGCTCTCGGCGTGCTGCGGCAGGATCCGCTTGAGCACGACGAGCTTCTCGAAGCCCGCCATCGCGACGGCGCGGGCGAGGAAGAGCTCGGCCATGCCCCCGGTCGCGATCCGGCGGAGCAGCTGGTACTTGCCCAGGCGCGCCCCATCGGTCACGACGCGCATGTCCGCCGTCGCTGTCGTCCCCACCTGCACAGTGTACGGGCCGCCTGTCGATCCGATCAACGGCGGGGACGGGATGATTGCGGCGCCGATTAGAACCGCGCGATCGCCCCGAAGCCCACGAAACGGCCTCCGCCCGGGCTCGGGCCGAAGGTGGGAGCGAACACCACACGCGATACGGCCGCCTCGCGGGCCTTGCGTCGCTTCGGGATCCCGATGCCCAGCAGCGTCGCGCCACCGGCGGCCGCCACGAGTCCCACCACGGCGAGCGCGACGGCGAGATCGCGGTTGGTGCGTCGCTCGGCGCGGCTGAGTCCGCCGTTGGTGTCGTCGTTCTGCGACGACACGCCGGCGGCGACGAGCAGGAGCAGGCCGCCGATGCCGAGCGTGATCGAACCACCGATCACCATGCCGCGCCCGCTCTTGTACTGCTTCGCGAGCACGGGATCGGTCTGCAACACCTGCTTCACTTCGAGATCGAGCCGCCGCTTCTCGGCCTTCTTCGCGGGCACGGGCCCCGCCTTCTCGGCCTCGGCGATCTTCTCGTCGAGCAGCGCGATGCGTTCGTTCACCCGCTTGAACTCGGCGACGGTCTGCTCGTCGGGGCGGTACATCGCCTTGTACGCCTCGAGGAAGTCGACGAGCAGCGCCCGAGCTGTCCGCAGGTGCACGACGTCCCGATCGATGTCGTACGCCTTCTCCTGGGCGGTCGCGATGTTGTAGACGAGGTCGTTGCGGATCTCGCGGTTCTCGGGGGTCTCCGGGAGCATGCCGAGCGCGGCGGTCCAGTCGTCGATCGCCCCGGCGTAGTTCTTGGTCTCGTACTTGACCTTGCCCGAGGCGTAGATCCGCTTGACCTCGTCCATCGCCGGCGTCGTGGGAGCCGCGGTGCTCGGCGCGGATTCGGCCGTGGCCGGCGCGGATGCGGCAGGCGTTGCGGCGGTCGGAGCCGCCGCGGTCGGCGCGGCAGCGGGTCCGGCGGGCGCAGCATGACCGATCGTCGGCCACGTCAACGCGGCCGCCACCACGAGGGCGCACCCACGCTCCCAGCGGGCGGTTGCGCGTCGAATTCGGGTCGGGGACGCCTGGGGCACGGCTGGAGGATAACCGATCACTTCGGCTCGCGGCAGCGAGGCCCGTCACACCGGGAACCTTCGGCGGGCCAGGGAAACTTGCCGTGGAGTCCCATCGCCGGGGCAACGCGCGCTGACCCGACCGCCCGTCGAACGTCCGACCGGCGACGCGGGGCGGATGCGCCATCGCGTCGATTTCCGGGCCCGAACCGCCGACGCGAGGCCTTCGAACGTGAGCCCGCGGCGCACGCGAGCCCGTGTGATTCCCTTGACCAAACACGGTCGTCGGGGCCACAGTCGGCCCATGGTGCGCACCGCATTCGCAATGGCTTTCGTTCTGCTGGCCGCGTGTGGCAAGGACGTCGAGGACCCGGGCTTCACGGCGTCGGCGTCGGGGACGATGACCTCGGCGGGGACTTCGACCTCGGCCGGTGAGACCTCGAGCGGCGGCGCCACCTCGAACGCCAGCAACAGCGGCAACAACAGCGACTCCGCCGACGTGAGCACCGGCGATCCGAGCGCGGGCACCTCGGGTCCGACGAGCGACACCGACTCTGGCAACGGCGGGTGTGGCGACGGTGCGATCAGCCCCGGCGAGCAGTGCGACGGCGCGGAGCTGCAGGGCTTCACGTGCATGAGCCTCGGCCTCAACGGTGGCACGCTCGCGTGCGACCCGGTCATGTGCACCTTCGACACCTCGATGTGCATGTCGACCAGCGGCGGCACCTCGGGCTGAAGCCCGCCCGTCCTGATGCCCGCGGCGCCTTCGAGTAGCCGCGCACGAGCGAGCCGCGACCCCGAGGGTGCGGCTCGTCGCGCGGCCGGACGCTGGCTCTTCTGGGTCTGCGCGGCGCTCTACCTCTGGACGGCCCCCGGCCGGATCCTCTTTCCCGACGACGAGATCGTCTTCCAGACGACCCGGGCCCTCGTCGAGCGCCAGACGCTCGCGATCGAGGGGATCCCGAAGCGCACCGGCGAGTTGCGCGGTCGGGCGGACGGCACGTTCGGCTGGGCGCCGGGGCCCGAGGGCGAGCGCTACGGCTTCTTCGGGCACGCGCTGGCGATCGCCGCGGTGCCTGGCTACCTCGCCGGCAAGCTGGCCGCAGCCCATGCGCCGACGACATGGCGACACGCGCTTCGCTCGGATCACTACTACCTGCACGCGCGCTCGCAGGAGGCGGACTGGACGCGCCTCGGTGTCACGCTCACCAACGTCTGGGTGACGCCCCTGGCGGCGTGGCTGCTGATGCGATGGTTGATCGCGTTGGGGTTCGCGTGGCGGGCCGCTGTCGGCGTTGCCCTGCTCTTCGCCACCGGGACGCTCGCGTGGCCCTACAGCCGCACGTTCCTCTCGGAGCCGCTGTCGGCGGCGATGCTCGTCGGCTGCGCGTGGTGCATCGCGGAGTTCCACGGCGCGCTCGAGCGCGGGGATCCGCGAGCGACGCGACGCTGGTCCCTCGGCGCCGGGGCCTTCGCCGCGATTGTCTGCCACGTCCACGTGCTCAACCTCGTCGCGTTGCCGTGCCTCCTCGGCTACGCGCTCGTCGGTCGCCCGAGCGCGCGTCGAGCCGCAATGCCGGCGGTGGTCGTCGCCGCGGTCGGCGTGGCGCTGCTCCTGCTCGGCCAGTGGCTCCGCTACGGCTCGGCGTTCGAGACCGGCCGCTACGATCACTACAGCCACTGGATCCTCCCCGCCGAGGGACTCGCAGCCACGCTGGTCGGGCCCGGCCGATCGATGTGGCTGTACTCGCCCGTGTTGCTGCTCGCGCTGCCGCTGTGGCCGGCGCTGCGCCGGCGGCTCCCCGCGGTCACGTGGTTCATCGTGGCGATGTGCGTGACGCGGTGGCTGCTCGTCGGAGCGCGCAGCGACTGGTGGGGCGGCTGGTCGATCGGCCCGCGCTACCTCGTGCCGCTTGTGCCGTTTGCGATCGTGCCGCTGGCGATCGGCCTCGAGCGATTCGCCACGCTCGCGCGCTGGCGTCGGATCGCCGCGCTCGCGGTCGTCGGCGCCGCGGTGCTGCTCGAGGCGTACCTCTCGCTGCACAGCATCTTCGAGTGGATGCTGCACCTGACGACGACCGGCACTCCGGACTTCGACTACCTGCGTCGCTCGCACTGGTTGGTCGGCTCGAGCCCGCTGGCCGGATTCGCGTCGCTGCCGATCGACACCCTGTCGACCGGTGCGATCCGGCTGGCCGGCCACGGTCACCGCGGTCCGCTGTGGTGCTTCGTCGGCGCCGCGGTCGTCGGCGTGGTCGCGGCGCTCCTGCTGGTGCGGAGCCTGCGGACCCCCGCTGCGGCCCCCGCCGCACCGTAGCGCCCAGCGCAGGTCGACCGAGGTGCATGCGCCGCGCGGGCTGTGGCATGCTCCCGACCCCGCGGGACGCCGATCCCGCCGGATATACGACGATGAACGACAAGGCCGACAAGATCACGCCGCGCGCCGAGGACTATCCGCAGTGGTACCAGGACGTCATCCGCGAGGCCGACCTCGCCGAGTCGGCGAAGGTGGTCAAGGGCTGCATGGTCATCAAGCCGTACGGGTACGCGATCTGGGAGAAGATCCAGCGCGACCTCGACGCGCGCTTCAAGGCCACCGGCCACAGCAACGCCTACTTCCCACTGCTGGTGCCGCAGTCGTTCATGACCCGCGAGGCGCAGCACGTCGAAGGGTTCGCCCCCGAGCTGGCCGTCGTCACGCACGCCGGCGGCGAGAAGCTCGAGGAGCCCTACGTCATCCGCCCCACGAGCGAGACCATCATCGGTCACTTCTTCGGCAAGTGGATCTCGAGCCACCGCGACCTGCCGATGCTGGTCAACCAGTGGGCCAACGTCATGCGCTGGGAGCTTCGCACGCGCCTGTTCCTGCGCACGACCGAGTTCCTGTGGCAGGAAGGCCACACGGCGCACGCCACCCATGACGAGGCGATGCAAGAGGTCCTCAAGATGCTCGGCGTGTACGGCGACTTCGCCGAAGAGATGATGGCGATGCCCGTCATCCGCGGGATCAAGACCGCGTCCGAGCGCTTCGCCGGCGCGGTCGAGACCTTCTGCATCGAGTCGTTCATGCAGGATGGCAAGGCGCTGCAGGCCGGCACCAGCCACGACCTCGGGCAGAACTTCGGCAAGGCCTTCGACGTGAAGTTCCAGTCCGAGTCCGGCGAGCTCGAGTACGTGTGGCAGACCAGCTGGGGCGTGTCGACGCGCCTGGTCGGCGGCCTCATCATGAGTCACTCCGACGACGCGGGCCTGGTGCTCCCGCCGCGGATGGCCCCCATCCACGCCGTCATCATCCCGATCTTCAAGACCGACGAGGAGCGCGGCCGCGTGATGGAGGCCGCCAACCGCCTGGCCAAGGCGCTCGGCGACATCGACATCAGCGAGCCGCGCGCCCGCTACCGCGACTTCCTCGAGGTCCGCATCGACGATCGCGACATGCGGCCCGGCGCGAAGTTCTATCACTGGGAGCGGCGCGGTGTGCCGATGCGCATCGAGATCGGGCCCAAGGATCTCGAGAAGGGCCAGGTGTGCCTGAAGATGCGGGTCGACGGCGCCGCGGGGACCGGCAAGCAGTTCCTCAGCGAGGCCGAGTTCCTCGCCACCGTGCGCACGCGCCTCGACACGTACCAGGCCGATCTGTACGCGCAGGCGCTGCGCCGCCGCGACGAGCGATCGGTGACGCTCGACACGTGGGATCAGTTCCTCGAGGTGTTCAAGGGCGAGGGCAGCACGTTCGCGTGGTGCCATTGGGACGGCACCGCGGCGACCGAGGCCGCGATCAAGGCCGAGACCAAGGCGACGATCCGCTGCGTCCCACTGGCCGGTCAGGGCCCCGCGCCCGAGCCGGGCCGCTGCATCAAGAGCGGCGCACCGTCGGCGCAGCGAGTGCTGATCGCGAAGGCGTATTAGGGATGTCTGGTTCCCCCCGTCGACGGCTTGGGCGAAACGGTACGCGCTGACGCGCCGCTTGCCCCCCGCAAGCGGGGGGCATCCACTACGCGCGGCGGCGCACGAGCTCGGGGCGGTTCGACAGCGCCTTCTCGAGTTCGGCGAGTTCTTCGGGCTTCAGGTAGCTCATGCTCTTCGCACCACCGGCGAGCACGAGCTTGACGATCCGCTGCGCGCCCTCTTCGGCGACGCTCCACGACTCGCAGGCCTCGAGCTGCTCCATCAGGCGGCCGAGTCGCGGCGAGCTGAACTTCACCGCGGCAACGTTGCGCTTGAACTTGGTGAACTTCTTGGCCTTGAAGCCCGCGGTGCCCTCGGCGCGCAGCAACGACTCGTTGGCGCCGTTGATGCGGGTGCGCAGCGCGTTGTCGGCCTGACGCAGCTCGTTGTGCTCGACGTCGCTCACGTCGCGAGTGTGGGCGGCCATGACCGGGAGCTCGGTCGCCGCGCCGGACTTGAACTCGAACTTGCGACAGACGACCTCGACCGAGCGACGCCCGAACAGAGAGCCGGTGGTGAGCAGGACCAGCAGCTCGACATCGAGCTTCTCGGACACGATGCGGGCCAGGTCACGCACGACCAACTCTTCGTTGATCTGGATCGCGGCCGCGCCCTCGTCATTCGTCATCAGCACGAACTGCGACGCACCATCGGGCGCGGCTGGATCCACCGGGGGCGGCGCCTCCTTGCCCTCGTAGGTGCGCTCCCAGCCGAGGTCGGCCAGGGCCTTCTCCATCGCCGTCTCGAGCTTCGGGAGCTTGCAAGGGCCACGGGTCTCGATGAGGGCGGTTGCCTGTCTGATGGTGGCCATCGGGCGGGGTGCCGGAGTATGGCACAAGGCCCAATTGGTCGAAAACTAGCGACCGCTCCCCCGCGGCGGCGATGGTCTCGGACGATGGACCGCGCGACCCACAGCGTCTCGGAGCCCGACCGCCCCCTCGCCCGCGGCGTCGGCCGGCCTACCGGGCTGCCGCGGCCGCCGACCGGGCGAACGGCCGCATTCGCCGGCCACGGCGGCACGCAGGGCCCATGGCAGGACGACCTCCTCGGCGAGAGCTGGCCTGGCCGTCGGAGGACGAGATCGACGAGGGCGCGACGATCGCGGAGATCGAGGCGCTGCTCGGTGAACTCGTGGCCGAGCTCGAGGGCTGACGCCACGCGGGCCCGCGGCGATCGCGAGGTGCTCGGCCGTTCCTCGGGGTCCGTCAGGCCGACCCGTCAGAACCGGCCGCGGAGCGAGAGCATCGCGGTGCCGGCCCCCACGCCGGCCCCCACCGCGTAGCGCTGCGCACGGCGGGCGCGGGCCTTCTGCGTGAGGCCGACCATCGTCAGGACGACGCCGGTCACTTGCACCGCGCCCGTCAGCGCCGCGCCCCAGCGTTCCTTCGCCGAGCTGGTGTACGCCAGGCCGATGAACGGGCCGGCGACCGGCACGAGCAACGCGCGGCCATAGTTGAGGCGACGCGTGTCGAGCTCGCGCTTCTCGCCTGTGTACGCGTCGATCTCGTTGCGATCGCGGGCCTTGTCGATGATGACCGCGCCCGCGAGCGAAGTGAAGAAGTAGAACCCGCCGAAGCTGGCGAGGCCGGCGGCGATCAGATCGTTGCCCTCGGTCACGCGCACTCGTGGCGGCGGCGGAGCCACCAGGCGCGGCGGCGGCACGGCGGGGGCTTGCACGACCGGCGGCGGGGTCGGTGCGGGCTGCCACGCCGCGGGCGCGGGCGCGGCGATCGTCGGTGCGGCGATCGCCGGCGCGGGTTCGACGGCCGGGGCCGCCGCGATCGGGGTCGGTGCGGCCGCGGGGCCGACCGGGATCGGTGCACCCGCGTCGGTGGGCGAGGGCTCGCGGCGCGCGTGCGCGACCGAGGGCAAGGCGAGCGCAGCGGCCAGCGCGGCGGCGCAGCGGATCATCGAAGGCATGCCCGGTAGTCGCCGGACCCCCGCCCGACGATCAGGGCCGCGGAGAAATCCGTCGCGCGCCTGTGTCCTGGAGCACAGCCGTCCCCTGACCCAGCACGACCGCGCGCCGGGCCGCGGGTTGTGGCAGAACCACCGTTCGCCCGAGGCCCCCATCCATGTCCGAGAAGAAGGCCCAGGTCCCGATCTACATCACGCCCGAAGGACACCGGAAGATCCGCAACGAGCTCGAGCACCTGTGGAAGGTCGAGCGCCCGCGGGTCACCTCCGAGGTCGAGATCGCGGCGGCCCACGGCGATCGCTCCGAGAACGCCGAGTACACCTACGGCAAGCGACGCCTGCGCGAGATCGACAAGCGCATGCAGTTCCTCGCCGACCGGCTCGAGCGCATGCACATCGTCCACCCCGACGAGCAGCGCCGCAGCGCGAACAAGGTCGGCTTCGGGGCGTGGGTCGTCGTCGAGGACGACGAGGGCAACACCCACACGTATCGGGTCGTGGGCGCCGACGAGTCCGACGCCGACGCGGGGCTCATCAGCATGGACAGCCCGATGGGCCGGGCCCTGCTCGGGCGCGAGCCCGGGGACGACCTGGAGGTCCGGCGGCCCCGCGGCCCCGCGATCTTCAGCGTGGTCTCGATCCACTACGGCGAACGACCCGGGTCGCGCTGAGCTTTTCCCCGCGATCTCGACGGGTTCGCGGCGCGCACGACAATCCTCCCCGGGCCGGAACCTTTTCGCGGACTCGGTCGTCTACAGCCACCTGGAGGTCCCGCGACGATGCCTCGATTCGTGACCGTGTTGGTGCTGGCCTGTCTCGCCTCGAGCGTCGTCCCCGAGGCCGACGCCTGCCTGCGGAAGATGCCGAAGGTCGCCAAGAAGAAGGTGCAGGTCGACCCGACGCGTCGCGACGTGGTCGCCGCCGAGAAGGCACTGGCCAAGGGTGAACCGGGGAAGGCAGCCGAGCTGGCCCGCCGCGCGGTCCCCGGGCTCGATGCCCTGCCCCCGGTCGGGGCCGCGGAACTCGCGACCCGGGCGCAGCGGACCTTGGCGCTCGCGGTGATCCGCAGCGGCGGCGCGACCCGGGTCTCGGACGACATGCCCGGCAAGACCGCCGACGAGCAGAAGCTCAACGTCGCGTGGGCGCAGCTCGTGCTCCACTACCACGCGGCGATGAACGCCGACAACGTCGTGATGCAGGTCCAGCTCGCCGAGGCCCTCGCGAGCACCGAGCCCGAGCGCGCGCAGGCCCGAGACATCCTGCGCGATCTGTCGACCCGCGATGTCATGCCGACGGCCAGCGGCTACGCGCTGCTGGCCCAGCTCGAGTCGGACGCCCCCCTGCGTGACGCCGCGCTCTCGCGCTGCCGCGAGCTCGGCGGCACCACCTGCAAGGCATGAGCTTGAGCCGCGCCTGGATCGTCGCCGCGGCGTTGCTCGGCTGCGGCGACGCCACCCCGCCACCGCGTTCGAGCGCCGCGCCGCCCATCGAGCCCACGGCCTTGGACGAGGCCGCGCCGCCGCCCGTCGTGCTCGAGCCTGCCGCGCCCGCAGAGCTCATCGGACGCGGGGCGGCGCTCGCGTCGAGCCTCGAGTGCGTCCGCTGCCACACGATCGAGGGCGTGCCCCCGACGACGCTCGAGTTCGACTGCGTCGGTTGCCACCGCCAGATCATGGCGGGCACGCTCGAGTTCCCCGCCGAGGAGCTCGCGGGCTATCAGTCGCGCCTGCACTCGCTGCTCGACGTGCCCGCGCTGCGCCCGGGCGATCGATTCCGCCGCGCGTGGCTGACCGCATTCCTCTCCGACACCCGCGATCTGCGGCCCAACCTCGAGCCGTCGATGCCGCGCTTCGCCCTTTCGTCGGACGACGTCGCCGCGCTCGCGGCGTTCCTCGCCCCGTCGGCAGAGGTGGCCCCACCGGCGCTCGGCGACCCCACGGCCGGCCGGAAGGTCGTCGAGGCCAAGGGCTGCGGCACCTGCCATCGCTTCAGCGGCGCCGAGGCATTGCCCGCGACGCCGCTGCCGATCGCGCTCGCGCCCGATCGACTCGCGCTGGGCCAGCGGCTCGCGCCGGACCTCGCCCACGTCCGGGCGCGCATGCGGTCCGCGGCCATTCCAGCGTGGCTGCGCGATCCCGAGGCGAGCAAGCCGGGCACCGCGATGCCGACGATCCCGATGACCGAGCAGGAGGTCCTCGACGTCGCGGCGTACCTCGTCCAGACGCCGCTGCGCCCGGTCGCCGCGGATCCGATCCCTGCGCGCCTGCCGATCCTCGCGCGCACGGTGAGCTACGAGGAGGTCGACGCGCGGATCTTCCACCGCACGTGTCGCCACTGCCACTCGGATCCAGAGCAGGTCATCGGCGACGGCGGTCCCGGCTACGGCGGCGGCTTCGGTTTCCGCAAGCGCGGGCTGGATCTCAACTCGTACGCGGGCGTGCGCTCGGGCAGCCTCGACGACGACGGCAAGCGCCGCTCCCTGTTCACGCCGGTGTTCCTCGGTGGCACCGTCGGTGCCACGGCCAGCGGCACCGACGGCACGCCGCGGATCGTCGCGCATCTCTTGGCGCGCCACGCCGAGATCGCAGGCGCCCCGATCGACGGCATCCGCGGTATGCCCTTGGGGCTGCCCGCGGTCGCCCCCGAGGACATCCAGCTGCTCGAGACGTGGATCGCCCAGGGTCGCAAGCCGCCCGCAACGACCGAGACCCCATGATCCCGCGACGCCTCGCCCTGCCCTACCTGCTGCTCGTGCTCGCCTGCACGCGGGACGACCCCCGCGGCGGCGCCAGCGTGGCCCCGCCGCCGCCCTCGACGACGCCGACTGTCGACGACGCCTCGCCGGTCTCGCCACCGCCCGCGACGACGCCGAGCACAGCGGCGCCCCCGTCGTCCGAGCCCGCGACCTCGGCGACGGTCACCATCGTCGAGCTCGACGCGCAGGCCGGTCCCCTCGAGGATCAGCTCACCGCGATCGCGGCCCGGGCGACGCGCGAGGATCGCCCCGCCACGGTCGAGCTCTGGGCGAGCTGGTGCCCGCCGTGCAAGCGACTCGACCGCCTGCTCGCCGGCGGCGCGGTGGCCGACGCCCTGCGCGGCACGATCCTGGTGCGCGTCGACGTCGACATGTTCGACGACGAGCTCAACGCGCTCGGGTTCACGGCGCCGGAGATCCCGTCGATGTATCGCCTCGACGGCCGCGGCCGCCCCCGGGGCAAGCCGCTGTCGGGCGCCGACTGGACCAAACGACCCGAGCCCGAGATCGCCGCCGCGCTGCGGACCTTCCTCGGAACGTGATCGACAGGTCGCATCAGGTCGCGATGCGACGCAGCCGCAACAGCGGCCCCTCGTAGGCGGCGACGTCGCGCAGATCGATGTCGCACTCGATCATCCACTCCGTGTCGCCGTCGCCGTCGACCAGCGTCTGTCGCACCTGCCACTGCCGCGGGCCGACCTCGCGGAGGTCCGTCAGGTGGGTGAGGCGCGCGCGCGACGAAGTGTCGAGTTTCTCGTGCTCGTCGAAGTACGGCTGCACGGCCGCGCCCAGGCGATCGAGCGTCCACGGATCGTCGGGCTCGACGCGGATGATCGACAGCACGTCGTCGCCGTCGCCCGCCGCGATCGCGGCGACCAGGGCGTGGAGCTCGGCGCGGATGCGAGCCAGGAACCGCTTCGGATCGGCGGCCGGATCGGGCGCTCCGAGCCCGGCCTCTTCGGCGTCGGCCCGCAGCGCATCGGCGTCGAGCTCACCGCGCGAGACCGCGAGCATCCGCTCCCACTCGCGCAAGAGCGTGTTGTCGACGCGCGACAGCAGCGCGAACAGCCACGTCTCGAGCTCGAAGAGCGGCTCGTCCTTCATGCCTTCCGGGACGTTCTGCTGCAGCGCCTTGTACACCTGCGTCAGGTAGCGCAAGAGCACACCCTCGCTGCGCTGCAGGCCGTACTCCTTGACGTAGCCGCCGAAGCCCAGCGATCGCTCGAACAGATCGCGGGCGATCGACTTGGGCTTGACGTTCTCGCGGGCGACCCACGGGTGGCGCACGCGGAACTCGTCGTAGGTGGCGTAGATGAAGTCCGACAGCGGCTTGGGGTGCTCGACCTTCTCGAGCTCCTCCATGCGCTGGTCGTACTCGACGCCCTCCGACTTGAGCTTGGCGACCAGATCGCCCTTCAGCTTGTCGACCTGACGCATGAGAATCGCCTGCGGGCTCTCGAGGATCGCCTCGACCACCGAGAGCACGTCGAGCGTGTGGGTGGGCGAGGCCGGGTCGATCTGCGCGAGGGCGTCGAGCAGGTACAGCGACAGGGTGTGATGCAGCGAGAAGTCGGCCTGCAACACGTCGCTGACCCGCAGCGCGGGGCGACCGGCGCGGACGTCGGGCACGAGCTCGACCACGCCGGCGCCGCGGAGCTCGCGGAGGATCTGCGCGGCATGCTTGCGGTGGCGACTGCGCGACCCGGCGCGCTCGTAGCTGCGGTCGATGAGCTCGACGATCCGCCGGTAGCCACCGTGGCGCTCCCGCGGGTCGATGTCGCGGCGCAGCACGGTGAGCAACATGCCGTGCGTGATCTCGAAGCGCGACTGCAGCGGCTCGGCCTGGCCGTTCTGGAGCTTCTCGAACGTCGCCTGGTCCCACGGCACGTAGCCGCGCACCGGCGGCTGCTTGCGCACGAACTTCTTCTTCCCCGCCTTCGCCTCGAGCCGGAGATTCTCGATCACGTGCTCGGGCGCCTGGGCCAGCACCCAGCCGCGTACGTCGAAGCCCTTGCGCCCGGCCCGGCCCGCGATCTGCTTGAAGTCGCGGACCGAGAGGATCCGCGTCTTGCTGCCGTCGAACTTGCACAGCTTGGTGAACAGCACCGACCGGATCGGCACGTTGACCCCGACGCCGAGCGTGTCGGTGCCGGCGATGATCTTGAGCAGGCCCTTCTGCGCCAGGCGCTCGACGAGGCTGCGGTACTTCGGCAGGATGCCGGCGTGGTGCAGGCCGATGCCGTGCCGCAGCAGCTTCTTGATCTCCGGCCCGTACACCGAGTCGAACCGCGCGGTCGAGGTCGCTGCCGCGATGGCGTCCTTCTCCTCGCGGGTGCAGAGGTTCACCGACAGCAGGTCCTGCGCCATCTCGGCGCACTCGCGCTGGGTGAAGCTGACGACGTAGATCGGCGCGCGCTCGCGACTGGTGAGGTCGAAGATCGTCTCGTGCAGTGGGGTCTCGCGCCACTCCCATTCGAGCGGCACCGGGCGCTGCTCCGAGCGCACCACCGAAACCTCCGCGCCGGTGAACGCGGCCAGCCCGGTCTCGAACGCGGACATGTCGCCGAGCGTCGCCGACATCAGCAGGAAGCGTGCGTGCGGGATCGTGATGAGCGGGATCTGCCACGCGATGCCGCGATCGGGATCCGAGTAGAAGTGGAACTCGTCCATCACGACGTAGTCGACCTCGGCCATCTGCCCGTCGCGCAGCGCGAGGTTGGCGAGCACCTCGGCGGTGCAGCAGATGATGCTCGCCTTGGGGTTGATGCTGGCGTCGCCGGTCAGCATGCCGACGTTCTCCGCGCCGAGCTGATCGCACAGGTCGAAGAACTTCTCGTTGACGAGCGCCTTGATCGGCGAGGTGTAGAAGCACCGCAGCCGCTCGCAGATCGCCTTGAAGTGCAGCGCCAGCGCCACCAGCGACTTGCCCGAGCCGGTGGGCGTCGCGAGCACCACGTTGCGGCCGGCCATGATCTCGAGGATGGCCTCCTCCTGCGCCGGGTACGGCGTCAGGCCCGTCGTCGAGAGCCACCCGAGGAAGCACTCGAGGATCAGATCGCCGTCGCGCGTGCGGGCGGGCGGCACCCAGTCGGACAGCTTGAGGCGGGGCGCGGCGGAATCGGTATCGGCGGAGCTCATGGACGACCTGCCACGGCCCCTCGACCCTTGGGCGGGCCCTTGGGTTCGAGCCCGCGGCGAGCCCAAGAATGGTCCCCGGGCCGCACGGCGACAACCCCCGAAGGCCCGGCCCATGAAACGCCGAAGAGCCCGCCGGTGCCAGGGCACGGGCGAGCTCTCGGGGTGATGCAGCCTTGGGGTGTGGCGCTACTCGAGGTCGTACTGCTTGAGCTTGCGGTACAGCGTGGTCTTGCCGATGTGGAGCAGCCGCGCGGCCTTGCGGCGGTTGCCGCGGGCGTAGTTCAGCGCGCGACGGATGGCCTGCTTCTCGGCCTCCTCGAGGCACAGCTGACGCTCGGGCGACTCGGCGCGGGCGTGGTGCACGTCGCGGACGCGCAGGCGCGACGGGAGATCGCGGAGCTCGATGACCTCGCCGGTGCCGGTCGAGATCGCCTGGGTCAGCACCTCGCTCAGCTCGTCGATGTTGCCCGGCCACCGGTAGGTGCGCAGGCAGTCGAGGGCGTTGTCGGCGATGCCGCCGATGGGGCGACGGGCCGGGGTCTTGGCGATGATGTCCATCGCGAGCATCTCGAGGTCCTCGATGCGCTCCGCGAGCGTCGGGACGTCGATGCGGATGCCCGAGGCCCAGCGGACGATCTGCGGGTGCAGACGGTTGTGGCCCTCTTCGCTCTCGGGACGCAGGCGCGTGCCGATCACGATACGACCGAGGCCGGTGAGCGCGGGCAGGCGGGCCTGCTCCTCGAGCGGGAGATCCTCGAGCCGGCTCAGGTAGGTGAAGGCGCCGAGGTTGAGCAGGCGCGGCTGCTCGTTGCCGCGGACGACCTCCATGCTCGGGACCTCGCCGCCGCCGAAGTGGTAGAGGATGCGGGCGATCGCCTCCTTACCGGTGCCAGCGGGGCCGACGAGCAGCACGGGGAGGTTGGTGCGGACGGCCCTCTGGATGACGGCTTGCACCCGTCGCGCCGCGGCCGAGTGGCCCAGGTACACAGGCGGGTTCGAACGGAAGCGCGCGTCAGCGATCGACTCGGGGAATTTGGGTGAGAAGTCTGCGGCCTGCATGGGGTCTGCCTCGGGGTGCAATCGGTCTATTGGGTGGTCACCGACCCGTGGCAAGCCCCACCCCTCGAAGATCGTGCGAACACGGGACAGGCCGCGCGGAACGCCGTCCCGTGGCGCTCAAGGACCCGGCGTCCGGGTCGATGCCGGGCCTGGATGCCGTGGCCATCACCCCCGCTGGACCACCTCGGCCCGCCCCTGCGGGGCATCGCGCGACAGTGGCAGGCGATGTTCGGGGCAGAGTTCCCCGCCCTGCTCCGCTGCGTGTCCGCGGCGGGTCCCGGTGCGTCGTGGGTCGTCGCGATGATCCGCGCCCGCGCCATCGCGGCCGAGGAGCCCCGCGCCCGCGCGATGCTCGACGGCTTCGAGGCCGAGCTCGCCACGGTGCTCGGCCTCGAGGTGCCGCGGTGGCCCCGACGCCTGCGTCACGCGCCAGTGACCCACGCGGCCCTCGACGCCCCGGCGCTCGATCCGTCGCAGTTGCTGATGCTCGGCGCGACCCCGTCGTCGCTGCCGACGCGCGAGCAGGCAGCGCTCGTGCCCCTGCTCTCCGCCGCCTTCGGCGCCCGCGACGAGTCGCCCCGCAGCGCCGAGCTGCGGGCGCGCGTGTGTACGCTCGCGATTCCTACCGCGGTGCGCGAACGCTGGCGCGCGGGCTTCGGCCTCATGCCGCCGGACGCCGCGGTCCCGGGCGAGCACCACGGGGCGATGCGGCTGCTGCAGGCCGCGTTCCCGGAGGGCGACGTCGCGGACGGCGGCGGCGTGGTGGCCGTCGACGTCGCGACCTGCGAGCCGATGCGACCCGAGGCCGCGCTCGACGTCCTGCTCGCCGGGCTCACCGTGCGGGCCGCAATCCGCAGGGTCGGACGGCGGCACGACCCGGACGCCACGGGTCGAGCGGGTCGCAGCCTGACGCCCCCGCCGGGCGCCGCTTGTCGACGGCCCGAGCTTCGTGCGAAGACCGACGGGTGACCGAGCTCGACGTCGAGACCCTGCGCGCCCGCATCGAAGCCGCCTTCGCCGACCGGGCGCTGCTCGCCGAGGCGACCCATCAACGCGCGGTGCACGACACGATCGACGCCGTCGATCGCGGCGTGCTGCGCGTGGCCACACCCCCGGCCGAGCCCGGCGGCGACTGGGAGGTCCACGCGTGGGTCAAGCAGGCCATCCTCCTGTATTTCGGCGTCCGCGGGATGCAGACCCTCGAGGTCGGGCCGTTCGAGTACTTCGACAAGATCCCGCTGAAGCGCGGCTGGGCCGAGCTCGGGGTCCGCGTCGTGCCCCCGGCGACGGCGCGGTTCGGCGCGCACATCGAGCGCGGCGCGATCCTCATGCCGAGCTACGTCAACATCGGCGCCTGGGTCGGCGCCGGGACGATGGTCGACACGTGGGCCACCGTCGGCAGCTGCGCCCAGGTCGGCCGCAACGTCCACCTCTCGGGCGGCGTGGGCCTCGGCGGCGTGCTCGAGCCCCCCTCGGCCCAGCCCGTCGTCATCGAGGACGGGTGCTTCATCGGCTCGCGGGCGATCGTGGTCGAGGGCGTCCGGGTGGAGCGCGAGGCGGTCCTCGGCGCCAACGTCGTGCTGACCGCGTCGACGCCGATCATCGACGTCACCGGGGACGAGCCGGTGACGCATCGCGGGCGCGTGCCGCCGCGCGCGGTGATCGTCCCGGGGACCCGCGCCCGGCGCTTCGCGGCCGGGGAGTTCCAGGTCGCGTGCGCGCTGCTCATCGGGTACCGCAAAGAAAGCACCGAGCTGCGGACGAGCCTCAACGACGCGCTGCGCAGCTTCGACGTCCCGGTGTGAAACCGGGCGGCGTGGCGCCGACATCGGCCGTGGCGAGGGCCGCCATGGGCTGCTACCCTCGGAACGTACCGACCGTGAGCGACCGGATCGACCGCAGGAGTTCACCATGAGCAACGGCCCCGTCCGCGGCCGTTGGTCGAGCAAGCTCGGTCGCCTCCGTCGCGGGGCCGACGAGTTGTCGACGTCGGAGCCCACGGGTTCGACGCGGAGCCGTGCCGAGCGCACCGTGCCCAGCGGTCCGCAGCCGACCGCGGCCACCTCCAACGCGAGCTGGGACTTCACCGCGCGCGATCGGGTCGAGCCCGGCGTCGAGTCGCCGGCGCCGCTCCCGGTGCGCGCGCAGATCCTCGCCATCCTCTCCGACCCGCGCGTCGATCACATCACGCTCGATGCGTGCGCGCGACTCATCGCGCGGCCGCGACAGGATCTCGAGACCACGCTCGACGCGATGGTCCAGGCCGGTGAGCTGGTCGAGGTCGGCGGCGCGCTCGCGCAGTACCGCCTGCCGCTCGCAGAGAAGCAGCGCCTCGAGGCCGTGTTCCGCAGCACCGCGATGGAGCTCGGCGAGCACGGCGTCCTCGCCGAGGCGACGCAGAGCGACCCGGGCTACGACGACGACAGCGATGAGCCGCGCCTGCCGGTGACGGCGGGCCTGCTCAGCCTGTTCCTCCCCGGCACCGGCCAGCTGCTCAACGGCGATGTCGGTCGCGCGTCGCTGGTGTTCGCGGTCTGGAGCCTCGCGTGGATCACCCACCTCTCGCCGGTGTGGACCTTCGTCTGCCTGTATGCCGGCGCCGAGGCGTTCTTCACCGCGAAGATCCGCGGCATGGAGCGCAAGATCGCCAAGGACGCGATCACCGGCAACACCGACGGCGCGCGCGCCCTCGGGCCGTAGGCGACCGGAGCTTCAGGGGCCGCGCTTGATCGGCAGCGCCAGGTACGGCACCCGATCGCGCAGCTCGGTCGCGGTGCCGTACAGCACGCGATAGGCGAGCCATCTTCCCAGCACCGACTGCGTGTACTTGCGCGTCTCGTCGAACGGGATGCCCTCGATGAACACGTCGAGATCCAGGCTGCCGCGCTCGTCGAGCCAACGCTCCACCGCGCCCGCCCCCGCGTTGTAGCTCGGGATCGCCAGGGCCACCGCACCGTCGCCGCCGCCGAAGCGCGCCACCAACGAGCCGAGGTGATGCATGCCGAGCGCGAGGTTGGTCGACGGATCGTAGAGCACGTCGTCGTCGCTCAGATCGACGCCGACCTCCTTCGCCACCGCCTTCGCCGTCGACGGCATCAGCTGCACCAAGCCGCGCGCGCCCGCGAACGAGGTCGCGGTGGGCTCGAAGCGGCTCTCGGTCTGCATGATCGCGTAGGTGAGCCACTGCGGCACGCCCGACGCCGGCTCGCCGGGCTCGATCAGCTCGAGGAACGGCTGTGGATGGGCGGCGGTCCACGGCGCGGGGTCGACGGCCGGCGGCTTCGATCGCCACGCGTTGCCCATGCTCGCGACCAGTCGCTGCGCGCCACCGTAGAGCCCGGCTTGGTTGAGCACGATGACCGCGGGCCAGCCAGCGATGTCGGCTGCACGCAGCTCGTCCTGCGCCCACTCGCCGAGGCCGAGTCGCGCGAGCACCAACGCGGCGTCGTCCTGCGCGGCCGCGGCCGTGCTCGGCCCCTCGCCGGCGGCCGCGGGCTGCAACGCCGCGAGGCCCTCGGCGAAGGCCGCATCGCCCTGCTCGCGCAAGCGCGACAACGCCTGCAGCGCGGGATAGTCGAGCGGCCCCACGCGGAGCGTCTCGAGGAAGGCCGCGCGCGCGAGGTCGGGCTTGCCGGTCCGCGCGAGGGCGCGACCGCGGAAGTAGTGCAGCTTGCCGCGCTCGGCCGGCGTCAGCCACTTCGCGACGAGGCCGAGATCGGCGAGGCGCAGGGCCTCGTCGTCGTCGCCGCGGGCGAACGCCGACACGAGCAGGCGTCGTCGCGCCTCCTCGGCCATGTCGCCGGCGGCCGACAGCGCGCTCTCCCAGGACTTGCGCGCTGCCGCGGCGTCGCCGGCTTCGTCCCACGACTCGCCCGCGAGCACCCACGCATCGTCCGAGTACGTGTGGGTTGCGTACGTCGTCGCGAGGGTCTCGAAGGCGCGCGCGGCCTCCTTGTACTTGCCCTCGGCGTAGCGTCCGCGACCGGCCTGGTACGCGGCCTTCACCGCGAGGTCGACGCCCTTGGGCCCGGCGGCCTTGCAGTGGATCACGGCCTGCTCGAAGTGCGGCCGCGACTTGGCCCGGTCGCGCTGCTTGAACACGGCGGTGCCCTTGGCGAAGTGCGCCTGACACCGCTCGAGTGGGGTCACGCCGGGCTCCGCGAGCAACACGTCGGCGGCGCGCACCGCCTGGCGGTAGCGACCGCGATCGATCATCGCGTCGATGCGCCCCAGGGCGATCTGTCGCTCGAACTCCCGCAGGGCCGCGCCGCGCTTGCCGAGGCCGGCCGCGCGAAGCCGCGTCAGCTCGCGCTCGGCCTCTTCGGCGAAGTCGGACAGCGGTACGGCGACGAGCAAGGCCTCGAACGCCGCGATCGCCTCGAGTTGCTCCGCAGAGTCGTCCGACTTCGCGAGGCTCCGCGCGAGCTTCATCGACACCTCGTGGCGACGCTCGCCGTCTCGGTGCTCGGCGAGGTAGCGGCGGTACAGTGTGCGGGCCTTCGTGACGTCGTCGGTGCGCAGCGTCGCGTCGGCCTGGATCACGAGGAGGTCGCCCCGCAGCGGCGAGTCGTCGAGGGACCGCGGCTCGAGATCGGCCACAAGCGCCAGCGCCGGTCCGGGTTGACCGGCGTCGAGTCGGGCCTGGGCCTCGAGCAGACGGATGCGCAGCTCGATCGCGACGAGGCCCGCAGCGCGGCGAGCCGCCGCGAAGCGATCCGCCGCCGCGGCATGGCGGCCATCGCGGAGCTCCTCGAGGCCGAGCAACAGCTCCGCGGCGGCCCGATCGTCTGGGCCCAGGTCGGCGTCGCCGAGCAACGACTCGAGCCCGACGCGGGCCGCCGCATGATCGCCGCGCTCGCGGGCGATGATCGCGTCGCGGCCCGCACCGTCGGCGAACCACAGCGCGCGCGCCGGCCGGGCCGGGGTCGCGTCCTTCGGCTCGGGCGCGGCACCGGTCGCGGCGTCGGCCGCCTCGAGGGCCACCGGCGGCCCTTCGCGGCGGCATGACGAGACGCCGACGAGGGCGAGCGCGACCAGGATCGTGGGGGCTCGGGTCGTCATCGTTCACCGCGGTCGCCGCGACGCACCGCGGGGGAGTCTAGACGAGCCGCGTCGGCTCGTGCTCCGGGTCGTAGATCTCGACCCGGTTGCGACCGTTGCGCTTCGCCGTGTACAGCGCCGCATCGGCGGCTTCGATGAGTGCCTCGGCCGTGGGCCGGACCAACATCGTGAGGTCGGCGACGCCGAGCGACACCGTGACGGTGAGGTTGCGGCCGTCGACGTCGAAGGGCTTGCCCGACACCGTGTCGAGGATCCGGTAGGCGGCACGCGACGCCCGCAGCGCGTCGACGTCGCGACAGATGAGCGCGAACTCCTCGCCGCCGTAGCGGGCGAAGATGTCCTCGCTGCGGGTCGTGCTCTCCACCCGGTCGGCGAGCCCGCGCAGGATCTCGTCGCCGGCCGGATGGCCCATCGTGTCGTTGACCTGCTTGAATCCGTCGATGTCGAACAACACCAACGAAAGTGGCTTGCCGTGACGCAGGGCGAACGCCACGTCGCTCTCGAGGCGGTTGTTGAAATAGCCGCGATTGAAGACGCCGGTCAGGCGATCGCGCAGGGCCGACTCGTAGAGGTTGCGCTGGAAGTCCTCGTCGAGATCGTCGTTGAAGGTGAACTTCAACACGCTCGAGGCGCCGATCTGGATCTTGTCGCCCTCGCTGAGTGGCTGGCGATCCACGCGGGTGCCGTTCGCGAACGTGCCGTTGGTCGAGCCCGCATCGCACAGGTAGTACGTCCCGCCCTCCTCCTCGACGGCGGCGTGGGTGCGCGATATTCCCTCGTCGTTGATCCGCACGTCGGTCTGAAGGCCGCGGCCGATCGTCGTGCGCGTCCCTTCGCGCAAGGGGAACATCTCGCCCATGCGGTCGCCCGAGAGGACCACCACGAAGGCACGCTTGCGGCCGTCGCGGCCGCGTTCGAGCGCGTTCGGCTCGAGGCGGATGGTCGTCTTCGTCATGGGGGGACGCACCATCGTAGGCCGTGTGTGCACGCGCAGGCAACTGCCGGCGGTCGAGGCGGCCGACCTCGGCCCCACCGTCGTCCCATCGTGGTCCGGCCCGGCGTGGATCGACCCGCGCGCCCGCGGCCGGACCCCGCGTTCCCGGCTGTCTTTGCGGTGCGCGGCGCGTTGGGGGTATCGTGTCCGACACCCGTGCCCACCGTGCTGCGCTCGCCCGACGTCCCCCCCACGCCGCGCATGTCCGGTGGACCCGCCCGGTCGCCGTCCCGCATGCGCGTCCCCGCGGCCCTGGTCGCGGTCCTGCTCGGATTCCCCGACGTCGCACGCGCCACGGAGGACCCGGCCGGGGCCCTGCCCACCGTCAACGACGAACCCGAGGCCCCGCCCGATGCGGGGTCGATGGACAGCGACGACCGGCAACGGGCGATGGACGCGTTCCACCGCGCCTCCGACAGCTACAACCGCGCCGACTACCAGGCCGCGCTGTCGGACTTCCTCGAGGCGGCGACGCTCTACGCCTCCCCGGACTTCCAGTACAACATCGGGCTCTGCTACGAGAAGCTGAACAAGCCCGAAGAGGCGATCGCGGCCTTCGAGACCTATCTGAAGACCAAGCGCGACGTCCCCGATCGCGCCAACGTCGAGGATCGGATCGCGCGGCTGCGTGAGGAGCTCGAGCGCCGGGCCAACGCGCCCGCGCCGAAGCCCGAACCCGACGGCGCGCCGAAGCCCGCCCCGCGCGACCGCAGCAAGCCGCTCGTGATCGCCGGCGCCGCGCTCACCGCCGTGGGCGCAGCCGTGGCCCTCGGCGGCGGCATCGGCCTCGGCCTCGCCGCGAAGCGTCGCAGCGACGATCTCGACGCGGTCCAGACCGGGGGCAACCCCGACGAACTCACCTTCGGTGAGGCCGGCGATCTCGAGGACGAGGGCAAGCGCCTCGAGCTCGGGCAACTCGTCACCGTCGCCGTGGGCGGCGCGATCGGACTCGCCGGCATCGCGCTCCTCGCCGTGGGCCTCTCACGGCGAAGGCAGGCGAAGTCCGGCCCCAAGGCCGCGCTCACGCCGAACTTCGGCCGCACGGCGGTCGGCCTGTCGATCTCGGGAAGGTTCTGATGATGCGTGGACTCGCTTTGGTGCTCCTGGCCCTCTCCGGCGGTTGCTTCACCACCGACCTCGATCCGACCCAGGTCGGCGCCTTCGCCTGCGGCGACGATCCCGATGGGGCGTGCCCCGACGGTCAGGCCTGCGTCAACGCGCGGTGCGAGGCCGAGGGCGAGGTGCCGACGGTGCAGATCGGCTTCCCCGAGGACGAGCAGGATCTCCCGCTCGGCGACATCCCGGTCGGTGACCGACGCACGCTCGAGATCACGCTGTCGGGCACGCTCGCGCTGACGCCCCGGGGCGGAGACGATGTGTTCGGCGAGGGCCTCCTCGAGGTGACCGTCGACGACGAGCCGACCATCACGGTCGACAGCGGATCGCTCAGCAGCATCGTCACCGTCCCGGTCACGCTCGACAACACCGTCGGCGCCCACCGCATCTCCGTGCGATCGGTCCGCAACGACGGCACGCCCTACGACCACGAGGGTGGCACCGCGACCCGGCTGTTCTTCATCAGCGACGGCCAGACGCCGCTGCTCGGGATCAAGAGCCCGTGGCCCGGCGCCGAGTTCCCGCTGGAGGCGACCTCGATCGAGGTCGAGGCCGCGGTGCTGCGCTTCACGTTGATTCCCGCCGACCCCGGCGGCATGCCGCAGCCGAAGACCGGGCACATCCACGTCTACTACGACAAGGACATCGAGGACTGCATCCAGGACACCGCGGGCTGCGACAACCAGTACCTCACGACGATCGTCCAACCCGACCAGGTCGGCAAGCTGACGATCCCGGTCGCGGGCTCGGCGGGCGAGTTCCCGCTCAGCCTCGTGCTGCGCAACGTCGACCACTCGCTGTTCGAGTTCGATCCGAACCCCGACGACGACATCGTGGTCGAGCAGACCTTCATCGACGAGATCGCGCTCGTGCGGCGCTGACGGGCACGGTCACCGCCGCGCGAGCGCGGCGACGTAGAACCCCTCGGTGCCGTCGTCCTCCGGCGTCCACGTCCGCTCGGCGGTGAGCTCGAGCGGCGCGTCCTGCAGCGCGCCGCGGATGATGGCCGGTCCCTCCTCGGGTTCCGCGGAGCACACCGCGTAGACCAGCCGGCCGCCGGGTCGCGTCAGCGGCCACAGCCGTGCGAGGAGTCGAGCCTGCACCGCGGCCGCGGCCGCGATGTCGTCGTAGCGCCGGTGCCAGCGGATCTCGGGGTGCCGCGCCAGGTTGCCCAGGCCGGTGCACGGCACGTCGAGCAGCACCCCGTCGAACGGCGCGAGCGCTTCGAGCTCGGCGCACGGCTCGGCGAGATCGGCGGCGATCGTGCGCAGCGCGAGTCCGTCGCCGACGAGGCGACCGCGCTCGCCGAGCCGGAGTTGTTCGTCCAGCTTGCCCTGCTCGCGATCGGCCGCGACCAGCATTCCGCGGCGATCCATCAGCTCGGCGAGCTGGAGCGTCTTCACCCCGAGGCCGGCGCACGCATCGAGCACGCGCCAGCCGGGCTGCGGCGCGAGCACGATGGCCGGCTGCTGCGCGGCGAGGCCCTGCACCGAGACCAGGCCCTCGTCGTGGAGGGCGCCGAAGAAGAGATCGCCACCGCCGCGGACGCGCAGCGCCTGGGGCATGTCGGCGACGCGCTCGATCACTGCAGTCGGTCGCTCCTCGAGCAGGCGTGCCTCCGCGTGCGCGGCATCGATGCGCGACAGATCCACGCGGAGATCGACCGATGGCACCTCGGCGAGCAGGGCGGCGCGTCGCAGCGCCCGCTCGGCGCCCAGCGTGCCGAGCCAACGGCCCGCGAGCCACCGCGGGATGCTGTACCGGCGCTCGAGCGCGTCGAGGGGCGCCGCTGCGGCGAGCTTGGCATCGAGCTCGCCGCCGCCCTCGGCGATCGCCGAGAGCATGCCGTGGACGAGGCCCGACAGCGTGCGGCTCGGGTCGAAGCTCCGCGCCGCGCTCACGGCGTGGCCGATCGCGTTGCCGGCGGGACGACCGAGCTCGAGGATCTCGTAGGCGCCGACGCGCAGCAGCATCCGCGGCACGGAGCCCAGTCCCTTGGCATCGCGGGCGCGCGCGTCGATGTGCGCGTCGAGCCGGATGCGGTGGCGCAGCACGCCGTAGACCAGCGCGGTGACGAGCCCACGCGCACCGGGGCTGAGCCCCGCGCTGCGCTCGAGCGTGTCGCCGAGGATGCGATTGCTGAAGCCCTCGGTGCGATCGATCGCCCGCAGCGCCTTGACCGCGAGGACCTGGGGCGAGTCGACACGGCGGCCGGACCCGGCGGGGCGCGCGGAGGAGGACACGGGGGACTTGTAGTGGATAAGCTGCCGCCCCACAAACCGGTCTGCTAGCCTCGGTGCGCGGTGGCCCGGATACTGTTCGCCTTCGCTGCGCTGTGCATGGCCTGCGATCCGCCGGCGGCCCCGTCGGATCCGTGGGCGCCCGCGGCGGTGCGCCTGCGCGAGGCGGTCGAGGCCGAGCCCTACGACGCGTGGACGGTGCGCGTCCTCGAGTCCGAGTCGCCCCATGGCCCGTGGTCGGCGATCTACACCGATGGGCGAATCGACGCCGCCGAGGCCGCGCCGGTCACGGATCCCGCGATCGCGCAGTGGCCCGCAGGCGCGACGATCGTCGCCGAGGGCCGCGAGGCCGAGGATGGCGACGTGGTGAGCTTGCAGATCATGCGCCGCGATCGCAGCGGCTGGCTGTGGGCGCAGTACGACGCCGACGGCGAGCCGATGCTGTACGGCACCGACACCGCGTGCAGCCACTGCCACGCGGCGGGCGACGACTCCGTGCGGAGCCTCGATCTTCCGCGTTGAGGTCCGGCCTCAGGCGCCGATGAACGGGCACGCGTCGAACATGTCGGCTTGGAAGCCCGCGCACGGGAACGCACCGGGGGGCTGCTGATCGAGGTATTGGTCGAACGCGGTGCAGTCGAGGACGCCGATGCAGGCGTTGTAGCGCGTCATCGCCTCGAGGCACGCCTCGCCGTCGTCGGTGCCCTGATCGAGCAGGCCCAGGCACTCGCCGTCGAGGCACGCCTGGACTGTGTCGAAGCCGAGCTGAGGCGCGCACTCGACGAAAACGGTGCACAGCGCGGTGCAGCTGGCGACTTCGTCGTCCTGCTGGCACTCGGCGCAGCCGAAGTCCTCGACCTCGATCGCGCAGGCGATGTCCCAGGCGTCGCAGCAGTAGGCGTCCTCGGCGCAGACGCACGCTTCGATCGCCGCGTCATCGCAGCCGCCGGCCAGGGGCCCGCAGCACGGTGACGCCGGCTCGATGCCGCCGTCGGTGCTCGTGGAATCGTCGGTCGTGATGCCGGCGCCCTGGGTCGTGGTGGAGGTCGCGGACTCGGGTTCGGATCCGGTCTCGGATTCGGCGTCGCCGGTGCTCGACGACGCGGCCCCGGTGGTATCGACCGACCCGGCGCCCGTCGAGGTCTCGGACGTCGCATCGGTGCCCCCGGAGTTGCCGACGGTAGCGGTGTTCGTGCCGCTGTCGAACGCGTCGGTCCCGGGCTGTACGACGGAGCACGCGGCGAGGAGGACGAGGATCACGGGCGAGAGCGGTGCGGACGTGCGTGGCATGGGTTCACCCGGCGGGTTCGGTCGGCGCACAGGTCGAGGTCGCGGCGCCGACGACCAACAGCGGCGCCGCGTCCACGTCGACGACGAGCGCTTCGCCGCCGTCGCTGCCGTCGAGGTCGAACCGCAGCACGCGCGAGTGGCCGGCCGCGCCCTGCACGAACAGGTGGACGTCGCCGCCCCAGAACGCCACCGCGAACGCGTCGGTCAGGGTGACCCCGGGCAGCGGGAACGACTCGAGTACGGCACCGTCCTGCGGATCGACGCGCAGCAGCGCGGCCGTCGGCGCGCCGGCGAAGGCGAACACGCGGCCGTCGCCGGTCGCCGCGAGCTCACCGCCGTTGAAGTCGATCGGCGCGATGGTCACGGGTGCGTACGCGGGTGGGTCCAGCCGCACGAGCGCGCCGACGCCCTCGCCCTCGCTCCACGCCGTGCCGTCGTAGGACCAGCCCAGCAGCGTCTCGCACGACTCGCCCACGCCGGTGGCGAACCCGAGCCCGAAGCGCCGGGGCTCGACGGCCGGTGGCACGTAGCCGGGATCGGTGCACGTCAGGTCGTGCAGATCGACGGCGAACAGATCGCCCGTCGCCTCGAGCTCGACCAAGGCAACACCGCGGTGATCCACCGCGAGGCTGAACGACGTCGACGAGAACACGGGGCAGTCGAAGCCGCCGAGCTCGTCGAACTCGCGCGTCGCCGGATCGTAGACCCACAGCACGCCGTCCGCCGACAGCAGCACGATGTCGGACACGCCCTCGTCGCATGGGCATGCGGTCGGGGGCGTGCCGAGGTCGAGGGTCGCGAGATCGAAGCCGATCGTACCGTCGCCGTCGGCGGTGTCCTCGGCGTCGTCATCGCCGTCGCTGTCGATCGACCCGGTCGTCGGCGTCGCGGGGTCCGCAGAGCCCGTCGTTCCATCCGCGCCGCCCGACGCCCCCGGCCCCGTACCGATCGTCGTGGGCTCGTACGACCGTGAGGGTGCCCCGCAGGCGGCGAGCGCGACCGCGACGGGGGCTGCGATGCAAACGCGGCGCATGCCTTCCCCTGGACGACGCCGGCCGAGCCGGGTCGTCGCATCCGAAGGCGAGCGTCGCGTCAGCGACGTCGATCAGCCGCCGATCGAGGTGGTCGCCTCGGTCCGCCCGCGGTACAGCGCCCAGAACCGATCGGCGATCGTCGAGGCCTCGAGCACCGCGGTGCCCCGATCGAACGCGGTGCCCTTGACCGGCGCGAGCACGACGACCTCACCGACGTAGATGTTGTCGCGGGCGAGTCGCTGGTGCAGGACGCCGACGGCCTTGTGCTGCGCCGCCTTCCCGATCGCGAGGCCGGCGGCGTTCCAGCTCACCGCCATCGCGTCGATCTTCGGGTCGTAGAACGCCAGGCCGCCGCCGGTCACGAGGACGGCGGCCTCGGGCTGCGCGCGCAGGTCGGGCAGCGCGGCCTGGACCCCCGCGACCAGTCCCGTGGTCGAGAGATCGAACGCGCGCCGCAGCTCGCCGAGATCCGCATCGGTGAGGTCGCCGGCGTCGCCACCGTAGGCGTTCCAGTGCAGGATGGTGATCGGCCCGAGCGCCGCGCGGGCCTCGGCGACCACGCGGGTCACCGCCGCCGGATCGGCGAGGTCCGCCGGGAAGGCCGCGGCGGTGATGCCGGCATCGCCCAGCGCCTTCGCGGCCGCCTCGAGCTTGTCGCGGCTGCGTGCGACGAGGCCGACACGAAAGCCCTCGGCGCCGAAGCGCCGCGCGACGGCGTTGGAGATCCCGGGGCCGTGACCGCAGATGAGGATCGTGCGTGGCATGGGCCTTCGAACGACGGGGGTCCCGCTCCCGTTACGCCGATGGCGACCTCAGTCGTCGTCTTCGTCCAGCTCCACGCCCAGCGTGTCGGCGACGAGCCCCCACTGGTACAGCGCGACCGGTCCGCGGGTCGACAGGACCACCCGCCCCTCGGCGTCGATGACCACGAACGCGGCCTCCGTGGGGCCGACGCCGAACGCTGCGCGACCGTCCGCGTCATCGTCGACGCGCGACCAGGTCGGGAACTCGAGATCGCGCGTGCGGCCGACGATCGCGCCCTTGGCCTTCTGCAGCTTGGCCTTCATCGCCGTCGACACCATGCGGATCGACGGGTCCTTCATGCGCTCGAAGGTCTCGGTCTCCTCGCCGTCGAAGCCGCCGTCGATCCCCGGGACGTCGGCCTTCGCGATCTCGCGGGCGAGGAAGATGATGACGCACGGCGTGCCGCCACCGCAGGTGTCGGAGCCGACCTCGCCGATCGAGAACGTCGGCATCGGCGGGCCCGCGGGCGGCTCGGTGGCGCCGAGCATCTCGCGGATGCGCTCGAGGTCGGCCCCCTCCGCCCCGCCGCTGCGCCGCTCGAGCACCGCGCCGTCGGGTCCGATCACCACGAAGCCGTGGTGCCCCTTCGCGAGGGCGAACGTCGTGGTGAACACGCCCTCGTAGTCGACGTGCACGGGGTAACGGGTCTCGGCCGCGAAGTGCCGCATCATGTCCGCGACCTTGCCCTTGAACATGCCGAAGCCCTCGCCGTCCGCGACGATGTGGCCCTCGGTGCCGGGCGGGAGCTGCCAGCGGTTGAGCGCGCGGTTGAGGGCCTGGCCCTCCTTCTTGTCGCGCATCGCCGGGCTGAAGACGACGAAGAACGCGGTCTTGCCGTGGAGCTTCGCCAGCTCGAGCGCGGGCTCGTCGGACACCGGCGGGATCACGATCGACGCTGGATCGCCCACGACCGGCGGCAGCTCGGCGGGGATGTCGTCGACGCGCAGCAGCCAGGCACCGACGCCGATCACGAGCACGACGAGGCCCACGAGCACGAGGGCGAACTTGCGGAGACGACCGGCGGCCACGGCCCCGCGAGTATACGGCCGGGCGCGGGGCTCGCCACCGGCCGCGCGCGCGAGGTCGTGGCCAGCACCGCGGGATCGGCCGCTACTCGCCGTCCGCGTCGGGCAGCAGCACACCCACGCTCAACTCCCGTGCGCGCAGGCACGCGATCTCGACGCGGGCCGCGGCGTTGCCCACATCGGCGCGGGGGGCCGCGAGTCCATCGCAGGCAGCGCCGGACAGGGTCTGCACCACCGGGGAATCCGAGGCCATGGTGACGGCGATGGCATCGGCTTCGCTGCGTGGGACCAGCACGACCGCGATCCCGTCGACGAGCGCGAGCGTCGGCGCGCCGGTGGCCAGCGCGGCGTCGGGGAACGCGACGGTGCGGATCGTCGGCTCGTTGCTGCCGCCATCGTCGAACCACGCGAGCACGAGCGCGTCGCGGTCGCGGTGGAGGCCCGCGACGATCCGCGAGTGGAACGCACCCGTCGCCGTCAACAGCGGACCCTCGATGTCTCCCCAGCGCGCGTCGTCGACGACCGCGTCGCTCGGCCGCAGCCTCAGCGACCCGGTGGTCTCGACCTCGAGGATCGCCGGGCGCAGGTGATCGACGCGCAGGCCGATCGCGACTGCCTCGCTGGGGATCGATCCGAGCACGTGCCCGAGCCGATCCAGATCGACCGCGCCCACCGGGAGTTGCTGCGGCGCGACGTGGTCGAGGCTCGAGAACGGCGCGAACGCCAGGACGGCGTCGCCGGGGTGGGCCCGCTCGCTGTCGACCAACGCGGTGACCTCGGCGATCACGAGCGGCCCGGCGAGCACCGGCCGACCGATCTCGGACCACTCGCGGGTCCCGAGCCAGGTCGCGTCCGGGGTGAAGCCGCGACGCACGGTGCCGTCGTCGCGGCTCGCCCACGCGACCTCGACCACGCCGATGCCCATGCCGGGCCGACCGATCGTCCACGCCACGCGCAGCCGATCGTCGCCGTCGGTCCCGGGCCTGTGCTCGATCGCGACGGCGGCGTCGGCACCCGCGGCGGCATGGCCCGGCAACGCGAGGTCGCGGGGCCCGTCGAGATCCCAGCCATCGGCGTCCGGGGGCCACGCGCGCAGCGACGACGTCGTGCCGTCGTCCACGACCAACCCCAGCGCCGCCGCGGCGCCGGACGGGCCCACGACGAGGGCATCACCGACCGCGACGCTCGTCGCATCCGACTCGAAGCGCCACGTCGGCACCTCCACCGGTTGGATGAACACGGTCACCACCTCGGAGAGCTCGGTCTCGACCGCGTCGGCCGTGCGCATCGCCAGCGAGTGCGCGCCGGGGACCAGGGCGCCGCGCACGAACAGCCGCAGTGCTCGGTCCTCGAGCTCGCCGATCGTCGACCCCGCGCCGAGGGTGCCGACGCTCTGTCCGTCGAGGACGAGTCGCGTGACGCCAGCCTGCGCGCTGACGTCGAGGGTGACGTCTTGGATCCGATCGGCGTCGAGCTTCAGCTCGCCGTTCGTGGGCTCCAAGAAGTCGGGCATCGGCAGATCGATCGCGCCGGTCGACGCCACCTCGGTGTCGGCCGGATCGCCGCCGCTACGCTCACCACCGCACGCGCATGGCAACGCGAGAAGTGCCCACCACCTCGCCGCTGTTGCCCGTGCACGACCGCGGATCACGACCAGGGGAGCGTTGCCCAGTTGCCCACGTCGGGCAAGCCCGACTACGCCGCTTGGCTGACGAACCACAGCACGACCGCGCTGGCGCCGTGCAGGGAGCCGAGGGCGCCGCCGAGCCATCGCAGCCGACGCGCCCGACTCGAGGCGACGACCAGCGCGCAGGCGAGCGCGCCCGCGACGAACAACAGCCGCGCGCGATCGAGATCGAGGACGCCGCCGCCGAGCACCGACACCGCCGCGGACCACCAGGCCACCAACGCGCCCCACCACGCGGCGCGGCCGAGGATCGCGACGAGGGCCTCGCGGCGCGTCCACGTCGCCGCGGCGCCCCACGCGACCCCGCGTCCGATCCACCGGGCCGCCCCTACCGCGACCACGGCCACGCGCGCGGCGATCCGCGCCGCGTGCACCTTCGGATCGAGCGTCTCCCCGGACATCGGGCCGACTGTGCGCAACTCGTGGCGACCGCCGCAAGTTTTTGCCCCGGGCGCCGGTGCGATCGCCGTGCGATACTCGACCGCGATGGTCGCTCCGAGCGCAGCGTGGTTGGCGTGGCTGCTGGCCGTCGCCCCCTGGCAGCCCGCGACGGCGCCCCCTCCGACGGTATGGGCCCGCGCCGGCGCGACGGGCTGGTCGGCGTGCGAGGAGCTCGGGCGCCAGGCCGCGGCCGTGCGCAGCGGCGCCGGTCCCCGCGGCGGCGGCGAGGACACCTCGCCCTGGGCCGAGCGCGCCGCCCGTTGCCCGGCCGTGCCGGAGGTCCTCTTCCTCGCCGCGCAGTTCGAGATCATCAACGCGGGCGACGTCGGCTTCGGCCCCGAGCCGGGCACGACCGCCAGCCTCGATCCGGTGGTGAAGGACCATCGCGAGCGCGTGGGCCAGGCCCTGCGTTGGATCGAGACCGCGATCGGAGAATCGGCGCGCCGGCGCGAGGCGCCGCCCCGCGAGGCCCGATTCCTGCGCGCGTATGCCCTGGTCGCCCTGGGCCGCCCGGCGGACGCGCGCGTGGCCCTCGACGAAGCAATCGCCTTCGGCGACGTCGAGCGGTGGCGCAGCGATCGCATGGGCGCCGTGATCGCCCTGCTCGCCGGCGACGTCGATTCGGCCATGCGCCTGGCCCAGCGCGCGGGCCTCGAGACCCCCAACGAGGACCGCACCATCACGCGGTACATCCGCGCGCTCGTGCTCGATCGCAGCGGCGCCCCGAGTGCGGCGCGCACCGAGCTGCTCGAGCTGCGCAACGACGCCGGCCACATCCTGGCGCGTCACGCCACCGAGAGCTTGCTGCCGGTCCACGAGCGGCTGTACCTGCGCGCCTTGGAGCACCAGGTCGGCGACGATCCCGACAGCGCGCTGCGGCTCTGGGACGCGTACCTCGCCCGCCCCGAGCCCGAGGAGCCCGACCGCGTCGTCGCCCAGCGCCACCGCGCGGCCCTGGTGCGTCGGCCCGCGCCGGTGCGTTGACGGCCGTGCCGCGCGCCCGCGCTGTGGCACGATGCGGCCCATGCTCGTGCACCGGCGCACCGCGGACCTCCTCGACTGGCGCAACGCGATCGCGCCCGGCACACCGATCGCGTTCGTGCCGACGATGGGCTACCTCCACGCCGGTCACCTCTCGCTGCTCGAAGAGGCCCGCCGACGCGCCGGCGCGGACGGCCGCGTGGTGCTGTCGATCTTCGTCAACCCGACGCAGTTCGGGCCCAACGAGGATCTCGATCGCTACCCCCGCGACGAGTCCGGCGACCCGGCGAAGGCGGCGTCGTGTGGCGTCGACCTCGCCTTCTGTCCGAGCCACCCGCGCGAGCTGTACCCGGGCACGCCCGCCGGCACGAGCTCCGGCGCCGCGTCGGCGGCGAACACCGGCGCGACGTGGGTGAACGTCGAGGGCCTCGACGCCCACCTGTGCGGCCGCTCGCGCCCCGGGCACTTCCGTGGGGTCTGCACGGTGGTGTGCAAGCTGCTCGGGCTCGTGCGTCCCGACGTGTCGCTGTTCGGCGAGAAGGACTTCCAACAGCTGGCGATCCTCCGCCGCATGCACGCCGATCTGTTCCTGCCCGGCACCATCGTCGGCATGCCGATCGTGCGCGAGGACGACGGCCTGGCGATGTCGAGCCGCAACGCAAACCTCGACCCGGTCGCGCGCGTCGCTGCGCTGGCGATCCCGCGGTTCCTCGCCGAGGTGCGGCGCCGCTTCGCGGCGGGCGAGCGCACCAGCGCGGCCCTCGTCGACGGCGCAGGCTCGGCCCTGGCCCCCGGTCGCGTCGACTACGTCGAGGTCGTCGACGCCGAGAGCTTGCAGCCGGTCGATCGGATCGAGCGGCCGACGCTGTGCGCCGTCGCGGTCCACTTCGGCGGCGTCCGCCTCATCGACAACACGGTGCTGATCCCGTGAGCGACCACCGCTGCAGAAACACCGTGCTGACCCCGTGAGCGTCCACCGGTGACCCCGCTGCAGATCGGACTGGCCGCGACCCTGGGGTGCGCGGTGCTGTGGGCCGTGCTCGACGTCCTGCGCAAGCAGCTCGCCGCGCGCATGGACGCGGTCGGGCTCGCCGTGTGGCTCGCGATCGGCCAGGCGCCGCTGCTCGGGATCTGGGTGGCGGCGAGCCCCGGGCCGATCGCGCCGGCGTACTGGCCGTGGGCGGCCGCGACGATCCTCTTCAACATCATCGCGGCGGTGCTCTACCTCGGCGCCGTCGGCTCGGGGCAGTTCAGCGTCGCCATCCCGATGCTGTCGTTCGTGCCGGTGTGGACCGCACTACTCGGAATTCCGCTGCTCGATCAGATCCCGAGCGCGATCCAGTTCGTCGGGATCGCGGCGGTGGTCGCCGGCGCGATGGTGCTGCACGGCCAGGGGCGCACTGGCGTCGCGATGCTCACCGCGATGCTGCGCGAGCGCGTGAGCCTGGCCATGCTCGGCGTCGCGCTGTGCTGGGCCCTGACGATCGTCCTCGATCGACGGGCCACCGCCCACGCACCGCTGTCGTTCCACGCGCTGGCCCTCAGCATCGGCATCGCCGCGGGCGCGACCGCGTGGCTCGCTTGGCGCGGCCGCGTGCGCGACCTGCTGCAGGCCCGCCGCGCCCCCGGTCGCCTCGTCGCCGCGGCGATCGTCGCGGCGCTGGCGATGGCGCTGCAGCTGCGGGCGATGCAGGACGTCGACGTGGCGGTGCTCGAGGCGGTGAAGCGCACGCTCGGCATGGCCGCCGCGATCGCCCTGGGACGGATCGTGTTCGCCGAGGCCGTCACGGGCCGCAAGCTCGCCGCGGTCGCGCTCATGGCCTTCGGCACGCTGCTGGTGCTGCAGGCGCTATGGTGAAGCGATCACGATCCGCCGCTCGCCGAGGAACTGCCCCGAAGCGGTCTCGACCGCGCAGCTCCACGTGCCGTTCGGCTCGGCCCCGAAGTTGTGCTTGACCGAGTAGGTGCGGAAGCCCGCCTCGCGTCCGCCGCGGATCTCGAGCTCGATGCGATCGACGACGACGCCGTCCTTGCGCCACACGTGCAGCAGGTGATCGCGGACCCCGAGCGGGGCGAAGATCGACGTCGCGCACACCAGGCTCGACGGCACGCGCTGGAGTCGGTCCGTCGGATCGGTGACCTCGTAGCCGGCGCGCCGCGTGCCGATCGCGGCGTCGACCAGGCCCATCGGCACCGCCGGCACCATGCGCGCCGCGCCGAGGAGCAGCGCGACGGGGAACACCAGGCCGACCAGCAGCGCGACGCCCAGGGCCCGCGCGATCGGCTGGCCGCGGAGGTGATCGGCGAACACCATTACGGGCAGGCCCAGCGCCGCCGCCCCCGCTGCGCACCACAGCGCGACGCCGTTGCCGATCCCGAGGCCCGGCAGCACCGCCGCCATCACGCAGAAGGTCGCGAACGCCGGGAGCAGCACGCCCGCGCGGGTGCGGACCAGCAACCATTCGGTCAGCGGATCCCACAGCGAGGCCAGCGCCGCGCCGCACAGCAGCCCGAGGAACACCACGTGCGGCACCGTGCCGGCGAACGCGTTGAAGTAGAACGGCAGTACGAAGTACAGCTGCAGGTGGATGCTCGACTGCGTCAGCATCAGCGCGGAGAACCGCGCCGTGCGGACGACGGCGGTCGGGCTGCCTGCAGCGTGCTGGTGCTCGTGCTTGCGCTCGAGCCACATGACCACGGTCAGCACCAGCCACGACGCGACCGCGACGCCGGCCACGATCGCGCCGCGGGCCGGGCCGCGGTCCATCAGCAGGGCGCCGACGATGCCGACAGCCAGGGAAATCCACGGGATCGCCCGCTGCAGGACCCGCCAGAGCAACCGTCGTTCCAACGCCGCCATCGCGTGGTCCGGGCAGCCTAGCCGGTTTCCCAGCCGCGCGCCCCCTCGCCCGGCGAGTCGTGCTACTCGCACGAGAGTCGTGTCCGAGCCCAGCCATCGCGTCGATGACGACGCGCGGCCCTACGTCGTCGTCGACGACACCGCGGGCATGCGCGAGCTGGTCGCGCGCCTCGCCGACGCGCCGGTCGCCGCGCTCGACACCGAGTCGAACGGGTTCCACGCCTACCGCGAGCGGGTGTGCCTCCTGCAGATCTCGGTCGGTGAGCTGGACGCGATCGTCGATCCCCTCGCGGTCGATCCGCAGGCCCTCGGACCGTGGCTCGCCGACGCCGCGTGCACCAAGATCCTCCACGCCGCCGACAACGACATCCGATCGCTGCGCCGCGACTGGGACCTGCAGCTGCACAACGTCTTCGACACGATGCTCGCCGCGCGCGCGCTGGCGTGGCCGAAGAAGGGCCTGGGCGACATCCTCGCCGCGCACTTCGGCTGCCGGACCGACAAGCGTTGGCAACGGCACGACTGGTCACAGCGGCCGCTGCCGCGGGGCGCCCTCGACTACGCCCGGACCGACACCCGCTACCTCGCACCGCTGCGCGAGATCCAGCTCGCGGCGCTCGCCGAGGCCGACCGGCTCGAGGAGTTCGACCACGCCTGCCTCCGCATGACCGAGCTCGTGGCGCGGCCCCGCGTCATCGACCCGGACGCGTGGGCCCACGTCGACGGGGCCCGTGGACTCGACGAGCCCGGCCGCTCGGTGCTCGCGGCCCTCGTCGCGCTGCGCGAAGAGCTGGCCGAGACCATGGATCGCGCGCCGTACCGTGTGCTCGCCGACGCGGTGCTCGTCGAGCTCGCGCGCACGCGTCCGGCGTCGCGCAACGAACTGACGCGGACCCGCGGCGTCGGTGGCCCGGTCGCCAACCGCTACGCCGCGACCGTCCTGCAGCGCATCGCCGACGCGGCTCAGTCCCCGCCGCCGCCGTGGCCCCCGGCGCCGCCGCGGCCCGACGCACGGCTGCGCGCCCGCTTCGACGCGCTCCGCGACTGGCGGCGCGACCAGGCCAACCGCCGCGGCCTCGAGCCCGACATGGTCCTGTCGAAGGACGCCTTGCAGCGGATCGCCGAGCTCGACGCCGCGGCGCTCGACGCCGATGCGCTGGTCGGCTGCGGTGCCCTCGATGCCTGGGAGCGCGAGCGGTACGCCGAAGCGATCCTCGCCGCCCTCGCCCGCGTGCGTCGCTGACGACGGCGTCAGTTCGGCGCACCCGGACTCTGGACGATGAGATCGAACTCGACCTCGAACGGCGCCGACCCGTGGGGCCGCAGGCGCGCGTACAGGTGCGCGGGCAGTCCGTCGAGCACCTCCGGATCGATCGCGTCGGGCAGCGGTACCGCCACGTAGAGGTACTCGTAGCTGCCGTCCGGCATGACCTCGAAGGTGATCGGGTAGTTCGCGATGCGCTTGAAGTGGCCGTCCGGCCCATCGTTGTAGCCGTCGATGTCGAGCTCGAGCTCGAAGATCGGCGCGAGCTCCGAGGTGTAGTCGCTCGGCGGATCGGGCAGGACGAACTCGGCGCCGCGCAGGGGCAACGGGAACATCGCGGCGCCCTGACCACCCCAGACGATCGGCAGCGGGTCCCCGTCGGCGAGCGGCGAGAACATCGTGTCGCCCCAACCGAGCTCGAACCACCCGACGACCTCGGTACCGGTCGAGGCGTCGTCCGCCGACGTCGTCGCCTCCTCGCTGGTGCTGCCCTCGGACTCCGCCTCCTCGCCGGGCTTGCAACCCACGAGCGCGCTCGAACACACCAGCATGCAAACCCAACGCGACATCACGGTGTCGAGAGTACCACCGCCGCCCGCCGGACGCCGCCGCTGCCGAGGCCCTGGGCCGCGATTCCGGGTCCAGGGCGGTCCTACGGGGCCGATCCACGGAGTGCGCGGCGACCGCTCCGCCGGGCATCCGCCGTCCATCGTTGTCGCTCGGCGAACGAACCGTTGTCGCCGCGGCGCTTGGTCGACCCCGCCTGGCGACGTACGCTGCCGCCGAACCCAAGGGGATCCGACCAATGGCACACGACATCGCAGCGCTCGACGCCGAGCTCAACACCATGATCATGACGGGCAAGGCCATGGAGGCCTTCGAGAAGTTCTACGCCGAGGACTGCGTCATGCAGGAGAACCTCGATCCGCCGCGCACCGGCAAGGCCGCCTGCCGCGACTACGAGATCGGCTTCTTCTCGTCGATCCAGGAGTTCAAGAAGGGCGAGCTGCACGCCGCGGCCGTGACCGGCGACCGCTCGTACAGCGAGTGGACCTTCGCGTGCACGTTCAAGGACGGCTCGGCGATCGACAACACCCAGGTCGCCGCGCGCACCTGGAAGGACGGCAAGGTCGTCCACGAGCGCTTCTACTACAAGCCGAACTTCACCCCGGCCTGATGGTCCCGGGCGGGGGGCCGCCTCGGCGTCAGGGTGTCGCGAGCGCCTTGCTCGCGAGCTCGAAGACGTCCCGGGACAGCCCCTCGTGCCCGACGATGCGCGTCAGCTCGGCGCGCATCGCCGCGGATCGGATCGCATCGAGTCGGCGCCACTGCAGCAAGCCACCGACCAGGCGCGCGGCGAGCTGCGGGTTGTTGCCGTCGATCTCGAGGATCGCGTCGGTGAGCAGGCGATACCCGCCACCACCACGGTCGTGGAAGCGGACCTGGTTGCGCACCGAGAACCCGCTGAGCAGCGCGCGGACGCGGTTGGGCTGGCGGAGGTTGAAATCTGGGTGCTCGCAGAGCGCGGTGACGCGGGCGAGCGTGTCGGTGCGCGAACTGGTCGCCTGCACGGCGAACCACTTGTCGAGCACGAGCGGATCGTGGGCCCAGCGGCGGTAGAACGCGGCCAGCGGCGCCTCGGCGGCGTCGCCCTCGACGTCGACCAGGCAGGTCAGCGCGTTCTGACTGTCCGTCATGTTGTCGGCGGCGTCGAACTGCGCGCGGGCCAGCGCGACGCCCTCGGGGGTCCCGCCGGCGACGAGGTAGCGAAGCGCGGCGCAGCGGGCCCGTCGCGACGCGATCTGCTCGCGTGAGACGTCGTAGGCGCCCCGGGGCCGCTCGGCCTCGTACAGCGCCGCGAACGCGTCGTGGTGCGCGAGCGCCAGGGTCCGCACCGCGAACTCGCGGGCCTCGTGGATGCCGTCGACGTCGACGATCTCGATGTGCTGGGCGATCACTCGCTCGTCGGGCAGCACGAGCATCGCCGCGCGCAGCGAGCCGTCGAGGGCTCGGTCGCCGAGGATCCGACCGAACGCGGCGACGAAGCGCGGATCGATCTGCATCGGTCGGCCGGCGGCGCGCTCGCGGACCAGGGCGGTCAGCGTGGCCTCGGCCAGGGTCTGCGCCGCGTCCCAGCGCGCGAACGGGTCGGCATCGTGGGCCATGAGGAACGCGAGCTCGTCGGTCGTGCGATCGAACCGGAGCTTGATCGGCGCCGTGAACCCCCGCAGCAGCGATACGACCGGCGGCGCGGCGACGTCGGCGAAGCGCCAGGTGGTCTTGGGCGCGCGCAGCTCGAGCACGGCGGTGGTCTCGCGCACCGCGGCGGCGCCACCCTCGAGGCGCAGCGGTGTGTCGCGACCGTCGGCGCCGAGCAGCCCCACGGCCACGGGGATGTGCATCGGCTGCCAGGTGGAGGGATCGACGTTGACCGGGGCGCGCTGCTCGAGCTCGAGCGCGAGCGTCCGGGACGCGGCGTCGTACGTGGTGCGCACGTCGACGATCGGCGTGCCGGCCTGGGCGTACCAGCGGCCGAACTGCTCGAGGTCCGCCCCGTTGGCGTCGGCCATCGCCGCGCGGAAGTCGTCACAGGTGACGGCCTGGCCGTCGTGGCGCTCGAAGTACAGGTCCATCCCGCGTCGGAAGCCATCGGTCCCGAGCAGCGTGTGCATCATCCGGATGACCTCGGCGCCCTTGTTGTACACCGTCACGGTGTAGAAGTTGTTCATCTCGATGTACGCGTCCGGCCGGATCGGATGCGCCGTGGGCGACTGGTCCTCGGCGAACTGCGCGGTGCGGAGCGTGATGACGTCGTGGATCCGCTTGACCGCTGCCGACGTCATGTCGGCGGTGAACTGCTCGTCGCGGAAGACGGTGAGGCCCTCCTTGAGCGTCAGCTGGAACCAGTCGCGGCAGGTCACGCGATTGCCGGTCCAGTTGTGGAAGTACTCGTGGGCGATGACGCCCTCGATCGCCTCGTAGTCGTCGTCGGTGGCGGTCTCGGGCCGCGCCAGCACGTACTTGGCGTTGAAGACGTTGAGGCCCTTGTTCTCCATCGCCGCCATGTTGAAGTCGCTGACCGCGACGATCATGTAGAGATCGAGGTCGTACTCGAGGCCGTAGGTCGTCTCGTCCCAGGCCATCGCCCGCTGCAGCGAGCGCAGCGCGTGCTCGCAGGCGTCGACGTTGGCCGGCTCGACCCAGATCTCGAGCCGGACGTCGCGACCCGAGCGGGTGCGGAACGTGCTGGCCTCACAGCGCAGATCCGCGGCGACCAGCGCGAACAGGTATGACGGCTTGGGGAACGGATCCTCCCAGCGCACGCGGTGTCGACCGTCGGACAGCGACTCCGACGACACGCGGTTGCCGTTGGACAGCAGCACCGGATAGCGCGTCGCGTCCGCGACGAGCGTCGTGGTGTAGCGCGCCATCACGTCGGGGCGATCGAGGAAGTACGTGATGCGGCGGAAGCCCTCGGCCTCGCACTGGGTGCACAGCGCGGCGCCGGATCGATACAGGCCCGACAGCTCGGTATTGTTGGCCGGATCGATCACCACCACCGTCTCGAGCGTGAAGCGATCGCCGGGCGCGGCGATGGAGAGCCCGTCCGGCAGCACGTCGTACTCGCTGCCCGCCAGCGTGCGGCCGTCGATCGCGATCGACACCAGCTCGAGGCGCTCGCCGTCGAGGCGCAGGTTCGGCTCGGACGGCACATCGGGGTTGCGGCGCACCGCCAGCCTCGCGGTCACCCGGGTGCGGTTCTCGTCGAGGTCGAAGGCCAGGTCGACCGTGTCGATCCAGAAGGCCGGCGGTCGGTAGTCCCTGCGGTGGATCGGCTGCGGCCGGGGGTCCTTCATGGGCGTCGGCCGAGCATAGACCCGGGCACCCGCCCGGGTCCGGTCCCCGTTTTCTCACTGGTCATACCAGTTGACCATCCGATGTCTGGCTGGCATAATGAGATCGTGGCACTGCAGCGCATCGCCAAGCGGACCCTGTCGGACGAGGTCTTCGAGCAGCTCCTGCGCGAGATCCTCCAGGGCCGCATGGCGCCGGGCCTGGCCCTGCCGGCCGAGCGGGAGCTCTGCGAGACCCTCGGCGTGAACCGCGGCGCCCTCCGCGAGGCCCTGCGTCGGCTGGCCCAGGCCGGCCTGGTCGCCATCGCCCAGGGCGGCACCACCAAGGTCCTCGACTACAAGCGGACTGCCGGGCTCGACCTGCTCTCGCAGATGCTGTTCAGCGAGGGCGGCACGATCGACCTCCAGGTCGTCCGCTCGCTCATCGAGATCCGCTCCGCCCTCGCCCCCGACATCGCCCGGCTGTGCGCACGTCGGGCCGACGCGTCGCTCATCGTCGAGCTGCTCGACGTCGTCGATCGCATGGACGCCGCCCACGTGGCCGATGACCTGCCCCGGCTGCAGGAGCTGTCCCTGGATTTCTGGGACGTGCTCGTGCGCGGCTCGGACAACATCGCCTACGTCCTCGCCTTCAACACGCTGCGCTCGACCTACGACACCGTGCGCGAGGCGCTGGTGCAGGTGATGGCCGACGAGCTGCGCGATCTGGCGGCCTACCGCGCGATCGCGGAGGCGGTCGGACGCCACGACGACGTCTCGGCCAAGCACGTCGCCTCGGCGCTGGTCGAGCACGGCACGCATCGGATGTTCGAGCTCATCGCCCTGCTCGATCGACCCGGCACCGGATCGACCGAGCCAACGCCGCCAGGAGACGCGTCATGAAGCCCTCGGATCGCCCCACCCTCGGCACCGTCGACCCGCGCACGCCGGACCTCCGGATGCGCGACGCGCTGGCCTTCTTCGTCCGTCGCCCCTCGGTCATCGGCCTGCTGAGCCTACTGACCGGATCGCTCGTCGCCCGCGTGTGGGTCGGCGACGTCAGCCGCTGGGATCTGCTGCTCGCCGCGTCGCTCGTGGCGGTGCACCCGATGTCCGAGTGGTTGATCCACGTCGGCATCCTGCACTTCAAGCCCCGTCGATACGGCCGCTGGACACTGGACTTCGCGGTCGCCCGCGATCACCGGGCCCACCACGCCGACCCCCACGATCCGAAGTGGTGGTTCATCCCACTGCGCAGCGGCGTGGTCGGCTTCCTCTCGGTGACGACGATCGCCTTCGGGCTGCTGCCCACGCCCCTGGCGCTGACGGTGATGGTCGCGGCGCTCGGGCTGGGCACCACCTACGAGTGGATCCACTACCTGTGCCACACCAGCTGGCGGCCGCGCTCGCGCTGGTACAAGCGGCTGTGGCGGCTGCACCGCCTGCACCACTTCAAGAACGAGAACTACTGGATGGGCGTGACCATGCACGCCGCCGACGTGCTGCTCGGGACGCTGCCCGAGGTCGACGAGGTCGAGACCTCGCCGACGTGCCGCAACCTCGACGGCCGCTGATCCCGAGCTCGCGCTACCCGTAGCGCTGCTCGAGCTCGCGCTTCAGCACCTTGCCCGTGGGGTTGCGCGGCAGCTCGGCGACGACCTCGTACTGCTTGGGGATCTTCGCCGCCGCGAGGTGCTCGCGCGCCCACTGGCGCACGGCCTCGGGCTCGAACCTCGGGCCCCGCGGCACGACCACCGCGACCAGCCGCTCGCCCCACTCGGGATCGGGCACGCCGATGACCGCGACGTCCGCGATGTCGGGGTGCTTCGACAGTGCGTTTTCGATCTCGACCGGATAGAGGTTCACGCCGCCGGAGATCACCATGTCGCGGGCGCGACCGGTGAGGAACAGGTAGCCGTCGCGATCCACGTAGCCGAGATCGTCGACGGTGAGCCAGTCGGCGAGCCGGCTCTCGTCGGTCGCGCTGCGATCGCGCAGGTAGCCGACCATGAGCTGGGCCGAGCGGGTGTACACTCGGCCGATCTCGCCGGGCGGCAGGCGCCGGCCGTCCTCGGCGAAGATCCCGATCTCCTGGCCCGCCAGCGCGCGGCCGAGGCTGCCGGGGTGCGACAGCATCTCGGGGCCCGAGATCGTCGTCACCCAGCCGAGCTCGGTCGCGCCGTAGAAGTCGAAGATCGTCGGGGCGCCGAATCGGGCGATCGCCCGCTCGCGCAACGCGGTGTTGAACGGGGCGGCCCCCGAGATGAGCACGCGCAGGTGCGGCGTCGGGAACCGGGCGAACGCCTCCTCCGGGAGATCGAGCACGCGGTGGATCATGGTCGGGACCATGAACACGTTGTCGATCGACCATTCCGACAACCGCCGCAGGGTCTGGTCGGCCTCGAAGCGCTCCTCGAGGTGGATCGTCGAGCCCAGCGCGGTGTTGAGCAGCATGAACACCTGGCCGCTCGAGTGGTAGAGCGGCGCGCAGACGAGGTGGCGATCGCCCGAACGCAGCGGCACGCGCTCGAGCACCCGCAGCAGCTCGATCGCGCCGAACGCCCCCATGTCGCGCACGGCCCCCTTGGGCTTGCCGGTGGTGCCGGAGGTGTAGACCACGTTCTCGCTCGGGCCCTTCTCGACGTGCAGCGACGTGCCCGCGGCGGACTGGCGCACGACCGCGGCCTCGTAGGACGTCACGCGGCGATCGATCCCGGAGCCGACGCCGGCCCGGAGCACCCGGAGATCGAGATCGGGCCGGCGCTGCAGCACCGCCTCGGCGACGGGCGCGGTCTGGTCGGACACGCACAGCACCCGCGCCCCGCTGCGCTCGAGCAGGAACTCGAGCTCCTCGGCGGTGCTGTGCCGGCCGACGTGGGCGCAGGTGATCCCGAGCCGGAACAGCGCAAACCAAGCGACCGCATACTCGATGCGGTTCTCCATCATGATCGCGACCGGGACCTTGCGCGAGGCGCCGAGGTGATCGCGGAGCGTGGCGGCGATGGCGTCGATCTCGGCGTCCATCTCGGCATAGGTGAGATCGCGGTGCGCGTCGACGATCGCGGTGCGCGACGGGAACGCGGCGGCGTGGATCGAGTGCAGCGATCGCACGCCGAGTCCCCGGGCCAATGCGACCTTGGCGACGTCGACAGGGTGCTCGCCGGTGGCCCCGAACAGGCCGGCCTCGTGGCCCGTCACGACGAAGCGACGCGCGATGCGGTGGGGCGGGTCGACGAGGAGCCTTCGCAGGGCGGGGACGCGCTCGAGCAGGCGATCACGGAGGGCCACGGCGCCGATGGTACACGGGGGCCGACATCTCCCCGCCGGCGGCCTTGGGGCCCGCCCACGGCCGGCCGCGGGCGCCCGGGCAGACGATCCGCAGAACCGCCCCGCACACGGGCGGCGGCGGTGCTGCCGGCGAAATCCGTCACTCGCGCCTTGGCGAGGGCGCGACCAGCCCGTAGCTTGAAGGGCATGGTGCACCGAATCGTGGCGCTCGTCGGGTCCGGCCTCGCCGTCACGCTGGGCGCCGCGCCACCGGCCGCGGCCGCCGCCCCACTCAACGCCGGGGCTCCCCTCAACACGGGTGTCGAGGCGCCGCGCCGGCTCCAGCACACCCTCGAGGTGCAGGGAGTCGCGGCGACGCAGCTGCTCCCGCACGCCTACTTCGGCGGCGATGCGGCGTACGTCGTCGGCACCGACACCTTCAGCGCGCGGTTCGTGGGGCAGGTACTCGGTGGCCGCGCCTTCGAGCTCGGCGACGGCAAGATCGGCAACGTGCTGTCGGTGTTCACGCTCGACGGTTGCGGCTCGCGTCAGGTGTATCGCCACCGCGTGCGCATGTGCGTCGGTGGCCAGGGCGGCGCGATGGTCCACCAATGGCACGGCTACGATCGTCCCGGTCGCAAGGGCACGCCGTGGGTGGCCGGCGTGCTGCGGGGCGACTACCGCTACTCGGTGACCGAGCGCCTCGGTCTCATGTTCGGCGTCGGTGTGACGCTGCCCGTCGTGGGCCCGGAGTTCCGCGCGACCTCTGCCAACGGCCAAGTGTCACCGCTCGTGTTCCCCGGCCCCGTGACGGGCATGCTGACCTTCGGCGCGACGTTCCGGGTGCGCTGACGCCCGCGCGACGAGGGCATGTACAATGCCCGCGCGATCCGTCCCCAAACCCACGAGTTGCTCGACCCCGAGCTGTGCGGCGTTCCTGTCGAATGCTCCGAAGGCCGCGCGGAGGTCGAGTTCGTCGCGACCGCGCGCATGCGGGCGGACGCCACCGATCTCGTCCATGGCGGCTTCGTCTTCGGCCTCGCCGATCACGCCGCGATGCTGGCCGTGGGCGCGCCGACGGTGGTCCTCGCCGGCGCCGAGATGAAGTTCCTCGCCCCGGTCGCCGTGGGCGATCGGGTCCGCGCGACCGCGACCACGGTCGAGACGACCGGCAAGAAACACCTCGTCGACGTCGTCGTCCGCCACGGCGACACGGTGGTCATGGAGGCGCGCCTGACCTGCGTCGTGCCGACGCGGCACGTGCTCGAGGGAGGTCGCGATGCACGGCGGTGATCTCATCGCGCAGGTGCTCGAGCGCCAGGGCGTGAAGTTCCTGTTCACGCTGTGCGGCGGGCACATCTCGCCGATCCTCACCGGGGCGAAGGCGCTGGGCATCCGCGTGGTCGACGTCCGCCACGAGGCGACCGCGGTGTTCGCCGCCGACGCGGTCGCGCGGATCTCCGGCGTGCCCGGGGTCGCGGCCGTCACCGCGGGTCCCGGCGTGACCAACACGATCACCGCGATCAAGAACGCCCAGCTCGCGCAGTCGCCGGTCGTGCTGCTCGGTGGCGCCACCGCCACGATCCTCCGCGGCCGCGGCGCGCTGCAGGACATCGATCAGATGGCCCTGTTCGCGCCCCACGTGAAGCTGTGCGAGAGCGTCGGTCGGGTGAAGGATCTGGTCACCACGCTCGAGCGCGCCTTCGACGTCGCGCAGAGCGGCGTGCCGGGCCCGGTGTTCGTCGAGTGCCCCGTCGATCTGCTCTACGACGAAGCGACCGTGCGCGAGATGATCGGCGCCAAGGCTGCGTCCGATGTGAAGAGCCTGCCGGACATGGCCGTGCAGCTGTATCTGCGGGCCCACATGGCGCGGGTGTTCGCGGGCAGCAAGCGCGCGCGCCCGAGCCCACGGCGCGCCCCCGAGATCCCGACCGCGTTCCCCCACGCGATCACGCGCGCGGCCAAGCTTCTGCTCGGCGCCGAGCGACCGCTCGTGTTGGTCGGCTCGCAGGCGACGGTGCGCGGCGCCGAGTCCATGCGTCGGCTCCGCGAGGCGATCGAGCGCATCGGCGCGCCGGTGTACCTGTCGGGGATGGCCCGCGGCCTGCTCGGCGCCAAGCACCCGCTGTTGTATCGGCACAAGCGTACCCAGGCGCTGCGCGACGCCGACGTGGTGGTGCTCGCCGGGGTGCCGTGCGACTTCCGACTCAACTACGGGCTGCAGATCGGGCGCAAGACCAAGATCATCGCGATCAACCGCAGCGACGAGGACGCGCGCAAGAACCGGCGACCGAGCCAGGCGATCGTCGCCGACGTCTGCGAGACCCTGCAGTCCCTGGCCCGTGAGATGGACGCGGGTCGCGATCGTCTCTCGCCGTGGAAGGATCGGCTGCGCACCCGCGACCTCGAGCGCGAAGACGAGATCGCCCAGCAGGCGGCCACCGACGTGCCGCTGGTCCACCCGCTGCGGGTGTGCCAGGGCATCGACGCCGCGCTCGCCGACGACAGCGTGCTGGTCGCCGACGGCGGGGACTTCGTGGCGACCGCGTCCTACGTCACCGCGCCGCGCGGACCATTGTCGTGGCTCGATCCCGGCGTGTTCGGCACGCTCGGCGTCGGCGCGGGCTTCTCGATCGGCGCCAAGCTGGTCCGCCCCGACGCCGAGGTGTGGCTGTTGTGGGGCGACGGCTCGGCGGGCTACGGCATCGCCGAGTTCGACACCTTCGTGCGCCACGGCCTCGGCGTCATCGCCGTCGTCGGCAACGACGCGAGCTGGGCCCAGATCGCCCGCGACCAGGTGCACCTGCTCGGCGACGAGGTCGGCACCGTGCTGCGCCGCACCGACTACGATCGCGTCGCCGAAGGCCTCGGCGCCGCCGGCCTCCGGCTGGACGACCCCAGCAAGATCGCGGAGGTGCTCGCCGAGGCGAAGGCGCTGGCGGCCAAGGGCACCGCGGTGCTCGTGAACGTGCACCTGTCGGCGAGCGAGTTCCGCAAGGGCTCGATCTCGATGTAGCGCCGCCGGCTCACCGCAGCTGCGCGATGGCGCCGACGAGCGCGACCGCGGCGGCGAGCCCGATCGGCGTCAGGGTCAGCACCATGCCGAGCACGCGCAGCCGCATGATGTGGGGCGTCTGCGACAAGCCGTAGGCGTGCAGGTACCGACCCACCAGCAGCGGGGCCCCGATCGCGTGCAGCAGCCACGGTGACGCACCGAGCTGCTCGTCCAACGCCAGGAGGATCAACGCAAAGGGCACGGTCTCGACGAAGTTGGCGTGCACCCGCATGCGCCGCAGCAGCTCGCGATCGTCGCCGTCGCCGATCTCGACCCGTTGGACCCTCCGGTGGCGGATGACCCGGGCGGCGAGCACGAGCATCAGCGGGGTCAGCAGGGCGGCATACAGCGCGGTCGTCGGCATGGGCGCCGGCGAAGCTAGCACCGGTCGGCAAGCCGACCACCGGACTCACGGCCCGCGCTGGCCGGGGCCCCCCGCGGCCTGCTAGCGTGTCGTGCCGACCGGCTCGAGTCCGACCCCGCGATGGCCCGCGCCCGAAACTTCGATCTCGACGCTGCGACCGACGCGGCGGTCGAGCTGTTCTGGCGGCAGGGTTTCGCGGCCACGACGACGCGACAGCTGTGCGAGGCCACGGGCCTGCAGCCGGGCAGCTTCTACGCGGCGTTCGGGAGCAAGCAAGCCTGCTTCCGCGCCGCGTTGGATCGCTACCTCGCCACGCAGCGACTGCCAACGACCCCGGGACCCGAGGCCGTCCGCGCGTGGCTGCGGGCGATCACGCTCCCAGCCCGGCGCCACCGCGGTTGCCTCCTGGTGAACACCGCCGTCGAGGGCCCGAACCTCGACGCTGCGACGCGGCGCTTCGTCGCCCAGCGGCTCGCGGCGATGCAAGCCTTCTTCGTCTGCTGCCTCGGCGACGGACCGGACGCCGTCGGCGGCGCCACCCAGCTCTGCAGCGCCGTGGTCTCGATCCACGTCCTCGCCCGCGCCGGCGTGGCCGGGGCCCAGCTCCGCGCCGTGGCCGACGGGGCCCTAGCAGGGGTCCGGCTGGCCCGGCTTGACGATTCTTGAGCGTTCGCTCAAGAATCGACCGATGCTCGCAACGACGCTGACGGTGCTGGTCGCGATCCTCCACGTGGTCTTCATGGTCGTGGAGACCTTCCTGTGGACGAGCCCCGGCGTGCGCCGACGGTTCGGGCAGACGGCGGAGCAGGCCGAGACCACGCGCGTCCTCGCAGCGAACCAGGGCGTGTACAACGGCGCGCTCGCGGCCTCGCTGCTGTGGGCGCTGTACAGCGGCAACGCCGGCGCGGTGCAGATGCTGCTCGCGTTCGTCGTCGTCGTCGGGCTCTACGGCGGCGCGACGGCGAAGCGCAGCATCCTGGTGATCCAGGCGCTGCCCGCAGGATTGGCGCTCGGCTTCGCGTGGATGGCCGCGTAGGCGGATCCGCGAACGCGGCGGTCATCACCGCACGCTGAGCGCCTGGGACACGCCGAATCGATCCCATCGCGGGGAACGGCCCCCGAATCCGTAGCACCCAGGGTCGCGCCGCGGTGGAACGGCGCGTGCAGTGTCTGAACGCGTGGACGCTTCGCGAACGATCGGCCGCGCCCGGCCACGCCGTGGGACCGCGGCGCGCGCGATCGGGATCGTCTGGATCGGCGTCGCGGCGGGGTGCTTCCGCGAAGACGACGCGGTCGCCCGCGACGAGGCCGTCACCGAGACGATCGGCACCGACGGCGGTGCGACGACGGCGGAGGTCGAGCCCGCCGAATCCGACGCCGGATCGGGCGCCGGGTCGGGCGGATCGGACGGCATCGACTCCACCGGCGCCGTCGTCGACTGCACCCTCGACGCCCAGTGCGACGACGGAAACCCGTGCACGATCGACGTGTGCGAGGCGGACGACTGCGAACGCGTCGACATCGATGGTCTGCGCGCGATCGATCAGGTGACAGGAGATTGCCGAGTCGTCGTGTGTGACCACGGCGAGCCGCGCGACCTCGCCGACCCCACCGACATCCCGGACGACGCCAACGACTGCACCCTCGACGGGTGCCTCGGCGACGCGACCACGCATGAGCCAGCGCCCGCCGGCCTGCCGTGCGACGGCGGTGTGGTCTGCGACGGCCTCGGTACCTGCGACGAGTGCTCGAGCCCCGACACCTGCGACGGCTTGCCGCCCGATGACGACTGCCAGGTACGCACGTGCATCGACGGCCAGTGCGGGCAGAGCTTCGCCCCCGCCGGCGCTCCGCTGAACGCCACGCTGCAGATACCCGGTGACTGTCGACGATGGGTGTGCGACGGCGAGGGCGCGACGACCGAGGAAGCGGCCGCCGATCCGAACATCGACGGCCTCGAGTGCACCGCGGACGAGTGCAGCGATGGCGTCGCGGGGCATCCCGTGCGGCCCACCGGCACGCCGTGCGCCGCCGGAGAGTGCGACGCCCTGGGTCAGTGCGTGGGGTGCAGCGACGCCACCGACTGCGGGATCCCGGTCGAGTGCCAGATCCTCACGTGCAACGCGATGGGTCTGTGCGGCGTGACCGACGTCGCCGCCGGCACTCCCCTGCCCGGCGGGGCGCAGGCCAGCGGCAACTGCCAGGTGCTGCGCTGCGACGGCGAGGGTGCCGTAGTCGCGATCGCCGACGACGACGATCTCCCGCCGGACCTCGACGCGTGCACGGACGCGGTCTGCATCGGCGGACTGGCGCAGCACCCCGACGCGCCCCCGGGCACGGCCTGCGAGGTCGACGGCGGTACGCGCTGCGACGGGGCAGGCCAGTGCGTCGTGTGCCTCGTCGCCGCGGATTGCCCCACGCCAGCGCCGTGCGAGCTGGCGCGCTGCGATGCCGGAGCGTGTGGCACCGAGTTCGCGCCGGCGGCGACGACCTGCTCCGACGGTCTCTTCTGCACGCAGAGCGACGCGTGCGACGGAGCGGGCGCGTGCGTGGGGATCGGGGATCCCTGCGTCGGCGCCGACGCCGACGACGACTGCTCCGAGTCCTGCGACGAGCTCGGCGACGGTTGCGGCGCGGCGGATCCCGACGGCAGCCCCTGCGACGACGGGCTCGCCTGCACCGCCGCCGACACCTGCACCGCAGGCGCCTGCGGCAGCGACACCATCGACTGCGGGGGTCCCGGGGACTGCCTCGCGGGTTGCCTCGCGTGTTGCGACGACTGAAGGCGCGACGAACCATGCGATCGCACCACTCGACCTGCCCGCCGCGGGGCCCGACGTCTCACCGCGTCGTGCGGACGATCGGCATCGCGATCGTCGTCGCCATCGCGATCGCGACCCCGGCGATGGCGGCCCCGAGCATCGACGATGCCGCGGGCCCGCTCGACGTCGAGCGGGCCCGCGTCGAGCTCGCCCTCGGCCAACAGCGGTACGACGAGGGCCGGTACGAGCAGGCGCTCCCCGCCTTCGAGGCCGCATTCGCGGCCTATCCCGTCGCCGAGCTGCAGTTCAACGTGGGCCTGTGCCACGAGCGACTCGGGCACACCGCGGCGGCCATCACGGCCTTCGAGGCCTACCTCTCGGACGACCTCGATTCCACCGATCGCGCCGACGTCGAGGCCCGCCTCGTGGTCCTCCGCGCGTCGCTCCCCGCTCCGAGCCCCGCACCGACGGCCGTCGCCGTCGCGGAGTCCCCGACGACCATGCGATCCCGGGGCGACCTCATCGATCCGTTCCGCCTCGGCCTGCCGCCCGCTCCCCGACGCCCACGCTCGGGGAACGGCCGGCGGATGGTCGCCGCAGGGGCGACCGTGGCGGGCCTCGGGGTCGTCATCGGCGTCGCAGGTGGGCTCGGCTTCGGCATCCCGGCCGCTCGCGGCGAGGGCACCGCCGATCGTTGGTTCATCGGCGAGCTGACCGCCATCGGCGTCGGTGCAGCGGCGCTCGCCACCGGGGTGGGTCTACTCGTGGTCGGACGCCGTCGGCATCGCGACGCGCAGACGCTCGCGTGGGTGACGGTCTCGCGCGGGGGCATCCGCGTCGTGGGGCGGTTCTGATGGGCGGCCCACGCCCGGGGCAGCGCGCCGCGAACCAGTCACCCGCCGACGCGCACGACAGCGAGGCCCCCACGGTCGTGGAGCCCGAGGAGGCGCCGAGCCCGACGGTGCTCGGGCTGCCGCTGCGACGAGCGACGCCCCCTGGCGCGGGCGAGGCTCGTCCCCCGCGCAACCTCGAGGGCACCGAACTGCTCGCTCGGTACGAGGTCGAGGGCGTGATCGGCCACGGCGGGATGGCGACCGTGTACCGCGGCCGCCACACCGGCATCCAGAAGGCCGTCGCGATCAAGGTCCTCGACCGCGCGCTGGAGAGCACCGAGGACGCCGCCGATCGTTTCCTGCAGGAGGCACGCGTCACCTCGCTCGTCGTCCACGAGAACGTCGTCGAGGTCACCGACTTCGGCGTCACCGCCGAGGGCGTGGTGTTCAGCGTGATGGAGCTGCTCCACGGCGAGACCTTGGCGGACGTGCTCGAATCCACCGGGGCGCTGCCGCTGGCGCGCGTCGTGGCGATCATGCGCCAGGTCTGCAGCGCGCTCCATGCCGCGCATGGCCACGGCATCATCCACCGCGACCTCAAGCCGGCGAACTGCTTCCTCACCCCCCGCGACAGCAACCCGGACTTCGTCAAGCTCCTCGACTTCGGGATCGCCCTGCTCGCCGACGACGGGGACGCAAGACGTACACAGCACACGCCGCGATCGCGCCGAACCCAGGTCGGGTGGATCATCGGCACGCCCGACTACATGGCGCCCGAGCAGGCGCGCGCCGAGCCGCGTGATCATCGCATCGACGTCTACGCAGCCGGTGGCCTGTACTTCGAGCTGCTGACCGGGCGCGTGCCGTTCATCGGCAACAGCGCCGCAGAGCTGTTCGCGGCCCATCTCTATCAGGATGCCCCGGACCCCGGGCTGCTGGTGCCATCGCTGTGCCCCGAGGCCCGCCAGATCGTGCGCACCGCGATGGCCAAGGACCCCGCCGATCGCTACGCGACGATGGCCGCGATGTCGCACGCGCTCGCGGACGCCCTCGTCGCGCAGCAGCACCACACCGACGCCTCGCGGCGCGGACCGTGGCGCCGCCGCGCCGTGGCGACCACCTGCGTTTTGGCGCTCGGCCTCGGCATCACATCCCTGCGCGGGTGTGATGCCCCGACCGTCGCGCCGATCGGCTTGACCCGAGGCCTCGTCGAGGCAGCGACGGCGCTACCGCCCATCCCACCGGTCAGCGCGCGCGCCTCGGCCCCGTCGTCACCGCCGCCGCTCATCGAGCCCGTGCGCGAGGTCCCGACGCCCACGGTGGCGATCGAGGCCCGACCGCGCGGGCGCTCGCCGCGGACGAAGCCCACGCCGCCCGCACCCGCGACCATCGTCGCGCCCCCGGTCGCGGAGGCGCGACCGAAGCCGAGCGAGGTCAAGAACCCGTTCGCGTCGCCGGGCGATCCCGGCTAACGGGACCCGCGATCAGCTCGGGCTGAGCTCCGCCGTACAATCGGCGGGGCTGCGGGGGATGGAGGAGCCCATGCGGATGTAGTCGAACTCGCTGCTGACGTCGTGCGGCGCCCCCCAGGAGTTCATCATCACGCCGACCTGGACCGTCGCCGACAGGCCCGGGAACTCGAACACGAGCGCCACAGATTCGCCCGGCGCGGGGATCTCGAGCTCGGGGTTGCGGATCGGATCGTAGAGATCGTTGACCGCCGTCGTCGCCGGCCCCTCCGGCGTCACCACCTGGTTGTCGAAGCGCTCGCCCTCCCAGGCGGCCGCGGCGTCGTCCCAGTGATAGAAGCGGAACTGCTGGCCGAGGCGACACACGAGCAGGTGCTCGCTGGTCTGGGCCTGCGCGTTCAGGAAATAGTTCGAGCCGCTCGCGACGGTCTTCTTGAGCTCGCGTCCGTACGCCGACGCCTGATGGCCGACGTTGAAGGTCATCCAGTTCTCGTCGCCCTCGGCGGAGAGGACGTCGCGGATCAGCAGGCCCCCACTGTTGAAGATGCCGGCGGGCCCGGTCGCGCCGCCCTCCGACGACGCGGTCGTCAGCGAGGTCATGATCGCGAAGTTGCCGGCGACCTTCTTCACCAACGCGGCGCCGTGGTGGTCGAAGTACCACGAGTTGTCGACCGCCCCGGGGCTGGCGGTGATCGACAGGAAGCCCGGGAGCTCGCCCTCGAGCATCGAGCCGGCCTGCTCGGGGAACAGGCGCTGCCACGCACCGGCGGACACGAGGAGGTCCTCGTTGCCATCGAACTCGTCGTCGAACGACCCGGCATCGTCGGCGCCACCGGAGGAGTCCGAACCATCCCAGGGTTCGCCCGACGGATCGCCCGACGGATCGCCCGACGGATCACCGGAGTCCCCGGGGCCATCCGAGGCCCCGTCCGCTCCGGGCGCGCTGCCTGCTCCGGGGCCCGCATCGCCACCGGAGCTGGTCGCGGAGGCAACCGGGTCGCCGTTCGAGTCCGCGTCGTTGGGTCGATCGAGATTCGACGTGGCGGCCGAAGACGACGCGTCGTCGCAGCCCTGGCCGGCCACGAGGGCGAGCAGGAGCGCATCGAAGCGCAACGGGTGCGGCCGAGGACGGCGGATGATCGGTGGAGCACAGGGAGCGGTCGGGCTGAGGTGGTTCAACGTCGAGGGGCTTTCTCACCGCGAGCGCGACCATGTGTCCCTGGACGTCGCTCGTGATTGCTCCTCCGCTAGCAAGCCCTGCGTCAGTGCGCCTCCTGGCGCCTATCGTCGCGATTGCGGCGAGTTGGCGCGCCGTTGCCGAGTGCGGGGCTCAGTGTGGCTCCCCCGCGATCGTCACACTCGTGCGTGGCCGCCCGCTCACCCGCGCTCACCACGGGTCGGCGAGGGCAGGATCCGTCAGCACCGCGTCGTCGGTGAGGCTCTCGAAGAACGCCATGAAGTCCGCGCGCTGTTCGTCGTCGAGCTCGAACGTCTTCATCCGGAAGTCGAGGTAGGGCGTCTCGGCTCGACCGCCCGTACCGTAGAGATCGAGGACCTCGTCGAGGGTCGCGACGCTGCCGTCGTGCATGTACGGGGCGGTCAACGCGATGTTGCGCAGGGTCGGTGACTTGAACCGGCCCATGTCGCTGGCGACACCGGTATGCGCGAACAGGCCCTCGTTGCCCGCCGGATAGCCGCCCTGCCCGTCGATGTTGTAGAGGCCGGTGTTGTGGAACGGGATCGTGCGCTCCGGGAGCGACGCGAAATACGTCGAGTCGGTGAAGCCGAAGCTGAAGTGGCAGTACGTGCACTGGCCCGGGAAGTTGAAGAGCTCCCAGCCGCGCTTGGCGGCGTCTGTGACGGCGGACTCGTCGCCGTCGTAGAACCACCGATCGAACGGTGACCGCCCCGAGAGGATGGTGCGTTCGAAGGACGCGATCGCCTTCACCAGGTTGTCGAGCGTACGGGGCTCGGCGTCCTCGGGGAACGCGGCCTCGAACAGCGCGTCGTACGTGGGTTCATCGGCGATTCGCGCCAGGGCGTCGGCCCCATCGACCAGTCCCAGCTCGACCGGCGAATCCCCGAACATCGGGCCGAGCGCGTGGGTCTCGAGGTCGAGCAGCGTCGGGTCGGCCCACGCCAAGCTCGAGGCGTACGCCACGTTGACCAGGCTCATCGAGCCGCGCGGGTGCAGCTGCCCGGTGACGCCCTCGGCCCGTGGCAGGCCGTCGGTGAAGGCGAGCTCCTGGCGATGACACGTCGCGCACGAGTACGTGCCGTCGACCGACAGGCGCGTGTCGTAGAAGAGGTGGCGGCCGAGCTCGACCTTCGCCGCGGACATCGGGTTGTCCGCGGGCACCCACGGCTCCGGGAAGCCCGGCGGGAGGTCCCAGACCCACGGCTCCGGGGGCGGCGGATCGACGGTCTCGCCGGTCGAGCCCTCGGTCGCGGTCGACGGATCGGTGTCACGGTCGGGCGCGCTGCTCGATCCGCTGGTGTCGTTCGCGGCGAACGACGTCTCCTCGAGCGTGTCACCGGCGTCGCCCGGCGCGCCGCCGTCGTCCGCAGCCCCCTCGGCCGAGGCACCGCCGCCCTCGGCCGCGCAGCCCGAGGCGATCGCGACGGCGACCAGCGCTGTGCCGATCCGTCTCATTCGGGGATCGTCACCGGGATCTGCAGCAGGTTGTTGTCGAACGAGGCCTCCGCGATCACCTGGTCGGGGTTGATGTGCAGCTCGAGCGTGTAGTCGCCCGCCGGCACATCGGTGATGTCGACCCACTGGCAGTCGAGACCCGAGTCGTAGATGTCGGCCCAGCCGACGCTGATGCCCATGTCCTGACCGAAGCCGTACTGCGCAGGCCCGGCGTCGTCTGACCATGGCGCCAGGTCGATCAACGCGAACGCCGACTTGTGCCCGGTGCCGACCTCGGCGCCGTCGCCGTCGAGGAGGCGATAGCGGGCGTAATTGGCGAACAGCCACGTGCCCGAGCACTCGCTCAGCTCGAAGAGCTCGGGGTTGTCGGTGGCATTGCCGACGAAGAAGTCGGCGTCGCCGAGGTTCGGGGTGATGGTGTCGAACCGCAGCAGGCGGCGCTGCCCGATACCACCGAGGCAACCGTCGAGGACCGGGCAGCTCTCGGCGTCGAAGTTGCGGTTCTGGATGACGATGCTCGCGGCGGTCTGCTCGACGACCACGGACATGTCGAGATCTGCGATCGCCTCGACCGCGCCGGTGCTCGAGCTGCCACCGTCGCTGCTGCTGCTCTCCGCGGCGGCGGTGCTGGTGGAATCCGCGGCGGCGGTCGTCGACGACTCTCCGCTCTCCTCGGCCGGCGCGGTGGTGTCCGTCGTCGGATCGTCGGTGGTCGTGCCGGGCTCCGTCGTGCCGGTCGTCGCGGGCTCCCCCGTGCTCTCCGCGGGCGTGCCACCGGTGGAGCCGGTGGTCGTACCGGCGTCGTCGGAGCCGGCGTCCGACGGGCAACCGAGCATCGGGAACAACAGCGAGAGCAGGGGGAGGCAGCGTGTGGCTTTCATCGATTCGCCTGGTCTGACAGCTTCTATGGCGAACCCGAAGCGAGCCTTCACCGCGCGCACCGCCCGGCGTCGCAGCGACCGTGCTTCGGTTGCTGCGAACGCGCCGCGTGATTCGACGCACCTCACTCGTCGATGCAGAACGACTCGACCTCGGGATCGCATGGGTAGAGGTCGACATCGGCCGCAGGCCCGTGCCCCTCGCAATCGCCTCGCTCGTCGAGGTCGCACTCGTTGATTCGACACAGGTTCGTGCACGCACGATGGGGGCCGTTGAGCGAACCATCGTCGCACTCCTCGTCGTCGTCGAGGACCCCGTTGCCACACGGGTGGAGGGGCACGTCTGCGTCGGGACCGGGCGCGGGCGCGGAGCCGATGTCGTCTCGGAGTTCGTCGTCGCCTCCGTCGTCGACGGGGCCGGCCTCGCAACCGGCGAGGGCGATCCACGCGAGCAGCAGCGCAGGGGTGAGCGAAGGGCGAACGAGGGCGATGAAACGGGACATGCGTCGAGCTCCTGGTACCGCGCGAGGTTGGGATTCCGCGGCGCCCCCCTCGTCGTCCCTGCCCTGCCGGTGTTGCAGGCCGATGCGTGGTGTTAGCGTCGCGATCGCCGATGCGACGCAAGGCCTTCTTGAACCTCGTGCCCGGAATGGCCGCGATCGGCTGCGCGACGCGGCCGATCGGCCGCAGCGCTGCCGCGATGCCGACCGGCGTCCCCCGCGGACCCGACGACGAGACATGGTGGACCGAGTTCGCAGCGCAGTACGAGCCGCCGGATTTCATCAACCTCGAGAACGGCTTCTTCACCCGCGCGGCGCGTCCCGTCCTCGCGGCGCACACGCGGTACCGCGACGCGATCCAGCGACGCGGCGCCCACTTCATGCGCACCGATCTCGAGGCCCGCATCGAGGGCGTGCGGACGCGACTCGCCGCGTTCGCCGGCGTGCCCGCCGAGGAGCTCGCCCTGGTCCGCAACACCACCGAGGCGATGAACATCGTGCTGCAGGGCCTGCCGTGGTCGCCCGGCGACGAGATCGTGTTCTCGAACCAGGACTACGACACGATGGTGGGGATCCTGCAGACGCTGGTGCGGCGCCGCGGCGTGGTCCTCCGCGAGGCGACGCTGCCCGAGCAGCCGCGCAGCGACGACGAGGTGATCGCGGCCTACCTCGCCCACGTCGGGCCGCGGACCAAGCTCGCGTTGGTCACCCAGGTCATCCACTTGACGGGCCACGTGCTCCCGGTGGCCCCGCTGGCCGCGGCGCTCCACGAGCGCGGCGTGAAGGTGCTGGTGGACGGCGCGCACGGCTTCGCGCAGCTCCCCGACGCGATCCCGGCGCTGGGTGGCGACTTCTTCGCGGCGAGCCTGCACAAGTGGCTCGGCGCCCCGCTGGGCAACGGCCTACTGTGGATGCGGGCCGCCGAGATCGAGGGGGTCGAGCCGCTGTTCGCCGACGTCGCCCGGCCGAGCCACGACATCCGTCGGTTCGAGCACATCGGCACGCGCCCCGTGCACGACGTCGAGGCGATCGTCGATGCGATCGAGTTCCACGATCGCATGGGTTCGGAGGCGAAGCGCGCGCGCCTCCTGTACCTGCGGCAGCGCTGGGTGACGGCCGTGGCCCCGCGCCGCACCGTGCGGCTGCGGTCGCCCCTCGACGACGCCCGCGCCTGCGCAATCGCGACGCTGTCGATCGACGGGTTCACGCCGCGGGCGCTGCAGGCCGCGCTATGGGAGCGGCACCGGATCTACACCATCGCGATCGAGCACCCGGTGATCCAGGGCGTCCGCGTCACCGTGCACCCGTCGACCTCAGCGACGGACGTCGACCGACTGGTCGCGGCCCTCGACGCGCTGTGACGATGGGCGACGCCGCCGGCAGGCCGCGAGCGCGAGGACCATCCACGTCATGGCGCCGAGGCCACGGGGCGCCGCGATCGCGCAGCCCGCCGCCACCGGATCGTCGCCGGTCGTGACGGCGCCGTCGAGGTCGCCGAAGCGCGCGGCCAAGGTCATCGGGGCCGCGCCCGGTCGCACGACGTCGGGGGCGATCCACTCGGCGCCCTCGGTCGGCGACCAGTCGAAGGCGACGCCGTACACCGGATCGCCGTCGAGGTCGTACGCGCTCGCCACGACGACGCCGCGATCGACCTCCGAGGCGAAGACATCGACGTCCGCGACGACCTCAGGGTCGACGACGTCGATGTCGATGCGGATCGGCGCGTCCGACCCGGGAAACAGGGTCACGAATTGCGCCCCGGCGTCGAGGGAGCGCGAGGCCCCGCCGAGCGCCTCGACGCGCAGCCAGTCGCGACGCTCGCCGAGCAGCTCGGGCAGCACCGTGACCCCGAGGCCGGCGCTCGCGAGCGGCTCGGGGCCGACCGCGCCCGCGAGCCGCGTCGCGCCGTCGAAGTACTGCACGAGGAAGATCGCCGCGCCGCCCTCGACGATGCGCGGCGCCATCGCCTCGGTCGGGACGTCGGCGCGATCGAGGAGCACGGGGCCGGCGGCGTGGAGCACCGCGCGGCTCGGCGCGCGGACCTCGACGTCGAACGTCGCGACGACATCGCCGTCGTCGTCCACGAGCGAGACCTCGGCGCGCCCCGGGCCCACCGCCTGCGCGAGCGTGCGCCCGTCGTCACCGCCGTCGAGCGCCAGCACGTCCGCATCGCTCGAGACCAGCGTGCCCAGCCCACCCTCGGCCCACAGCTCGAACGTCGCGCCGACCACGTAGGGATCGTGGAGGCCCGGGCCTTCGTCGCCGGCGTCGCGGAAGTCGATCGTCTCGTCGATGGAGTCCGAGAAGAGGACATCCGCATCACAACCACCCACCGCGAGCATCGACGCCACGACCATCGACTCCACCAGAACCCGCGCCCGCGCCACCCGTCGAGATCCCGTGGATGCCATCCGTACCGCCCCAAGGGTGCGCCCGGCGTACCCGGGCGATTCCCCAACGATTCCGGGCCGCGGTCACGCCCGCCATGACGGGCCCGTCGCGCCGTCCCCACCTCGCCACGGCCGGCCTGTCACGGCCCACACGCACGTCCATGGCAGAACGCTGGAGCTTGGTGGCAAGCTCTCGCCCGATGAGCTCGGCGCACCTGGACCAGTACCGCGCGTTCGCGAAGTACAACACCCGCTTCAACCGACAGATCTACGATCTCGTCGCGCAGCTCCCCGCCGAGCAGCGGACCCGCGACGTGGGCGCGTTCTTCGGCTCGATCGAGGGCACCCTGTCGCACATCCTCGTCGCCGATCGGATCTGGATGGGCCGCTTCGCCCAATCGGGCCACGACTTCCCGTCGCTCGAGGAGGCGAACCTCGAGTACGGGATCCAGTCCCTCGCCCAGCCGGCCACGCCCGACTTCGCGAGCCTGCAGGCCGAGCGCATTGCCATGGATCAGCTCATCGCCGCATGGGTCGAGGACCTCACCGACGACATCCTCGCCGCGCCGCTGCGCTACAAAAACCTCGCGGGGCAGGCCCGCGAGCACGCGACGTGGATCGCGGTCTCGCAGCTGTTCAACCACCAGACCCACCACCGCGGGCAGGTCACGGCGCTGCTCAAGCAGACGGGCGTCGATCCCGGCGTGACCGACTTCCTGGTGTTCGCGCTCGCATGAGCTCGCCGGGCGCCCCGCCGAGCACGGCGCCGCCGGTGGTCGATGCCCGCATCGCCCGCGGCGCGGCGACGAATTTCCTCGGCACGCTGGCGAAGATCCTCCACCCGGCGTTCTTCGTCCTCGCCAACCGTCTGTACGGCCCCGCCGAGTTCGGGCTCTACGTCCTGGCGACGACGATCGTCGAGCTCGCCGCGGGCCTCGTCAACGCCGGCTGGCGCGACGCAGTGCTCCTGGTCGGCGGGCGCCACGGTGATCGCGACGATGCGGCCGACCAGCAGGCGCTCTACGACGGGCTCGGGCAGGCGGTGCAGGCGGTGCTCCTGGGCTCCGCGGCGGTGACCGGCTTCGCGCTGCTCTTCGGCGCGCCGATCATCGCCCACTACTTCCCGCAGCCGGGGATCTACGCCTTGGTCATGTGGATGCTGCCGGTGCTGTGGTGCCTCGGCCTCGCGGAGATCGGCATCGCTGCGACCAAGGTGCTGATGATCATGCGCTACGACGCGATCATCCTCGGGTTCTTGAAGCCCGCCGCGATGGTCGCCACCGCGCTCGTCGCCTACGCCTTCCACCCCGACGCGACCGGCCTGGCGATCGCGTTCGCGGCCGCCCACGCGGTGCTGCCGATCGCGACCTACGTGGTCGTGCGGCGCCACTTCTCGGTGGGTCGGATCTTCCGCGCCGCCGTGCGCGTGCGCCCGAGCGCCAAGCTGTGGGGCTTCGCGGTGCCGCAGAGCGCCAACATGGCGCTGGTGTACTTCACCACCGGCGTCGACGTGCTGCTGCTCGGATCGTTCGGCGTCGCCGCCGAGCGCATCGCCTACTACAAGACCGCCACGACCGTGCTGCGCAACATCCGGCAGGTGAAGCTGAGCTTCGCCGGCGCGTTCAACCCGGTCGCGGCGCGGCTGTACGCCGAGCGCAAGCTCGACGAGCTCGCGGTGCAGATCACCACCGTGTCGCGGTGGTCCGCGATGATCGGCCACCCGATCCTGCTGCTGCTGCTCGCGCTCCACGGCGAGCTGCTGCGGCTCTTCGAGCCCAGCTACGGCGGCTTCGCCGGCTTCGTGATCCTGCTCGGGCTCCTCCCCGCGCTGAGCAACGCGCTGGGCCTGGCCGGCAACACGATCGTGATGGCCGGCTTCTCGCGGTGGAACCTCGTCAACACGGCGGTCAACGTCGGCGTCACGCTCGGGGTCGGCTACGCGCTGATCCCGACTTGGGGGTTGATGGGAGCCGCCGCCGCGACGATGGCCAGCGGTGTGGTCGGCACCGTGATGCAGCTCGCCGAGCTGCGCTGGGTCGTCGGCGTGCACATGCCCTACCGACGCCTCGTCGGGCCCAACCTCGCGCTGCTCGCCGGCCTCGGCGTCGGCGCGCTGCTGTGGTGGTGGGGCGCGGCGTGGCCCGCGATCGCGCTGCACGTCGCCGCCGCGATCGCGTCCCTGACCGCCTACGTCGTGGTGCTCCGCGCGTGGGGCGTGCCGCCCGAGGACGCGCGCTTGCTGCGGCCCTGGCGACGCAAGCGCGAATAGTCGCGCCCGCGGGTCCGATCGGCCGGCGAAGCGGCTATCATCCGCGCCCGACGTCGATGCGAATCGCCTACGTCTTCGATCAGCTGCTGCCGCGCACGGCAGCCGACACCGAGCAGGTGGTGAGCACCGTGTCGGCGCTCGGCAAGGCCGGCGTCGACGTCGATCTCGTGCTGCCGCGGGCCCGCGGCGTGGCGCCGGTCGACGCCGCGGCGCTGGGCCAGTGGTACGACGTCGAGCCCAACTTCACGGTGCACACGGTCGGCAGCGTGTACCCGGCGCACCGCGGGCTCGAGAAGGCCGGCCACGCGGTCGCGGGCGCCCTGGCCGAAGCCACTCGGCACGCCGATCTCGTCTACACGCGCAACATCCCCGTGCTGCTCGCCCTGCTCGCCCGGGCGCGCCAGCCGATCGTGTACGAGCACTTCCGGCCGTGGCCGACGCAGTCGCGGGCGATGGCGCTGCTGTTCTCCCGCATCGCGCGGCTGCGGCGGCCACCGGCGCTGGTGATGCACTCCGCATTCGCGGCCCAGAGCTACCTCGACGTCGGCTTCGCCCCCGAGCGCACGCTCGTCGCCCACAACGGCTGGGATCCGAAGCTGATGGAGCCGGTGCTCGATCGCGCCGCGGCGCGGGCCGCCTGCGGCATCGCATCCGAGGGGCCGGTCGTCCTCTACTCGGGGCACATCAACGAGCGCAAAGGGTTGGGCACGCTCCTGGATCTCGCGCAGACCTTCCGCGACGCGCGGTTCGTGCTCGTCGGCTCCGAGGGCCACGGCCCGATCGAGGCCCGCGCCGCGGGGCTCCCCAACGTCGAAGTCCGCCCGTGGTGCTCGCGCCGCGAGCTGGTGCCGCTGCTCTACGCCGCCGACATCCTCGCGGTGCCGCCGACCTCGGGTCCGCTGCAGAAGGTGGGCAACACGGTGCTGCCGCTCAAGACGTTCATCTACCTCGCGGCCGGCCGGGCGATCTTCGCCGGCGACACGCCGGATCTCCACGAGCTGCTGCGCGACGGCGACAACGCCCGGCTCGCGCGGCCCGACGACACGACCGACGCCCGCCGCGTGATGGGCGAGCTGCTCGCCGACGAGGACCTGCGCGCGCGCCTGGGCGAGCGCGCGCGCACCACGTCGCTGTCGCTGACGTGGGCGGCCCGCGGTCGGCGCCTCGCCGCGTTCCTGGAGGGCCTGCGATGACCCGACCCCGCGTCTGCGTGTTCAGCACGAACTTCCTCGAGTACAGCCAGACGTTCGTGTACGACGAGCTCCGGCACCACCAGCGCTGGGACGCCTCGGTGGTTTGCCACGACCGTCGCAACGCCGATCGGTTCCCGTTCGACGACGTGCTGGTGATGGGCCGGCCCGGGCTCGTCGGCACCCTCGACGGCCTGCTGTACAAGACCATCGCCAACAGCCCGACGACGCTGGCGTGGATGAAGCAGCGGCGCTTCGACCTGCTGCACGCGCACTTCGGCCCGGGCTCGATGTACGCGCTCGGCCCCGCGACGGCGTTCGACCTGCCGCTCGTCGTCACCTACCACGGCTACGACGTGCCCTTGCTGTCGTCGCCCCAGCGCATGCGACCCAAGTACTGGCGCTACTGGGCGGGATCGAAGTGGATGTTCCGCCGCGTCGATCGGTTCCTCGCCGCGTCGAACGAGCTCGGCCGCATGCTCGTCGAACTCGGCGCCCCGGCCGATCGCGTGAAGGTGTGGCGGCTCGGCGTCACCATCCCGCCGCAGTGGTCGCCGCGGGAGCTCCACGACGCGCCCCGGGTCCTCATGATCGGTCGCTTCGTCGAGAAGAAGGGCTTCGACATCGGCCTGCAGGCGTTCGCCCGCGTCGCCGCCGCGCACCCGCGGGCGATCCTGCAGATCATCGGCGATGGCCCCGGCCGAGCGCGGCTCGAGGCGATCATCGCCGAGCACCGCCTGGGCGATCGCGTGCAGCTGCTCGGGGTCCTGCCCCACGCCGAGGTGTTCGCGACCCTCGAGCGCGCCGATGTGCTGGTCGCCCCGAGCCACGTCGACCAGGACGGCAACCGCGAGTCTGGGTTGCTGGTGATCAAGGAGGCGGGGGCCCGCGGGGTCGCGTCGGTGGGGACGATCCACGGCGGCATCCCCGAGATCATCGACGACGGCGTGACCGGCTTCCTCGTGCCCGAGAAGGACGTCGCGGCGACCGCAGAGCGCCTCGGGCGACTGCTCGGCGACGCCGAGCTACGCCGGCGCATGGGCGTCGCGGCCCGGGCCAAGATGGAGCGGGAGTACGACATCGTCGAGCGCATCGCGGCGCTCGAGGACCACTACGACGCCGTCGTCGAGGCGCGGCGGGCCCGGTCCTGATCCGGGGGATCGGCCGGTGGAGCACCCCGGCCGACCGCACCACGCGGGCATCGCCCCGTCCGCGGATGATCGTTCTATAAGGGAAGTGCAATGACGGCGCGCCGGCTCACCACGGACCGACTCGATCTCATCACTGCCACGGCGCAGCACCTGCTCGTCGCGCAGCAGGACATGGGTAAGCTCGGCCGACTGCTCGGCGCGGACGTGGCAATCGGCTGGCCGCCGCAGTTCCTCGACGCCGCTGCGCTGCGCTACACGCTGGATCAGCTCCACCGCGGCCCCGATCAGATCGGCTGGTGGCTGCGGTACGTGGTGCTCCGTCGCGGGCCCGGCGACCGCCCCGTGATCGTCGGCAGCGCCGGCTACAAGGGCGCGCCCAAGGACGGCCGGCTCGAGGTCGGCTACAGCATCGTCGACGAGTTCCGCAACCGCGGCTTCGCCACGGAGGCCACGCGCGCCCTGGTCGACTGGGGCTTCGACGACGACACCGTGCAAGAGATCGTCGCCGAGACGCTGCCCGAGCTCGGCGCGTCGATCCGCGTGCTCGAGAAGGCCGGGTTCGAGCACCGCGGTGATGGCACCGAGCCCGGCACGATTTGCTACGTGAAGCCGCGATCGGCGTGGCTCGCCGAGGGGCCGACGTCGCGGCGCGTGCCCAAGCTGGTGCCCCCGGGCAAGGACGTGGCGGTGGCCGGCATCCCACCGGTGGCCCGCGAGGTGTTCGATCGATTCCTCGGCGAGCCGCTGCGCGACGGCGACAGCCTGCGCGCGGAGATCCGCGAGCACGTGGCGCGCATCGAGGCCGCCGCCGCCGCAAACCCCTACGTCGACGACGTACTCGCCCGCGACATCGCCCGGGTGTGCGAGGGCCTGCTCGATGCGGTGGTCGACAGCACGCCCGACTGGACGCGGCGGCAGATCCAGGCCGCCGCGCGCTACTTCGCCACCGAAGAGGACGGCGACAGCGACCTGTCGATCGGCGGCCTCGACGAGGACGCCGCGGTCGCGAACGCCGTCGCGGTGCACCTCGGGCGCGGGGACCTGCTCTCGGATTTGCTCTGACCGTGCAAGTCTGATCGTGCGGACCCGTCACCGCCGCAGGCCGACGACACCCCACGGCGCGATCCAGATCCGATCGTCGACGCGGTGGGCGACCTCGGCTCCACTGGCGAGCGCACCGTCCCACGGCGGCGTCACGCGCACGGTGACGGGCTCCGCCGCGGAGTTCACCAACCACAGCCAGGTCGCGTCGCCGGAGCGGAGCTCGACGCTGGCGATCGACGGCCAGCGCTCTTGCGCCTCACCGGCCACGAAGTCGATCGCCGCGGGACCATCGACGAGCTCGACGGTGTGATCGCGGCAGCGCACGCCGTCGCGCAGGACGGCGCCGAGCTGCGACGCGCCGTTGAGTTCGCGGGCGACCGCACCATACGCGGCTCGATACGCGTCGAACGCCGCGAAGTTCGGGCGGCGCCACCCGGAGTACACCAGCACGCCGTCGGCCCCGCCGAGCAGCGCGGACAGGACGTCGTGACGGGCCCAGGCTTCGATCGCCGCGGGGCCGCTCGGATCCTCGAACATCTCGGGCAACACCCAGCTCGATCGCGCGGGCCCGGCGGCCTCGACCTGCTCGGCGGTGCTCCACCGCACCCACGCCCGTCGGTCGCGGAAGCCGGAGAAGTTGGCGTAGGTGCCCTTGGCGACGATGTCGAACGACGGCATCGCGGCGCGTAGCTGATCGGCGTCGCGATCGTTGGGCTGGTAGCCGACGATGGGCCGCTGCTTCGGATCGTGGGCGAGAATCGTCTCGCGGGCGATCCGCAGGTACGCCAGCTCGTCGTCCCGCCAGTAGCGCAGCTCCTCGGGCATCACGTACCAGACAGCGATCGCCGGGTGATCGACCACCGCGTCGACGGCCGCGCCGATCTCGGCGCGGATCGTCGCCTCGTCCCACGGGATCGTCCGCTCGGCGCCGAAGCGCTGGTTGTCGTAGCCGACGGGGAACACGACCGCGAGGCCGGCCGCGGCCGCGGCGTCGAGCAGCGGGCGATCCGGCGCGGGCACGTACCACGGCCCCACCATCGTGAAGCCGTCGGCGGCGAGCGCCGCGAAGTCGGCGACGGCCGGCGAGGAGATCCCGAAGGGGATCGGGGCGGCGTGCGTGCGGGGCGATCCGACGACGGCCGTGCACGACGATGGTTCCGCAGTGGGCCGCGGGGCGAGGCGCGGAGCCGAAGTCGGCGGCTCGAGCCGACCGCAGGCGAGCCCCCACACGGCGATTCCGAGCATCCAGCCCATGCGCGGGGATCCGCGGCGCGTCTCGGTCCTCACCTGCGCTCGCATGCCATCGCCCCGCGCCGCCGCAACCACCCGCCCCATCGTGGGCCACCCTCGCGCGGCCCCCTGGCGCGACGCCCCGCGTCACCGAACAGCTACACCCGTGCAGCGCAGCAACGAAGCACACGCCCGTCCCACCACGGTGCTCACCGTCGCCTCGCCCCTGGCGACCGCGCCCGCGGAGCTCGGCGATCCGAGCCGCGCATGGCCGACCTGGCCGGTCTTCGGCGCCGACGAGATCGCCGCCGCGACCGCGGTCCTCGCCAGCGGCAAGGTCAACTACTGGACCGGTGAGGACGGCCGCGCCTTCGAACGCGAGTTCGCCCGGTGGCACGGGGTCGAGCACGCGATCGCCCTCGCGAACGGCACGCTTGCCCTCGAGCTGGCGCTGTACGCCCTCGACATCGGGCCGGGCGACGAGGTCATCGTGCCGGCGCGGACGTTCATCGCCAGCGCGAGCGCTGCGGTGGCGCGCGGCGCCCGGGTCGTGTGCGCCGACGTCGATCGCGACAGCGGCACGCTCACCGCGGCCACCGTCGAGGCGGCCCTGACCCCGAACACCCGCGCGGTCGTGGTCGTGCACCTCGGTGGCTGGCCCGCCGACGTCGACGCGATCCGCACGGTCTGCGAGCCCCGCGGCATCGCGATCGTCGAGGACTGCGCCCAGTCCCACGGCGCCTTCCTACGCGGCCGCGCCACCGGTGCCCTCGGCGACATCGCGGCGTTCTCGTTCTGTCAGGACAAGATCATGACGACCGGCGGCGAGGGCGGGATGGTCACCACCTCGAAGACCGCGCTGTGGTCGAAGATGTGGAGCTACAAGGACCACGGCAAGGACTGGGACGCGGTCCACCGCACCGACCACCCACCAGGCTTCCGCTGGCTGCACCGCAGCTTCGGCAGCAACTATCGCCTCACCGAGATGCAGTCCGCGATCGGTCGGATCCAGCTCGCGAAGCTCGGGCAGTGGGCCGACCGTCGGCGTCGCAGCGCGACGCGGCTGCGCGACGGCCTCGCGGATCTCCCCGCGCTGCGGATCCCGTGGCCGAGCGACGACGTGCAGCACGCGTTCTACCGGCTGTACGCGTACGTCGATCCCTCGCGACTTCGCGACGACTGGACCCGCGATCGGATCGCGCAGGTGATCACCGCGGCGGGCGTGCCGTGCATGCAGGGCAGCTGCGGCGAGATCTACCGCGAGCAGGCGTTCCCCACCGCGTGGCGCCCGGAGGCGCCGCTGCCGGTCGCCGCGGAGCTCGGCCGCACGAGCCTGGCGATGCTCGTGCATCCGACGCTCGGGGACGAGGACATCGATCACGCCCTGGGCGTGATCCGGCAGGTGGTCGCCGCCGCGAGCCGCTGACGGCGCGGGCGTCATCGCCGACGTCCTGGAAGCGGGCGCCCGGCTGGTGCGTCGTGCCCGACCCGCCGGGCGACTCCCGCCTGTTCACGACGGCGGGGACGCCCCATGCTCGGCACGATGTCCACCGCCACGCCACCCGATCTCCGCGGACTCTGGATCCCCTTCGTCACGCCCTTCGACGCCGATGAAGGGGTGGACCTCGACGCGGTCGATCGCCTTTGCCGGCGCGTCCTCGCCGACGGGGCGCGGGGCATCGTCGCCCTCGGCACCACCGGCGAGCCCGCCGTGCTCGACCAAGCCGAGCAGCAGGCGGTCGTCGAGGTCTGCGCGCGGGCGTGTGCGGACGCGAACGCCTTGCTGATGGTCGGCACGGGCACGAACAGCACCCGCGGCACGATCGAGGCGATGCGACAGCTCTGCGATCGCCCCGGCGTCACTGCGACGCTCGTCGTGGTGCCCTACTACACGCGGCCCTCGGCGGCGGCGATCGTCGAGCACTACCGCATCGTGGCCGCAGAGAGCCCGGTGCCCGTGGTCGCGTACAACGTGCCCTACCGGACCGGCCGCGGGCTCGGGGCCGCGGAGATCCTCGACATCGCCGCGATCGAGAACGTGGTCGGGCTCAAGCAATCCGTGGGCTGCGTCGACGCCGACACGCTCGAGGTGCTGCGGAGCGCCCCGCGGGATTTCCACGTGCTGTGCGGCGACGATGCGTACGTCGTCCCGACGATCCTGATGGGTGGCGCCGGAGCGATCGCGGCCGCGGCCCACGTCTGCACCCCACAGTTCGCGTCGATGGTCCGCGCGGCGCTGGCGGGCGAGGTGGCGCAGGCACGCATCCTCGCCGAGCGCCTGCTGCCGGTCGTGACCGCCGGATTCGGCGAACCGAACCCGGCGGTGTGGAAAGCCGCGCTGCACCAGATGGGCGAGCTCGCGACGCCCGATCTGCGTCGCCCGATGGGCCGCGCGTCGGCCGAGGCGACCGCGCGGATCCTCGCGGCGATCGCCGCGTGTGTGGGCGCGGGCTAGACCGCTGCTCGACCGTCCCTTGGATCCTGCGCGGCGTGTAAGTCGCCGCGGCATCACTCCGTTTCCCCGGCGCTCGCCCGCCGTCGCAGCGTCCCCCCGGGCGCGCCACCGTCGGGCGCCCCAAGGTCGCCATGCACGCGTTGCACTTCGCCGCCGCCGTCGGTGCGCTCACGCTCCTTTGCTCCACGTCGGTCGTGCACGGCGCACCGCCGCGCGGTGCGAGTCGGGGACGCGAGGCCCCCAGCACGCCCGTCCGCGAGCTCGGTCGCTTCGACTTCGGCGATCCCGAGAGGCTGCCCCTCGTGAGCCAGACGATCGCGATCGCGATCGACGGGCAACACGCGAACACCGTGTCGACCCTCGTGCACCGCAATGCCGCCGACGGCCGCGTCGAGGGCCTCGCGACGCTCCATCTCGCCGAGTCCGCGCGCATCACCGGCTTCTCGTACTGGAACGGCGCCGAGCGGATCGTCGGCGAGGTTCTCCCCCGCGCCACCGCACGAGAAATCTACGACGAGACGGTGGGGCGACGCCGCGATCCGGGGCTGCTCGAGCAGACGGGCCCGGGTCGGTACTCGCTCGAGGTGTTCCCGATCGAACCGGGCGAGCGCAAGCGGACCCAGTTCGAGTGGGCGCAGTGGCTGGAGCAGCACGCGGGCGAGGTCTCGTACCGCGCACCGCTCGCGGGCGCGGGCGCCGAGGTGAGCGTCGAGATCGCGGATGCGCGCGGCGTCTCGGGGCTGCGCTCGAGCTCCCACGACCTGCGCATCACCACCGAGGACGGACGCACGCGCATCACCGGCCGCGCCCGATCGAAGACCACGCGGGAGTTCCAGCTGCAGTGGACGATCGGCGCCCCGCCGATGGCGATGCATGGCTGGGTGCACCGCGAGCCCGGCGAGGACGGCTACGTGCTGCTCCACGTCGCCGCACCGGCGCCGAGCAAGACGACGCGCGTGCCGAAGGACGTCACCCTCGTCCTCGACGAGTCGGGCAGCATGGAGGGCGAGCCGCTCGAGAACGGCAAGGCCGCCGCCGCCGCGATCGTCGACCGCCTCGACGCCGCGGATCGCCTGAACGTGGTGCTGTTCGACGACCGCGCCGAGGCGCTGTTCGACGCGCCGCGCCCCGTGACGGCCGAGGTCCGCAGGAGGGCCCAGCGGTTCATCGACGGCGCCGGCAACGGCGGCGGGACCGACGTCGCCCTCGCGCTGCAGACCGCCCTGGGTCGGCAGGCAGACGACGATCGCCCCAAGTCGGTGCTCCTGCTCACCGACGGCGAGTCACCGCGCGAGCCCGCGTTCGCGGCGGTCGACGCCGACAAGCGCGACGTCCGACTGTTCACGATCGGGGTCGGTGCGCACGTCGACACCGCGGCGCTCCAAAGGCTCGCGGCGCTCAAGCGCGGGCGCTACACGCCCATCGCCGCGGCCTCCGAGATCCGCCCGGCGGTGCAGCAACTCTACGCACGCATGGCCGCGCCGGTCTTCGTCGGCCTGGCGCTCGCCGCCGAGGGGCCGACGCTCGTTCGCACCTACCCCGCAACGCTGCCCGATCTGTTCGCCGGTGACGAGATCGTGATCACAGCCCGCGTCCAAGGCGACGGCGCGCTCGATCTCCGCCTCACCGGGACCACGACCGCGGGCGTGACGACACTGCAGCAGACGCTGAACATCCCGACCGCGACGCGGCGCCCCTGGGTCGGATCGATGTGGGCGCGGGCGCGGATCGAGGACCTCCTCACGCGACTCGCCCTCGCGCCGCAGGACGCAGACGCGCCCGAGCGCATCGACGAGGTGACGCGACTCGGCGTCAGGTACGATCTCGTGACGCCGTACACCTCGTTCCTGGCGATCCCGGAGTCGGAGCTCACCGCACGCACGCGTGAGCTGCTCGAGCGCGGCCGCGCCGGCGACGGGGCCAGTGCGACGAGCACTCGGCTCGGACGTGTGGTGAACATGGAGGAGTTCCGCAACGTCCCGGTCGGCAGCGCGAGCAACCGCGACTTCACCTCGGTGATCGAGTCCTCCGCGACCGCGAGCCGCGACAGCAGCGGCATCACGCTCGCGGGCAGGGCGGGGCGCGAGTCGAAGTACGCCGTCGATCCGCAGCCTGCCGCGGCGCCCCGAGCGGGCTGCGCCCACTGCGGTGCAGGCAACGACGGAACCGGCGGCGCCACGGGGCTCGTGCTCCTGGTGGTCGCGCTCGCCCGCCGACGGCGCGGCCAGGCGTGACGCCCCGTGAGCCGGACGCCGGGCCCGCGGTGCTACACTGGCGGCCATGCCGAACGAGCGCCGCAGACCCGCCGCGGGCCGCCACGATCTGTTGTCCTGGGCGCAGTCGCAGCGCGGACGGATCGCCGAGCGCGGCTGGATCGCGGCGCTCGTGCTCGGCCCCCTGGCCGCCGTGACATGGCTGGTGAGCCTGCCTCCGGTCCCCGTCACGCGGCCTGCCGCCGACGACGACGACGTCCGCGTGGCGGTGCGCGTCGCCCCATCCGACCCGACCGACCTCGCGCTCGCCGAGGCGCTCGCGCTCGACGTGTGGAGCGAGAGCTTCGGGCCCGGCCTCCCCCTCGACGTGGTCGTGCGCCACGGCGACCTGCCGCGCCTCGCCGCCGCGGGCCTGCAACCCGAGATCCTCGTGCCGGACATCGACGCGGTCGCGCGCGACGAGGCCGCCCGGATCGCCCAGGCCGAGATCCACCGCCCCGCGGACTGGTTCGGCGAGTTCCGCGACTTCACGGCGATCAGCGCCCGGCTCGAGGACCTCGCGGCGCGCTACCCCGAGCGCGTGTCGATGTCGGCGATCGGCAGCTCGATCGAGGGCCGCCCGCTGTGGGCCCTGCGGATCGGCGGCACCGCCCCCGACGCCACGCCGATGCTCGTCAACGGCGCGCAGCATGCCCGCGAGTGGATCGCCGCGATGGTCACCACCTGCGTCGCCGATCGCCTCGTCCGCGAGTACGACGACAACCCGGCGATCCGCGACTTCGTCGATCACACCGAGCTGTGGGTCGTGCCCGTCGTCAACCCGGACGGCTACCAGTACTCGTGGAGCTCCGATCGTTACTGGCGGAAGAACCGTCGCGGCGGGCACGGCGTCGATCTCAACCGCAACTTCGCGGTGGCGTTCGGTGGCGCGGGCTCGAGCAGCGCCAAGCGCTCCGAGATCTACCGGGGCGAGTACGCCTTCTCCGAGCCCGAGAGCCAGGCGCTGCGCAACCTGACCCGCCGCGAGTCGATCGCGCTGCACGTCGATTTTCACTCGTACGGCCAGCTCGTGCTCTACCCGTGGAACTACACCGCGGCGCCCGCCAGGGATCGCGATCGATTCGCAGCGCTGGGCGATCGCATCGCCTCGGCGATCTTCGCCGAGCACGGCACGCGCTACACGCTGAAGGCGGGCGCCCAGCTGTACGCCGCGGCGGGGACGCTCTCGGACTGGATGTACGGCGAGGCCGGCGCGACCTCGTTCACCATCGAGCTGCGGCCCAAGGGCGGCTCCGGCTTCGTGTTGCCGCCCGAGCAGATCCGGCCGACGTGCGACGAGGGCCTCGCCGCGGTGCTCGCCCTGCGCAGCGCGAACCCATGACGCGCGCTCAGCCGCGGATCGCCGCGACCAGCCCCCGCGCGAGCACGCCCCACTTGCCCAGCTTCGGATCCGGATCGAGCCCGTCGGCCATCCGGTGGATCTGGGCCTGGAACCACAGCACCGCCAGCGCGTCGTCGAACTTGCGGATGCCCAGGCGCGACGAGAAGGCCGAGGCCTCCTCGACCGAGCCGTCGAGCAATCGCGCGGGCAGATCCGGCTGCAGCGTCATGGGCCGACCGAGGCCCACGACCGCCGCGGCGCCGGACTCGACGACGTGGGCCATCGCCGCGGCCGTGCGCAGGCCACCGGTGAGCATCAGCGGAACGGCCGTGTGCTCGCGGAGTTTCTGCGCGTACTCGAGGAAGTAGGCCTCGCGCGCGACGGTGCTCGCGCGGGCCACCGCGGCCACCTCGCCGCGACCGACCATCGCCGGGCTCTCGTAGTTGCCGCCCGAGACCTCGATGAGATCGACGCCCGCGACCTCCAGCGCGCGCACGACCTCGAGGGCGTCCTCCGGGGCGAAGCCACCGCGCTGGAAGTCGGCCGAGTTGAGCTTCACCGCGATGGGGAAGCTGCGATCGGTCGCCGCCCGCATCGCCCGCACGATCGCGAGGAGCATCGCCATGCGCCGGGTCGCATCGCCGCCCCAGGCGTCGTCACGGTGGTTGACCAGGGGCGAGATGAACTGGCTGACGAGGTAGCCGTGCGCTGCGTGGATCTGCACGCCGCCGAAGCCCGCCGCGTGCGCGAGCCCGGCCGCCTGCGCGAAGCGAGCGACGAGGCGCTCGACCTCGTCGGCGCCCAGGGCCCGCGGCGTGGCGAACAGCCCGCCCATGCCGCGCAGGCCGATGGCCGACGGCGCGACCGGGGTGCGCGTGATGCCGCGGCCCGACTGCCGCCCCGCGTGGCTGATCTGCATCCACAGCCGCGCGCCGTGCCCCTGCGCCGCCTCGGCCCAACGGCGCAGCGCCGGAAGGTGCCGGTCGTCCTCGAGCACGACGTTGGCGGGCTCGGTGCGACCGTCCATGTCGATGATGACGTTGCCGGTGAGCAGCATGCCCGCCCCCGAGCGGCCCCAGCGCTCGTACACGCGCAGCAGCCGATCCGACGGGCCGAAGCCCTCGTCCGCGAGCGCCTCGCTCATCGCGGCCTTGGCCACGCGATTGCGCAAGGTCGCGCCGCACGGGAGGGTCAACGGACGCGCGAGGATCTCGGAGGCGGAGTTCATGGTGAGGGACGCCGCGCGTTCGACGAGCGTGTTGCGGCGAGCGTAGCTGATATCCTCGCGCGCATGACCGGACCGACCGAGGGGGGCTTCGCAGCGGCGCTGCGCCGACGCGAGCGCGACGCGGTCGAGACGGTCCTCGCCAACCCGGTGTTCCCCACGTCGACCGCCGTCCTGCGGCCCTGGGGCGGCGACGCGATCGCCCGGCGGCGCGGCGAGTCGCCCGCGTCGGCGCCGATCGGCGAGTCCTTCGAGCTGTCCGCGACGCCCTCGGATCCCGAGGCCGCGGCCCACCCCAGCGAGGTCGTGCTCCCCGACGGCGGCCGCATGACGCTGGCCGATCTCCTGCACGCCTGCCCGCAGATCCTCGGCGACGCGCACGTCCTCGCCTTCGGCCACGAGCTGCCGCTGCAGCCCAAGCTCCTCGACATCCAGTCGCTGCTGTCGGTGCAAGCCCATCCGCCCGGACACCCCGAGCTGTACGTCGTGCTCGAGGCCGAGCCCGGCGCGAGCGTGCACCTGGGCCTCGTCGAGGACACCGATCGCAATGAGTTCACCGCCGAGCTCCGCCACGGCGCCGCGCTGCAGCGCGAGCTCGCGGCGTTCGCCGGCGACCACGCCCTCCTGTCGCGCGACCTCTCGGCGTGGCTGCTCGGACCGCCCGAGTCCCCGCTGCCGCCCGAACTCGCCGAGGCCTGCGCGCCGCTGGTGCCGACGCTCGTCGATCTGCGCCGCATCGCCACCGACGTCCTCGGGCGCATGCAGCGGGTCGCGGTCGCGCCCGGCACGGTGATCCACAACTGCGTGACGCGCCCCGGCTCCGAGCAGCGCAGCGCCACGCTCCACGCCCTGGGCAACGCGTTGGGCCTCGGGATCCTCGCCCTCGAGATCCGACGCGCCGGCCCGACGCTGCGCGCCTGGGATCACGGACGCCTGCCCCAGCGCCCGCTCGACATCGACGCCGCGCTCGCGGCGGTGCCGATGACCGCCGCGGGCCCCGACGCCTTCGTGATCGCCCGAGCCGACGAGCCGTTTCGCGTCGACAACGGCGTGTTCACGGCCGAGCGCGTCATCGTGGGCCCCGACGCGGTCACGCGCGCCGGTCGGGGCCGCGCCGAGTTCGTCCACGTGTGCACGGGGACGGCGGTGCTCGGCGGCGGTCGCAGCCCGGCGACGATGACCGCGGGCTGCAGCGCGCTGGTCCCCGCGTCGTGGAGCGGCTGGACCCTGTCGTCGACCGACGGTGCGAGCGTCGTCGTTGCGTCGCTGTGTCCGCAGCCGACCGCGCTCGCCACCCGCACCCGCGCGCTGCGACGCGTCCGCGAGATCGTCGCGACGAGCGAGGGGCCGCGCGACATCCTCGCGATCGCCAACGGCGGCGACGGGCCGGTCGTCGCCGCGCGCTTCGAGGCCGCGCGGCAGCGGCTGTTCCGCGCCGACGGGGCCACGCGCATCACCGTGCACGAGGAGCCGACCCGCCGCGGCCAGCTGCTCGGGATGATCGACGCGGTGCGCGGGTGGACCCCGAGCGCGCCCGACGACGTCGCGATCGGCATCATGCTCCCCGGCCAGGGCACGCGGCTGTCCCCGATCACGCAGCGGCTGCACGGCATCAAGCCGTTCGTGCCGATGCCGATCCGCACCGCCGACGGCGGCGCGTGGATGTCGGCGGGCGAGGCCTCGCTGCACTCGTGGGTGCTGGTCGCGGACGCCCTACGTCGGGCCGGGTTCGCCGGCATCGCGTGGAAGTGGGGCGACGAGCCACAGCTGCCGTCGACCGAGCTCGACGCCCTCGGGCTGGATCTGCGCGACGCCGACGCGGTGCGGTTCGGCAAGCGCTCCGCGGTCACCGAGGACCTCGCGCGCAACAAGGAGTGGCTGCTGCGCCGCGCCGACGGACAGATGATCGCGCAGCTGCGCCGCCGAAGCGCAGACGCGTTGAACGCCCGCCTCGCGGAGGCCGGCGCCGACGCCCAGTGCCTGGTCCACATCGGATCGCCCGCGCTGTCGCACCGGTTCACGGCCGCGCTCGTCGCCGAGTTCGGCGATCTCGACGGCTGGCTCGACATCGACGGCTACCTGTTCGAGGCGCTCACCCACGATCCCGCGGCGTGGGCCGCCGAGCGCGAGCGCGACGCGGGCCTGCGGGCGCTGCTCGGCGGTTGCCCCGACTTCTACGAGCGCGCCCGCGCCGTGAAGGATCGCCTCGAGGCCGAGCGCGGCACCCCGCTGCGCATCGTCGTGATCGACTGCGGGCCCGACACGTGGTGGGGCGACATGGGCCAGCTCGGCCCGGCGCGGCGGGCCTTCGCGCGACTCGCCGATCTCGACGCCGAGGGCGAGTTCGCCCGGCGGCTCGCGGCCCTCGACGACGTCATGCCGGATCGCCACGGCAACCGCGTGCGCAACGCGACGATCCCCGACGACGGCAGCGTGACGGGCTCGGTCGTCGTCGACTCGGTCATCGGCACCGTGGGACCCGCGGGCATCCACGGCGCGGTCGTGCTCGACAGCCAGCTCGCCCACGCCTCGCTCGGCCCCGGCGCGGTGGTGGTCGACAGCACGGTCGCGGATCTCGAGGCCGGCCGCGACGCGTGGCTGTTCCGCGCCGTCGCCGAGCAGCTCGGCGTGCCCGCCCACGGCATCCACACCACGATGCCCGCGGATCCGTCCGTGCCGAACTGCGCCGCCGAGCAGTGGGCCTTCGACGGCCGCGAGGACCCCAGCGCCGCCGAGCACTGGACCAGCACGCGCGACGGCAACCCGGCGAGCTTCCGCGACAAGGCGGTGCAGATGCGGCAGCGCGAGCGCTCGGCGGAGGCGATCGAGGCCGAGCTCGAGCGCCAGCACCGGGCGCCTTTGGCCGCACGCATCGCCGGCCGCATCCCGACCCGAAGGCCGTAGCGGCCGCCCCCCCTCGACGTGGGCGCCGCGGCGATGCGAAGCTCGACCGCGTGCGGCTCTCGTCGGTGATCCTGGGTGTTGCGCTCGTCGGCGCGTGCAGTGATGACTCGACGGCGGCCGGCGGCTCGTCCTCCAGCGGCGACGGCTCGAGCGGGTCGGCGACGACAGGCCCCGTCACCACCGACCCGGTCACCACTGCGGGCACGACCGCGCCCGCGACGACGACCGCCGACACCACCGCGTCCGTCGACAGCAGCAGCGACGCAGGCTCCTCGTCGAGCGGCGACGGCTCGTCGAGCAGCGACGGCGGCGGCGAGACCGGCATCTTCGAGCAGTGCTTCGGCGACGCGTTCGTGAACGAGCCGAACCTCGGCCCCGACTACGATCAGTTCGCCCCGACGATCGGCAGCCACTGCGTCGGCACCAACCACCAGGACATCACGGACATCGAGCGCGTGGTCTTCCTCGGCGACTCGGTCACCGTCGGCACACCGCCGACGATGGCCGTCGACTTCTACCGCTCGCAGGTCGCCGACGGCCTCGCCGACAGCTTCGCGCTGCCCTGGGGCGAGGGCCTCCAGGGCGAGGCGATCTGGAAGCTCGTGGACTTCCTCAACGGCGTGTCCCTGACGCGCGACTCCGGGGCGTTCTCGAGCTGCGCCAAGTGGGGCGCCCGCACCGACGACCTGTTGGCCCCCGGGCCCCAGCTCGAGGACTGCTTCCCGCCCGAGACCCGCGAGCTCCGCACGCTGGTGGTCATGACGATGGGCGGCAACGACCTCAACTCCCTGACCCAAGACGCGATCGGCGGCGCCACCGACGAGGCGCTGTGGGCGGAGATCATGCAGGCCGTGGACCTGCAGCGCGCCGCGGTCGAGTGGCTCAAGGACCCGGAGAACTTCCCCAACGGCTCGTTCGTGGTGTTCGCGAACATCTACGAGTTCACCGACGGCACCGGCGAGGTCGAGTCGTGCGACGTCTCGGGCCTCGCCGGCTTCGATCAGCCGATCCCCTCGCCCGAGACGCTGGCCGAGATGGTGGTGTGGGCGAACGAGCAGTTCATGTCGATCGCGGTCGACACCGACAGCGACATGATCTTCCTGCTCGAGTCCTTCTGCGGCCACGGGTTCAACGCCGACGACCCGGCCGCGCCGTGCTACCGCGGGCCGGGGACCGAGCGGTGGTTCGATCTCACGTGCATCCACCCCAACCCGACCGGGCACGACCAGATCACGGACATGGTGCTGTCGGTCGTCGCGGAGTGAGCTCAGGCCCCGGCGGCCGCGCTGAACCGCCGCCCCGCCGTGGGCTTGCGCCCCGAGAACCCGGCGTCGGGGTCGTGGAACCACTCCACCGCGGTCTCACCGATCCGCCAGCACAGCACCACCTCGCGCTCGCCGTCGAGCCACGTCGGGAAGTCGACCAGCCCGAGCTCGACGTCCTTGATCTGGCCGCCCATGGCCTCGATCTCGGTCATCGCCTCGCGCACCGCGTCGTGGATGCCGCGCGCGTGGGCGACCCGCAGGCGCGCGCGGCCCTCGGCCTCGACCCGCTCGCCGCGCGCGAGCCCCTCGGGGGTGACGCGCACGCCCTCGAGCACGAGCGCGCGGCAGGTCGCGCGCAGGTGGCCGTGCAGCTGCAGCACCAGATTCATGCGCGCGGCCAGCTGGGGCACCAGCGCGTTGACCTCGTCGAGCGTGAAATAGCGATCCGTCATCGTCGCTCGCGCCCGGGTTATCCCGTTCTCCTCGCACCGTCAAGCGTCACGGTGGCGCGGTCGCGACGTCGAGCACGACGGGCTGCAGCACCCGGACGAGGTCGGCGGGATCGATCTCGACGAGCATCCCGCGGCGGCCACCGTTGATGTAGATGCGCGGCAGCGCTGCGATCGACGCTTGCATGTAGACCGACATGGCCCGCTTCAGGCCGAACGGCGAGGTCCCACCGACCTGGTAGCCGCTGTGGCGATCGGCCACGGCCGGTGGACACGGTTGCACCGACTTCACGCCGAGGTGACGCGCGAGCGCCTTGGTCGACACCTCGCGGTCGCCATGCATCAGGACGACCAGCGGCTTGCCGGCGTCGTCCTGCATCACGAGCGTCTTGATTACGGCGTGCTCGGCCACGCCCAGGCACGCGGCGCTGTGGGCGGTGCCGCCCCGGGGCTCGTAGTCGTACACGTGGGCGACGAACGCGACGGCGTACTCCCGGAGCACGCGGATCGCAGCGGTGACGGGCAGGTTGTCCTTCGCCACGATGTGGACCCGAGCCTGCCACACGAACCCCCGCGTCGACCGCAGCTTTTTTGGTGCCGCGCGCCCCTCGTGATAGCGGCCTGGGATCATGCAGTGCGTGCTGTACGTCCACAACCACGGCGAGGGCTCGGCGACCGACGGCGGCACGGCGCGGCTCCCGGGCCGCGTCTGCGGCATGGCGGTCGGTGAAGATCCCACCGTGTGGCACTGGGATCCCGCACGGGCGATCACCTCGTTCGCGGAGTTCCGCTGCGACAGCGACGTCGAGGACCCCGCGACCCTGGTGCAGCTCGCGGTCGGCAAGGCCTTCGCCCGCGCCGGCGCCGTCGCCCCGGGGCGCACGATCGAGTTCCGCGGCCGCCAGTGCTCCCTGCGCCTCGGCCTCGAGCCCGGCTTCGATGATCCGCGCCGCGTCCTCGAGCCGCTGCTCCAGCTCGCGCGCGGCCTGAGGGTCCGCGACGGCCGCCTCGTCAGCGCGCCCGCGCCTACCGTGGCCGACGGCTTCGCCGACGAAGCGCGGGGCTGACCCCGGCCCGGAAGCGGACCCGCCGGCCTCGTTTGCGCGACCGGACGCCGCGTGACAGTCTCCGCGACGAATGACGCGGTGGACGTTCGTGCGCCACGGCCAGAGCTCCGCGAACGCCGGCGGATGGTTCGCGGGCCACATCGACGCGCCCCTCACCGAGCTCGGGCGACACCAGGCCGAGCAAGCCCGCTCGAGCATCGACGCCCGCGATTACGACCGCGTGCTGACCTCCGATCTGTCGCGGGCGATCGAGACCGCGGCGATCCTGGTCGGCACGCATCCGATCGATCGCCACGCCTCGGCCGCACTGCGCGAGCGCTCGTCCGGGCAGTGGGAGGGTCGGTCCCTCGGCGAGCTCGACGACAGCGGTGAGATCGAGCTGCTGCGCAGCTTCGACGGGTGCCCGCCCGGCGGCGAGAGCCTGCGCGACGTCGCGGTCCGGGCGCTGCGATACCTAGCGTCGCACGCCGATGCGCCGCGCGTGCTGGTGGTGTGTCACGGTGCCCTGATGCGCGCGGTGATCGGCGTGCTCGACGGGGTCGACCCCGCGCAGATCGGGCAGTGGAAGCCGGGCAACTGCGAGGTCGTCGTCCGCGAGGCCGACGCGCGGCGGCTCACCGCCCTCGCCGACGCCCTGCTCGCAGGCGACCGGTCGTCCGCGCCACGGTGACTACTTCTCGCGCCGCTTGGCCGGGAAGAGGTCCTCGAGCTCGAGGCTGTCGAGGCCGCTCCACCCGTCGCCGGTCGACTCGCCGATCCCCTCGGTCAGCTTGCCGACGTCGGCGTCCGACTCGAGCATCCGCGCCAGCGCGCGCTCGATCGCCTCGAAGTCCTGCGGCGTGGCGCCGGAATCCACACTCGGATGTCCGCCCGTCGGCGGGCGCACGGGCGCCGGGGGGGCTTGCTGCGCGACGACCGACTGCGGCCCGGTGGGCATCCGGCCCTGCGGCGCGGGGCGCCCCTGCCCGCCGTACTGCATCGTCGGAGACGGCCCGCCGGCGCGGTTGCTCCCCGGTCCGCCGGGGAGATCGAAGCCCCCGGTGTCCGTGGCGCCCGCGACCTCGGTGCTCGGCCGGCCCGCCGCGTGGGCCGGGTCCGACGGCCACCGCCGCGTCTCCTCGTCGAACATCTCCTCCATGAAGGAGGCCAGGCGCACCGACGAGATCGGCAGCTTGTACTCGCGGGCGAGCTCCTCGAGATCGACCTGCAACGCGCGCGCGGTCGGATAGCGGTGCTCCGGGTCGAGCTGCAGCGCGCGATAGACGATGCGCTCGAGCTCCTCGGGGTAGCCGCGCAGCAGCTGCGACGGCGGTGGGATCACGCCGTTCACGATCTTGTGGATGATCCCGAGCTCGCTCTCGGCCTGGAACAGGCGCCGGCCGACGGTGAGTTCGTAGAGAAGAATGCCGATCGAGAAGATGTCGCTGCGGCGATCGAGCGGGCCGCTGCGGCACTGCTCGGGCGACATGTACGGGATCTTGCCCTTCAGCGTCCCGACCGCGGTCGAGGTCGTGGCGATCGACGCCTTCGCGATGCCGAAGTCCGCGACCTTCACCGAGCCGTCGTAGCTGATGAGGATGTTGGGCGGCGACACGTCGCGGTGCACGATGCCGAGGGCCCGGCCGTCGAGGCCGTTCTTCTCGTGGGCGTAGTGCATGCCGGCACACGTGCCGATGATGACCCCGAGCGCGTGCTCGAGCGGCAGCCACCGCCGAGCGTTGGTGATCTGGCGCATGAGCTTCAGCAAGCTCTGGCCGTGCACGTACTCCATCGCGAAGAAGAAGTTCCCGCCGTGCTCACCGATGTCGTAGACGTGGACGATGTTCGGGTGATCGAGGGTCGCGGCGAGCCGCGCCTCGTCGAGGAACATGCGCATGAACTCGCGGTTCTCGGCGTACGCGGGCAGCACCCGCTTGAGCACGACGAGCTTCTCGAAGCCGTGGATCGACCGCGCGTAGGCGAGGAAGATCTCGGCCATGCCGCCGACCGCGAGGCGTCGAAACGGGCGATACTTCCCCGGCGCCGCGCTGCGGCTGTCGAACGCCTCGAACCCCGAGCTCGCCACGGTGGCAGTCTAGCAAAGCCCCGGGGCGCCCGTCACGCGGGGTCCGGGTTCCGGGTCCGGGTTCCGGGTCCGGGTCCGGTTCCGGGTCTGGGTCTGGGTCTGGGTCTGGGTCTGGGTCTGGGTCCGGGTCCGGCATTGGGGCCAGCGCGGCGGGGCCCAGCTCCAGCAGGCGGACGAACCCCGCCTCGTCGAGCACGGGGACGCCGAGCTGCTGCGCCTTCGCCAGCTTGCTCCCGGGCGACGCGCCGGCGATCACCGCCGAGGTCTTCTTCGACACGCCCGAGGTGATCTTGCCGCCACCCGCGACGATCGCGGCCTCGGCCTGCTCGCGCGTGAAGGCCTCGAGGGTCCCGGTGACGACGACGCTGACACCGGCCAGCCGATCGCTGCGCTCCCCCACGGGCTCGGGGTCGCGGGCGACGACACCGCCCGCGAACAGGCGCTCGACGAGGGCGACGTTGTCCAGATCCTCCGCCCACTGCCGCAGCGACGCGGCGCTGACCTGGCCGATGCCGTCGATCGCCGCGAGCTCGTCCTCGGGCACGGCGAGGATCACCCGCAGATCGCGGTAGCGCTGCGCGAGCACCCGCGCGGCGCTGGTGCCGACGTGACGGACGCCGAGGGCCACGATCACGTTCGCCAGCGGTCGCGCGCGCGCGCGATCGATCGCGGCCATGAGCTTGCCGATGGAGGTGTCGCCCCACCCCTCGACGCCCTGCAGCGCGTCGGGCGTCAGGAAGAAGATGTCACCGGGCGTCGCGATCTTCCGCAGCGCGAGCAGGGTGTCGACGGTGCGGTAGCCCATGCCCTCGATGTCCATCGCGCCGCGGCTCGCAAAGTGGAACAGGTACTCGCGCACGCGGCTCGGGCAGGTGAAGCCGCCGGTGCACCGGGCGATCTTCTCGCCCTCGGCCCGCGCGATCGGGTGGCCGCACGACGGACACATGCTGGGCATCTGCCACACCGTCTCGGTGCCGTCGCGACGGCTCGTCACCGGGCCGACGACCTCGGGGATGACATCGCCGGCCCGCCGCACCACCACCCAGTCGCCGATGCGCACGTCCTTGCGCGCGACCTCGTCCGCGTTGTGCAGCGTCGCCATGCCGACGGTCGCGCCGCCGACGAACACCGGCTCGAGCACCGCGAACGGCGTCGCCGCGCCCGTGCGTCCGATGTTGATCTCGATCGCCCGTAGCCGGGTGACCTGCTCCTCGGGCGGGAACTTGAACGCGATCGCCCAGCGCGGCGCCTTCGCGGTGAAGCCGAGCTCGCGCTGCTCGGCGAGCGCGTCGACCTTCACCACCACGCCATCGGTCTGGTACGCCCGCGCGCTGCGATCGAGCTGCGCCTGCCGGATGTACGCCATGACCTCGTCCGGCGTCGCCACGTGGGCAGTCGCGGGGTTCTTCTCGAAGCCCAGCGTCGCGAGGTAGTCCAGCGTCTCGGAGTGCGAGGCCAGGGGCGGGCCACCCTCGATGCGCCCGAGCTGGTAGATCCAGATCGACAGATCGCGCGATGCGGTGACGCCGGCGTCCTTCTGCCGTACGGACCCCGCCGCAGCGTTGCGGGGGTTGGCGAACAGCCGGCCCTGGGCCTCGGCCTGGCGCCGGTTCAACGCGTCGAACGCCGCCGTCGGCATGTAGACCTCGCCGCGGACCTCGAGCACCTTGGGCGGCGTGCCCCGCAGCTGCTTCGGGATCGCGGCGACCGCCCGCAGATTCGCGGTCACGTCCTCGCCCGTGCTGCCGTCGCCGCGCGTCGCCCCGAGGACCAGCTTGCCGTGCTCGTACGTCAGCGCGATCGCCAGCCCGTCGATCTTGAGCTCGCAGGTGTAGCCGGTCGGCGTCGCGCCGAGCGTGCGAAGCAGCCGTTGATGCCACGCCGCCATGTCGTCGTCGGACATCGCGTTGTCGAGGGAGAACATCCGCGCGGCGTGGACCACCGGGGCGAACAGCTCCGACGGCGCCGCACCGACCTCCGCGGTCGGCGAGTCGCCGTCGGCGAGCTCGGGGTGGCGCTGCTCGAGCGCCTCGAGCTCGCGCACCATCGCGTCGTAGTCGGCGTCCGAGATCTCGGGGTCGTCGTCGCGGTGATAGCGGGCGGCGTGGTAGCGGACGCGCTCGCGCAGCGCCATGGCGCGCTCGCGCGGGGTCGCCTCGCTCTCGGGTGGCGCCGATCCGATGGTCGGTACCTCGTCCGCGTCGCCGTCCGTCGTCGTCCCCTCGGCCTTGCGCTTGCGGCTGCCCATGCGTCGAATCGGGCCGCGATCCTATCATCGTGGGCAGGGACGCGCCGCGGGGAAATCCCCGATCGCGAGCTCCGAGGGGACCCGTGAGGTTGCACGAGCCCCCCCGAGAGAACGTCGAGCAGGACGTCGTACTGCGCCCCTCCCCTTCGCCACCGGCTGCTCGGCGGTGTAACGTCCGCCCGCCATGCTCCGCCCGCTGCTGTTCGCCGCTGCCCTGCTGTGTGCCTGCCGACCGACCGCCGCCACGCGTGACCCCGCGGCGGGACCGAAGGCGCCGCCGACCAAGACCGCCGGTGGCCGCGGTCGACGAGCGACCGTTCGACTACCAGCGCACCGAGCTCGCCAACGGCCTGTCGGTGATCACGCTCGAGGATCACTCGTCGCCGATCGCCGCGGTGCAGCTCTGGTACCACGTCGGCTCGAAGGACGAGAAGCCGAACCGCCGCGGCTTCGCGCACATGTTCGAGCACATGATGTTCCGCGGCACGCAGAACATCGGGCCCAAGGCCCACTTCGAGTACATCCGCAAGGTCGGCGGCGACGCCAACGCGTACACCTCGTTCGACAACACCACGTACATCCAGGTGGTGCCGCGCAACCAGGTCGAGATGGTCCTGTGGCTCGAGGCCGAGCGCATGGGCTTCCTCAAGATCAACGACGGCTACTACGACACCGAGCGCAAGGTCGTCGCGGAGGAGTACCGCATGGGCCGCGAGCAGCCCTACGGCTCGGTGCTCGACAAGGTCCTGCCGCAGATCTTCACCCAGCACCCCTACGGCTGGAGCCCCATCGGCAACATGGACGAGCTCGCCGCCGCCAAGGTCGACGAGCTGCACGAGTTCTGGAACGCGTACTACGTGCCCAACAACGCCGCGCTCGTGATCGTCGGCGATGTCGACCACGCCGAGGTGGTGAAGATGGCCGAGCAGTACTTCGGCTGGATCCCGCGCTACCCCGACCCGCCGCGCGTGACGGTGAAGGAGCCGGCCCAGACCGCGCCCAAGAAGATCGTCATCGAGGAGAAGAACGGGCCGGTGCCGATCGTGGCGATCGGCTATCGCACCGTGCCGATGGGCAGCAAGGACGAGCTCGCCCTCGACGCGCTCTCGAAGATCCTCGGCGGCGGCGAGAGCAGCCGCCTGTACCGCACGCTCGTCACCGACAAGCGCCTGGCGATGTTCGCGATGGCGGGCGGCTTCAGCCTCGAGGACGACGGCCTGTTCGCGGCCGGCGCGGTGCTGAAGCCCCTGGGCAGCAAGCCCGACGCCGCGCTCACTACCATCCGCGCCGAGATCGATCGCCTGCGCAAGGACGGCCCGACCGACGCCGAGGTCGAGAAGGCGCGCAACGGCATGCTCCGCGACGCGACGACGTCGCAGCTCAGCATCGAGTCGAAGGCGCAGCGCCTCGGCGAAGCGGCGGTGCTCGAAGGCGACGTCGAGAACGTCAACCGCGAGCTGGCCGAGATCCGCGGCCTCGATCGCAAGGCGCTGCACGAGGCCGCCAAGCGCTACCTCGTGCCGGAGCACGAGCTCGAGATCCGCATCGAGCCGAGCCTGCTCGGCTTCATCGCCAGCCAGTTCGGCGGCGACAAGGCCAAGCCGGCCGAGGACACGAAGGCCGGCAAGGAGGGCATCCAGGGCGCGGGCTCGGGCAAGCCGGGCCTCGTGCGCCCCGCCACCCTCGCCAAGGCCCCGACGGTCGCGCCGCCGCTCGACGCCGACGCGGCGATCATCACCGCCGAGCACACGCTGAAGAACGGCCTGCGCGTGGTCGTGCTCGAGAACCACGAGGTCCCGTTCGTGCAGTTCACCCTGGGCCTGCGGTACGGCGCCTTCGCCGATCCGACCGACCACCCGGGCACCGCGTACATGGCGTTGCCGATGCTCACCCGCGGCACCAAGGCCCACGACTACAAGGCGCTCACCGACGCCCTGGATCAGCGGGCGATCACCCTTGGCGGCACCGCCGACATGGACGGGGCCAACGTCGCCGCGAGCGCGGTGACCGACGAGGCCGCCGCCGCGATCGCGATGCTCGCCGAGGTCGTCACGACCCCGACGTTCCCGAAGGACGAGCTCGAGCGCCTCGTCGAGCAGACCACGACCGGGCTCATGGTCACCGAGCGCTCGCCCGACTACCTAGCCGATCGCGAGCTGCGGCGGCGGCTGTTCGGCAGCCACCCCTACGCGCGGCTGCCCGAGGGGCAGGCCAAGGATCTCCACGCCCTCGACCGCGACACGCTCGCGACCTGGTGGTCGCAGCACGCCCGCCCCGACGCGGCGGTGCTCTACGTCGCCGGCGACGTCGCGCCCGCCACCGCGTTCGCCTGGGCGGACGAGCACTTCGCCGGGTGGAAGGCCACCGGGGCCGCGCCCGTGGTCGCGATGCCGAAGGTCGAGGCACCCAAGGGCCGTACCATCGTCATCGTCGACCGGCCCGCGGACCAGAGCCAGATCCGCGTCGGTCACCTCGGCATCACCCGCGATGATCCGCGGTGGTCCGACGCGCGCGTCATCTCCGAGGTGTTCGGCGGCGGGTTCAACTCGCGGCTCAACGACACCATCCGCGTGAAGAAGGGCCTGACCTACGGCGCCGGCGGGGGCTTCAGCGCCGGACGCTTCGCGGGCCGCTTCGTGATCCGCACCTTCAGCAAGAATGCGACCGTCGCCGAGACCGTCGCGACGATCATCGACGAGGTCGAGCGCCTCCAGGCCCACCCGCCCGACGCCGCCGAGCGCGAGGCGGCGATCAGCTTCATCTCCGGCAGCTTCCCCCGCGAGCGCGAGACCCCGAGCGACGCCGTCGGCGAGCTGTGGTCGCTCGATCTCGCGGGGCTCCCCCGCGACTGGTTCGACCGCTACCTCGCCAAGGTGCGGAGCACCGACCCGAAGGCCCTGGGCCAGACCGCCGACGCGCTCGTCGACGATCGCAACCTCGTCATCGTGGTCGTGGGCCCGGCGAAGCTGCTCGAGCCCAAGCTGCGGCAGTTCGGCAAGGTCGAGGTCGTCAAGCCGTAGGGCCCCGGCCGGGTCAACAGTCCCAGGGTGGCATCGACCCGCGGTCCGATCGCGTGACCGCCTCGTCGATCGCGTGACGAACACGTTGCGCGAGCGCCTCGGCGGCGTCGCGATCGTGCCGTGCGAACTGCAGCAGCACGCCGTCGTCGGCGGCACCCGGCACGCCGCCCAACGCCCCCTCGTCGAGCGCCCACAGCTGCAGCCGTGCACCGAGGACACCGCGACGGAACGAGCACGCCGCGAACTCTTCGACGTCGATCACGACCTTGCGCTCGACGCCGAGCGGCGCGACGCCCTCGCCTTCGAACTCGAGCACGACGGCCGCTCCGCCGAAGCGCACGCGACCACGCACGTCGGTGCCGGCGCCCTGGGGATCGCGGATCGTGAACGAGACCGTCACGCAGTTGCAGTCTTCGCCACCGCGGCGCGCCACCGCAATGGGCCGGCGAGGATCATTGTTTCTGGCCCCAGGAGCCCGGTTTCGACGCCACAGCGACGCCCGGTGGCGCGTGCCCCCTGATCGAGTGGTCAGCGCGCCGCAGACGTCGCCCGCGCGCTGGCAGGGAGGACCGCCGACGATAGCGATCTCCCAGCGTCGCGCCGATGCACGTCATCGCGGTGAAACCCCGAGCCAGACCCCACGGAATGCCGTTCCGTCGCGCCCTGGGCCCCCATCGGGGTCCCAGCATGCTTGAAGCACTTCCTGTAATGCGATAACCAAATGGGCCTGGGTTCGTGGCGTCACCGAACCAATCCACGTGATGAGTCTCCCGAACAAGCCGACCGCGAAGGTCTCGGAGGCGTCGAGCGACCCCTTGGTCGGTCAGACGCTCGGGGGGAAGTACGCGATCGTCCGCATGATCGGCCGCGGCGGCGTCGGCCTCGTCTACCACGCGCGTCAGACCAACCCCGGGCGCGACGTCGTCGTGAAGGTGCTCGCGCCGCATTGGGCGAGTGACGCCGAGGCGATGGCTCGCTTCGACCGCGAAGCGCGACGACTGTCGAGTCTGCAGCACCCGAACATCGTCGAGATGTTCGACTTCGGCCACGAGGACGACCGCGCCTACCTCGTGATGGAGTACCTCGCCGGCGAGCTGCTCTCGGAGCACGTGGCCCGCAAGAAGCGGCTCTCGCTCGAGGAGTTCGTCCCGATCGCCGCGCAGATCCTGAAGGGCATCGGTCACGCCCACTCGCGCGAGCTCATGGTCCGCGACGTCAAGCCGGCCAACGTGATGCTCTGCGAGCGCAAGGGCCGGGCGAACTTCGTCAAGATCCTCGACTTCGGCCTCGCCAAGCTGCTGCGCGGCGAGCAGGCGATCACCGAAGAGCACGTGATGGGCACGGTCGGCTACCTGGCCCCCGAGGCGATCCGCGGCGAGCCGATCGACCTGCGCGTCGACGTCTACGCGATCGGCGTCCTCTTCTATTACATGCTCGCGGGGCGGCTCCCGTTCGAAGGCGAGACCAACGCAGCGGTCTTCTACAAGACCATCCACGAGGCGCCCCGCGACCTCCGCGACCTGCTCGGCCAGAACCACGGGCTGCCCGACGGGCTGGTCGATCTCGTGCACCAATGCCTGGCGAAGGATCCGGACGCCCGGCCGGCGGACGCCGATCGCATCGTCGAGCGGCTCATCGACGTCGTCCCCGCGTCGCTGTTCCGCCTGCCGCGCTCGACCACGGAGCGCCACGGCATCCCGCTCTCGGTCGCGCCGGGCACCGGCAACACCGGGCTCATCGAGCTCGTCGGCGACGGCCAGGGCGAGGCGCCGCTCGACAGCGCGACGCCGACGCCGATCCCGGGAACGTTGCGCCCCGTCACTTCGCCGCTGCCCAACGCCGGACAGGAGACGGGCCGCGCCTCGGTGATCACCGAGCAGGTCATCGTCGCGCCGCCGCGGACGGTCGGCCTCGTGGCGATGTCCGTGGTCGCGGGCGCCCTGCTCGCGGTGGTCATCGTCGGCGCGTTGCTGTGGATGATGCGCGACGACGATCGTGCCGCGCCGGATCCGGCGATCGCGGGCAAGACCTCCGAGGCCGGCCTGGTCGCGCCACCCGCGGGCCTCGACGCGGCCCTCGATCGGATCGACGCGCAGATCGGCCGCGGCGAGTTCGACCTCGCGGCGATGGAGCTCGACCGCATCCGCTCCACCGCGTCCGGAGACGCGGGCCTGCGCGCGCGGGTCAACGCCGCGGACGAGCGCGTCGTCATCGCGCGCCTGCTCGCCAGCGCCGCGCGCTTCGAGGCCGAGGGCGACATCGAAGCGGCCAAGGTCGCGTACGGCGACGTGCTGGGACACGACGCCAACCATGCCCTGGCGAAGTCCGCCCTGGCGCGTCTGTCGACGGCGGCGCCGGTCGAGCCGGGACCTCCGAGCAGTGGCGACGCGATCCTCGGCGCGGTGCAGATCAACGCGCGCCCCAACGCGAACGTCGCGATCGATGGCACCGAGGCCGGCACCACGCCGTACCGCGGCAAGCTCCCGGTCGGTCGGCACACCGTGCGGATCACGGCGCGGGGCTATGCGCCCTGGGAGGGCACGATCGAGGTGGCGGCGACGGGGAACGTCCCGGTCTCGGTGCAACTGCGAGGCAAGGGCCCCGGCCACCGCGATGCCGAGCCCGCGACCGGCCCGGCGACGACACCCGCCACGCCCACGGTGCCCCCGACGACGACGGCGGTCGAGCCGAAGCCGGCGATCATCGACCCCGGCCCGGCGACGAAACCCAAAAAGGACCCGTTCTTGCCGACCAAGCCGCCCTCGGGCGATGGTGACGTGTTCCTGCCCGTGAACAAGGGCGCGTAGAGTCGAGCCCGAGCCCGCGGACTCGAACCCAGAGACGTAGCGACATGCACCGACCGAACCTCCTCGCCTCCGTCCTCGTCGCCGTCACGATCGTCGCGGCGCCGCTGCGCGGCGTCGCGGCACCGGCCGATGGAGCCGAGACCACGACCGCCGCCGAGGGTCCCGATGCGCTGAGCGACGCCGCCGTCGCGGCCTTCAAGGCCCGCGAATACGACAAGGCCGTCGAACTCTTCCAGCAGGCCTACGCCCTCGACCCGCAGCCGAACTACCTGTTCAACATCGGCCGCGTCTACGAGGAGAAGGGCGACCTCGAGAAGGCGGTCGCGAACTACCAGGAGTTCGTGAAGCAGCCCGGCGTCGATCTCGAGGCCCGCGAGAACGCGACCGCGCGCCTGAAGGTGCTGCGCCAGACCCTCGATCAGCTCCGCGAGGACGCCGAACCCGAGGCCAAGCCCGAGACGACACCGATCGCCGAGGGACCGAGCCCCGCCGAGGAGGCAGCCGCGGCGAAGAAGCGCAAGATGCGAATCGCCGGCTACTCGCTGCTGGGCGTCGGCGGCGGCGCCCTGGTGATCGGCGCGGTGTTCGGTGGGCTCGCGCTCGGCAAGTCCAACGATGCGAAGGACGCCGCGTTCGTCGACGACAAGCTCTCGCTGCGGCAGGAGGCCAAGGGCCGCGCCGCCGTCGGCGACGGCCTGCTCATCACCGGCGGAGTCCTGGCCGCGGCTGGCCTCGCGCTCGTGCTCGCGACGCTGGGCAAGGGTCGCACCAAGGCGGGCACCGACACGGCCGCCGGCCGCGTCCGCCGTGGCCTCGCGCTGCGACCGGCCCTCGGGCCCACCGGCGCGGGCCGCTGGGGCGCCGGCCTGTCGCTCGGCGGCAGTTTTTGACACGATGATCCCGGGGTGACGCCGTCGCGTCGCCGAGAGTCCTTGGCCTGGAGGTTCGACATGATCCGCGCGTGCTCCCACCGTGAACTCCGTCATGGACCCCCACGCGTCCGTCGGCTCGGCGTCGCCTGGGCCTGCGGGGCCGCCCTCGGGCTCGCGGGCGGCGTGGGGTGCAGCCTGGCGCTGGACCTCGACGACCAGATCAAGTGCTCCGCGGACACCGATTGCCCGTACAACGCCGGCCAGGGCAGCTGCGTGGACGGCTTCTGCCGGCCGCCCGGCGCGTTCGACACCTCGGGCGCGACGGCGACGGAGACCGGCACGAGCCTCACCGATCCGACCGCGCCGACCACGTCGGCGTCGATGACGGATCCCTCGGACACATCGGTCGACTCGACGGACTCGTCGTCGACCACGACGACCGGCCCCGCCGGCTGTGCGCTCAACTCCGAGTGCGAGAGCGATCAGCGCTGTGGCGTCGGCGGGACCTGCGTCGACCTGCTGTCGCCCGAGTGTCAGATCCTGGAGTGGCCCGAGGGCGGCGAGGTCGACGACGTGGTGTTCGTCGGCTCGATCATGCCGACCAGCCCGCCGTTCGACAACCTGGTCCAGCCGCTCGAGAACGCGGTCCAGTTGGCGATCGAGGACTTCAACCAAGAGACGACGCTGCCCGGAGATCGCAAGATTGCGTGGGTCGGCTGTGACGACTCGGCCGGCGGTGATGCAGCGACGAACGCCGCAACCCATCTGGTGAACAACGTCGGCGTGCCCGCGATCATCGGGCCGATCTTCTCCGAGTCGGTGCTGCAGGTGGCCAACGACGTGGCGATCCCCGGCGGGACGTTCTTGATGGCCCCGGCCTCGACGGCGATGTCGATCGCTGGCCTCGACGACGACAACCTGGTGTGGCGCACGATCGCGGGCGACGTCTACCAGGCCAATGCGCTCGTCGATCGCTTCATCGATCTGGATGCCGAGGCCGAGGTGTCGAACCTCCTCATCCTGGCCAAGGACGACGCCTACGGGAACGGTCTGCTCAACGACGTGTTGCCGGACATCGAGGACGCGCTGCCGGGCGCGGAGATCTACTCCGTGCTCTACCCCGACCCCACGTCCTTCGCGAGCCAGGAGGAGCTCCTCGCCTCGTACGGCATGATCCTCGGGGGCGCCGCCGTCGACCCCGCGAGCATGCCCTACTACACGCACGTGCTCTTCATCGGCACCAGTGAGATCCAGGTGCTCCTGTACTCGTACCTGAGCCAGGTGGGCGGGCCTGCGTTCGGCGAACCCATGCCCCTGTTCACGGTCACGCACGGTGCGGTGCCCGAGCTCGAGCGCTTCATCAACGATATCGGAACGCTCCCCGGTACCGATCCCCTGGTGCCGCTCAAGCCCCTGCTCGAGAGCCACCTGCAGGGCACCTCGCCGGTCGTGCTCAACCCCGACAACTTCGAGGCGTTCAGCGTCCGCTATCGCATCCGGTTCAACGACGAGGAGCCCCTGACGTCATCGGCGCTCAGCTACGACGCGACGATGTCGACGCTGTTCTCGATGTGCACGGTTGCCGCCGAAGACGCCGTGACGGGGGCAGGCATCGCCGCCGGCATGCCACTTCTGGTCGCGCCCGAGGGCGAGCCCATCTCCTTCTCGGGCTCGGACCTCTCGTTCATCGTCGACGCCCGCAACGCGCTGGCGACCGGCAACGGCAGCGTCGACCTGCAGGGTGTCAGCGGCGAGCTGCAGTGGGACGTGGCGACTGGCGACGTCCGTGCAGACGTTTGGGGCTGGGACGTCCTCGACCCGAGCATGCCCCCCGATGGGTCGATGCCCACCGCCGCGCCGACGCGGATCTACCTGCTCAACCCCGCCCCGGCGACGGATGGGACGTGGGTCGACATCCCCGGGTAGCCGGGTGGGTGCTCGCCGCGGCGACTGGGTGTACGTCTCCAACTCCGGCTGCGGACACGACGACGAGCGCCCTCGCGACGTCGGGCGGCGATGACACCGGGGCGAGCGCCTCGTCCACCGATCCACTCAGCGACGCGTCGAGCACCTCGAGCACCTCGACCACCTCGACCACCGGGGCCTTCGAGTCCAGCACGACGACCGGTGGCGATCTCGCCTGCTCCCTCTCCGGCCAGCCTGGCACCTGCGTCGACGTGACGACGTGCCCCGCGTCCGCGCTCTCGGTGCTCGGCACCTGCGACGACGTCCCGGCGATCCAGTGCTGCCTCCCCGACGCGGTGTCGTGCTCCGTCGACGCGGCGCCCGGCCTGTGCCTGCCCTCGGCCGAGTGCCCGCCCGGCCTCGATCGCACCGCCGGCCTCTGCCCCGGTGACGCCGACGTGCAGTGCTGCACGGATCCGTCCCGCGCCTGCGATCCCGACGCCGCACCGACACCGAACGAGGGAGTCGCCGAGGTGTCGTGGGACCCGACGTGCCCCGACGGCATGATCCCGATCGAGGACCCCGCGATCGGCGACTTCTGCATCGATCGCCACGAGGCTTCGCTGGTCGTGCTCGATGCCGGCGGCGCCGTCATCGGCTCGCACTCGCCCTACGTCCACCCCACCGGCGCCGTGCGGGCGGTGTCGATCGAGGGCGCGGTGCCGCAGGGCTACATCGACGGCGACACCGCGGCTGCGGCGTGTGCCGCCGCGGGGAAGCGCCTGTGCGATGACGACGAGTGGCTGCGCGCGTGCCGAGGCGCGGCCGGCCACGTGTACCCGTACGGCGATGCGATCGAACCGGGGACGTGCAACGACGCCCGCGCGCGGCACCCCGCCGTCGAGTACTTCGGCACGGATGATCCGAGCATCTGGTCGCAGCTGGGCGACCCCTGCATCCTGCAGGTGCCCGACGGCGTGCAGACGACCGGCGCCCACGTCGGCTGCGTCAGTGACGACGGGGCCTTCGACATGGTGGGCAACCTCCACGAGTGGACCGCCGATCCGGCCGGCACGTTCCGCGGGGGGTTCTTCGTCGACACCGCACTCAACGGACCCGGGTGCACCTACGCGACGACCGCGCACGATCGCTCCCACTGGGACTATTCGACGGGCTTCCGCTGCTGCGCCGCGCCCCGCTGACGCCCGGCGGCCGGGGCAACGCGCCCCACACCACGGGGCGGACCCGCTGCTATGCTGCGCCCTCCCGGAGACACGACATGGACGAAATGATTCAGCAGTTGGTGGAGAAGGTCGGACTCGACGAGACCAAGGCCGCCGCCGTGGTCGAGTTCCTCAAGGAGAACATCAGCAAGGTCCCCGAGTGGCTCGGCAGCAGCGACGTGCTCGAGAGCCTGAAGGACAAGCTGCCGGGCGGGCTCGGCAAGCTCTTCTAGGACGGCAACGCCGTCCTCCGTGCCCTAAGGCTTCGCGAGGACCTTCTGGATCACCTCGCGAAAGCGCATGTTGAGCGCAAGGATGTCCTTGCGCTCCCCCTCGTCCTTCGCCTCCGGCGTCCGCATCAGCGCATCGACGAGCTCGTTGCCGCGACGGTAGCGTTCGACCCACTCGGGCTGCGGGATCGTCTTCGACTTCGCGTGCATCGTCTCGAGATCGGTGACGAACGTCTCGAGTTCTCCGTACGCCTTCTCGTAGTCCACCGGCGTGGTCGGCTCGGCCGGAGTCGGCGCCGCGACCGGTCCCGCGGCCGACTTGGTCGCCGCCACGCGGGCGCGTCGCTCGGCGCTCGCGGAGCTCGGCTCCCGATCGGACTTCGACGACGCCGCGCGGGGGCGCTGCCCGCCGTCCTTCGCCGCGGCGGGCGCCTCGGCATCCGGACGCGACGCGACCACCACCGCATACCCGACCAGGCCGATCGCCGCGACCGCGGCGACGATGCGCACGACCTTCTGCACCGCCATGGCATAACATGGACCGCAGCGAGGTGCCCATGGGTGACGCGTCCACCATCTTCGGAAAGATCCTCGACGGCCAGATCCCCTGCCACCGCGTCTACGAGGACGATCACACGCTCGCGTTCCTCGACATCTTCCCGCTCGCGACCGGGCACACCCTGGTGATCCCGAAGCAGCGCGTCGCGATGCTGCACGAGCTGTCCGACGAGAGCGCCGCCGCGATCGGCCGGGTGCTGCCCCGGATCGCCCGCGCGATCCTGAGGGCGACCGGCGCCACCGCGTACAACGTGCTGCAGAACAACGGCGCGGCCGCCCACCAGGCGGTCTCCCACGTCCACTTCCACATCATCCCGCGCCACGGCGACGCGGGCCTCGGGATCGGCTGGCACCCGACGGCGCTCGGTGCCGAGGCCGCCGCGGAGCTGCGCTCGCGCATCGCCGACGAGATCGAGACCTAGCGCACTCGCGCGGGGCCGAGGCTCCGTCGCGGTCGCCGGTCCGATCGAGCGCGACGGCGTCCGCCAGCACGCGGACCACTCCGACTCGCGTGCGAGCGCGCGTCTCCGGCTCGTACATCGCCTGTGCGACCGCCGCCGGCAGCGCGAAGCGGCCCTCCGTGGTGGCGATCACGGGGATCGACTGCGTCGTCGTGCCCGGCGGCAGGCTGTCGAAGAACAGCACCACGCGATCGGGCCGCAGTTCGCGGTGGCTCAGGTGTGGCGAGCGCGTCTGGTCGCCGCGGACGCGCGCCCCCACGCCGGTCCCCAAGGTGGCATCGACCGCCTCCAGCCCGGCCGGCAGCGGAACCTCCACCGCCAGGTGGTGCACGGCCGCGTCTGCCGACACGGACACCTCGATCGTCGCCGCTTCGCCGACGTGGATCGTCTCCGGCACCACGCGATGGATCGCGATCCCCTGACTGCGGGCAGGCGCATCCGTCGGCGTCCACTCCACCCCCACGCGGTAGTACGCGCGGCCGTGCCCCTCGCGGTGGATCACGACGTGGGTGCGCTCGCCCGACCGATCGCCCAGCGCCCTGCGAAGCGCGACCGCTCCACCGAGCGGCGCTGAATCGAAGCCCGCGAGCGGAGCATCCACCACCCGCTCGGGCCCGATCCACGCCTGCACCCGCTGATCGGGGATCTCCGCCTCGGCCACGCTCGCGTACCGGGACAGGGCCAGCAGCGCGTACGCATTCTCCTGGGTGTTGCGCCAGCGGCCGCCGCGTCGGGACTCCCGCAGCCCCGCGACCAGCTTCTCGATCCTCGGATCCGCGGGCGCCACCTGCTGCAGTGTCATGAGGGCCATGGCGTCGGTCCGGGTCTGCGAGGAGAACATCCACCACCACCGCGGCTCGGTCGGATCCACCACATGGGCCACGCCCTCTCGCTGCTCGATGGACGACGACAGCGAATCCAGCAGCGGGGTGACCCGAGGGTCCTTCGGGTCGACGCGGTGCAGCGTCTGCAGGAGCAGCAGTCGCGAGAACACCGGGAGGCGATCGCGATGGGCCCAGATCGCCGCCAGGGCCTCGGGGGACACCGGGCCGGACTCCACCACCGCGCGAAGGGCCATCACCCGCTCGACGAGCGCGCGGTCCAGCGCCCCGGGGGTCTCAGGCAGGGGCGCCGCCGCGTCGGCGCGCAACACCGTCAGCGCGCGCTCCAAGGCATCGGTCGACACCGGCACGCCGGCGTCCTTCGCCAGTTGCAGCACCCACGCCGCGTACGCAGTGCCGAACGCCGAGGGTTCCTGACTCCCGGGCCAGTACACGAAGCGCCCGCTCTCGAGCTGCATCGCCTGCAGGCTCGCCACCGCGTCCACCATGCGCGCGGACGTCTCCGCACTGCGCCCCGCACGGGATCGCAGCGCCACCGCCGGGATCAACCGACTCGCCGTCTGCTCGACGCAGCCGTAGGGATACTCGGTCAGGTAGGCCGCCGCGTCCTGCAGGTCGCCCAACGCCGTCGCGCGGATCGAGACGTCGACCGAGCCACGCTCGGCCTTGGGCACGACGACGGGAATCGCCACCGGCTGATCCACCGCCACGCTGCCGTACACCGCGGCCCGCTCGACCGCCGTGCGCTCGGACTGGACCGCCAGCGGACGCGCCACCGCGCCGCGGAGTGTCCGCCCGCGCCCGGGCCGAAGCGTGGCAGAGAACGTGACCGCGTCCTCGCCCACCGCCGCGCCCTCGACCGAGAACGACACCCGCACGACCTGTCCCGCGCGGACCTCCCGGACCTGCTCGGTCGGCCCGACGATCCGCACCCGCTTCGACTTGGTCTGCGCCCGGACCTCCAGGGTCCCCGCCGCCTCGATGCTCACGAGCGCGGCCACTTGCGCGGAGTCGCCGGGACGCAGCGCCCTGGGCAGCACCGCCCGGACCGGAAGCGGCGTCGTCGCCTCGAGGGTCGCCGTACCGCGCCCGAAGATCGCGGGCCCCGTCCCCTTCGCCAGCTCGGCCGATGCGATCACCGCGATCCGGAACCGGGTGAGATCGTCGGCGAGCCGCAGCGGGATCTCGACCGTCCCCTCCGGACCCGTGCCGATGTCCCCGACGAACAGGGGCGCCGGTTCGAACCGACGGCGCACCTCCAGATCGAGTGCACCCTTGGTTTCGGTGTGCGCACCCCGCTCACCGTGAACCCGGCCGGACCACCGCCACGGCTGACCGTCGAAGGGCTCCAGCAGCGCTCCGTGATCGTCCGTGACGACGTGCTCCCGCGGGCGAAGCGGGTTGAAGCGCGACTCCAGGTCCACCACGGGCGGCCTCGCCAACTCGTGCACCGCGTCGTCGACGACCCAGACGGCGAGGCGGGCATCGGCCGGCCGCCCCTGCCCGTCTCGGACCCGCACCGTGAAGCGGGTCTCGCTGCCCGGGGCCACCGACGCAGGGACGAGGACGTCGACCTCCAGGTGTCCGCGATCCTCGATGGACACGGGGTGCGTCGCGCTCTCGACCGTCGCGCGGGGCTCCCCGTCGGGCCGCTCCACCCGCGCGGTGAGTTCCAGGAGCGGTCCGGCCCCCTCGGCCGCGCGAACGGTGAGCGTCGACTTGCCCCGCCGCAGCGAGAACGGCAGCGCCCTGCGCAGGCCGGTCTGCTCCACCGTGAGCACCCCCTCGAGCACCGCATCCCCGCTCCACGACGGCGCGGTGATCGTGACCGGAATCGGCTCGCCCGCCGTCGCCGCTTCGGGAGCCGCGACCTCGAGCTCCGACGCGCGCACGGGCGTCGGGGCGGGCGTCGACGCGACCGCCGCGACGCGGGCCCCGCTGCGCACCTCGCTCGGCGCCTCGGTGACCTCCGCCCGTGACGCCTGCACCCAGATGCGGCGCTCCAGCTCCAGCGGCATGCCGTCCACGTCCGCCGAGACCCGGATCAGGTGCTCGCCCTCGCGGAGCGCGGGGGCCCGACAGCGCAGCTGTACGCCGGCGGCCGGCGTCTCGATCGCGCAGGTCTTCACCAGCACGGACGTCTCGTCGCCGTCGATGCGGCGCAGCGTGAGGCCGATTCGATCCGCGGCCAGCGGTCGGCCGACGCGGTCGACGACCATGGCGCGCAGCACCTCGCGCTCGCCTGTGGCCACGCGCCCCGGCACCGCGAGGGCGACGTAGCCGGGCCCCGGGTGCACGACCACGGACGTGTTTGCGCCCACGGGCTGGTTCGAAAGGTCCTGCGTCGCGACCGAAACCACGCAGCGCCGCGCGGCGCGGTGGTCGAGGGCGTCCGTGGCCACGACGATCGGTCGCGTCGAGGTCTCTGCGCCCGGGAGTTGGCCCCGCTGCGTCCAGCGCGAGACCTCGGCATCGGTCCAAGTGCCGAACGCCTCGTCGAGTTCCTCGAGGTGCGGCGCGCTGCGGTGGCAGTCCACCACCCAATCCAACCGCTCGATCGACGCCGCCTCTCCGCTGAGGTAGCGAGCGCGTACGTCCACCGTCAGCGACTCCCCTCGAACGACCTCCGGATCGCGCGCCTCCGCGGTGACCTCGAAGGTCGGCAGGCGCACCTGCGCGACCTTCAGCGCGACGACGTCCGTCGCGTCGAGCAGCTCCGCCTCGATCACGTACCGGCCGAGCGCCGCCCGTTCGGGGATCCGGATCGACCGCGAGAACCTCCCGTGACCGTTGACCGTCGCGGTCCCGGTCGAGATCGGCGTGCGATCGAACAGGAGCGTCACCTTCACCTCGGTCCCCGTGGGAATCCGACGGGTGTTGTGTTTGCCGTGGGGTGTCGAGATGCCCGCCCAGCCCGCGACGTGGACGGTGTCCCCGGGGAAGAAGACCGCGCGACCGATCCCCACCTCGACCAGCGCCCGCTCCCCCAGGCGCAGGGGCTCGGGGAGAGGTGCCGCGCGGGGGGACGAGACGCGGGCATCGGCCCCCCAAGGGAACTGCCGAAGCGCCAGCGGGAACGCATCGTCGCCGGTCCGCACGACCAGCACCGCGGGTGCGTCGAGATCGATCGCCCCCGGCAGCGCGAGGAGGCCGTGCGCATCGGTCTTGCCCAGCACGCGCATCCCCGTGCCGCGCACCGCTTCGACCTGAGCGGCGGCGATCGGCTGCCCGGTCGCCAGCGCCGTGACCCGCACAACCCCGCGGGCGGGCCCACTGTGGGCCCAGACGCCCAAGGCGCTGATCCGGAACACGCCGCGCATCGTCGTCGGCCCCTGCGTCGTGTTCTCGGCGAGCGCGAGCGGACGAACCTCGACCAGGACCGTGTCCCCCAGCCCCGCGAACCGGCTGAGATCGAGGATCTCGGTCCCGCCCTCGCCGAAGTTCAGCTCGAGCCGGGTGGTGACCGTGTCCTCGGGCCAGGGCACTGACTCGTCGCTCGGCCGCAGGTACGGCGCAGCGTCTTCGGGAGCGAGCACCGCCACACGCACCTCCGCCGTCCGCACGCGGTTGCCCAGCACGCCGATCCGGGCGTGCTCGGGGCGGGCGAACACACCGTGGGCGCTCGACAGCCGCAGGTCCGCGACGCCCGGCGCCGGGGTATCGGTGAAGCGCACCCGGCGAGTCCGCGGCCCCTCGATCCGCTGCCCGTCCGCGTCCTCGAGATCGGGGGGCAGGATCACCGTGTAGCTCCGGGCCTCGAAGTCGCCGTCGAGCGCGACGCCTTGCTCGTCCCAATAGACCGCGAAGCCCTCCGGCTCGGGGCTCATGCGGATGCCCTCCATCGAATTCGGATCGTTGCTCAGCTCGACGCGCACCGGTGCGCGCGGGCACGCGCGCGATGTCCCATCGGCGCATCGGATCCCGCGGAGTCGAAATGGCCGTAGCGTCTCCACGGACCATGTCCGCGGCTCGCCGAGCGGGACGACCCCCGCGTCGGTGCGGAACGCCCCGTCGACCTCTGCACGCAGGGTCTGGCCCCGGGGCCAGGGCGCCACCGGGTGGACGGCGAGCATGGATCCGGAGCTCGCCTCGTCGTCGTCGACGTACCCCCGATCCACCGCCGTCGCCCGCGCGACGCGGACCGGGATCGCGCGACCCGCCTCGTCTCGGAGGCTCAGGTGTCGGGCCAGTGCCGCGCGAGACAGGACCTCGTCGCACCAGAGCAGGATCGGCGTGGTCCCCCGCAGCGGGCTGTCCTGCATCCACTCCAGCTGCGGCCGCGGGGTCTCGAAGCTCCACGCGGTGCCTTCGATCCCTTCCAACGCGCCCTCGAGCCGCACCCGGATACGATGCGCTGCCGGCAAGGGCGTCCGCGGCTCGAACCGGATCCGGTCGGCGCGTGTCCATGCGCTCTGCCCCTCCACGGCAGTCCACGCCCCGTCCCGCTCCTGTCGCTCCACCACCAAGCGCGCCTCGGGCATCGCATCGACGCGCCCCACTGGGCGATCGAAGCGCAGCTGGACGGGCTCACCGTGGCTGCGATCGACCGGCTGCACATCGAGCACCCGCAGGGGCGCCGAGACGTGCGCCGAGGGCCGCCCCTCGACCAGCGCCAGCGGATCGAACACCCCCTGCACCTGCGCGTCCCCGAGCGGCGGCGCCGGCACCTTCGGTGAGACCACGGGAGGCACGCACGCCGCGACACCGACGAGCAACAAGACCCGACCGAAATCACCTCGCATGTGCCCCAGCCCGACAACCGCGCCCGCGAGACGTTCCGCCCGGGAGCAAAGCCGCCGCCGTGATCGAGACGTATCGCACCGGCGCTGCTCCACGCCCGGGGTGCGACAGTCCGGCGCGGTGGGAGTCGTGGTTCCGAGGGGTCGCATGCCCGCGCCCCGCGGAACTACGCCATGCCGATTCTCGCCACGCTCCTCGCCACCTGGGCGATCGGCGCCACGCCGACCGCCCTCGCCTCCCCAGACGCCATCGAGGCCGTACCCGCCGAGGCGATCGCCCTCGACCCCTCGCTCGTGCAGGCGTGCCTCGCCGAGGGCGGCGCCGAGGCGGAGTGCATCGCCGAGGCGAAGGCCGCCGCCGCGATCGGTGCCTGCGTCGCCGACGGTCGCAGCGAGGCCGACTGCATCGCCGCGCTCGAGGCCGACGCCGCTCGGCCGACGACGCCCGCCGACGCGCCGACGGACGAAGGCGTCGACGACGAGGCCCCGGCGATGGAGCCCGGCGAGTACCTCGCGTTGCTGCGCGAGGTGCTGCGGTCCCAGAAGGAAGTGGTCGCGCAGCGGCTGGAGGAGAAGATCGCCGCCAAGCAGGACGAGAAGATGGCGACGATGTCCCAGCTGCTGGGCTGGCTCTCGCTCGGCGGTCTCTTGCTGCTGTTGCTGCCGCTGTCGCTGCGTCGCAAGTACCCCGGTCAGGAGGCGATGCTGTTCAAGTACTCGGCGCTCGCCGCGGGCGTGTGCGTCGCGGCGATCTTCCTGTTCTCGCGCGTGCTCCTGCTGCTTCGCGCGATCCAGGGCGCGCTGTCCTCCGTCACCAACCCCCAGGTCGCGGTCATCGACGCGACCTTCCAGGTGCTCGACGACAACGTCGAGGACCTCGTCGATGTCGGGCCCGTGCTCATCGAGGCGCCCCTCGCCCAGGTCGCCGCGGGCGAGCAGGACAGCCTGCCGATGGCGATCCTCGACAACGTGTCGAAGATCAACGAGGACATCACGATCTTCAAGACCATCGCTCGCCAGTTCGAAGGGGTGTTCGCGCTGTTCGGCTACCTGCCGATCGTCCTGACCGTCGTCGCCGTGGTGCTGTTCGTGCTGTCGATCAAGCCGGTGATCCTCGAGATCGTCGCGCTGCCCGGCCGCGTCGCGGCCGGCGAGGCCCGGGCCGCGGACGTGGTCAAGGAGGTGTTTCGCACCGTCGGTCGCGAGCTGCTCGCGACGCTGTGCCTGATCGGCACCCTCGTGGTCGTGACGATCTTCTCCGGCATCATGCTCACCTTGGCGGTCGAGCCCGCGATCGAGGCGTTCCTCGCCTACGTGTTCACCGCGCTGATGTACACCATCGCCGCGCCGGAGTTCTCGAAGTTCGCGGTGTACGCCAGCGTCATGGGCGCGCTGATGTTCCTGGTGCTCAACGTCGCCGCGGTGCTCGTCACCAACGTGCTCTTCCTCGGCAAGGCGCAGAAGATCTTCAAGCGCCGCTTCCACGAGCGCGTGCCGCTGTCGGCTCACCGCCGCTTCTGGGGCTGGGGCAGCCTCTCCCTGGTCTGGGCCCAGGTGCTGCCGATCCTGTTCGTCGCCGGGGCGCGCGAGGGCATCGGTGCGCTCATCGACAAGCTCACGGAGGGCGACGACATCCCGTGGACGGCGGTGCTGCTGTCGGGCCCGGCGATCCTCGTGTTCGGTTTCGTCATCGTGTACTGGGCGGCGCGGGGTCTGAAGGCGGTGTCGTTCATCCTGAAGTACCGGCCGCAGGACGCGCCCGCCGGCGCCTCGCCGGCCGCCGACAGGCCGGGCGCCCGTGGCCGCACCGCGCGCTATCGGGCGACGTGAACCACCTCGACCGGGGTGTACTCTCCGGATCGAGCCATGCGACTGCGATCCGGAGCCCTCGGTTGTGCCCTGTTGTTGGCCTGCGGTGACGACGGTGCGCCCGCCGGCGCCGACGCGACCTCGTCGGACGGCTCCGGCCCCGGCACCGTCGACACCAGCGGCAGCGGCACCGACACGACGGGATCGATCCCCGATCCCGATCCCGTCGTCGACTGGCCGACACTCCCCTGTGACCCGCTCGTGCCCGACTACTGCGGGCACCCGTTCCCGTCGAACGTCTTCACCGTCGCCGACGACGGCACCCCGACCGGCCGCCGGGTCGAGCTCTCGGCCGAGATGATGCCGGTCAGCTACTACGACGTGCAGGCCGATCCGACGCCATGGTCGCGCAGCGACGGATTCTCACCGGGCGCGGGCATCATGGTCCACATCCCCGGGGCCACCGCCGCGGGACTGCCGAGCGCGGCGCACATCGCCGATTCGCTCGCCGAAGACTCGCCGACGATCCTCCTCGATGCCGAGACCGGCGAGCGCGTGCCGCACTTCGCCGAGCTCGATCTGTCGGGGGACGACCCGGACGCGCGCGTCCTGTTCGTGCGACCGGCCGTGCGCCTCGCCAACGCGCGGCGCTACATCGTGGCCCTGCGCGGCCTCGTCGACGTCGACGGCACCGCCATCCCGGCCACGCCGGCGTTCGTCGCCCTGCGCGACGGCCAGCCCTCCGACGATGCGTCGATCGAGGCCCGCCGGCCGCTGTACACCGACATCTTCGCCCAGCTCACCACGGCCGGCGTGCCGCGGACCGAGCTCCAGCTCGCGTGGGACTTCACCACCGCCAGCGACGAGAACCTGGTGACGCCGCTCGTGCACATGCGCGACGAGGCCCTCGCGCTCGTCGCGGGCGATCCAGTGTTCACGCTCGACGAGGTCGACACCATGTTCGACCCGCGCGTCGCCTACAAGATCACCGGCACCTTCGAGGTGCCGCTGTTCGTCGATCAGCCGGGCCCGAACGCGGTCATGAACCTCGACGACGCCGGTCTTCCAGAGGCGATCGGCACGTACGCCTTCGACTTCGAGCTGCTGATTCCACAGCGCGCCACGACCGAGGCGGTGCAGCTGCTGCACTACGGCCACGGCCTGCTCGGCACGCGCCGCGAGATCGAGCGCGACGAGTTCCTCGAGCTGTGTGAGAACCACGGCTGGGCGATCTACTCGACGGACTGGATCGGCCTGGCCCAGCCCGACCAGGCGACCATCGGCGCCATCCTGCAGACGGGCGCCATCGAGGACTTCGACGGCATGTTCGCGCGGCTCCAGCAGTCGGTGGTGAACTCGCTCGTGCTCGATCGCGTGATCGCCCAGGGCATCGCCGCCGACCCCATGTTCGCGGACCTGCTCGATCCGTCGACGCAGGCGTACTACGGCATCAGCCTCGGCGGGATCATGGGCGCGCTGTACATGAGCGTGACCCAGGACGCGACCCGCGGCGGGCTCGAGGTCATGGGCTCGCCCTTCGGCCTGCTGCTCAACCGCAGCGCCCAGTTCGACGCCTTCTTCGACATCGCGGAGTCGACCTACAAGGACCCGCGCGACATCCAGTTCGTGCTCGGCCTGGTGCAGATGCTCTGGGACCGGGTCGAGCCCAACGGCTTCATCACCCACCTGCGCGACGAGCCGCTGGCCGACACGCCGCCGCACGAAGTGCTGATGCGCGCCGCGATCGGGGACCACTCGGTGCCGACCACCGCGGCGCACGTGCTGGCGCGTACGCTCGACGTCCCCCTCGTCGAGGGCGGGGGCCGCGAGGTCTTCGGCCTCGAGACCGTGGCCGAGCCGCCCGCCGGCAGCGCGTACATCGAGTACGACTTCGGCCTGCCGCCCGAGCCCGATTGCGCCCTGCCCCAGCGCGCGTGCGACGATCCCCACGGCTCGATCCGCGTACTGCCCGAGGCGGCCGAACAGCTCGACCACTTCCTGCGCACGGGCGAGGTCCGCAACTTCTGCCCGGGCGGCGTCTGCAGCTTCCCGCAGGCGGGCTGCGACCCCACGCCGGCCCCGGGCGTCTGCGGGGGCTGACGCGCCGCGGACTCAGTGCGGCGCGGCGAAGTACGGGAACGCCTCGGGCGGCGTCAGGTCGCCCGCGGGCGGGTTCAGCGGTAGGTCCGCGAGCGTCGTCACCCCGTGCTCGGTGAGGTCGAGCAGGATCACCGCGAGGGTGAGATCGAGGGCCGGGTCGACGGGCCGGCGCCCGTTCGGGAAGCCCGCGGGCGCGGTGAAGTCGACGCGCATCACATCGGGAAGGATGAGCGAGCGAACCTGCTGCACGCAGTCGAGCAGGGCGCACGGGGTCAGACCGGCGGCGATCAGATCGTCGTCGAGGGCGTCGTGCAGGGCGCTCATGCGCGCGACGATCTCGGGCAGGTAGAGCTCGGCGGCGTCGTCCTGCGGGTCGCCATCGTTGTACGCATCGACGTCGTCGACGAGCATGGTCGCGACCCCGGGCATGCCGAGCCGGTCGATCCGCCCGTACGCGGTCGGGTCACCGTCCTCGAACACGAAGGGATCTTCGCCGCCATCCGTGGTCTCCGCGTCGGTGTCGCTGGGATCCGTCGTGGCCGTCGCGGTGGTCGATGCCGTCGTGGTCGGCGAGGGTGTGTCGCCCGTCGTCGGGGCAGGCGTCGTCCCGCCGGAGGTCTCGTCGCCGGTGTCGTCGACACCGGCCGACTCGCCGTCGCCGCGGTCCTGGGCCGGCTCGCCGCAGGCGACCGCGGCGAGTGCGAGCACGATGGCAACGGTGCGCGTGGGCATGTGCATCGTGTGCCTCACATCCGCCCCGTGCTGACCCAGATGGTCACGGTGTCCGAACCCGCCGCGAGCGCATCGATGCTCATCTCGAGCACGACCGCGGTGATGTTCGTGCCGTCGAAGATGTCGCGGGTGCTGTCGAACAGCATCGTGCCGGATCGCTGCGTCTGCCTCAGGCCGTCGAGGTCGAAGAAGAACGCGTCGTCGCGCAGGCCGGCGAACACCCGCAGATCGAGGCCGGCCTCGATCGTCGTGTCGACGGGGCCGACGACGGGCTCGGCGATGCCCGGCAGGTTCTCCACGCGCACGCCCCAGTCACCGCGGCCGTTCTGACCGAAGCGCACGTAGACCTCGCGATCGGAGGCGTTGTCGCCGTCATGGTCGAGGAGCACGGTGTAGAGGACACCGCGGTCGAACTGTGCCGGTAGGCCGGCCTCCGACAGCCCGGCGAACCCGAACGCGACCACGAGCTTGCTGTCCACGTGCCAGGCGTAGAGATCGGTCAGGTCCGCGGCGGGATCGTCCTGGGTCGTGGGTGAGTCGGCGTGATCCGAGGCGTGCGTCGGTACCGAGGTGAGCGGGGTGAGCAGGGCCGCGAGCGCGATCGCACCGGATCGAGCCGCCCAGGGGCGAAGTGTCGTCGTCACGGGTCCTCCGGCCAGGGCGGGCAGCGCACCGGGCTCGGGGCTCCTACGGGGAGGGGGCGTCGGCGGATCACCCGCACCGGCGCCGATCCACCGCCACGCGAGCGCCGTACCTCCCCCCGTCGAGGGTGCGCGGTCCACCGGACCGACTCGACGCGGAGGTTCCAATGACGAAGACGATGACCCTTCTCCTCACCATCTCCCTGCTGCCCGCCTGTGCCGGAGGCGACGACGACGACGGCATGAACGCCGACTCGGGCTCGGTCGGCGGCTCCGATGACTCCACCGGGGGCATGACCGGCATGACCGGCATGACCAGCATGACCGGCGATCCGACCACAGCCCCGACGACCGCCGAGACCCTGTCGACCACCGCGACCACCGACGACGAGAGCAGCTCCGGGGGCGCCGATTCGTCGACGGGGGACGCGCCGGTGGACCTGTCGTGTGCCAGCTACTGCGACGTGTACCTCGCGGGATGCGTCGACTTCAGCGAGTACGCGAACGAGCAAGACTGCCTCGACAACTGCGCGCAGTGGCCGATGGGCGCCGCCGCGGACACGGCCGTCGACTCCCTCGGATGTCGCCTCTACCACGCGACGGTGGCGACGAGCACCGATCCCGCGATCCACTGCCCGCACGCGGGCCCGAGCGGCGCCGCGACATGCGTGATCGAGAACGCGCCGGAGTGCGGGCTGTACTGCTCGCGCTACTTCGAGAGCTGCGTCGACGGCCTCAACGCCTACGACGACGAGGCCGACTGCATGGCGCAGTGCGCCGGATGGTACGCGGGCAGCGCGAAGGACGTCGACGGGGACACGATCGGGTGCCGCACGTACCACGCCGGAGCGGCGCTCGCCGATCCCGACACGCACTGCCCACACGCGGGGCCGGGCGGCGGCGGCGTCTGCGTGCTGTGATGCGCGACGCGGGCGACGTGCGCGACGGGGGCCACGTGCGAGGATGACGATCGTGACGACCGGGGCGACCAGTGCGGCACGCGTGACGTCGATGGCGGCGATGCTGCTCGGCGTGCTCGTGGGTTGCGCCGCCCCGGTCGCAGCGACCCGCGGTCCCGAGGCATCGGCCGTCGTCGGCGAGGTGGTGTGGCAGCCCTGGTCGAAGGCGAGCTTCGAGCGCGCCCGCACCGAGCAGCGCCTCATCCTCGTCAACGTCGTCGCAACGTGGTGCCACTGGTGCCACGTCATGGAGGAGACGACGTATCGCGACCCCGAGGTCGCGGCCCTTCTGCGTGACCACTTCACGACGATTCGCGTCGACTCGGACGCGCGCCCCGACGTGGCGGAGCGCTACCGCGAGTGGGGCTGGCCCGCGACCGGGGTGCTCTCGCCCGACGCGCAGCCGGTGCTCGAGCTGCGCGGCTACCAGGAGCCGAGGGGCTTCGCGGCCCGGCTGCGCCAGCTCGTGGCCGACCGCGATCGGGGATCACTGCGCCACCGCGAGGCCGACGATCCCGCACCGCCACGCGAACAGCGGGCCCTCGACGCCATCCGCGTGCAGGTCGCCGCGCAGCTCGACGGGTACTACGAGCCGGCGCAGGGCGGCTGGGGTAAGCAGCAGCGCTATCCCGCGCCGGGCCCCATCGAGCACGCGTTCGTGCGCGCGCGCATCGACGACGATCCCGCGAGCGCGGCGCAGGCCCTGACGACGCTGGCATCGGCGGCGAAGCTCATCGATCCTGTCTTCGGCGGGATGTACCAGTACTCGGTGGGCGGCGACTGGGACCACCCGCACTTCGAGAAGATCACGGCGATCCAGGCCGGGGCGATCCGCAACTTCGCCTGGGCACATCGACTCACGGGCGACGCCCGCTGGTTGACCCACGCGCGCGACGTGGCCCGGTACATGACGACGATGATGCGCTCCGACGACGGGGGCTTCTACACCAGCCAGGACGCCGATCTCCGGCGCGAGGGCGCGCCGGCGGTGCTCGGCGCGGAGTACTACGCCGTGCCGAGCGCCGCCGGCCGTCGGGCCCTCGGGATCCCGCGGATCGACACCGAGGTCTACGCGGATCTGAACGGCATGATGATCGAGGCGCTGTGCGATCTGCACGCGGCGTCGGGCGATCGCGAACCGCTCGAGCAGGCGGAGGTCACGGCGCAGCGGCTGCTCGAGACCCACGCCGATCCGGGCGGCGGGTTCCGCCACCGCGCGGTCGATCCCGAGGCGCGGCTGTACCTGCGCGATCAGGTCGCGATGGGCCGGGGCCTGCTCGCGCTGCACCGAACGACCGGCGACCCGGCGTGGCTCGCCCACGCCGAGCGCGTCGCGGCGTTCATGCTCGCGTCGCTCCGCGACCCGGAGTCGGGGGCCTTCTTCGTGCACACGGTGGACCCCGACGCGGTCGGTGTGTTCGCCCGGCGGCGCACGCCGTACGAGGAGAATGGCCTCGCCGCGCGCTTGCTCGCGGCACTGCACCGCGCCACCGACGGCGACGGCACGATCCCGACGCCCTACCTCGCCGCGGCGGAGCGGGCCCTCGAGAGCCTCGGGGATCCGGCGCGCGTCGCCGACGAGGGCCGCATCATCGGGCAGTTCGCGCTGGGGTTGCAGGAGGTCACGATGCCGACGCTCGACGTCACCGTCGTCGGCAAGCTCGCAGCGCCGGACACCCGGGCGCTGCTCGCGGCGGCGCTGCGGTACCCGGAGCCACGGGCCGTGGTCGAGGTCGGACGTCCAGGCGATCGCTACCCCGCGATCGGCAAGGCCGCCGTGTACCTGTGCACCGCGACCGCCTGCAGCACGCCGATCACCCGGCCCGAGCGGTTCGCCGCGGCCGCGGACGCGTTCCTGCGGACGAGCCTCCCGCCGCGCGCACCCGCCCCGCTATGATGCGGCGATGACGACGACGATCGATCGGGCCGCCGGCCGCCCTTGCAGGGGCCCGGTCGGGCTCTTCGCGGCTCTCCTCGCGACTCTCCTGGCCGCGCCCCTCGCCTGCACCGCCACGCCACGGGCCACCGACACCGCCGCGTCGCCGGGCCCCGGGCCGGCCCCGGTCGACGCCACCGCGGGCATCGCCGACGACGGCGGCGCGACGCCGAGCACGGGCTGTCGCACCGATGCGGACTGTGGCGGCAACGCGGTGTGTGAGGGCGAGGGCTGCGGCGACGTGCTCGGCACCTGTGCCCCGGCCGATCGCATGTGCACGCGGGATGCCCAGAGCTACTGCGACTGCGCGGGCGTCACGTTCGTCGCGTCCGGCAGCTGTCCCGGCCGACGCTTCGCGCACCGCGGCGTGTGCGAGCGCGCCAAGCCCAAGCCCGACGGCACGCCGTGCGACGTCGGGTCCGAATGCGAGAGCGGCGTGTGCGAGGGCGAGGGCTGCGACGCGCCGGGCGTGTGCAAGCCCGCGCAGCGCCCCTGCACCAAGGACCTGCGCGAGTACTGCGGCTGCGATGGGAAGACCTTCCGAGGGAGCGGTAGCTGCCCGGGATCGCGGTTTTCGAAGCGCGGGGCGTGCTAGCGGTATGCTGATCGGCATGCTGGGATCGCTGCTCGCCAGCCTCGGGGTCGTCGCAGTGGCGATGGTGGCCGAGCCAGGGCCGAGTCCGGAGCCAGGCCCGGAGCCGACTCCAGAATTGGGCGCGGAGTTCGTCCACGGATCGGGGTCGTCGGGCGCGGCCACGACGGGCACCGGCACCGACTCGGGGTCGACCGGCTCCGGCTCGACGGAGACCGGCACCGGGGGCAGCGGTACCTCGGGAGGGGGCACCTCGTCGGCGACGGACACGTCGACCGGCACCGGCACGTCGACCGGCACCGGCACATCGACGGGCACCGGCACGTCGACCGGCGCCAGCTCGATCACGGCCGCTGACGATGACGACGGTGGCAGCTTCGTCGGCGACGACGTCACCGGCATCACCTACGGCGCCGAGGACATCGAAGACGGCTGCGTCGATCCCGACGACGAAGACCCGGGGTGCTGCGACGACGCCGACAACAACAGCGACAACTTCTGCCACATCTCTCGCCAAGGGCGTGATCGCGTCGCGCTCGCGGTGCTCCTCATCCTCCTCGCGCGGCCGCGGCGACGTCGCGAAGGACGCAGGACGTCGGGGTCGAACTGAGCCAGCGGCTGCAGACCGACGACGACGGCAACCCGCTGGGCGACCTGCTCGAGCGGGCGCGACCCGACGCGAACTTCGCGGCCGAGCAGGCGCTGCGGTCGCTGCAGACGCGACTGTTCGGCGCCACGGCCCATCCGGTCACGATGGTCGGGCGCTACGTCATCGAGGGGCGCCTCGGCGCGGGCGGGGGCGGCACCGTCTACCGCGCCCGAGACCCCGAGACCGGTCGCGTCGTCGCGGTGAAGCTCCTCGTGTCCGATGGGCGCGCCGCGTCGCCGCGTGCACGACTCCTGCGCGAGGCCCAATCGCTGGCGAAGCTGCAGCACGAGAACATCGTCGAGTTCTACGAGGTCGGCGTGTTCAACCCCGGAGTGCTCGACCCGAGCGCGTCGGCCACCGACAACGGCGTGTTCCTGGCGATGGAGTTCGTCGATGGCTCCAACCTCGCGCAGTGGGCCGACGATCCGCACTCGTGGCAGCAGGTGCGCGACGTGTTCGTCGCCGCCGGGCGCGGGCTGGCCTTCGCGCACGCGCGCGGCATCGTCCACCGCGACTTCAAGCCGAGCAACGTGCTGGTCGGCGACGACGGCCGCGTCCGCGTCGCGGACTTCGGGCTGGCCCGGGCCACCCGCGAGCTCACGGCTCCCCTGCCGGGGCTCGCGTTGCGTCTCCCCGACGAGGCGTCGCTGCCCGGCGTGCACATGGCGTTGACCAAGCCCGGCACCGTGATCGGGACGCCCGCCTACATGGCGCCGGAGCAGCACCTCAGCTCGCGCGCCGACGCCCGCAGCGATCAGTTCAGCTTCTGTCTCGCGCTCTACGAGGCGCTGTACCGCCGCAGCCCCTACCAGGGCAGCACGCCGGGCAAGCTTCTCGAGGCCAAGCTGCGCGGGATCATCGTGCCGCCGCCCCGAGACACCGTGATCCCGTCGCGGGTCAATCGAGCCGTCGTCCGCGGCCTCGCGCCGGATCCCGCGGCGCGGCACGAGTCGATGGAGGCGCTGCTCGACGCGCTGGTCGCCGACGCGGGCGCGCCGCGGCCCGCCCGCGTCGTGCTCGCCGTCGCGATCGCGGGCGTGAGCATCGCGATCGTCGGGGCTACCGCATGGACGCTCGGACGCGCGCCCGCGGCGAGCTGCGACGACACGCTCGCGACGAGCAGTTGGGATCACGATCGCGAGCTGCAGCTGCGCGAGTCCTTCGCCGCAAAGGGCGTCGCCTACGGCGAGACCACCCTCGTACGCGTGCGGGATCGATTCGACCGCTGGTCGACGGACTGGTCGACGGCCCGGGGCGCCATCTGTGCGACCACGACGGCCTCGAGCCCCGCGATCGCATGCCTGCGCGCGTCGAAGCTCGCCGCGACCGCGGTGCAGGCAGCCGTGTCACGGGCCGACGCCCTGCACGTCGAGCGGGCGATCCGGGCGAGCGCGCGGCTCCCCGGGGCCGCGCGGTGCAGCGCGACCACGGGCGGCACGACGCACGATCGATCGCTGGACGAGCGCCTGTGGCAGGCCTTCGCAGCCCTCGAGCTCGGGGAATCCGGAGCCGCCGGACAAGCGGACGCGCTGCGGTCGGACGCGGGCACCGGCGCGCCCGCGATCGCAGCGGCGGCGACCATACTGCTCGCCGAGGCGAGCCCCACCGACGTCGATGACGCCGCGTTGGCGCGGGCCCACGCGGCGGTGACCGATCTCGCGACGCCGATGTGGAGCGAGCGCGCTGCGTTGCTCGGCTTGGCGCGGACGCTCGACGTCGGCGACGCCGAGGCGGCCGCCCGCTGGATCGCAGCCCTGGACCCCCACCGCGCCGCGCCCGAAGTGCTCGCCCGCGTCGAGGTCGCGAACGCCACGTTGGCGCTCGGCCGCGGTTCGACCGCGCAGGCGGTGCACCACTGCAACGCCGCGCGGGACGCCGTCGCTGCGGCAGCGGTCGACGCCGTCATCGCCTTCGACATCGAGGTCGCCTGCGCCCGCATCATCGATGCGGACGGCCCCGGACCCGCCGCGATCGCGCAGTGGGAGAGCGCCGCTGCGGTCGCAGAGCGGGCCTTCGGCAGCGATCACCCGATCGCCGCACGCACGCGCTGTGATCTCGGGCTCGCGCTCCTCGCCGCAGGCCGCCGCGATCCCGCGCGGCCCCACGCCGCCCTCGGCTTCGACGTCCTGCGGCGCGTCACCGCACCCGACGACGTCCGCCGACTCCTGCCGCTGGTGCTGCTGTTCGAGCTCGAGCCCTCGCGCGACTCCGAGGCCGGGCGGCGATGGCTGTCGTTCGCCGAGACGGTCGTCGGCGAGGATCCGTCGCGACGCCGCGCGTACGCCCTCGCGTTGCTCGACGTCGCGACCGCCGTCGGCCACCAGGATGCTGCCCGAGGGCGCGCGCTGCTCGAGCTCGCGAGCACCGAGGCGAAGCGAAGCGGTGATGCGACGCTGGTCGATCGCGTCGCGCAGCGCCTGACGCCACCGGCCTGACGCGCCCCGACCGGCGGGCTCAACCGGGATCGCTGCGCATGTTGTCGCGCAGGGCCCGGGCCCAGTGCTCGAGCCCCTCGATGGTGGTGCGCTGGAGCTGGGCAGGGATGTCCATCGCGCCGAGCTGCTCGCGCAGCGCATCCCGGGCGCGGTACAGGCGGCTCTTCACCGTGCCCGCGGGCACCTCGAGGATCACCGCGATCTCGCCGACCGGGAGCTGCTCCCAGTAGTACAGCTCGACGATGGTCTGCAGATCGAGGGGGATCTGGCGCAGCGCCTGGAGCAGGAGCTTCTCTTCTTCGCGATCGGCCATCACGCGGCTCGGCGAGCCATACACCGATGCGACCGACATCTCCTCGGGCCCGAACGGCGTCTCGCGTCGCTCGCGTCGACGCATGTGCATGAGCAGCTGGTTGCGTGCGATGCCGAGGATGTACGCCTTCAGGCTCGCGTCCTCGCGCAGGCGATCGCGGCCCTCGACGCAGGCGAGAAACGTCCGCTGGATCAGATCGTCGACGTCCTCGCTCGCCTTGTTGACGAAGAAGCGATAGACGCTCATGAAGTTGCGGCGCACGAGCTCGTTGCCGGCCTCGTTGTCGCCGTCACGCCACTGGCGGAGGAGCTCGACGTCGTTGGCCATGGGGGGCACAGCAGCGCTGACGATCGGAGTCTACACCGATCTTGGCCGAACGGCCGTGCGGCCCGCGCGGCTCACTGGAGCACGAGGTCCTGCCCGGCCGACAGCACGATGCGCGGGAACTCGGCCCGCACGGCGACCATCGTCGCGACGAGGTCGGCCACCGTCACGGTCTCGTCGGGCTCGAGGATGATCGCCTGCTTGCCGGGATAGCGCTTCTTCACCTCGCGCAACACCGCGCGCAGGCCCGCCGCATCCCGAGCGCGCAGCTCGCGGTTGAACTGCGGATCCTCGGCGGTCACCTCGAAGCCCCCGCGACCGAAGCGCAGCTGGAGCCCGAGTGCGGCCGCCCCCTGCGACAGCCGCAGGCCGCCCGGCGGGAGCACATAGAACGGTTGGCCCCGCAGACCCCGACCGGGGCTCGACAGGACGAGGGCGAAGCTCGGCGGACGCAGCGGCCGCGCGGTCGCGACCGCGTACACCGAGGCGAGCAATGTCGTGACCGGTAGTCGACCGTGCGCGGCGATGACCACGTTGCCCGGCAGGTCGATCCCGCGCTGCGTCGCCTCGATCGCCAGCGCCAGCCACTCCGCCTGGAAGGCGTCGAAGACCGACGCCGGGCACAGGTTGCCGCACTCGAGCGCGGCGACCGTGTCGTTGATCCGACCATCGGCGAGGGTGATGACCTCGCGATCGGCTGCGTAGATCCGGTCGAGCCCGATCGTGACGAACATCCCCGGATCGAGGGGGAAGCCGTTCGCCGACGGGAGCACCTCCAGCCCCATCACGCGCGTGACATGGCTGAGGACCACCGCCGAGAACCCCGGCAGGCGCTCGAAGGCCTGATTCGGAGTCCCGTCATCCGCCGGCGCGCTGGGGGCCGCCGGGGCCCGCGGCGGCCCGAGCGTGACCGAGCCAGTCGCCGCGGTCCCGATCGCCGCGGTCCCGATCGCCGCGGACCCGATCGCCGCGGTCCCGATCGCCGCGGTCCCGAGCAAGCCAAGACCGAGCAACCCCGAGTGGACTAGGCCGAGCACGGACATCAGAGCTCCTCCACGGGGAAGGCCAACCATTCGTTGACCGCACCCTCGACGATCGGCATCGACTGACCGCCCAGCCCGAGCGATGCACTGCTCAAGCGGACGTCGACGTCGCGGCGCGACGGCGAGTCACCGCCGAACTCGGGCGCGAGCACGGTGGTCATGCCGACGACGACGAGGCGACCGTCGTAGTCGGCGGTGGCCACGTAGACCCGGTAGGGATCGCGCACGCAATCGAGGCGCACGAGGTGACCGCCGTCGAGGCTGGCATGGGCCTCGGCGCGCAGGTCGTCGATCACGCGACCGAGGCCCGTGCGCGCCATCCCGAGCCGCTCGAGCCTCGCGATCGCGGCCGATGCGGCCTTGTCGATGAGCGGATCGGCGGGCTGCGACATGGTCGACTCGCACTCGGCCCCGCGCAGGGCCGCCGCATACCGCTCGACCTCCCCGACGAACGCCCCCTGCACGCGCAGCGGATCGCCATGGGCCGTGAGCTGCTCCGGCAGGACCTCGAGGATCCCGACCGGCGAGCCGCTGGCGAGCCACAGCAGCATGTGCAGCGCATCCCAGCCGCCGTGGTTCTCGCCCGCGCCGACGCAGCCACTGGTGCCGACCTCGACGCAGTGGACGAACGACTCCGCGGTGCGCCGCGACGGCTCTTCGTCGGGCAGCGCGCTGGCGATCACGCGACCGCCGGTGCAACCCCCGTGGAGCCCAGCGAGCACGGCGACCGCCAGCGGCAGCGCCAGCCTCACGCGACGACGATGGCGGTGCGGCGACATGCGGTTCCGTGGATAGCAACATCGCGCGGGGTCCACAACAAAGCGCGCCGCTTGGGGGGCGCGCGCGCGGTGACGCCCCGCGTTTGGACGGAAACTTGCGTCAGGCGGCGGAGCGTCGTGGGCCCTGGGCCGCAGCCACCACGGCGCCCGGCAGCACCAGCGACGAGTCGCCGAACTCGTGGAGCTCGAGGCCGGTCGCCACGGCCTCTTGGTGGGCACGCGCGAGCAGGGCCGCTGGTGCGAACGCGCCGAGCAGGCCGTGGTGGCTGGTACCGGGCTCGTGGATCCCGGACAGCACGCCGTCGACGACCGCGACGGGCGTCGACGGGCCGAGGATGAGCGCGGTGACACCGGAGCCCGCGGTGACGACCCCGCCGTGATCGCGCGCGTTGCCCTCGAGGGCCCGCACCACCGAGGTGCCGACCGCCACCACGCGACCGCCCCGGCGCCGCGTCTGCGCGACCAACTCTGCGGCGGCAGCGGACACGTCGTAGCGCTCCGGCCACGGCAGCGCAGCGTCGAGCCCTGCATCGCCGGTCGCCGAGAGACCTGCGGCGTGCGTGATCGCGACGACCCCGACCCCGCGCCGTCGCAGCGCGACGATCGTCGCCGTGCCCAGGGGCCGTCCCGCCGAGGGCATCTCGACCGCCCACGGCCGCGCCGCATAGCGCGTCTGCACGTCGTCGGGCGCCACGGGGGTCCGCACGTACGCGTACTGGATCGGCCGGCCGACCCGCATCACCGTCGCCCACGCCTCCGGCAACGCGGCGTCGAAGCGGATCCCGAGCAGCCGCGGCGATCGATCCGAGACGTCGACGATCTCGATCGCGCTGCCGTCGTCGAGCTCGAGGCGATCGCCCGCGTGCACCGTCGGTGGGCGCGGACGCGCGTCGGTGTCCGTGCGCCAGTCGCCAGGACCGAACAGCACCGCGGGCCATGTCGCGCCGTCGGGCGGCCCCGCGAGCCGCAGCTCGAGCGCGACGCCGTCGTACGCCACGCGCAGGGACGCAGGGATCGTCGCGGCGTCGTTGACGACGACGAGATCACCCGCGGCGAGCAGCTGCGGGAGATCGGCGATCGTCCGCTCGAACACCGCGTCGTGCACGGGGTCGAGCACCAACATGCGCTGGGCATCGCCACCCCACCTCGGCATTGTTGCGACCTTCATACGGCCTCCTCGAGGCCCGCCGCCTGGCCCAGGGCCGCGGCGCTGACCCGCGCGCCGCTTCGGACCCCGCGCAGCCCCTGCACGATCCGCCGCGCGACGTCGTCGGGGGACGCCAGCGCGCTCCGATCGGCGTCGGGTACCGCGTCGGCGTGCATCCGCGTGTCCATCTCCCCGGGGTCGACGGCGACGACCCGCACGCCGGTCCCCGCGAGCTCCTCCGCCCAGATCCGCCCGAGGTGATCGAGCGCGGCCTTCGACGCGCCGTACGCCCCCCACGTCGGATAGGCCTCGACCGCCGCGTCCGAGCTGATGAACACGAACGTGCCCCAGCCGCGTAGCACCATCGCTCCGACCAGCGCGCGCGTCAGCGCGAACGGCCCGAACACGTTGGTCGCGAACGTCGCCGCGAAGCTCGCCGGCGTGGTGTCGGCGAGGGCGACCAGCGGCACGGGGCCGAGGGCGCTCGCGTTGTGGAACACCATGTCGGGGGTCCCGAGCAGCGCGTGGACCTGCCCGGCGATTCGCCACGCCGCGTCGGGATCGCCGACGTCGTCCGCGATCGCGATCGCGTCGTGGCCCTCGGCCCGCAGCGTCGCCGCGGCCGCCTCGATCTCGCGGGCGCTGCGGGCGACCATCGCCACGCGCACGCCCGAGCGCGCCAACGCCTGCGCCAACGCCAATCCCAGACCGCGGCTCGCCCCCGTGATCAGTGCAATCTGTCGCTCTGCCATGCTCGTCTCTCCTCGACGTGCAGCATGTCCATGCGACCGTGGCCGAGCCCGGCCGCGGCCAACGCGTTGGCATGCGGCCCACGGATTGGCGGCCAACGCGTTGGCGCGCGGCCCACGGATTGGCGGCCGCATCCGTTCAGCATGAGCTTCTGCGCAGCGGCGGGCGCAGCCGAAAATTTGGGCGCGACGCCCCCATGCGGCGAAGGTGCAGCCGTGGGAAACCCACCCACCGCTACACCACTTCCCCCCTCTCGAGCCCATTGGCGCAGCGCCGATGGCCGCGCAACGCTGCACCACGGCGATTGCCTAGAAATCCTCGCCGAGCTGCCCGAAGCCTCGGTCGACGTCGTGTTCGCGGATCCCCCGTACTTCCTGTCCAACGGCGGCTCGACCTGCAAGTCGGGCAAGCGCGTCAGCGTGGACAAGGGCGCGTGGGATCGAAGCCTCGGCGTCGACGAGAACCACGAGTTCAACCGCACCTGGCTGGCCGCGTGTCAGCGCGTGCTGGCGCCCAACGGCACCATCTGGGTGTCGGGCACCAGCCACGTCATCTACTCGGTCGGCTTCGCGATGCAGCAACTCGGCTTCAAGCTGCTCAACGAGATCGTGTGGGAGAAGCCCAACCCACCGCCGAACCTGTCGTGCCGCTACTTCACGCACAGCACCGAGACGGTGTTGTGGGCGGCGCGCGACCGCAAGAGCAAGCACCACTTCGACTACCCGGCGATGCGCGCCCAGAACGGCGGCAAGCAGATGAAGTCGGTGTGGCGGATGCTCGCGCCCGGGCGCGGCGAGAAGCTCCAGGGCAACCATCCGACGCAGAAGCCCCTCGAGCTGCTGTCGCGGATCGTGCGGGCATCGTGCCCCGAGGGCGGCGTCGTGCTGGATCCGTTCAATGGATCGGGGACGACGGGCGTGGCGGCCCTGGCGGCCGGGCGGCGGTACATCGGCATCGAGCGCGAGGCGGCGTACGTCGCGTTGACGCAGCGGCGACTCGAAGACGCTCCGGTGGCGATCCGCGGGGGGCAGCCGGCGGCGGCTCCGGTGGTCATGCCGCCGCGGGCTCGGTTGCGCGTCGCGGCGGGGTGAGGGCCGGGCACGGGCACGGGCACGGGCACGGGCACGGGCCGGGCACGGGCACGGGCACGGGCACGGGCACGGGCACGGAGGATGACAACCCCTTGGGGTTGTCATCCTACCCCTCCATGATCTCCGCTTCCTTCTTCGCGATCACCTCGTCGACGCCCTTGATCTCGGCGTCGGTGAGCTTCTGGATCTGATCCAGGCCACGCTTCAGGTCGTCCTCGGACAGGCTGCCGTCCTTCTCCGACTCCTTGAGCAGGTCGTTGGTCTCGCGGCGCACCTGGCGGATCGAGATGCGGGCGTCTTCGCCGGCGTCCTTCACCTGCTTGACCAGCTGCTTGCGTCGCTCCTCGGTGAGCGGCGGAATCGGTACGCGCACGACGACGCCGTCGTTGTTGGGGTTGAGACCCAGCTGCGAGTTGTTGATCGCCTTCTCGATGGCGGCGATCGTCCCGCGATCGTAGGGCTTCACCACCAGCAGGCGCGCATCGGCGACGCTGACCGTGGCGACCTGCTTGAGCGGCAGGAGGCTGCCGTAGCTGTCGACCTTGATCTCGTCGAGCAGCGCTGGGTTGGCTCGCCCCGCGCGCACGCGCGACAGCTCGCGTCGCAGCCGCTCGATGGCCTTCTCCATGCCGTCCTTCGCCAGTTGCACTGCCTCGTCGTTCATCTGCGGCTCCTTCTCGTTCGGCTCGCGCGCACTAGCGCGACTCGGCCGGTCCCACGATGGTACCCAAAGACTCGCCGCACACCACCTTGCGGATGTTGCCGCGGCCCAACATGTCGAAGACCACCACCGGCAGGCCGTGCTCGCGGCACAGGGCGATGGCGGCCCCGTCCATCACCTGCAGGCCCCGGGCGAGGACCTCGACGTAGTCGACCCGCTCGTACCGGCGCGCGTCCGGGAACTTGGCCGGATCGCGGTCGTAGATCCCGTCGACCTTGGTCGCCTTCAACAGGACCTCGGCGTGGACCTCGAGCGCCCGCAGGGCCGCCGCGGTGTCGGTCGTGAAGTACGGGTTGCCCGTGCCCGCCGCGAACAGGACCACCTGCTTGTTCGCGAGGTGGTGCACCGCTCGGCGCTGGATGTACGTCTCGCAGATGCCCTGCATCGGGATCGCCGAGAGCACCCGGGCCGCGATGCCGCGGCGCTCGAGGGCGTCCTGCATGGCCAGCGCGTTGATCACCGTGGCGAGCATGCCCATGTGATCGGCCCCGGCCCGGTCCATCCCGCCGGCCGCGAAGCTGACCCCGCGCATGATGTTGCCACCGCCGATGACGACGCCGACCTCGGTGCCGAGCTCGGTGACCGCACGGATCTCTTCGGCGATGGTGCCGAGGATCTCGGGGTCGATGCCGTAGCCCCCGCCTTGCAGCGCCTCGCCCGAGAGCTTGAGCAGGATTCTCTTGTAGCGCGTCGCCGGCGGCACGAATCGCACACTAACAGAAAAGGCCCCCCACGCGGGTGGGGAGCCTCCTGGTCGAACGCCTCGCGACGCGCGCCTGCGTCAGGCGCCGGCCATCGCCGCAACTTCAGCGGCGAAGTTGTCGGCCTTCTTCTCGAGACCCTCGCCGAGCTCGTAGCGAACGAAGCGACGGATCTGGCAGTTCTCGCCGACCTTCGCGACCAGTTCCTTGAGCAGGACCTCGATGGTCTTCTTGTCGTCCTTCACGAAGGTCTGCTCGAGCAGCACGCGCTCGCTGTACAGCTTGGTGATCTGACCCTCGACGATGCGATCGAGGATCTTCTCCGGCTTGCCGTCGGCGATCGCCTTCTCGCGGGCGATGACCTTCTCCTTCTCGAGGACGACGGGATCGAAATCCTCGCGCCGGACATACTCCGGGTTCATCGCCGCGATCTGCATGGCGACGTCCTGGGCGAACTCCTTGAAGGAGTCGGTCTTGGCGACGAAATCCGTCTCGCAGTTGACCTCGAGCAGCACGCCCACGCGATAGTTCGAGTGGATGTAGCTGACCACGACGCCCTCGGAGGCGATGCGGCCCGCCTTCTTGGCGGCGGCGGCGAGGCCCTTCTTGCGGAGATAGGCGACGGCCTTCTCCATGTCGCCGTCGGTCTCCTTGAGCGCGGTCTTGCAGTCCATGAGACCCGCGCCTGTGGAGTCGCGGAGCTCCTTGACCAATTGGGCAGTGACTTCAGCCATGGTGTCCTCGGTGTAGCGTGTCGCTGTGGCGAGCTAGTCGCGGTCGCGATCGGGTTCGGGGGTGTCTTCTTCGACGTCCGGGGTCGCGGCCGCCTCGGGGGTGGGCAGCGGGCCGCGGCGGGAGACCACCTCGACCTTGGGGCCGTCGCCACCGGTCATCACGCGGATGGTCTCGGTGTTCTCGTCGTCGTGCGCGTGCTGGATCGCGCGGGCCTTGCCGATGCGACCGCCCTCGACGCAGGCCTCGGCGATCTTCGTGCAGAACAGCTTGATCGAGCGGATCGCGTCGTCGTTGCCCGGGATCACGTAGTTGATGAGGTTCGGATCGGCGTTGGTGTCGGCGACCGCGACCACCGGGATCTTGAGGCGGTTGGCCTCGGCCACGGCGATGTGCTCCTTGGCGGGGTCGATCACGAAGATCGCGCCCGGGAGCTTCGGCATGTCCTTGATGCCGCCCAGGTTGCGCTCGAGCTTCTGCCGCAGGCGGTCCATCTGCAGGACCTCCTTCTTGGTGAGCTTGCCGAACGTGCCGTCCTCGGCCATGCGCTCGAGGCCGCGGAGCTTGTCGATCGACTGCTTGACCGTCTTCCAGTTGGTCAGCGTGCCGCCGAGCCAACGCGACGCCACGTAGTACTGCCCGGCGCGCTGCGCCTCGCTGACCATCACGTCCTGGGCCTGCTTCTTCGTGCCGACGAAGAGCACCGGGCTGCCATCGGCCGCACACTGGCGGATGAAGCCGTAGGCGCGACGGAAGAGCGCCGCGGTCTGCTGCAGATCGATGATGTGCACACCACCGCGTGCGCCGTAGATGTACGGGGCCATCCGCGGGTTCCAGCGATCGGTGCGGTGTCCGAAGTGGACGCCGGCCTCGAGCAGCTGCTTGATGGTGATGATGCGCTGGGCTTCTTCGATGGCCGCCTGGGACGGCTCGTGGGTCGTGGTTTCCATGGAGCGAGCTTTCGTGGCGTTGGGCCGCTGCCTCCGTCGTCGGGACGCCCAAGACCGCGGATGCGGCCACGCCAGGGCGCCCTCGGGGGGCATGGGGATTTGGGTGGCGCTTGGTAGCACGCGGGCCGGCGGCCGGGCAAGCCGACCCCGGAGGACCCCGGGCCCGGTGCCGCGGGGCGGACGTCAGGATGGACGAGCCCTGGCCGTCCGGGGCTGGGCCGCCCCGTTGGCCGCGGACCCGCGCGACCGTACAGACGCCCTTGGTGTCCGCCCTCAGCCGATTCCCCTGGATCACGGCCGCGGTCTGCGTGCCCGCCGCGATCCTCCTGGCGGCGACGCGCGTGGGCTGGGTCCCGGCGGGGCTGCAGCCTGCGACGGGGATCGACCTCGGGGACGCCCTGCACGTCGTGGAGCTCGGCGCCCGGAGCACCGCCCTGGTCGGGGACGCCGACGAGCGGTGGCGCCTGGTCACCTCGCACTTCGTCCACACCTCCTGGCTGCACCTCGTCTTCAACCTCGCCTTCCTCTTCCCCGTCGGCGGCGCCCTCGAGCAGATCGTCCGCCGCCGCGACTACGCCGTCCTGATGCTCGTCGCGATGATCGGGTCGGCGGGCTGCAGCCTCGTGTTCACGCCACAGGTGTCGGCGGGCGCGTCCGGCGTAGTGTTCGCGGTGCTCGGGGCGGCGGTCGTCACCGGCATCCGCAACCGCGACCGCCTCGGGCCCCACGTGCGCCACCACTTCGGCTGGTGGGTCCTGCCCTTCCTCTTGATCACGCTGGCGGTGACCCTGGGGAATCCCTCGGTGGATCACGCCAATCACGTGGGTGGCTTGGTCGCGGGCCTGGCCTACGCGCCGTTCCTGCGCCTGCGCTTGCCTGCGCCCGTCGAGCGGGGATCGGCCGCGAACGTGGTCGCCCTGGCGATGTGCGCGGCCTGCTTCGTCGCCGCCCCGGCCATCGCCCGCGGCGGCGCCCCCACCCGCGTGGAGATCGGCGGTGGCTGGTCGGCCGCGCTGCCCGCCGCGTGGGCGCCGCGGTTCGGTCCGTTGGGCGAGCTCGAGTGGACGACCGCCGGCGGACTGGTCGTGCTCACCGTCGGGGAGGTCCCGGCGACGACCGGGCCGGCCCAGCGGCGCTGGTATCTCGATCACCGACTCGCCCCGTTGCGAGCCGTCGGCCGCTGTACGGACGTCGAGGAGATCACACCGGACGCGGTGATGCCGCTGCCGCCCGGCGCGCTCCACCTCCGCTTCGCGCTGCGGCGTGAGCAGACGCCCATGGTCCGCGACGTGGTCTTCCTGCCGGCCCAGGCGGCTGGGCGCCGGAGCATCGTCGTGAGCCTCGAGGTCCCGCGTCAGTGGGCCGAGCGCTACGACGAAACTCGCGACTTGGTGGTGGGGTCCCTGCGGGCGCCGCGTCCGGGCGCCGGGGTAACTCGGATCTCGGTGGCTGCGATAGAGTAGCGCCGCGCCGCCCCCCCGCCGCCTCCCATGCGCCCGATCTTCTCGTCCGTGCTCGCCGTTCTCGCCGGGGCCCTCGTTGGCTCGGCCTGCTACTCCGAGCGAGAGCCCCCTCCGAGTTTCCGCTACGCCTGCGATGCAGACGGAGATTGCGCCGACGGTCAGTCGTGCATCGACGGCCTGTGCGAGACGCCCTGCACCGCGGAGACGTTCGCCGAGGTCTGCGTCCGCGGCGAGGCGCTGTGCCTCAACGGCGTGTGCACCAGCACCTGCGATCTGGCGAAGGACACGTGCCCGAGCGCGCAGACGTGCTTCGACATCGGAATCGATCTCAGCGGCGGTGGCGGCGGCTTCCTCGGCGGTGGATCCTCCGACACCGAGGTCGGCGTCTGCATGCGTCCGTGCTCCGTCGACAGCTGTGCGGACGCCGAGGTCTGCATCGAGGGCTTCTGCGTCGCGACGTGCACGGACGACACGCAGTGCGCCTCGGGTACGGTGTGCCAGGCGGGCCTCTGCCTGCCGGAGTCCTCGTCCAGCTCGGGCACCGACGCGAGCGGCGACGCGACCGATCCGACCGACAACCCCACGTTCGACCCGAGCACGACGTCGAGCGACAGCTCGACCACCGGTGCAGGCGACACGGGAGGTGGCACATGATCGCGAGATCACTGTCGACGCTCACGTCCCTCGCGCTCGCCTCGAGCCTCGGCTGCGCGTCGGTGCAACCGACGATCGTCGCCGCGCCGGATCCTGCATCGATGTACGGCGCCAAGGTGCACCGCACCGCGTTCGAGGATCCGACCGCCGCCGCCGCGCCGACGACCGCGCCCGCGGTGGCGAGCGGCCCTGCGCCCGCCGACGACAGCCCGTCCAACGATCCCTCGAAGGAGCAGCGCACGCGCACCGGATTGTTCTGGGGCGGCGTCGGAGCCCTGGCGCTCGGCGGCGCCATGCTCACCGCGTTCGGCATCGGCGGCCGCGTGACCCAGGCGCAGCTGAAGAACGGCTACGACGACGGCGATCTCACGTATTCGCGCGAGGAGAAGCTGCGTGACCGTGGCAGCGCCTTCAACAAGGTCGCCGCGGCCGGAGCCGGCCTCGCCGTCGTCGGCCTCGCCGTGACCGCCATCGTCTACGGCATCGACTACAGCCGGTGCGGGACGCTCGCGAAGCGCCGCAAGGACTGCAAGCCCAAGGCGCAGTGATCCCGCGCCCCCGGCCGGTTGACGTCCACGCGACGGGGGTGCACTAGGATCCGGCCTTGGCCGCGACCGAGCCCACGACGTTGCCGCCGCGCCTCGTGATGGGCGGCGTGCTCGTGCTCGCCGCCCTGCTCTACCTGCCGACGCTGGGCTTCGCCTTCGTCTACGACGATCACTGGACGCTGCTCGCGAACGGCTTCCTGCGGTGCCCCGAGGACCTCGCGCTGCTGCTCGGTCCGGGGGCCCACGCGGCCCACGTCCCCGACGCGTTCCGCCCGAGCGCCGTCGCGTTCGACATGCTCACCTACCAGGTGTTCGGCGCGCACGCCCACTGGCACCACGCGACGAGCGTCCTGCTGCACGTGCTGGTCTGCGCGGGGCTGTGGCGCTGGCTCGCGGCGCGCGGCATCGCGACGACGACCGCCGCGACGATCGTCGCCGTGTTCGCGACGATGGCCATCCACGCCGAGGCCGTCGCAGTGATCTCGTACCGCGAGGATCTGCTCGTCGCAGTCCTCGGGCTCGAGGCGATGATCCGCGCCGACCGGGTCGCGTCCCCCGAGGGCCGCGTGCGCGCATGGCTCGCGGTCGTCGCCCTCCAGGCGCTGGCGTGCGCGGCGAAGTCGAACGCAGTGGTGTTCCCGGCGCTTTGGGTGCTGTCGCGGTGGTGTGGCCCGTGGAGCGTGACCAAGACACGCTGGTGGCCGGCGATCTCGGCGTGGACGCTCGGGACGGCGCTTTCCGTCGGGCACCAGTGGGTCGTCGTCGGTGACCTCAGCCCCTACGCCGAGCAGGTGGGCATCCACGCCGCCGCGTGGCCCCGCGCCGCCGTGCTCGCGCGCACCATGCAGATCCACCTCGCGTACGCGCAGCAGATGCTCGCGCCGTGGGGCCTCTCGCCCGAGTACGTCGATCGCCCCGCGTCGTGGGGCGATCCCGCGACGCTCCTCGCGGCGGCCGCCCTGGGCCTCGCGGTGGCGCACGCGATCGCGACGCGATCGCGGCGCTCGACGTGGACCTTCGTCGTCCTGGGTACGCTGGTGCTGTGGCTGCCCACGGCCAACCTCGTGCCGATGCCGAACATGCGCGCGGATCGATTCGCGTACGTCCCGAGCCTCGCGGCGTGCATCGGCCTCGGCGTCGCGTTGGTCGCTGCAGGCAGCGCCCTCGCCCGTCGCTTCGATCGCTCGCTGCTGGCCTTCGCGCCTGCGATCGCGTTCGTCATCGTCCAGGGCGCCGTCGCCCAGGCCACGGCGACGACGTACAAGACCGACGGTCGCCTCTGGGAGGTCGCGCTGCGCCGCTCCCCGGACTCGGCACGTGCGCATGCGCTGCTCGGCGAGATCGTGCTGTCGAACGCGCGGGGCGACGAGGGCGGCGGCGATCCGATCCTGCTCGCCCGCGCCTCGGCCCACTGCCGGCGCGCCCTCGCCTTGGCCCCCGAGGATGCGCTGCCGCACCTGTGCGCCGCGCGGCTCGCGGTGGCCGGCAAGCACTGGTCGATCGCGCGGGCGCACTTCGAGGCCGCACTCGTCCGGGCGCGCGCCCGCGAGGACCGCATCCTCACCGCGCTCGCGAGCGTCACCCTCGACGTCCCGGAGATCGCCTACCCCGATCGGCTCGCGCTGGTCGACGCGCTCCTGTCGCGCGCCGAGCGCGAGTTTCCTTACGCCTCCGAGGTCGCCGCGGCCGCCGGCCGACTCGAACATCGCCTCGGGCACGCGGAGCGGGCGTTCACGCTGTATCGCCGTGCAAGGAAGCTCCGGCCCGAGCGTTGGGATGTCGTGTTCTGGGGGCTGGAACTCGCGCTGGATCTCGGCGATTCTTCCGCGGCGTGGACGATCTGGCGGGGCGCTCGCGACCTGCTACCCGACGCCGACCCCAAATGGGTCGACGCCACGCGACGACGGGTGTACGACGGGCTTCGGTCGTTCCCCAACCGACCCCATCCCTTACCCCTGACCGACCTCGCTCCGGAGAGTTCTTCCGATGATCCGTAAGTTCTGCGCCCTGCTCGTCTTCGTGGCACTGTCGATCGCTGTCGGCGGCATGGCGTGTGTGAACACCGTGCAGGATCTCGATACGGCCGACGAGACCGACGGCGCGACCTGAACGGTCGCGGATCGACGGCGCGACCCCGAGCGGTCGCAGATGCCCACCTCAATGGGCGAGACCATCGGGCACGAGGTCGGGGAACAACTCGGGCGTTGCGAGCGGGACGAACGCCGTGCGTTGCTCGGGATCGAGGTGGCACTGCGCCGGGCAGCCGCAGTGATCCAGACGGAGTCCGAGGGAGCCAGCGACGCGACCGACGGCGTGGCGCAGCGCGCCATCGGCCATCGGCGACAGATGCACGCCCGCGGCCGGGAGCTTGCCCGGCAGCGCGGGGTCGATGCCGAATGCCCGCGACATCGTGGCGACGGTCGGCCAGGGCAGCACCCGCGAGAGCGCCTCGAGCCGCGGGGGCGTGAGCCGCCCCAGGACCACGTGCGCGTCGACGAGATCCGCCGCCACGATGTGTCGGACGAGGACCTCGAGGGCGCGGTCGTCCGCGACCGCCGGCATCAGCGGGCCGATCCACGCGGCGACCTCGACCTCGCAGGCCCGCAGGTGCTGGGCATGGAACAGCAGGCCCGCGGTCGACTCCGCGTGGGCGCCGAGCAGCGCGCCCTGGACGGCGGGCTGGGCATGGGCCAGCTCGAGCAGGACGGTCACCCCATCGCGGCGCGCCGCGGCGATCGACGGGCGCGAGAGGGGCACGGGCGTCCGCAGGATCACCCGGCGCCCGTGGGCCGCGAGCCACGCCACCGTCGGCGGGACCCACCCCTGGTCGCGGCCACCGATGCGCAGCACGACGACGCGGATCTCCTCGCCCCCCGACTCGCGCTCCGCCAGGGCCGAGGCCAGGGCCAGCTCCGGGACCCCGGCCCCCTCCCGGGCCTCGCCCGCGAACACGACCGCTCGACCGCTGCAGCTGCGGAACTCGCCCAGGACCGTGAAGGACGCGCTCACCGGGACACCTGTACATTTGTATAGCCCAACCACCGCGGCGCGCAAGGCCACGTCGGTCCCCCGTGACACTGTGCGAGCGGTTCGATCGCCACGCCACCGCGCCGCGACCCTGGCCCACGAATCTGGCGTTTCCGCCGCCTGCGCGGGCATCTGTGGTACAGGGACCAGGAAAGCCGCATGGCCGGTCCGCACGATTTCAGCGAAGCGATCGACCCCGACGCCCTCAAAGTGGTGCGTCGCCTGTTGACCGCCGGCCACGAGGCCTACCTCGTGGGCGGTTGTGTCCGGGACCTCTATCTGGGTCGGCGTCCGAAGGACTTCGACATCGCGACCAGCGCCACGCCCGAGGCCATCCGCCGGCTGTTCCGCAACAGCCGGGTCATCGGCCGACGGTTCAAGCTGGCGCACGTGTTCTTCGGCTCGAAGATCATCGAGACGAGCACGTTCCGCACCGCCCCCCTGTCGACCGGCGAGGATGACCCGCTCATCACCCACGACAACGAGTGGGGCAGCGTCGAGGACGACGCGCGTCGCCGCGACTTCACCATCAACGGGCTGTTCTTCGACGTCGAGACCGAGAAGATCGTCGACTTCGTCGACGGCATGGCCGACCTCGACGCGCGCCTGATCCGGACGATCGGCGACCCCGGCCTGCGCTTCCGCGAGGATCCGGTCCGCATGATCCGCGCCGCGAAGTTCGCCGCGCGCCTCGACTTCCAGTTCGAGCCCGAGACCTACGCCGCGCTGCTCGAGGTCGCCCCCGACATCGTGAAGTGCTCGAAGGCGCGGGTGCTCGAGGAGATCTACAAGCTGCTGCGCAGCGGCTCGGCCCGCCGCAGCTTCGAGTTGCTCCTCGAGATCGGCCTGTTCGAGCACATCCTCGGGCCGTACCTCCGCCAGTTCGGCGAGCCCGACGTGGCCAAGGCGGCGCTGCTCGCCGCGGCGAAGGGCGACACCGATCCCCTCGAGCCCGCCGCCCTGCTGTGGCGCCTGCTCGGCGCGCTCGATCGCTACATCTCGCAGACCGACGAGGCCGTGATCAACGGCGTGCTGCAGGCGGTCCTGTTCGCGCCGATGGTTGGACGCGACCTCGCGGCCGGCAACCGCCAGAACCTCGATCGGACGATCGACAACCGCATGGGCGCGGTGGGTGCGGTCCTCGGCATCGCCCGGCGCGACCGCGAGCTCGCGCGACAGATCCTGATGGCGCACCAGCGGCTCATCGAGCCCGCCGGCCGCCGCAAGCGCTCCGCGAGCATGGCCTCGCGGCAGTACTTCCACGACGCGCTCGTGTTCCTCGCCGTGTGGGTCGACGCGATCGGTGATGGTCGCAACGAGCTCGCGCAATGGCAGCGGATGGCCCAGGCCCCCGCCGCGCCGCCGCCCCAGGGCAGCGCTGGAAGCCGCGGGGGCGCGGGTCCGGGCGGTGGTGGTGAGCCCGGCGGCGGGCGCAAGCGACGACGACGCGGGGGCCGCGGCCGCGGCAACGACGACGCGGCCGCCCCCGAGCCGGCGGCGGACGGCGCTCCCGAGGCCCACGTGGACGGCACGTGACCCGCGGCTCCGGCAGACGTCCCTCCCCCGCGAACGCCCGCACGAGCAAGTCCGACCTGCTCGAGGCCGGCACGCGTGACCACTACCAGGACGCCGCGCTGTACGACTTCGAGTACAGCGATCGCGTCGACGACATCCGCCACTACCGAACGCTCGCCCGCGAGATCGGCGATCACGTCGACATCCTCGAGCTCGGCGCAGGCACCGGACGCATCAGCGTGCCGCTCGGTCGCGACGGGCACCGCGTCACCGCGCTCGACGCCTGCGATCCGATGCTGCAGCGCCTGCGCGACACGCTCGGCCGCATCAGCGTGGCCGGCCACATCACCCCGACGCTCGGAGACATGCGCGCGCTGGCGCTGCCCGACGCGGCCTACGATCTCGTCATCGCGCCGTTCAACGCGTTGATGCACCTGTATACGTGGACCGAGCTGCTGGCGTGCTTCCGCGAGGCGTGCCGCGTGCTGCGTCCCGGCGGCACGTTCGCCTTCGACGTGCAGATGCCCGACCTCGAGTGGTTGCGCTGGGATCCGGAGGTCCGCCACGCCGTCACGCGGTTCGTCCACCCGGCGACCCGCGAGAAGCTCGTGTACTCGACGAACCACAACTACGACCCCGCCACGCAGATCTGTCACATCCGCATCTACTACGACGAGGCGCCGCCCTCGGGTCGACGCTTCGCGCCGCCGCCGGTACCCCGTCGTCTCGTCCACCTCGCCCACCGCCAGATCTTCCCCGAAGAGCTGCGGATGCTGGTCGCGACCGCTGGCCTCGAGCTGCGCTCGCTGACCGCCGACTTCCACGAACGTCCCCTGGCCGACGCCGAGGACTCTCAGGTCGCCGTCTGCGTCAAACCCCGCTGAGCTCGACCTGGCGCCGCGCCGTGCCGTGCCGCCGTCGGCGGGGATCCGGGAACTTGTGCGGCGTGGCTCCCGTCTGCTGCGGGGCGTGGTCAGCGACAATCGCCCTGCTAGTCTCGTTGGAGTGGCCCGACGCGTCCGCACCCCAGCGCCCCGTGACCGGCCCGGCGCACGCCCGCGTCGCTGGGCGATCGCCGTCGCGCTCGGCCTCGGCCTCGGCACCGCGCGGCAGGCCGCGGCCGATCAGCTCGACGCCGAGGTCGGTGAGGACGAGCGCGGGTACAACCCGGTGCAGGAGCTCTCCTACGAGGCGATCCTCGAGCCCGGTGATCCGGGCAGCCACAGCGCGACGTTGCGCCTCCGGGTCGCGCTGCACAACGGCAGCGGCAGTCCCCGCGACGCGGTCCACACCCTGGCGATCCCCGACGGGGCCGAGCTCGTGGGCCTCGCCGTGGCGCGCGACGGCGTGTGGCGCCCGGGCAAGCCGACCGGGGTGATGCCCGAGGCGGGGCAGCGCGACGCCGGCACGATCTGGGCCCGCACGGTCGATCCGCTGCACGAGCGCGACCAGGCCGCCGCCGAGCTCGTCGCGTTCGGCATCGACGGCGAGTCCACCGTGCAGGTCGAGCTCGAGCTGCGTGTGTTCCCGGTGCTCCGCAACGGGCGGTGGGAGCTCGACCTGCCCTCGCACGGGCCCCAGAGCCCGCAGCTCGCCGCCGAGCGCCGCGTGCTGGTCCGCGGATCCACAGGCGGTCGCGGGTTCTGGGTCGACGATCGCAGCAACGGCACCGAGCCAGCGATGGTGACCGACGCCCTCGACGCCGTGACGGTCGCCTGGCCCGCCCGCGTCTCCGAGCCCGGAACCCTCCTGGCGCGCTACGAGGTCGCACCTGGGCCACCGGGCTTCGACGACGGCCGCTTCCGCGTGATCCTCCGCGCCGGCACCACGCCAGCGAAGCTCCCGGAGCACGTCACGTTCGTCATCGATCGCTCGCGCAGCACTGCGCCGCTGATGCACCGCGAGGCGAGCCGCGTGATCGCGGGGTTGCTCGCCGCGCTCCCGGCCGACGCCACGTTCGACGCCATCGGCTTCGCCCGAACGGCCAAGCCGCTGCTCGACGACGGGTCCACGAGCCACGGGGTCCGCGACGCCGCAGCGCGGGCTCGCCTGGCCGAGGTCCTCGACGCCAACCTCCGCGAGCAGGGCACCGACCTCGCCGCCGCGCTCGCGCTCGCGGGCAAGCGCACCGCGGGGCAGCACGGGCGCCGCAGCATGATCGTCGTGGTGACCGACGGCATGCTGCCGGCCAGCCTCGACACGGCGTCCCTGCGCGACGCGTTCGGCCAGGCCGCCGGTCGCCATCGCCCCGAGCTGCTATTCGTGGTCGACGATCCGCTGTTCTCCCAGCAAGGCCTGTCGGCGACGCATCCCGTGGCCACCGCGGCGGCGGCACTCGGCGCGCGCATCAGCCTCGAGACCCTCGCACAGGTCCCCGACGACGACGTGCTCCGTCTCCTCGCGGCGCCCCGCGTGCTCGGCGGCCTCGCGCTCGACCTGCCGGGCAACATGGTCCTCGACGATCCGCTCCCCGCGGGCCTGGTGTCCGGCAACGCGCTGGTGCTCCGTGGTCACTACACGGGCAAAGCCACCAAGAGCCTCGGCATCCGCGGCCAAGCCGGAGGCCGCGTGATCGAGCGCCGGCTCAAGGCGAACGTCGGACCCGCCCAGGCCGAAGCGTTCGTCGCGTCGACCGGTGGCGCCCTCGATGACGTCGCCCTCGCCGAGGGTCTGGTCCGACCGATGTGGCTGCGCGCGAGGCAGCAGCGTCTCGCCCGCGAAGGCGTCGCGCAGGCGGGCCGAGGACGCGAGCGCAAGGGCTTCCTCGACGAGAAGATCTTCCGCAACTACATCACCACGCGCGTGCTGCCGCGCGCGCGGGTCTGCTACAACCGCGCGCTCGCCCGCGCGAGCGACCAAGGCGGACGCGTGGTGCTCGAGATGGAGGTCGGCAAGGGCGAGGTCATCCGCGCCGGTGTCCGCGACACGTCGCTCGTTCGCACCGGCGACGCGCCGCTGCTCGACTGCCTCACCGAGGCCGCGTGGGCCCTCGACGTGCCCGCGGCCAAGATGGACGAGAAGGTGTACATCGTCCGCTATCCGATGCGCCTGGTCGCGCCGCCCGAGGGCGAGCGCGTCGGCCGGGTCGACGCGATCGACAAGGACCTGCTCGAGATTCTCCTCGCCCAGCCGATCGTGCCGCAGCCGCGACGCAAGGCCGACTAGCGCGCGGGCGACACTTCGATCCGCGGCGACACCAGCACGAGCACGCCCAGCGCGACGGCGGCGGCGGCGAACATCGGCGCGCCCGGGGCGACCCGCTCGAACAGCACGCCGGCGATCGCCGGGCCGAAGATCCGCGCCAGCGCCGACGCCGACTGGATGACGCCGAGGTTCAGCCCTTGATCCTCGGCGCTCGACATCCGGCTCACCAGCGCGCTCGTCACCGGGCTCACCAGTCCGTTGCCGGTCGCGAGCATGGCCGCGCCGATCACCATCGGCGGCACCGACATCGCGCCGCCGATCACGAGCAGCCCCGCAGACTGGACCAGCATGCCCAGGACGAGCGTGCGTTTCTCACCGAAGCGGCGCACCAGTCGGCCCAACAACACCGCCTGCGAGAAGGTGATGCAGGCGCCGACGAGCGAGAACAGGTAGCCGGTGTCGCGTGCGGTCCAGCCGAAGCGCGCCTCGGTCAGCAGCGCGAACATCGACTCCATCGCCGAGAACGCGAGGAAGAAGCCGAAGCTCACCACGGCGAGCGCCCCCAACGAGGTGCCGCGGAGCTCGGCCATCCGCGCCAGGCCCGACCACGGCGTGCGGCGTCGCGGCGGCCCGACATGCTGCGGCGGACGGCTCTCGGGCAGCCACCGCAGCGCCATCGCGAAGTTGATTGCGGCCAGGCCCGCCGCGCAGAAGAACGGCAGCTCGGGGAGCGCCTCGGTCGACAGCAGACCACCGGCCGCCGGGCCGAGTACGAAGCCGATGCCGACCGCCGACCCCATCATGCCCATGTAGCGGGCGCGGTCGGCCACAGGCACCCGATCGGCGATGTACGCGTTCGCAGTCGACACGTTGGCGTTGGCGGTGCCGCTCACGAGTCGGGCGAGGAACACCATCCACAGCGTCGCTGCGAAGCCCAGCACCAGCATCGACAGGCACGAGCCGGCGATCGACACCAGCATGATCGGTCGACGACCGTGCAGGTCGCTGAGCCGACCGAGCACCGGCGACATCACGAACTGCGCCAGGGAGAACGTGGTGGCGAGCAGGGCCACGACGGCCGGCGACGCGCCGTGCTCGCTCGCGTAGTACGGCAGCACCGGGATGACGATCCCGAAGCCGAACAGATCGAGGAACAGCGTGAGCCAGATCGTCGCGAACGCCCGCATCGGCACCGGCGGCGGCGCCGACCCGACGGACGCCTCCGCGGCCCCGCCACCACCGTCGCCGCGGGTCTGCATGGCCTGTCGCGCATGGTATAGAAGGTTCCCGGTCCATGCACACGTTCGAGATCGACCCGGACATCCGCCGCGCCCACATGCCGCCCTCCGGGCTCTACCACGACGCATCGTGGTTCGCGGCGGTGGTCGAACGCGTGATGCTCCGGTCGTGGCACGGGATCCCTCACGACGTCGTGCCCACCTCGCCTGCCCACCTCGGGCCGTGGGTGATGCTCCCGGGCTGCGTCGACGAGCCGCTGTTGATCACGCGCGACGAGGCCGGCGCGCTGCACCTGGTGTCGAACGTCTGCACCCACCGCGGCAACCTCCTGGTCGACCGCGCCTGCGCCGGGAAGCAGGTGCGCTGCGGCTACCACGGCCGACGCTTCGCGCTCGATGGGCGGATGCTCTCGATGCCCGAATTCGAGGGCGTACAGGGGTTCCCGGGCCCGAGTGACGATCTGCCCCGGGTCGCCCGCGCGCAGTGGAATCCGCTGCACTTCGCGGCCCTCGATCCCGCCTTGGCCCAAGAGGCGCTGTTCGCCCCCCTCACCGAGCGGCTGTCGTTCCTGCCCTTGGACGCGCTGCGGTTCTGCCCCGAGCGCAGCCGCGACTATCACGTGTCGGCGAACTGGGCGCTGTACTGCGACAACTACCTCGAGGGCTTCCACATCCCGTACGTCCACCCGGGGCTCAACCGCGCCCTCGACTATGCGTCGTACCGCACCGAACTGTTGCCGCACGGAGTCTTGCAGATCGGCGCCGCGAACGATGGCGATGCGGCGTTCGATCTCCCATCGGGTCATCCCGACCACGGCCAGCGCATCGCGGGCTACTACTTCTTCCTGTTCCCGACCACGATGATCAACGCCTACCCGTGGGGCCTGTCGGTGAACTTCGTCCAGCCGCTCGGACCCTCGTCGTGTCGCGTGCTGTACCAGACGTGGATCGCCGACGAGTCGAAGCTCGATCGCGGCGCGGGCGCGGGGCTCGATCAGGTCGAGCTCGAGGACGAGCAGGTGGTCGAGCGCGTGGCCCGGGGCGTCCGCGCGCGGCTGTATGATCGCGGCCGCTACTCGCCGACCCGCGAGACGGGCACGCACCACTTCCACCGCCTGCTCGCGCAGATGTTGGCCTGAGCCGGCCGGTCGACGCGAACCGGCGTAGCGCCCCGGATTCGCGACGGTGGAGGGGAATCGCAATCGGCCGGCAGCGGCGCCCATCGGCCCGGGCATGAACCCAAGTCACCGCCCATCCTCGCTCCTTCGCGCCGTCTCGATCATTCCCATCCGGTGCGCCGTGCTGTTCGCGGTCGCTTGCGGCGGCGGGTCGTCCGGCTCGACGAGCGAGGGTGACACCACGGATGACGGCGCCCCTGCCGACGACGTCGGTCCGACCACGGCGCCGAACGACGACGACACGACCCCGGGCCCGGACGGCGACAGCGGGTCGAGTTCGCCCACGAGCACGGGCGCCGACGACACCGGACCCACCGACGACACCGGGCCAACCGACGACACCGGGCCGGCCGACGATACCGGGCCAACCGACGACACGACGACGGGGGCGCCCGCGAACGACTGCGCGGACGAGGCGAACCCCTGCGTGCTCGAGCTCGACGTGACCGCAACCGGGCGCGGCGGCGTGGATCAGTTCTACGTCTACAGCGTCGGTGCGGGCGACGAGCACGTCGAGTTCATGGGCATCGAGTTCAGCTACGTGACCTGGCTCGACTCACCCTGGGCGTTCGGTTGCAACCTCGACGGCCCGTGTTGCCAGAGCGACGGCGCGATCACCTGCGACAAGCCCCTCGTCCAAGACGCCTTCGAGCTCGGCCCCGGCGACACCGCGTATGTCTTCGTCTACGCGACCGCGCCCTACGAGCTCGCGATCACGAGCGGGTGACCGCGACGCTCGGCCGCGGGTCAAAAAGGGTGCCTGATCGCCCCTGCGGGCCCGCAGACGCGAGATTGGCGGCGATCGGCAATCGTCGGACGCACGGGGGCATCAGCCCGGACATGAAGCGCTTCGCCCTGCGGGCCGCCGGCCTCACCACCCTCGTCCTGACCAGCTGCAGCCACGCTCGAGACGGCGTCTCCCGCGACCGCGCCGGCGAGCTGGTGGTCGACCAGCTCGTGCTCGAGAACGACCCGACGATCGTATTCTCCCACCCGGAGCTGGTGACCGCCGCGTCCAGCGTGGTGGTCGCAACGCCCGAGTGGCTCGGTGAGCGCGCCTCGATCGAGGTCGAGTCGGACGCATGGTTCTTCTGGATCGACGACGAGCCGGGCGCGCGCTTCGACCATCCGACTCGCTACGTCCTGGTCGACGCGGCCAGCGGTGAGATCACCGTCCACGACGCGAACTGGTGGCCGATCCTCGACGGCCAGCCGCTGTGGATCCGGGCGGACGCCTACTGGGACAGCGACAACTGGGTGTACGCCTCGGAGCCCAGCCGGCGGGGATCGTTCGGTTCCCCTGCGCCGAGCCTCGGCGGCGCCTGTACGCCGGGCTTCGGCACGGCGCTGGTCTTCAACGGCTTCGAGGACGGGCAGAGCGGCCAGGAGGACTTCGATTTCGACGCGGCGAACATGGGTCAGACGCTCGAGGGGCTCGGCTTCGACGTCACGCACGGCAGCCCGACCGGCAGCGGCGCGGGCGAGATCGGCGAGGCCGGGCTGGACGCTTGGTTCACCCAGAAGGCGCAAGAGCTCGGACCCGGCGACAACCTCGTCGTCTACATCACCGGCCACGGCGGCGAGGTGACCGAGAAGTTCACCGGGGTGCTCGGCCATGGCGTGGCCGGTGGGATCTACTCCGCCGAGCTCGCCGAGCAGCTGGCGAAGTTCGACCCGGGCGTCGAGATCATCGTGATCGTCGACGCCTGTCACTCGGAGGCGATGCTGCAGGACCTCGACTGCGTGGCCGATCTCGGGCTCTCTGCGGCGCGGGCCGACCAGTCGTCGTACGGCGACCTCGACGATCGACTCCTGAACCTGTTCGGTGGCGGCGACGATGACCCGGAGGACGAGGGCGGCGAGTTCACCAGCGCGCTCGCGCGTTCGATGCGGGAGATCGTCGCGGACCCCGACGAGTTCGCGCGACTGGAGACGGTCGCGCAGCAGGATGGCGGGAGCTTCATGGGCGCTCTCGTCGCCGAGGCCACGCTGCGCGAGCGCGCGTACGACCTCGCGTATCAGCGCGGGTGGTCCGAGGCGCAGCTCCGGGACGGCGCTGCGAAGACGCGGCCGGTGAGCGGCGATCCGACGCCGCCCGCGTGCGACGGCGACCCCGCCGACACCGACACGCAAGCGACCGAGACCGACGGCAGCAGCACCGGTGACACCGATCCCGCGGGCGGTTGCGACGACCCCGAGCTCCACCACATCGCCGAGCTCCTCGGTGGCGCGCTCGACGTGGATGTGACCGACGCGGTCTGCACCGGCGGGCAAGCGCTGCCCGCCGGCAACGAGACCCTCCACTCGGACGGCGTCAAGCGCAGCGACGCCACCGAGGAGGTCGACTGGATCCACGGCGGGTCCATCCTCGGGGTCGATCTCCCCGGCGACGTGCCCTGTGGTGCGGGCACCGGCCTCACCGTGCTCTGCACGGCGGAGACGCTGCCGATCGTGGGTACGGCGGCGATCTTCTACGGCCGCGTCGCCGCGCCGATCGACCTCGACGATCCGGAGTTCCACCATCAGTACGGCTTCGTCTTCGACACCGACGGCCAGGCGAAGAACAACTACGTGCCAGGGCCCCAGTACCCGGCCGACTTCTTCGCCGACACCGACCTCTGGCTGTATTCGGTCCACGTCGCCGGCGAGGCTTGGTACACCTGGGCCTCGAGCGCGGCCGCGGGCTTCGCCAACGTGCCGTCGAGCGAGCGGATCATCATCGTGGGCGACGTCATCGCGCTCGTGGTCGACGAGGACGAGATCGACGGCACGAGCGCGAGCTGGCGGATGACCGCGTTCCGCCACCTCGGGGACTATGGGGCGTCGATGCCGTGGAGCGGCGACGTGGTCCCACCGGTCGGCGATCCACTGAGCCCGCTCCCATGACGGCGGTCCCCACGACACTCGCAGCGGTCCGCGGCGCAGCCCGGCCGCGGGTGCCTGCGCGGCAGTAACCGTTCAGGCCGGGGTTTGAGGCGCGGCGCCGGGCGTGCGAATGCCGAGGCATGAGCACGCCGAAGAGCCCCGAAGAACTCACGAAGCAGATCGAGCAGCTGGTGGCGCAGTACGTGGAGGA